>JBMORF010000015.1:0-153172 GCA_049322315.1 Thermodesulfobacteriota bacterium | reverse complement strand
TTGTGTTCGCCCCGAAGCCACGGGCGAACACAAGGTTCGCCCCTACAGTTCAACGTCCTTTGAATGCGAATTGGTATCAGGACCCCCAGGTTTTTAGAACAGCCGGATGTCCCGGGCCCCGCGGCCGCGGCGCCGGAATAATACCCATATTTAGCAGGGAACCGAGCATTCGTTTTGCCGAGGAAACCTAACGATGGCCAAGGCGCAAATATTAGTGGCGGCTAGCGACCCGGAGGTCGCCGGGGGACTGGCGGCGAATCTGGAGTCTTTGGGGTTTGCGGTCAGCGCGGTGGTCTCTTCCCTGGAGGAAGCCTGGAAAAAGGCGGAAGAGGCTCCCCCGGACCTGGTCTTGCTGGACCTGGCATGGCTCCGGGAGGGCAGGAGATCCAAGGCCGCCCGGCAGTTCCGGAAGCGCTTCCCCCAAGGACTGCTCTACCTGGCGGCGGATGAAGACCGGGCCACCTTAAAGCAGATGAAGGTGACCCATAGCTTCGATTATCTGGGGAAAGCCTGCGATCTTAGAGAGTTGGAAACCATCATCGATATGGCCCTCTACCGGGCCCAGATGGAGAAAGAATTTCCGGGGGGCCGGAAAGAGACGGGGCCATCCGGGGCAAAACGGCGTCCCCGGCAGGAAAAGCAAACCGCGCAAATTGGCAAAATCACCACCCCATCTAAAAGCGAGGCCGAAGCCAAGCGGGCCAATAGGGCTCTCAGGACCTTGAGCGCCGTCAATAAAACAGTGGTGCGGGCGCAAACCGAGGCGGAGCTGCTCCAGAGGGTCTGTGGCGCGGTCATCGAGGAGGGTGGCTACCGTCTGGCCTGGATCGGCTATACGGAAAACGACCCCCAAAAAACGGTGCGCCCCATGGCCCAGGCCGGCTACGAAGCAGGCTATCTGGAGACCTTGAAGATCACCTGGGCGGATACGGAACGGGGCCGAGGCCCCACGGGCACGGCCATCCGCACCGGCAAGCCCATCCTGGCCAGAAATATTCCCAGCGATCCCCATTTCGCCCCCTGGCGGCAGGAAGCGATGCAACGGGGTTATGCTTCTTCCTTGGTCCTGCCCCTGATGGTGGAGGACACGGCCTTCGGGGCTTTGAATATCTACGCCGGGGAAGCGGATGCGTTTGATGCCGCCGAGGTGAATCTTTTATCAGATCTGGCCGTGGACGTCTCTTTCGGGATTATGGCCCTTAGGGGCAAGGAGGAGCGCCGCCGCATGGCCGCGGCCCTGCGCCGTTCTTACGAGGAAATGGAAGCCCGGGTCCAGGACCGGACCCAGGAATTGGCCGCATCCAACGTCGCTTTACAAAACGAGATCTCGGAGCGCCTCTGGTCGGAGAAAAAGCTCCGGGAAAGCGAAGAGCGCTACCGCTCTTTGGTGGACCTCTCCCCGGACGCCATTGCCGTCCAGAGCCAGGGCCGGTATTTCTTCATCAATCCCGCGGGGGCGCGGCTCCTGGGAGCGGCCGATCCCGGGGAAGTGGTGGGCAAACTGGTCTCGGATCTGATTCATCCCGATCACCGGGAGTTGGTCAGCAAAAGTATCTGCGCCGTCAACGCCTCCGGGGCGCAAACCGATCTCCAGGAGATAAAGATTTTGCGGCTGGACGGCCGGGTGGTGGACGTGGGGGCCGCGGGGGTGGGAATTACTTACCAGGGGCAGCCCGCGGTCCTGGTGATGATGCGGGATATCACCGCGCCCAAGGATATGGAAAAGAGACTGGCACACCTGGCCTCCTTCCCCCGGTTGAATCCCCATCCCGTCCTGGAAGTGGATACTGCCGGGAAGATCACTTATTATAACAGGGCCACCCTGGAGACCCTCAAGAAGCTGAAGATGGATGAAGGAAAGGTAAAGGCCTTTTTGCCCCCAGATCTGGAGGGCATTTTGCAAACCGCCCGGACAACGGGAGAGAGCGTCTTTCATCGGGAAGTACAAGTAAATGGCTCTTTTTTTAGCGAGGCGCTTTCTTTCGCCCGAGAGTTCAAGGTAATCCGGATATATGCCACGGATATTACCGAGAGCAAACGCGCCGCCGAGGAATTGGGCTTTAGCAATCAACGCCTCGACCTGCTGGCGGACACGGCCAGCCAGCTGCTAGCCAGCGCTTCGCCCCAGGAAGTGGTGGATGGGCTCTGCCGCAAGGTTATGGCCTTTATCGACTGTGACGTCTGCTTCAACTTTCTCCTGGATGAAAATACGGGGCGTCTGCATCTGCATACCTGCATCGGCATCCCGGACGAAGAGGCCCGCAAGATCGAATGGATCGATTTCGGGGTGGGCCTGTGCGGCTGCTCTGCCCGGGACGGCTGCCGCCTGGTGGTTGAGAATCTGCAGGACACCTCGGATCCTAAGACGAAATTGCTCAAGGCTTATGGGCTCCAGGCTTACGCCTGTCATCCCCTAAAGGTGAAGGACCAGGTGTTGGGAACCCTGGCCTTCGGCAGCCGGAAGCGCACCAGTTTTAAGGCCGACGAACTGGAGCTGATGAACGCCGTGGCCGATCTGGTGTCCATCGCCATGGACCGGATGCAGGTGGAGAAGGCCCTGCGGGAAAGCCAGCAGGACCTAAACCGGGCCCAGGCCGTGGCCCACACGGGCAGCTGGCGGATGGACGTACAGCGCAACGCCTTGTATTGGTCCGATGAAAATCACCGGATATTCGGGATACCCCGGGGAAAACCGCTGACCTATGAGACGTTTCTGTCCACCGTGCATCCGGAAGACCTGGCCTACGTGGACCAAAAGTGGCGCGCCGCCCTTAAGGGCGAGCCTTACGACATCGAACACCGCATCGTGGTGGGAGACACGGTGAAATGGCTGCGGGAGGTGGCCGAATTGGAGGTCGACTCCCAGGGCCAGATTTTGGGTGGATTCGGCACGACCCAGGACATTACCGCCCGCAAGGAGGCGGAGGAGGCCCTCAAAGAAAGCGAGGAGCGCTACCGTAGCTTGTTCCAGAGCAATCACGCGGTCATGCTTTTGATTGATCCGGCCACCGGGGAAATCGTGGACGCCAATCCTGCGGCCTGTGCTTTCTATGGCTGGAGCCAGGAGGAACTGACGGCCCAAAAGATCACGGATATCAACCTGGCGCCCCGGGAGCAAGTCTTGGGCAATATGCGCCGGGTTCAGGAGGGACAGGAGAGTCACTTTTTCTTTAAACACCGCCTGGCCGACGGCGAGGTCCGGGATGTCGAGGTTTATAGCAGTCCCTTCCGGGTCCATGGCCGGACGCTCCTCTATTCCATCATTCATGACCACACGGCCCGCAAGGAAGCGGAAGAGACCCTTAGGACCTCCCGGGACTTCCTGGGCATCGCCAACCGCCATACCCAAATGGCGCCCCTGCTCCAGGACTACGCCGCCGCGGTGCAGGAGCACTCCGGTTGTGAGGCGGTGGCCATCCGCATCTTGGAGGCGGAGGGCAAGATTCCCTATGAGGCCTATGTCGGCTTCCAAGAAGAGTTCATCGCTTGTGAAAGCCCCCTGTCCATCTTGTCCGACCATTGCCTGTGCATCAACGTGATCAAAGGGGAAGTCGATCCGGCATTGCCCTGCTACACCTCGGGCTCCTCCTGTTATATCAACCGTTTTTCCCACTTCATGGCCACGACCCCCCCAGGTTTGCTGGGCAAGACCCGCCTCGCCTGCCAAGGGTTCGGTTATGAATCCGTGGCCCTGGTGCCCATTGTCTTCGGGGGGCACATCCTGGGCCTGATCCACCTGGCGGACCGCCGGGAGCACATGGTGCCTTTGAGTCTGGTGGAACGTCTGGAAAGAATCGCCATGACCCTGGGTACGGCCATCAACCGGGTGCGGGCGGAAGAGGGGTTGCGTCAGGCCCTGAATGATGCCCGGCAGCGCCAGGCGGAAATTGCCGCCCTGCTGCAGGCCACCCGGGCGGTGTTGAAGGCCGGAGGTTTTCAGGAGATCACCCGCTCCATTTACGATTCCTGTAAGGAATTAATCGGCGCGACTTCCGGGTATATCGCCTTACTCAGCCCCGACGGCCAGGAAAATGAAGTCCTCTTTTTAGATTCGGGGGGACAGGACTGCACGGTGGACCCCTCGCTGCCCATGCCGGTCAGAGGTCTCCGGGCGGAAGCCTATCGAACCTGTAAGACGGTGTATGACAACAATTATCCCGCCAGCGACCATGCCCGCTTCCTTCCCCCGGGGCACGTGGTCTTGGACAATGTCCTGTTTTCCCCCATGGTCATGAAAGGCCGGGCTGTGGGCCTCCTGGGGTTGGGGAATAAGCCCGGGGGGTTCACGGAAAACGACGTCCACCTGGTTGCCGGGTTCGGAGAACTGGCAGCCATGGCTCTGTCCAATAAGCGGGCGGAAGATGAGCGGGAAAGGCTGATCCAGGAATTGGAGATGGAGCGGGCCCGGCTCCAGGCCATCATCACCAGCGCGCCGGAAGCCATTGTCGTGGCCGATGCGAATGGGCAAGTACTAATGACCAATCCCGCCGCGGACCGGCTCTATTCCCACCCTGAAGGCTGCGTCGAGGATGCTTCCGATTGCGCCTTGTTCCAATTCTGCCGGGCGGACGGTACGGCCTGCGTCCCCGGTGATCAGCCGCTGCTCCGCTCCGCCAGGGAAGGGGAGACCCACCGGAACGTGGAGATGATCCTGGCCTGGCCGGATGGCCGGCGCCGGAACTTATTGGTGAACACCGCGCCCATCCGGGGCCAGCAGGGTCTCAGCAGCGGCGCGGTGGGACTGTTCCAGGACATCACCCGGCGCAAGGAGACGGAGGAGAAGATCCGGAATTTGAATCAGGAACTCAGCGACCGCATCCGGGAAGTGAGCGAGCGTACCCTGCAATTGGAGGCCGCCAACAAGGAGTTGGAGGCCTTCTCCTATTCCGTGTCCCACGACCTGCGCACGCCCCTCAGGGCCATCGAGGGCTTTGCCCGCATGCTCCTGGAAGACTACACCGAGAAATTGGATCAGGAGGGCCTGCGGCTCTTGGAGGTGATCCGCAGCAACACCCGGATCATGGCGGAATTGATTGACGATCTCCTCTCCCTCTCCCGCTTGGGCCGCCAGGAGATCAGGGCCCAGGAAATCGACCTGGGGGGCCTGGTCACCTCGATCTTCGGGGAACTGCAGGCGCAGATGCAGGAGCGGGAGATAAAACTGGTCTTAAATCCCCTGCCTCCGGCTTATGGGGACCGCAGCCTGATCAACCAAGTCCTGGCCAACCTCCTGGGTAATGCCGTCAAATTCACCAAGCCCAGGAAAAAGGCGGTAATTGAGGTGGGTGGCTGGACAGAAGGGAAAGAAAACATATATTTTGTTAAGGATAATGGCGTGGGCTTCGACATGCGCTATGTGGAGAAAATCTTCGGGGTTTTCCAGCGCCTCCACCGCCGGGAGGATTTTGAAGGAACGGGTGTGGGCCTGGCCATTGTCCAGCGCATTATCACCCGACATGGAGGCCGTATCTGGGCCACCGGTAAAGTGGATAACGGGGCCGTTTTTTATTTTGCCCTGCTGCAGAAAGGAGGGGTAAGTTGACTAACCTTGACGCCGTGGAGATCGTCCTCATCGAAGACAATCCCCACGATGTGGAGTTGGCCCTCAGGGCCTTGAAGAAAAATGGTTTGGCCAACAAAGTGCAGTTGCTCCAAGACGGCGCCGAGGCCCTGGATTTCCTCTTTTCCACCGGCGCCTTTATCGGCCGCAACCTCAATGCCCGTCCCAAGGTGATTCTCCTGGACTTGAAGCTCCCCAAAGTTGATGGGTTGGAGGTTCTGCGCCGGCTCAAGGCTGATGAGCGTACCCGGGCAATTCCGGTGGTGGTCTTGACTTCCTCCCAGGAGGAGCAGGACATCGTCGAGAGCTACCGCCTGGGAGTGAACAGCTACATCGTCAAGCCCGTGGACTTTGACAAGTTTGCCCAGTCCGTGGCCGACATGGGGCTTTATTGGTTGTTGTTGAATCAAGTGCCGACTTGAGGCGCCTGGTAAAGGGTGCTATAAAGACGCGCTAAGGTTACGTTCCAGGATTATAGTTGATCAGTCTTCAGGCATTTACTCCCAGCCTCTTAATGGAGGAGGGGATGGGGACCGGGATTTCGTCGGCTATACCCAAGACCTGATGCCCGCTCCCCTTTCCCGGTTCCCCGGCTGAAACCGGAGATCGAATAATGGGGGCTTTGGCCCTCAACCGCCGGACAAACGGCGGCGGCCTTAAGGGCGGTGCAGTAACTTTGGCGAAAAAATTATACATCTTGATCCTGGAGGACGTGGCCAGTGATGCGGAGCTGATAGAATACGAACTCCGCAAAGCCAATATAGACTTTACCCTCCGGCGGGTGGACACCCGGGAGGAGTTCCTCCGTGATTTAAAGCATTGCATCCCCGATGTAATCCTGGCGGATTACAGCCTGCCCAGCTTCGACGGCCATTCCGCCCTAAAATTGGCCCGGAAGATCTGCCCGGAAACCCCCTTCATCTTTGTCTCCGGGGCCATCGGTGAAGAGGTGGCCGTGGATTCCTTGAAAGAGGGAGCCACGGATTATGTGCTGAAACAGCGCCTGGCCCGCCTGAGCGCGGCCGTGGTGCGGGCCCTGGAGGAAGCCGAGTTGCGGCGGCAGCGCCAGCAGGCCCAAGAGCTGCTCCGGGAGAGCGAAGAGCGTTACCGCACCCTCTTTGAAACTGCGGCCAGTTTTATTAGCGTGGCCTCCTGGGAAGGGCGGATTCTGGAGTTTAACCCGGAAGCCGAACGGCTCACCGGGTGGCAACGACAGGAGGTGCTGGGGCGGGATCTTTTGGAATTTTTTTCGGAGGAGCATAAGGATGCAGTGATGTCCAGCTTCCACAAGGTCTTGGCCGGGCAGTCGATCCGGGGCCTGGAATTGCCCCTTAAGCTGCGCGATGACAGCGAGCGGCAGTTTTTGTGGAATGTCAACCGCTTGCTCGGAAAAAATGGCGAGATCCTGGGGATCATTGCCGTGGGCCAGGACATCACCGCCAGGAAGCGGGCTGAAGAGGACCTCCGGGAATCGGAGCACAAACTGCGCCTCCTGACCTCCCAGCTTCTCACCGCCCAGGAGGACGAACGCAAGCGCCTCTCCCGGGAGCTTCATGATGAGTTGGGGCAGAGCTTGACGGTGTTGAAACTGAGCCTGCGCGCCGCCGGCAGGCACTTGCTGCAGCCCCCGGAAGTCAAAGAAGAACTGGGAAATATGACCGCCTATCTCGACGCCACCATTGAAAAAGTGCGGCGCCTCTCCCGGGCCCTTTGCCCTGCCATTTTAGAAGACCTGGGTCTGACCCCGGCCTTGAAATACCTGGTCAACGAATTCAGTAAATACTTTGAGATCAACCATGATTTTGATCTGGTCGATCTGGACCATCTTTTTCCCAAGGAGGCCCAGATCATTATTTTCCGGATCTTCCAGGAATCCCTGACCAATATCGCCAAACACGCCCAGGCTGGCAAGGTGCACCTGGCCACCCGTCAGACTGACGAGGCGATCCTGTTGGAAGTGGAGGATGACGGCCAGGGATTTGAAGCAACCCGGGTCTTGAGCCGTTCCTCCACGGAGAAGGGGTTAGGACTGGCGGCTCTCAATGAACGGGCCAAAATGCTGGGCGGCTCTCTCCGGATCGATAGCCAGAAAGGCCGGGGCACCCGCATCACCTGCGCCATCCCGGTCTCAGTGGGTCAGCCAGAAGACTGACCCGCTGGGAGGGCCGGAAGAGTAGCAACCATTCTTCCTTGAAGAGGAGGAGCGAGTCTTGCCGAACCGCTATCGAATTGTCCTGGCTGATGACCATCAGATGTTCCGCCGCGGTGTCAAGAGGATCATTCAGGAAAACGAAGAATTAGAAGTGGTGGGGGAAGCCAGCGACGGTTTGCAGTTATTGGAAATCATTAAACAGTCGCCTCCTGATATGGTGATTGTCGATGTTTCCATGCCCAATCTCCGGGGTTTGGAGGCTACCCGGGAAATCAAGATGACCTATCCCGGAATCAGGGTCATTATCCTCACCATGCACAAAGACCGGGAGTATCTGTATCACGCGCTCTCGGCCGGAGCCGAAGGCTATCTGCTGAAAGAAGATGCGGACGTGGAACTCTTTGCCGCCATCAAAACCATCCGCCAGGGAGGCTCCTATATCTCTCCCCTGTTGGCGCCCCAACTGACGGATATCTTCCTGGAGCGTCAGCGGCCCCGGGA
This sequence comes from Thermodesulfobacteriota bacterium, assembly GCA_049322315.1. Lineage (GTDB taxonomy): Bacteria > Desulfobacterota > Desulfobaccia > Desulfobaccales > 0-14-0-80-60-11 > SURF-52. Next base: position 144,959 of record JBMORF010000015.1, on the reverse strand, counting down.
GGGAGAGGGACAATTCCCTTCGGAGGTTCTGACCACCCGGGAAAGGGAGATTATCAAGCTCATTGCCGAGGGCAAATCCAGCAAAGAGATCGCCAACCTCTTCTTTATCAGTTCCCGGACGGTGCAGCACCACCGGGCCAATATCATGCGTAAACTGAACTTCAAAAAGACCGCAGACCTGGTGAAATACGCCATCCAAAAGGGGTATACCTCCACCGACGGTAATTAAACCGTTCGGTCCGCTCCCCTCTTTTCCCAGCATCTAGGTAGTTTTACCGATACCTAAATAGGTATTACTACCAATTTACTTCCCTAAATTCTTCACCCCTAAAAAAAGCAAAGATTTATTTTTATGAATAATTTGATCAATTATATTAGTAAGTTATTTTTTAAGAAAAAATTATCTAGGTACTTTTACCTAGTTATAATTAGGTCTTTTGGCCGATTGTTTTTTTTTCTCAAAAGGGGTTGTATCGAGGGTGCAGCAGTCGTGTAACCCTGTTAGTGACGCTCACTCACCCGTACGGCTGAAGAGGAGAAAGATCATGACTGCCTACGAAATTCTTTTATTGGATAACGGTTCACCCCTATTCCATACCCTGGGTTGGGCCTTGGAGTCTAAAGGCTATAGGGTGGCAGAGGTATCTTCTCCCGAGGCGGCGATTGAATCCTTGGCCCGGAAAAATTATGATCTGCTCATCACCCCCCTGACCCAGGAGAGGACGGAAGGTCTGGAGGTGGTGAAACGGGCCAGAAAGCTGAATCCGGAAATCCTGGTCATGGTTCTGGGGGGCGACAACCAGGTGGCCTTTCCCCTGGAAGCCTATCGTCTGAAAATCGATGATTATGTCCTCATGCCTTGCAGCCCCGTGGAATTGTGGCGGCGGGTGGTCAGATGTCTGGAGAGCCTGGAGGCCAAGCCGGTAGAATCCGACTCGCAGGTGCGATTGGCCGCGATTAATGAACGGGTTTTGAATAAACTGGCCATCATGTTTCACGATATCCGCAGTTCCATGGTCACCACCTCCGCCGCCTTGAAGCTTTTGCTCCGGGGAACCCATGGCTTCATGGATGCGGAGGCGAGTCAAAAGGTCGAGGAACTCCATTCCCGGATCAAGAAGGTAGTGGGCCTGAGCGAAGAATATATGGCCCAGTTCCTGTCCGGGAATAAAGACGTCACCCTGAACTCCGAATTGGTGGATTTAAGGGACGAGATCGTAGCCCCGGTCCTGGAGGAATTCTCAGAAGAGATTCGGGACCATGGCATCACCATCGATAACCGGCTGCAAGCCATGCCCGCGGCCACCATCCCCATCAAAGGCAGCAAGTTATATTTGAAGAGCGTCTTCCGGAACCTGATGAGTAACGGTATTAAATATGGCGGCGACGGCTGCGCCATCATCATTGATCTGGAAGAGCGAGGCGCCAACTGCATCCTGAAAGTCTGGAACCGCGGCGGGCAGGTCTTTGAAGAAAAACAGCCCTTGTTGTTCCCCGGCTCCAGGCATGTGGTTAAAGAAGAGGGGGCCGAGGGGCTGGGCCTGGGACTCCGCCTGGTCAAGGATATCATCAAAGAGCAAGGGGGGGATATTTGGTACGAGCCCAAAGGTGACGGCTCAAATTTCGTCATCACCCTCCCGCACGGTTAATCCCGGAAAGGGGTTAAAGGCGAAGCGCAATCTTGGGGCGCGGGGCGCCCGCGCCCCAGGAGCCTTTTCCACCCCTTACCTTAGGATGACCAGAAAAGGCACGGTCGCAGAGGTAATATTTGCAGTTTGCCGACTGTAAATAGCCGCAAATCATCTTGCCGCACCGACCTGACCCGTCTTCTGGACGGGACCCGCCATCGGCTTTTATTTTCCCCCGGCGTTTAGAACCTCCATATAATATTGGTGGCGATAAAATGGTAGTGGTTGGGAGAATAATCCCCCACCAGCCTGCCGGCCAGGGGACCCCGCCGGGTATCGATAGGCGCCGGGCCGGCATCCATAAATTCATAGGCCAGACCCCAGGTCAAAGCGCAAGAGGGGACCCGGGCCGTCGAGGCTGGCCACGTCCTGAAAGGGCAAATCCACCGGCGAGATGTAGCTGACGCCCAGACGGGCGCCGGGCCGGGGCTCGAGCATCACCCCCACCAGGCCGCCAAACCCCACCGCCTCGCTGTTGAAGGTGAGCCGGCCGTCGGCGGCTCCCGGGGGCAGCAGGTTGTTGACGGCCGAAGACTGCTTGAGCTTGCCGTACATCAGGATAAAACCGGCGCCCACCGAGAGCCGGTCATTGACCCGGTAGGCCGCGGAAGGGACTACGGACACGGTAATAAGCTTAATTGCCTGGTTATAGTAGCGGCCGGCCCAGCCGTCCCCGTAATTGACCCCCAGACCCAGGTAGGAGAGCATGCTCAAACCGAGACGCCAGTTCGGGGTGAGTTTGTGGACATAAAAACCGGAGAGGCCCGGAACCGCCAGGCCGAAATTGAGGGCAAGCAACTGCCCCGGATCAAAAGAACAGGCAAGGCGCTCCGAAAATGCTTGAAGAAAATAGCATAATCTGCTTTGTATTATCCAGCCCACTGCTATCCTCGATTGCCATCTGGAGTTGCCAAAAACCCCTGAATGCCCACCTCAATCTTAAGGATGGAGGGAGATATGCCTTATCGGAAGAAAGTTGAGGACTTGATGATTCCCCTGAAGGACTATCCGCATGTTCCTTACTGGTTTACCCTGCGCCAGGCCATGGCCATTGTCCGGGAGGCGGCCATTAAATTCGAAGGCGCTTTTGAGCCCCGGTCATTGCTGGTCTTCGATGAAAAATATCATCTCCTGGGCGTCTTGTCCCTGGGGGGAATCATCCGGGGTCTGATCCCCAAATCTCTTCAAGGGACTATCGCCAAGTTACGCGCCGCCATTGATCTGGAAGCCGCGGTCGCCAGCCTGGAAACGGACATTTCCGGCCCCGGGGTGAAGGAGGCCGCCGAGACCCAGGTGAGCGAGGTTATGAGCCCCATCAAGGCCACGGTGGCGGTGGGCGACTCCCTGGCCAAGGCCCTGCTGCTGATGCTCAAAGAGAATATTGTCCGGATTCCGGTCATGGAAGAGCGACGGGTGGTGGGCATGGTCCGGAGGAGCGACGTCTTCCAGGAGATTGCCGACTTCGTGCTCAGCGATTGATGGCTGTCTAAGCCTCGCGTCTTCGGCGTCCACTAGACGGCCGGTATTGCCCGGCTACCTTTGAGGGGGCTTAGGGCGCGCTTTACGAAAATTGTTCCGGGAACTTCCTCAAGGGACTGGGGCCTACCCGCAAACCAGGCAAAATCTGGTATGAATGGCCTCTGTACCCGTCAATGACAAGGGCGGCCGGAGACGGCCGCCCCGCCAAGATACCACCAATGGTTTTTTGTTTTAAACAATTAACCTCGCATAGCAGGATTGCTGCTATTCTGAATAAGGTAAGACCGACATGCAGAAAAACATGAAAATAGCGATTATCGTCCTGTTCTGTAGTTTTCTAGGTTTGTCTCTCGCGGCCACCACCTTCCCGGCTCCTCCGGCCAAACCCGGTGATCGCCTGACCCTGGCGGGCGCGGTTAAAAACCTCCAGGGCCGGGGGGTCAAGGAAGTGGAGGTGGAGGTGCTGGTAAACGGCCGCCATCTCAAGCCTGAGGGGGTTGAGGAGGAAATCGTCACCGGCAAATCGGGCAGCTTTTTGGCAGAATTCGTCTTGCCCCCCGGCGCCCTGCCCTCTGCCAAGGTGGAAATCAAGGCCGCCAAACCCTCCTGGCGGAAGATCGGTCCCACCCCGGTTAAAGTCGTGGCCGGCGGCGTTGATGCCCAGGGCCACCGGCTCTTTCAAGGGACCCGGAGTATCACCATGTACCGGGCCATCACCCCGGCCTTTTGGATCGCCGCCGTCGTTCTGCTCCTGGTGTATGTCATCATCGCCGCCGAGTGGATGCACCGGACCCTGGCCGCCTTTCTCGGGGCCGCCTTGATCATGTTCATCAGCTATACCGCGGGAACTTTCGACAAGAGCTATTTCATTCTCTCCTTCGAAGACGCCATGCGGGCCATCGACATGAACGTCATCTTCCTCCTCATGGGCATGATGATCATTGTCGGCGTCTTAAAGAAGACCGGGCTCTTTCAATGGCTGGCCTATAAATCCTATGCCCTGGCCCGGGGGAACATCTTTATCCTGTCGTGTATCCTGATGGTGGTCACCGCCATCGCCTCCGCGTTTTTAGATAATGTCACCACCATGCTGCTCATGATCCCGGTGACCATCGAGATCGCGGTCACCTTGAAGATCAACCCCATCACCTTTCTGATCCCCGAGGTCTTCGCCTCCAACGTCGGGGGCACCGCCACCCTGATCGGTGATCCCCCCAACATTCTCATCGGCTCTTATGCCAAGCTCACCTTTGCCCAGTTTGTCATGCACCTGGGGATCATTTGTCTGGTTTGTCTGGTGATCACCCTTATCTACTATGTTTACTGGTATAAAAAGGATTATCTGAAAGCGGAAATCAAGGACGTGGAGCGCACCATCGAGTATTTGCGGGAGCAATACCGCATCACCGATGCCAAACTCACCATCATGAGCCTGGGGATGCTGGGCTTCACCATCTTCTTGTTTGTGGTGCACGGCATCCTGCACATGGAGCCGTCCATCGCCGCCTTGACCGGGGCCATGGTCTTGCTGGCCATCTCCCGGGTGGATATCGTGGAGATGCTGGAGCACGAAGTGGAATGGCCCACCTTGATCTTCTTCATGGCCCTGTTTATGGTCATCGCCGGCGCCGAAGAGACGGGTCTGATCCAGATCATCGCCGAGTGGGTGCGGGAGGCCTCCGGGGGCAATCTGACGGTGGCCGTGATCATGGTTCTCTGGGTGGCGGCCATCGCCTCCGCTTTTATCGACAATATTCCCTTCACCGCCACCATGCTGCCCATCGTCGCTTTCCTCAACCAGAGCATGAACGTGTCCAACGACGTCCTCTGGTGGTCTCTGGCTTTAGGGGCCTGTCTGGGCGGCAACGGCACCATGATCGGCGCTTCCGCCAACGTGGTCACCGTGGGTCTGGCGGAGAAGGCGGGCTACCACATTTCTTTCCTCCATTATATAAAAGTCTGTTTTATCCCCATGCTCATCACCGTTTTTTTGGCCATGTTTTATCTTCTGGGCTTTGAGATGCCGAAATAGATGGTTTAAAATTAAATAATTAGGAATAATAGGGACCAGTCTGGTCCCCGGCCGTCGCCGCCAAAGCGGAGGCTTTTCAGTTAACCCCTGATCAGGGCGTCAGTCTTTCCACCTCCAGGAAAGGAAAAATCATGAATTTTGATCCGGAGCAGCCGGCTGCAAACCCCTTTTGGTTCCGGGAATGTTTTTTAATGACCATGCCCCTGGGCATGAAGGCCGTCAACCTGCGGGAGTTGGCCCATACCTTGCGGGAGGTGGACGAATCGGTGATTTACTACCATCTCTTGCAATCCCGCCTGGCGGTGACCCAACCGGTGGTGGAATACCCCAATGAGTTCGCCTTATGGGCCGCCACCGCCCTGCAAGACAGCAAATTGGCCGAAAAACTCAGTTCCTTCGATCCCTTTGATTATGACAACATGGAGCAAGTCCGGGAGGCCATGCTGGAGATCCTGGATGAATATCTCTGGGATCTGCCCAGCGTGCCCTGGGCCCGCCCCGGGTTTGAGTTTCATTTCTGCGAAGCCTCCATGGTGGTTATTCAGGACGAAACCCCGGCCAACACCCTCCGTGATTTCTGCCAAACCCTGAGCAAGGTGGGGCTGGATTCCGTTTATTACCATTTTTTTGAGGCCCGCCGCCGCCTGGGAATGCGGCACATAGATGACTTTTCCTACTGGATGGAATTCAATTTCGGCCTGCCGGAGTTGGTGGCGGCTATCCGGGACATTGACGTCTATTTTTATACCTTGAAGGAAGTTCGGGACACCCTTCTATCCTTAATCCAGCAGCATTTGGGAGCCTTCTGTGATTACCCTAGATGACTATCGGCCCATTGCCGGGGAGGAAGTGGTGGACCAGCTCTACCGCCTGGCGGAGCGCCTGGGGCCCCGCTGTTTCGTCCATGTCAATTCCACCCGCAAGGGCGGGGGAGTGGCGGAGATCCTTTCCCGGGCCGTGCCGTTATTGAACCAGGTGGGATTGGATACCAGGTGGGAGGTAATCGAAGGGGACCCCGCCTTCTTCGAAGTCACCAAGGCCTTTCATAACGCCTTGCAGGGACAAGATGTGCGGCTGCGCCAGTCCCTCTTGAACCACTACCAGGAGATCAACCGGGAAAACGCCAAGCGCTTTACCTGGGAGGCCGACTTCATCCTGGTGCACGACCCTCAGCCGGCCTGGCTCATTAATGAAATGCGCTCCCAGGTCAAACACTGGATCTGGCGCTGCCATATCGATGTCTCCCGGCCCAACATCAAGGTTTGGAAATACCTCCGGGAGATCGTCAGCAAATATGACGCCTCCGTCTTTTCCATGTCGCAATTTGCCCAAAACCTGCCCCACCCCCAATATCTCATCCGGCCTTCCATTGACCCTCTAAGTGAAAAGAACCGGGAACTGACCCCGGAGGAAATCCGGGAGGTTCTGGAGCGTCTGCAAATCGAGCGGGACAAACCCATCATCCTGCAAGTCTCCCGCTTCGATTCTTTTAAGGACCCCTTAGGGGTCATCCAGGCCTTCCGCATGGTGCGCAAACATACTCCCTGCAGGCTGATTCTGGCGGGAGGCGAGGCCACAGATGATCCGGAGGGCCTCCGGATCTTGGAGGAGGTCAAGGAAGCGGCCCAGGGGGAACCGGACATTAAGGTGCTCTTGTTGCCCGCGGACGCGCACCACGATATCAACGCCTTACAAAGGGCCGGGGATATTATTTTGCAGAAATCCACCCGGGAAGGCTTCGGCCTGACAGTGACCGAGGCCATGTGGAAGGGTAAGCCGGTGATCGGCGGCGCCGTGGGGGGCATTGTCCTCCAACTCCGGGATTATAATACCGGCTTCCTGGTCAATTCCCCGGAGGGTTGCGCTTTCCGTATCCGCTATTTATTGCACCGCCCGGAATTTGCCAAACGCATGGGGAAACTGGCCCAGGAATTCGTGCGGCAACACTTCCTCATCACCCGCAATATCCGGGATTACTTGACCCTGCTGTCATTACTGGAAAATCCCGGCAGCCGGGTGATTGAACTTTAATAATATGAAGCATTTAGGGGCCAATTATCTGGGAGAGGGGCGCTGCGGTTTTTTGGTGTGGGCGCCGCTGGCGGACCGGGTGGAAGTGCGTCTCGTCTCTCCCCGGGAGGCCCTCTTGCCCCTGGAACAGGGAAAAAAAGGCTATTTTTCCGGGGTGATTACTGGAGTGGAACCGGGGAGCCACTATTTTTACCGGCTAAACGGGGCCGGGGATTTCCCTGATCCCGCCTCCCGGTGGCAGCCCTTAGGGGTCCACGGGCCGTCGGCGGTGGTGGACCCGCATTTTCCCTGGGATGACCTCCCCTGGTCCGGCCTACCCTTAAGGGATTACGTCATTTATGAGCTCCACGTGGGGACTTTTACCCCGGAGGGAACCTTCGAGGCCATTATACCCCGGCTGGATGAGCTGCAAGAGCTGGGCGTCACCGCCCTGGAGCTGATGCCCGTGGCCCAGTTCCCCGGGGAGCGCAACTGGGGCTACGACGGGGTTTACCCTTACGCGGCGCAACACAGTTACGGGGGGCCCCTGGGCCTGAAGAGACTGGTCAACGCCTGCCATCAACGGGGTCTGGCCGTGGTCCTGGACGTGGTTTACAACCACCTGGGGCCGGAAGGCAATTACCTGGCCAACTACGGCCCTTATTTCACCCACCGCTACCGCACTCCCTGGGGGCCGGCCATGAATTTCGACGGCCCGGAGAGCGATGAAGTGCGGCGCTATTTTTGGGAGAACGCCCTCTTTTGGACCGGCGCATACCAGATCGACGCCTTGCGCCTGGATGCCCTGCACGCCATTGTCGATCTCTCGCCCCGGCCTTTCTTGGCCGAACTGGCGGACACGGTGCACCGGTACCGGGAGCGCACGCATCGGCGGATCTATCTGATGGCCGAAAGTGACCTCAACGACGTGCGTTTGGTGCGTTCTCCCGAATTGGGCGGGTATGGCCTGGACGCCCACTGGAATGACGATTTTCATCACGCTCTGCATACCCTGTTGACCGGGGAGCAGACGGGCTATTATCTGGATTTCGGACGCCTGGAGCAACTGGCCAAGGCCTGGCGGGAAGGCTTCATTTTTTCCGGGGAATATTCCCCTTATCGCCGCCGCCGCCATGGGTCCTCAACCCGGGACATGGCGCCGGAACGCCTGTTGGTCTTTGCCCAGAACCACGATCAGGTGGGCAACCGTCTGGGCGGGGAGCGCCTCAGTAAACTCGTCTCCTTGGAGGCCCTGAAATTGGCCGCCGGGGTGGTGCTTTTGTCGCCTTTTCTGCCCCTGCTGTTTATGGGGGAGGAATACGGGGAAACCGCTCCCTTTCTCTATTTCGTCAGCCATGGGGACCCCGGCCTGATTGAGGCCGTGCGCCAGGGACGCAAACAGGAATTCGCCGCCTTCGAGTGGCTGGGGGAGCCCCCTGATCCCCAGAGTGAGGAGACTTTTTTCCGGTCCAAGTTGAACCACCGTCTCCGGGAAGAGGGGAAACATAAAATTCTCCTGGAATTTCACCGGGAATTGTTAAAAATGCGCCGGGAGTTGTCCCTGATCACCGACCTGGGCCGGGAAGAGCGGGAAGTCAGGGGATATGAGGCGGAAAAGCTGCTGTGGGTGCGGCTGGCCGCGGCCGCAGGTGAGGCGCTTTTCTTGTTCCACTTTGGCCTAGAACCCTTGCAGTTTTCTCTCCCCTGGCCCCCGGGGCGCTGGCGTAAAAGACTGGATTCCGGGGCGGCTCAGTGGCAGGGTCCGGGAAGCGAGGCCCCCGAGGAGCTCCAGGGCGGAGCCGCGCCTTCCTTCCGGCTTTCTCCCCAGTCCCTTCTGGTTTATCTCCTGGAGGACGCTCCTTGATGGCCAGGTATATTTGCATCCACGGGCATTTTTACCAACCTCCCCGAGAAAATCCCTGGCTGGAAGACATCGAACTTCAGGACTCCGCCTATCCTTATCATGACTGGAATGAAAAAATTTCGGCGGAATGTTACGCCCCCAATACCGTCTCCCGCATTCTCGATAATGAAGGGCGCATCATCGGGCTGCCCAACAATTATGCCCGGATGAGCTTTAACTTCGGCCCCACTCTCCTTACCTGGTTGGCCGCCAAAGCTCCCGAGATCTATGAGGCCATTCTGGCGGCCGACCGGGAGAGCCGGAAACGCTTCTCCGGTCACGGTTCCGCCCTGGCCCAGGCTTACAACCACATGATTTTGCCCCTGGCCCACCGCCGGGATAAATACACCCAGGTGCTCTGGGGCATCCGGGATTTTGAGTGCCGTTTCGGGCGGTTTCCCGAAGGGATGTGGCTGCCGGAAACCGCGGTGGACCTGGAGGCCCTGGATATCATGGCCGCCCTGGGCATCCGCTTTACTATTTTGGCGCCCCACCAGGCGCACAAGGTCCGCAAGATCGGCCAGCGCCACTGGCGGGACGTGAGCGGCGGCCGCATCGATCCCACCACCGCCTATCTGCTGAAATTGCCCTCGGGCCGGAAGATCAGCCTCTTTTTCTATGACGGCCCCATCTCCCAGTCCCTGGCCTTTGAGGACTTGCTGGAGCGGGGCGAAAACCTGGCCCTGCGTCTGGTCAGCGCCTTTTCCCATGAACGTCCCTGGCCCCAGTTGGTACATATTGCCACCGATGGGGAAACCTATGGGCACCATCGTCTCCACGGCGACATGGCCCTGGCCTATGCTCTCGATTACCTGGAAAACAGCAACCTCGCCCGCCTTACCAACTACGGGGAATTTCTGGAGAAGCACCCGCCGAGCCATGAAGTGAAGATTTTTGAAAAGTCTTCCTGGAGTTGCGCCCACGGCGTGGAGCGCTGGTGGAAAGATTGCGGCTGCAACAGCGGCGGGCGCCCCGGGTGGAGCCAGGCCTGGCGGACCCCCCTACGGGAAGCCCTGGACTGGCTGCGGGATACCCTGGCTCCCGAATATGAGAAGATAATTTCCCGCTATCTTCAAGACCCCTGGGCCGCCAGAGACGATTACATCTCCGTCATCCTCAACCGGGACCGCCAGGAAGTGGAGCAATTCCTCCAGCGGCACGCGTCCTGGAACCTGGAGGCCGAAGATAAGTGTATCGTTCTCAAGCTCCTGGAGATGCAGCGCCATGCCATGCTGATGTACACCAGTTGCGGCTGGTTCTTCGACGAACTCTCCGGACTGGAAACCATACAAGTGTTGCAATATGCCGGCCGGGTAGTCCAGTTGGCCCGGGATATCCTGGGGGACGACCTTGAGGTCCGCTTCCTGGAACTGCTGGAGCGGGCCAAGAGTAATATCCCGGCCTTTAGCGACGGCCGCCGGATTTTTACCGAGTATGTCAAACCCGCCATGGTGGACCTGCTCACGGTGGGGGCCCATTATGCCATCAGTTCCCTCTTTGAAGATTATCAAGCCCAGGACCGCATCTTTTGCTATGCCATCGACCGGGAAGATTACCGGCTTTCGGAAGTGGGCAAGGCCAAGCTGGCGGTGGGGCGAATCAGGGTGACCTCCGACATTACCTGGAATTCCGCCTTATTAAGCTTTGGAGTGCTGCATTTCGGGGATCACAATCTCTGCGGCGGCGTCCGGGAGTACCAGGGTGAAGAGGCCTACGGCGCCATGGCCTGGGAAGTAACCGAGGCCTTTTCCTGGACGGACTTTCCCGAGACCATCCGCCGCATCGATCAACACTTTGGAGCCTCCACCTATTCTCTGCGGTCCCTCTTCCGGGACGAACAGCGCCAGATCCTGGACCAGATTATGAAACTGAGCCTGGAAGATGTCTGGTCCGCTTATAGCCGGCTCTACACCCACAACGTGCCCTTGATGCGTTTTCATAAGGAACTGGGAGTGCCCCTGCCCCGGCCTTTTCAGGCCACGGCGGAGATTGTTCTCAACCGTTTCCTGCACGAAGTCTTCCTGGCCCCGGAATTGGACCTGCACGCCATCCGCAGTCTCTTGGAAGAGGCGCGGCTGTTGGAGGTGGGCCTGGAAGGCGCGGGACTGGAGTATGCCTTGAGAAAAGCCATCGAGCGGCTGGCCGCAAGATTATCCGGGCATCCGGAAAATCTTGAGGACTTGCAGCAGTTAGAGGCGGTGGTGGACTTGGAGGCGGCATTGCCCTTCGCCGTGCATCTCTGGAAAGTGCAGAATATCTATTATGAACTGCTGAATTCCGTCTATCCCTGGCAGCGCCGGCAAGCGGAACAGGGAGACGGAAAGGCCCGGACCTGGGTGGAGCATTTTGTGGCCTTGGGCCATAAGCTCTCGGTCCGGGTTTCCTGATTAAGCAGGTGGCCCCGTGGAACGCACCCTGACCGGCTTTAGAGTCCCTGCCGCCACTTACCGCCTCCAATTTCACCATGGCTTCCGCTTCATCGCCGCCCAAGTCCTGGTGCCTTATTTGCACGACCTGGGCATCTCCGATATCTACGCCTCCCCCTTCTTCCAGGCCCGGCGCCGCAGCCTCCACGGCTATTCGGTGACCAACCCCCTGGAGATCAATCCCGAGCTGGGTTCCCGGGTCTCCTTCAGGGCCTTGCGCCGGGTCCTGAAATCCAAGGGCATGGGCCTGCTGTTGGACATTGTCCCCAACCACATGGCTTTAAGCCATGATAACCCCTGGTGGAGGGATGTCCTGGAAAATGGCCCGGCTTCGGCCTTTGCCATCTTTTTCGACATTGACTGGCATCCTCCCACCCGGACTCTGGAGGGGAGAGTTCTCCAGCCCGTTTTGGGTTCCCCTTACAGCCAGGTTCTGGAAAATCAGGAGATCAAGTTAGGCTACGAAGAAGAAGGCTTTTTTGTCCATTACTATGAACATAAATTTCCCCTGGACCCTAAAAGCTACAGTCTCATCCTGACTCACCGCCTGGAAACCTTGATCCGGGAACAAGGGGAGGGAAATCCCGGGATTTTGAGTTTACTGGAGCTCTTAAGCTGGATCGAACAGCTCGCGCCCCGTTCCCTCCGCAGCAAGCGCAAGCTCCTGGAAAGACACCGGCAAAAAGAAATCCTGAAAAATACTCTCTGGCTCCTTTATCAAAGCAATCCCCTGATCAAGACCTTTATCCATGAGAATATCGCCATTTTTAATGGCCGTGCCGGAGACCCGGCAAGCTTTGATCTCTTGGACCGGCTCCTCAATTTACAACCTTATCGCCTCGCTTATTGGCGGCTTTCCCTGGACATGATCAATTACCGGCGCTTTTTCAGCGTGAACGACTTGATCGGCCTCAGGGTGGAAGACCCCCAGGTCTTCGAAGCAAGCCATAGCCTGCTGTCCAGTCTGCTGCGGGCGGGCAAGATTACCGGGGTGAGAGTCGACCATATCGACGGTTTGTATGATCCCCTGGCCTACCTTCAGCGGCTGCAAAGCCACCTGGCCCCCGGAGACCAGACTCCGGCCGCCCGGGAAAATCTCTATGTGGTGGTGGAAAAGATCCTGGCCGCGGACGAATCCTTGCCCCCTGATTGGCCGGTGGCCGGCACTACGGGCTATGATTTTTTAAATATGGTGAACGGGCTCTTCATCGATGCACCGGGCTACAAAGAGGTGCAGCGGGTCTATAACCACTTCGTCAAACCGGACCTGTCCCGGCCGGAGTTAATTTATCAAAAGAAAAAGATGATCATGGAGACCCTCTTCGGGGGGGAACTGGAAACCCTGGGGCATCATCTCAGCCTGCTGGCGGAGCAGGACCGGCGAGCCCGGGATGTGCCCCGGAAAGAACTGCAGAAGATTTTATGCGAGGTGATTGCCTGCCTGCCGGTTTACCGCACCTATATCCGCAGCTTCGAGGTCAGCCCCCGGGATCGGGACTATCTGGAGAAAGTTTTTACTGAAGTTGCCGCCCGGAATCCTGCCCTCGACCCCACGGCCTTGGACTTTGTCAGGCGGGTGCTTCTCTTGGAGCCTCCCCCCGATCTTGCCGAGGAGCAGAAAAAAGACTGGCTGCGGTTCGTCATGAAGTGGCAACAGTTCACCGGCCCCATCATGGCCAAGGGTCTGGAGGATACGGCCCTTTACGTCTATAATCCCCTGGTGTCCTTAAATGAAGTGGGGACCGACTTCCTGGTGGTGTCCCCGGAGGATTTCCACCGTTTTAACCGGGTTCGCCAGGGAAATTGGCCCTATTCCCTGAACGCCACCTCCACCCACGACACCAAGCGGAGCGAGGACGTGCGCCTGCGCATCAATATCCTCTCGGAGATGCCTAAGGAATGGGAAGCATGTTTACGTCGCTGGAGCGCCTGGAATCAATCCAAGAAGCACTATGTCCGCGGCTTGGCCGTACCGGATGCCAATGAGGAATATTTCCTTTATCAGAACCTGCTCGGGGCTTGGCCGCTCTTTCCAGAGGAACTGCCGGATTTTAAAGAGAGGTTCAAGCATTATGTCATCAAGGCGGCCCGGGAAGCCAAGGTGCATACCCGCTGGATCGCCACCGATCCCGAACATGAGAGAGTGCTGCTGGCCTTTGTGGAGGCCATTCTGGAGGACACCGCCGCTAATCAATTCCTTAAGGATTTCCGAAAATTTCAAGCGCGCCTCGCTTTTTGCGGTGCGTTGTCCTCCATCTCCCAGGCTCTCCTCAAAATTACCTCTCCCGGGGTGCCTGACTTCTACCAGGGCACGGAACTCTGGGATTTCAGCCTGGTGGACCCGGATAATCGCCGGCCGGTGGACTTTCAAGAACGGCCCCGGATGCTCCGGGAATTGAAAAGGAAGGAAGGGAAGGCCCCTGCCGCCCTCATTCAGGAGCTCCTCCAAAACTGGCCCCAGGGGGGCATCAAGCTCTATCTCACTTACAAGGCCCTAAATTTTCGCAAAGATCACCTGGATCTCTTCCTCCAGGGAGATTACCTCCCCTTGGTGACCCGGGGCGCCAAGAGAAAAAACGTGGTGGCTTTTGCCCGGCGTTGGGGAACAACCTGGGTGGTCGTGGGAATTGCCAGACTTATCAGCAAGTTTAGTTCCGGAGATCTTGCCTGGGCCCCGGAAGCTTGGCAAGATGGCTTTCTGGCGTTACCGCCTGAGGCCCCCGGACAATGGACTGATGTTTTTACCAATGCCAGAGTAGACTCCATCTGGGAAAAGAAATCTCCCGCCATACCCTTTAAGACTCTCTTTCCGAACTTGCCGGTGGCCATGCTTCTGGGTGCTGGCACCTGAGACCACACCCCCGGGGCTGGGCGGCAGTTCCAAGAGCCGGGGCGTCACACCAAGTTGCGGTCAAAGAAGTAATATTCAGCTGTCATTCTGATTGGTGTTTTTTGATATTATGTTTTGGCAACTATCTTTTATTTTTAATATACAGGCTTCTTTATCTCGATGAAGTTAGTGCGGGTCCTGCTTACACCTCTGATCCTGAACCATGCCGAAATCCTCCGTTCCTTCTCATCATGGGCCTGGGAGCAGCATTTTGAGGCTTGGCAAAGAGGGGCTTAGAGATGGTGAGGGAAAAAAATAACGGGGTTGGAGTAAACGAGATCAGGGTGTCGGGCATCCATCTGGAGTGGCATCCCCAGAGAGGCACCTGTACCTTCGGGGAAATGCCGGTGGTCATGATGTGGGTGGATACCACCCTGGCCGGGGTGATGTCCGGGGTCCAGGCCATGGTCGGCACAGAGCTCTTCCTCTTGGCGCTGCAAAGCGAAGGCCGTAAAAGTGTCGAAGCCGACTGGGAGGTGATCTCCCAGTTCCCTGATTTTCCTGAGGGCTTCAAGGCCATCGCCAATATCGCAGCGGTGGCCGGTTGGGGTGAATGGCGACTGGACTCCTGTGATACCGAGAAGAGAGAATGCCGGTTTCGCGTGGCCGATAGTTGGGAAGGGCGTTACCAGAAAGCTTTGGGGGTGTGCTGGGGAAGCGGCATGTTGGCCGGGAAAATGGCGGGGTACTGCTCCAAGCTCTTCGGGACCAACTGCTGGGCCGACCAAACCACGTTCATCGCCAGGGGCGATGCCTGGGATGAATTTATCGTGAAGCCTTCCTCCCGCTCGCTGGAGGAAGAGATCCAGAAACTGCTGACGTCGGAGGCGGCGCCCCGGGCAAGCATGGCCGTGGCCTTGCAGCGGCTGAAGCAAGAAATCGATGAGCGCACCCGGGTTGAGGAGGCCCTGGGGGAGAGCGAGGAACGGTACAGAACGATTTTAAAAACGGCGATGGACGGATTCTGGCGGGTCGACCTGGAAGGCCGTTTGCTGGAAGTCAATGAGGCGTATTGCCGGATGAGCGGCTACTGCGAAGAGGAACTGCTTGCCATGCGCCTCGCAGACCTGGAGGCGGTCGAGTCGCCGGGCGCCATAGCTTCACACTTTCAAAAAGTCATATCACAGGGTGAGGACCGCTTTGAGACCCGGCACCGTTGTCAGGATGGGAGCATTATCGATCTCGAAGTCAGTATCCAATATAAACCCGTCGAGGCCGGGGAAGTGGTGGCTTTTCTCCGGGATATCACCGCGCGCAAGCGGGCTGAACAAGAGTTGCATGATACTCGGGAACGCCTCGAATTAGCTTTGCGAAGCGCGGAGCTTGGCACTTGGGACTGGAAAGTGCAGTCCGGCGAGGTGATCTTCAATGATCGCTGGGCAGAGATGCTGGGGTATACCTTGGAGGAGGTCGAACCCCATGTCCGTTCCTGGGAGAAGCTGGTGCACCCGGACGACTTGCCGATGGTCCGGGAGGTGCTGGGCGCTCACCTGGATGACCAGACCCCGTTATATGAAACCGAGCACCGTTTGCGGCATAAATCGGGGCAATGGGTCTGGGTGCTGGACAAGGGCAAGGTCATCGAACGGGACGCCCAGGGCAAGCCGGTGCGGGCCTGCGGCACTCACCTGGATATTTCCGCACGCAAGGGGGTGGAAGAGGAACTAAACCAGAATCTCAGGGAGATGACCCTCCTCAACCAGATCAGCCATTTGATCAGCAGCAGTATTTCTTTAGAGGAAATGGTCTCAGCCACCGTTAACGGTATTGCGGAGCACCTCGCGACGGATTTGGTGATTTTTTTCCTTAAAGAAGATGCCCGTTTGCCCCTTTTGGTCTTAGGTCCGGAGAATTCCCGTTATAAATTTGACTCCGTGCCGGCTCACTGTGTCGGTGAATGTCTGTGCGGCTTGGCGGCCCGGGATGGACGGCCTCAATATTCCCCCAATATCTCCGGCGATCCACGCTGTACCATGGCGGAGTGTCAAGAGGCAGGCTTGCAGTCATTCGCCGCCTTGCCCCTGAAGAGTGGGGACCAGGTAATAGGCATCCTGGGATTAGCCTCGGCTACCCCCCGTGACTTTGAAAAACAGTCGCCGCTGCTGGAAACCCTCGCCGCGGAAATTTCTCTTGGTCTGAGGAATTCTCTGCTCCTGGAAGAAGCCACGAAGCGAGCCGTCGAACTGGCCCAGGAAATCACCGAACGCCAGCGCGCCAGGGAAGAACTGGAAAAAGAACGGGACCTCTCTGCTTCCATCATCGATAGTCTGCCCGGGGTCTTTTATCTATTTGATGAAGAAGGAAAGTTTCTCCGCTGGAATAAACAATTTGAAGAGATCTCCGGGTACTCATCCCAGGAAATCGAGGGGATGCAACCTTTAGAATTCATTGGGGAAAATCATCGGACTCAAGTCCGGCAAGCCATTCAGGAGGTCTTCCTCACGGGGGAATCCTCGGTGGCCGCAGATTTCCTCTTAAAAAACGGTAAGACCATTCCCTTTTTGTTTACGGGCCTGCGCGTTACCCTTAATCACGTCTGTTGCTTGATCGGCATGGGGATGGACATCACTCAGCGTCAAGAGGCCGTGGATGCTCTTAGACTTAACGAACAACGTCTGGAAGCCTTATTGCAGCTCAACCAGATGGCGAATGCCCCCCTGGCGGAAATCGCCCACTTCGCCATGGAAGAGGCGACCCGGCTGACTGAGAGTAAGATCGGCTATATTGCTTTTATGAATGCTGAGGAGACGGTGTTGACCATGCATGCCTGGTCAAAAGCCGCCATGGCCGAGTGTCGCATCAGCGATAAGCCCTTGCTCTATCCGGTGGAGACTACCGGCCTCTGGGGCGAAGCAGTCCGCCAGCGGAAACCCATCATCACTAATGATTATGCCGCCCCTAATCCCTGGAAAAAAGGCTATCCCCCGGGCCACGTAAATATCATCAGGCATATGAATGTCCCGATCTTTGATGGCGATAAAGTGGTCATCGTCGCCGGGGTGGGTAACAAGCCCTCAGACTATGATGAATCGGACATCCGGCAACTTACTCTGCTGATGGAAGGTATGTGGCGTATCGTCCAGCGCAAAGAAGCAGAGGAGGAACTCCAACGGGAAAAGGAAAAATATCGCATTTTGACGGAGGAATCTCCGGTGGGAGTGGCCCTCATCGGGAGAGACGGGAATTATCAATATGTAAATCCTAAATTCATAGAGATTTTTGGCTATACCCTGGCAGATATCCCCACCGGCAGAGACTGGTTTGCCAAAGCCTACCCCAAGGCAGAGGATCGCCACGAAGCCATTTCCTTTTGGCTGAGAGACTTGCAAAGGTCACGGGTGGGGGAAAGTCGCCCCCGCACTTTCAGGGTGACTTGTAAGGACGGCTCCCAAAAGATAATTAATTTCAGGCCGGTGACTCTGGAAACGGGTAATCAGCTGGTTATCTATGAGGACATCACCGATTTGGCCCTGGCCAACGAGGCCCTCCAAGAGAGAGAGGAAACCCTCAGTGTGCTCATCAACTCTAACACGGAGTCCCTGTTGTTGCTGGACCCCCAGGGAACCGTATTGGCGGCCAACGCCACCGCCGCTGCAAGAATGGGCAAAAGGCCTGAGGAAGTACAAGGGGCAAATGTCTGGGATATCATGCCTAAAGAGGTGGTTCCCAGGAGAAAGGCTCGCATTGCCGAGGTGGTGGCTTCCGGCAAGCCCGTCCAGTTCGAGGACACCCGCCAGGACCGGTATTTCTCAAGTTATTGCCATCCTGTCCTGGATTCCCAAGGGAAAGTGGCCAGAATCGCGGTCCTGGCGATAGACTTAACGGATTATAAGAAAGCAGAACAACTGCTCCGGGAAAGCGAACAACGGTATCGTCTCCTGGTAAATCAAATCCCCGCGGTGGTCTATAAAGGCTATTTGGATTGGAGCCTGGAATGCTTTGATCAGAAGATCGAGGAAATCACCGGCTATTCCCTGGAAGAATTTAATACGCGCCAGAAGACCTGGCTGGACCTGATTTTTCCCGAGGATATTGCCCAGGCCAAAAAAAATCTTCTTGATAGCCTGAAAGCTTACGGCTCTTATGTCACCGAGCACCGCATCCGCAAAAAGAACGGCGAGGTTCGCTGGATACAGAGCCGAAACCAAATAATCCGCAATGCTGCCGGCAAAATCGATCATATTAGCGGGGTCTTTTTTGATATTACCGAGCGTAAAAATATGGAGGAACAGCTTCTCAAGAGCCAAAAGATGGAGGCAGTGGGGCGATTGGCGGGAGGAGTAGCCCATGATTTCAACAACCTGCTCACCGCCATCACCGGCTACAGCGAGATGATGATGTTAAATCTCCGGCCAGAAGACCCTTTCCACTCATATGTGGCAGAGATCATGAAGGCGGCGAACCGGGGAGCCTCCCTCACCAATCAACTTCTCGCCTTCAGTCGCCGGCAAATTTTGCAGCCCCGGGTGATCAACCTCAACGACGTAGTCAATGATATGGAAAAGATGTTACGGCGGCTGATCGGCGAAGATGTTGACCTGGTCACCGTTAGGGAACAGGAACTGGGTTTGGTCAAGGCCGATCCCGGCCAGATCGAACAAATCATCATGAATCTGGCGGTAAATGGCCGGGACGCCATGCCCCACGGGGGCAAACTGACCCTGGAAACCGCCAACGTCTATTTAGACCAGGATTATGCCCAGACGCATGAAAGCGTTACCCCCGGTCCCCATGTGATGCTGGTGGTGAGCGATAATGGGGGAGGGATGGATGCGGAGACCTTGTCTCACATCTTTGAACCTTTCTTTACCACCAAAGAGAGCGGCAAAGGCACCGGGCTGGGTCTGGCCACCGTCTACGGCATCGTCAAACAGAGTGGCGGCCATATCTGGGTTTACAGCGAGCCCGATAAAGGCACGACTTTCAAAGTATATTTGCCCCAGGTGGAGGAAAAAGTAAAAGAGCTTAAACCCAAGCCCGCAGTTCCCAGGTCCCTGGAAGGAGACGAGACCATCCTGGTGGTGGAAGATGACGCCTCTCTAAGGGATTTGATTTCCACGGCCTTGCGCCGGCATGGATTTACCATGCTGGAAGCCTCTAATGGCGGAGAGGCCCTGCTGATTTGTGAGAGAGCCGATACCCCCATTCACCTGCTGTTGACCGATGTAGTGCTGCCCCAACTTAGCGGCAGTGAACTGGCCCAACGGCTGCAACTGCTGCATCCGCAAATGAAGGTGCTCTATATGTCGGGGTATACGGAAGACGCCATAGTCCATCATGGGGTATTAAATTCTGAGGTCAATTTTATTCCCAAGCCCTTCAGGATGCTGGCCCTGGTGGAGAAAATCAGGGAGGTGCTGGATACTGCCGGACCTTCATGAAGGCAATTGATAATCTGCCGGCTGCGATGTTTTAGATCACTCTCAAGATTCGGGAGTCCTCAGAAAGCTGAAATCTTCCCGCATCCTGACCAAATTTGCCTTTCACCCTGTGCCAGTTAGAATTTCCCCCCCCGGGACCGGTAAGGGCGCTGAAGAGCGCCCTAGAGGTGATATCCAAGACCTGGCCCCTGCCGGAAGGTTGGGGCGGACCCCGGAAGTCAGCATGCAAGAGCGGGGGGGTGTCTTGATTAGCTCGCCTTTCTGTGCTATGCGGACTTTTAAGGGGATAAGCTGAAAGCCCTCTTTATTAATGAGGCCAGGGCTCATATACTGGCTCCCCAGGAGGAACGCCATGTCTCATGACCAATTCATTGCTTATTTCTCCATGGAAATTGCCCTGGAGCCCGACATCCCCACTTACAGCGGCGGGCTGGGAGTTTTGGCGGGGGATACCATCCGCTCGGCCGCCGACCTCAAGGTCCCCATGGTGGCTGTTTCCCTCCTGCACCGGAAAGGCTACTTTTATCAGCATCTGGATGCCAAGGGCAACCAGACGGAAGAGCCGGTGGCCTGGGCCATCAATGATTTCTTAACCGAGATGGAGCCCCGGGCCCAGGTGATTATCGAGGGCCGGGAAGTGCTGCTCCGGGCCTGGAAATATGAAGTCAAAGGCGTCAGCGGCGCCGTGGTGCCGGTCTATCTGGTGGATACCGACCTGCCGGAAAACAGTGACTGGGACCGCCGGCTCACCGACCACCTCTATGGTGGTGATGAGTGGTACCGCCTCTGCCAGGAGATCGTTCTGGGGATGGGCGGGGTGCGCCTGCTCCGGGCCCTGGGGTACCGGCAGATTAATCGCTTTCACATGAATGAGGGACACGCGGCCTTTTTGACCCTCGAACTGTTAAACGAGGCTGCGGAAAAAAACGGCAAGGACACCATCGGCCAGGAGGAGATCGAGGCGGTGCGGGAAAAGTGCATCTTTACCACCCATACGCCGGTGCCCGCGGGCCACGACCAGTTTCCTTTGGAGTTGGTGGCGAAGATGGCGGACAATCTCAAGTATGTCTTGGATAATCAGGACATGTTTGCTGTGGATGTCCAGAAACACATCTTTCAGTATGGCGGGGATTTCGCCAGGGTGCCGGACTTGGCGCCCCGGGGGATCAGGCTCAACATGACCTACCTGGCCCTCAATCTGAGCAACTATGTCAATGGGGTGGCCAAAAAACACGGAGAGGTCTCCCGCCTGATGTTCGCCGACTACCCCATAGACGCCATCACCAACGGCGTGCATGCCGCCACCTGGACCAGCGAGCCCATGCAGGCGCTTTTTGACCGCCACATTCCCGGCTGGCGGGAGGACAACTTCAGCCTGCGCTACGTCCTCAACATCCCCGAGAAAGAGTTGTGGGACACGCACCAACAGGCCAAGGAAGAACTGCTCTCCTATGTCAACCACCAAACCAACGCGGGCATGGATAAAGATGTTCTGACCCTGGGGTTCGCCCGCCGGGTCGCAACTTACAAGCGGGCGGACTTGCTCTTCAGCGATATCGAACGCTTGCGGCGATTGGCCCGGGAGATAGGCCCCATTCAGCTCATTTATGCCGGCAAGGCCCATCCCCGGGACACCCTGGGCAAGGACCTCATCCGGCGAATCTTTCAGGCCGCTCAAGCCTTAAAACCGGACATCAAGGTGGCTTACCTGGCGAACTACGACGCCTGGCTGGGGCGGCTGCTCACCGGCGGGGTGGATGTCTGGCTGAACACGCCCCAGCCCCCCAATGAGGCCTCGGGCACCAGCGGCATGAAGGCCGCCATGAATGGGGTCCCCAGCTTCAGCAGCCTGGATGGCTGGTGGCTGGAAGGCTGTATCGAAAACTTCACCGGCTGGTCCATCGGCTCTCCCGTGGTCCACGGCGCCGAGATACACGATTGCGCCGAGGACGCCGATTGTCTCTATACCAAGTTGGAAAAAGTCATTGTCCCCATGTATTACCAAAACCGGGAAGGATTCCTGGAGGCTATGTACGGCGCCATCGCCATTAACGGCTCTTTTTTTAATACCCAGCGGATGGTGCAGCAGTATGTGGTGAAGGCTTATCTGTAATACCAATTCGCATTCAAAGGACGTTGAACTGTAGGGGCGAACCTTGTGTTCGCCCGTGGCTCCAGGGCGAACACCAGGTTCGCTACGTATAGTATCTTTTTGACTGCAACTCGGTATAAAATACCCGGCGACGGGAGACTGCCGGAGTTTTATTGGTTTAATCTTCGTCCCTTAGGATATAGTAACAACTGGCAGTCTTTCTCTCAAGATCATGACCCATTTCCCGAAAAAACCGGTCTTGGCGCTAATCCTGGCAGTCTTAATCCTGGTGGGGCTGGGGGGGATTTCCTGGTGGTGGCTTAAAGGAGCATCGCTTTCAGGCGCCCCTGCGGCTACCCGGATTAAATCGCCAGGCTACGCCGGGTCGGGGAGCTGCCGGGAATGTCACGAGAGGTTTTATCGACTGTGGGCGCCTTCCCATCATGGGCTGGCCATGCAGCCGGTGACTCCTGAATTCCTGAAAACCAAGGTCGAACCCCAAAAAACCCCCATCGCCGTCAAGGATCGCCGCTACCAGGCGATTTTTCGGGATGGCCGGGGTTTTGTCCGGGAACAGGGGGGGCCAGGGGAGAAATCCTACCCCATGGCCCATGCTTTGGGCGGGAAGAACGTCTATTATTTCCTCACCCCCCTGGACCAAGGCCGCCTCCAGGTCCTGCCCGTGGCTTATGACGTCAGAAAGAAGGAGTGGTTTAACACCACGGCCAGCATGATCCGGCACTTTGCCGAAGGGGTTCGCACCGAGCCCGTTTCTTGGCGGGACCCCCTCCTCACCTTCAACACCGCCTGCCACTCCTGCCATGTCAGCCAGTTAGCCACCAACTACGACCTCCAGAGCGACACGTACCATACCGTCTGGGCCGAGCCGGGCATCAACTGCGAAACCTGCCACGGCCCGGCCGCGGAGCACGTCCGCGTCTGCCAGGAAGCGCCCCAGGGCGCCATCCCCAAGGACTTGAAAATCATCCGGGGCGGCCGGGACTTCACGGTGGCCCAGAACAACGCCACCTGCGCCCCGTGTCATGCCAAGATGATCCCCTTAACCACCTCCTTTCTGCCCGGAGAGCGCTTCTTTGACCACTTTGATCTGGTTACCCTGGAAGACCGGGATTTTTATCCCGACGGCCGGGACCTGGGGGAGAACTTCACCGAGACCCTCTGGCGCCTGAGTCCTTGCGCCCAAAGCGGCAAGCTCTCCTGCGTCCACTGCCATACCTCCAGCGGCCGCTATCGCTTCCAAGACGAGGCCAGGGCCAATCACGCCTGCTTGCCCTGCCATGCCCAAAGGGTGGAGCAGGCTGCGGCGCACATCCACCATCCCCCGGACCGGCCCGGAGTGCCCAACAAGTGCATCGCCTGCCACCTGCCCACCACCGAGTTTGCCCGCATGCGCCGGAGCGACCATTCCCTGCTGCCGCCGGCTCCCGCCGCCACCATCAGGTTTAAGTCCCCCAACGCCTGCAACCTCTGCCATAAAGATAAAGATGCCAAATGGGCCGACCAACAGGTAAGGAAATGGCGGCCAAGGGATTACCAGGCTCCCCGGCTTTATCGGGCGGAACTCATTGACGCGGCCCGAAAACGGGATTGGACCAAACTGCCGGCCATGCTCAAGCACCTCACCGGCCCGGAGCGTGACGAGATTTATGCCACTTCCCTCATCCGCCTCCTGGCTTTCTGCCCCCGTCACCAGAAATGGCCGGCCCTCCAGCAGACCCTCAAGGATAAATCTCCCCTGGTGCGGGGGGCCGCGGCCTCAGCCCTGGCGGCTCACCTCACCCCGGAAACTAGTTCGGCTCTTCTGGCCTGCCTGGATGATAACTACCGGCTGGTGCGCATCCGGGCCGCCGCCGCCCTGGCCCCCTACCCCCGGGAACTGCTGAGCACCGCCGACCAGCAGCGCTTGGATGCCGCCAACCGGGAACTGCTGGTCTCCCTCCTGGCCCGGCCCGATGACTGGGCCTCCTACTACAACCTGGGTAATTTTTATTTTGAGCGCCGGGAATTTTCCCAGGCTTTGGAAGCCTTCCATACCGCTTCCCGCCTGCAACCCGCATCCATCCTGCCCCTGGTCAATGTCTCCATGGTCTACGCCCGCCTGGGCCAAAGCGGTGAGGCCGAGGCCGCCTTGCGCCGGGCTCTCAAAGTTGCCCCGGATAACGCCACCGCCAACTTTAACTTGGGCCTCTTACTGGCCGAACAAGGAAAACTGCCGGAGGCCGAAGCCGCGCTGCGCACCGCCCTGAAGAGTGATCCGCAATTCCCCGAAGCAGCCTACAATTTAGGGGTGCTGCTGGCCCAAGACCGCCTCACCGAAGCCTTAAGCTACCTCCGCACCGCCCAGGAGTTGCGCCCCCAGGCGCCCAAGTACGCCTTCTCTCTGGCTTTCTATCTGCGGCAACAAGGGGATTTGGCAGGCGCCGTCGCCGTGCTTAACCGACAGGTGCAGCGACAGGCCGCCAGTGCCGATATTTACTTCCTGTTGGGGGAACTCTACGAAAAGACGGCCCGGCCCGAAGCGGCCCAAGGAGTTTACCGGCAGGCTCTGGCGGATAAGGGATTGCCGTCAGGGATTAAACATCTTTTCGAGACCAAGCTTCGGGCTCTCACCACCGCCAAAAACCCCCGGCAGCAGTAGGACCTGAAAAAAATGACCTTGAAACTAACACTTATAGATGTTCTTACAAACAGAAGGAATCCAAACCCTCTTTTGCTATCGTTTTGCTATCCTCCCGCCTCACCTCTCTGCTGATGCCTCCCAGTTTGACGGAAGGAAACGGGGAGTGGTGAAGGAGAAAATGGTGGAATGGGGCTGGTTAAAAGAGCCAAGGGCCAATGGGCCATGCCGGGTGGGGCCTCAACAGATATGATAAAGGCGGGCTAACCCGTGAGCCATTGGCCCAGCCTGCTCTAGCTGGTTTTACTGTAGTGCTCGGCTTTAGCCTCGGCCACCAGGTCGCTTACCTGCTCGCCGGCCTCGGCCGTAAAACCCACCACCGTATCCTTGATCATGAAGCCGCCCTTGATCAGTCCCTTGGCCACCGGCCGCACGACCGCGCCCACCACCGGCAGAAGCACCGGGACCATGACCGCCACACCCACCGCCACCAGGACATTGGGCCAGGAGAAGGTTAAAACATCATCATACCAAGCCATGTCATCCTCCTTATTATGAGAAACTGAGGTCTAAAATTCCGCGGTGTAATTCCCCTAAAAAAAAACAGGTTACTTTTACCGGGATTATAATATTTCCACCACCACTGCGGCTACCGTCTCTGCCAGCGATCCCTCAGCCTCCGCCTCCAAACCGGCCGTCACCAGTTCTTCGGTCCCGCCGGTGAGAAGATGAGGGATCAGGCCCGCCCGTTTACTGCGCCGGGGCTGGTGGTGGGCCACGACTTCCTGAATATCTGCCGCCAGGTCCAGATAGAGGTGGATGGCCGCCTTGGCCACCGGCCGGGTGATTTGGGCCAGCAGCGGCAGCACGATGGGCGCAGCCACGGCCGCCCCCAGGACCACCAGCAGGGTGGAAGCTGTGGACTTGAGTCCGCCATCCCAAAGTTCCATGTGACCCTCTTTTGCGTTCTGGTTATGGTAATTAACCGCCTATCTTTCTTCCCTGAGATGCCACTGAGAAAAAATTTCTATCATTTTACGCGACCAGCATGCGTTTGACCAGGGTCTCCGTATCGAGTCCGGGGAAAAATTGACGCATCACCTTGGCTAAATTCTGGCGACCCGTGGTTGCGGACAACTCCCGGGAGCTGAAGGTTATGAGGAGGGAACCGGTGGCGGCGCTGGCTTCCGCGGAAGTAACCCCCGGCACGGTGGCTAATAGGGGCGGCAGTTGATCTGCCAGAGCTTCGTTGTGCAACATTCTCCCCAGGCGCAAGCGCACCCGCCCCGGGATGGCATGCTTCACCGAGATGCCGTAATACGCCAAAGGTACCAGCGGTTCTCTCGGAGTCTCCGGCGCCGGAGCGGCTGCGGCGGGGGCCGTTTTTCTCGGGGGGCGCGCTACAGGAGCAGTTCTTTGCGGCCGGCCGGTCTCTTTGGCCGACTTTTTCGGGGGCGCGGCCTTAGGTTTTCCAGGGGACGCGGCTCTAGGTTTTACGCGCCGTGCCGGCTTTGCTTCCCTGCTTCCCTCTGGGGGGGTCTGGGTTACTTCATCCACCGCCTGCCGGGCTTTTTCCAGGATATGGGGCACATTATTAAAGCTTTCCACCAATTTCGGCCGTTTTTTACTCCCTTTTGGGGTGTCCTTCATAAGGCTTTCCTCCTTGACAATCCAGCTTCATTGGTGAGGTCCAGAAGTTCCCGGGCGAGTTCCCGGAAAGCGGCGGCGCCGGGGGCCCCGGGCTGGTAGCTCAACAGGGTTTTCCCCGCGGCCTCCGCCCGCTCAAAAGCGGTGTTCACCGGAATGATGGCGCGAAAAACCTGGTCCTCCCGAAACGCCGCCTCTATCTGGCCCGCCAGGGTCCGGCTGATAAGGGTCCGCTTATCCATCTGGGTGATCAACAGACGCAAAAAGCGCAAGTCCTGGTTGCTTTGCTCCTGGACTTCCTTGACCAGGTTCACCGCCTTGACCAGGCCCGCCACGCTGAAAGCGCTGCCCGACTTAACGGGCACCAGAGCAAAGTCCGCGGCAATGAGGGCGCAAAGGACAAAAGTGCCCAGGTTGGGAGGGGTATCCATGATGGTGACGTCAAACTGGGTCCGGGCCTGGTCTCGCAACTGACGCCGCAGCCGGAAGAAACTGGCCGGCGCGCCTAGAAGCAGCTGGGGCTCCAGGGACGAGGTTTCCGGGACATTGGGAAGGCAGGAGACCCCCTCATATCTGGTGGGATAACAATAGTCTTGCAGTTGCCTCGGTGAATCCTCCTGTTCCAGCAGTTCATATAAACTGGGGTGGTGATTGGTCTCTGGGGGGATCAGAAGGGCCGTGGCATTGCACTGGCTGTCCAGGTCCACCACCAGCACCCGCTTCCCCTGGAGGCCCAGGGCATGGGCCAGATTGCAGGCCACCGTGGTTTTGCCTACGCCTCCTTTGTTATTGATAATGGCGGCAATAAATCCCACGAATAGTCCCGTAAAGGTTAAATCCAGAATTACTTCAATTATTGTTTAACCGGATGATCACCGCTTATGTACGCAATTATACATTATATTCCCGGAGTTGAGGCAATAATTGCATTATTTTTTTACGTTTTTTCGCCTTGGCGGGAGCAAAACACCTTAGGGCCCGAAAGAGCGCCGGATCATCTCTAATTCTTCGGCCCGGGTTTTAATTGCTTCGGTGAGCCGGCCCTCATGAAGGCGCTCCAGCATCTCTTTGATGAGGGGGCCGGGAGTGAAGCCCAGGGCCAGGAGGTCCCGGCCCTTAAGTTCCGGTTTTAAGTGCTTCAGATGGGTGAAGTACAGGGAAATGGCCTTTTTGGACGCTTCCTGCCGGGTTTTGGCCAGCATATAGAGGAGATATTCGGTGCTTAAGGGGCTCAGCAGCCGGTAGACTTTAATGCGGTCCGGGTCCTCCCCCAGGCGGTAGAGCCGGGTCAGGGTCTGGTCCGCAGCCTCCTTGCCCCCGGCAATGGCTGCGGCTTTTTTGGGGGAGAGCTTGAACCACTGCACCATCTCCGTCAGCTCCTCCGGAGTCAGAGGCTCCACCAATCCCAGGAAATACACCAGCCAGCGCTCAAATTTCTCGTCCAGGTAAAGGAGATCGAACCAGGACAGCACTCCCTGGACCCTTTCTAACATGCCCCTGGTGCCTTCGTCGTAGCGCAGCCGGGGATGCAGGGGGACCAAGAGATTGAATTCCGCCAGGCGGGAGATGGCGGGCAGGGGGTTGCCTTCCTGGAGGATGAGCCGCAGTTCCCCGAAGAGGCGGGAACCGGAGAGGCGATCGAAGAAATTGTTTTTCACCGCGTTGGCGATGAGGTTGGCGGTGAGTTTGCTGACCCGGAAATTGAAGCGCTGTTCGAAGCGGATGGCCCGGAAGACTCGGGTGGGGTCTTCCACGAAGCTTAAGTTGTGCAAGACGCTGATCATCTTTTCTTTCAGGTCCCGGTGGGCGCCGAAGAAATCCATCAAGGTGCCGAAATCCCGAGGGTTGAGCTTCACCGACAGGGTATTGATGGTGAAGTCCCGGCGGTAGAGGTCCATCTTGATGGAGCTGTACTCCACCACCGGCAGGGCTCCGGGGGCTTCGTAGTACTCGGTGCGGGCGGTGGCCACGTCGATCTTGAAGCCGTCCGGGAAGATGATCACTGCGGTCTTGAATTTGTGGAATTCCCGGGAGCGGGCCCCATAGCGGCTGGCGAAACGCCGGGCGAAGACGATGGCGTCCCCTTCGATGACGATGTCGATGTCCAGATTCTCGTGCCTTAAAAAGAGATCCCGGACGAAGCCCCCCACCGTATAGGCGGTGAAACCCAGTTCTTCGGCCACCTGGCCCACCTGCTGCAGGATTTCTATGATCTTTTTCGGCAGCCGCTCCCGCATCAGACTCTGGATATTCTTGGTGCGCAGGGGCTGGGTCCACTGGGTCTCTTCCTCCGCGGCGATGAGGAGGTGCAGGAGGTCGGTGCGGCTGATGACGCCGATGACCTCATCATCTTCCACCACCGGCAGCAGGCGCTGCTTGTTGATCACCAGGGCCTCCCGGATTTCCCCTAAGGAGGCGTCCGGGGGGACGGTGGCGATCTCCGTGGTCATGTAGTCCTTGGCCGGGTGGCGCCGCAGGCCGTGGTATATGCCTTTCTCGATGGTTTGCCGGGACATCAGGCCCATCAGTTTACCCTCGTGGATTACCGGCAGGGCATTGATGCTATAGCGGTTCAACAGGAGTTCCACTTCTTCCAGGGTGGCGTCCGGGGAGACCCATTTGACGGGAAAGGACATGATATCCCGGGCCCGGCGCTGGGGCTGCACCTTGGTCTGGATCAACTGGCGAACTTGTTCCTCCACCTGGGTCACCGGGGTGCCCTTGATGGCCGCGGCTGCGGCATAGCTGTGGCCCCCGCCTCCCAGTTCCGCCAGGATGTCGGCCACGTTGACTTCCGGCACCCGGCTGCGCCCCACTACGTAGACCCGGTCCTCCATCTGGGCCAGGGCAAAGAGCACCTGGATATTACCCATGTCCATGAAGCGGTGGGCCACCACCGCGAAGTCGGGGACGTACTCCTTGGCGGTGCTGTGGGCCAGGACCACCTCAATGCCGTCAATATGGAAGTGAGTGGTGTGCTCCAGGAGGTTGTTGAGCAAAGACACCTGTTCCGCGGACATCTCCCGGGAGAGAATCCCGGCCACCACGTTCAGATCGGCTCCTTGCTGCAACAGATAAGCCCCGGCTTGGAAATCCTCGGGAGTGGTGGAGGCAAAGGTGAAGGAGCCGGTATCCTCGTAGATCCCCAAGGCCATGATGGTGGCCTCGTCCGGGGAAATCTCCAGGCCCTTTTCCTTGATGATCCGGGTCAGAATGGTGGTGGTGGAGCCCAGGGGTTCCACCACCTCCAGGATGCCGTGCACGTCGTCCGGGGAATCGGGATGGTGGTCGTAAACGTGAATCTCCACCTCGCCCGAGGCCGCGGCCTCGGCGTACCGGCCGATGCGGGAGGCCTGGCGGGTGTCCACCAGGATGAGGCGCTTGATTTCTTCCGGCGGGGCCTGCTTTACCCGGGCAAATTCCAGGAAGTAAAAGCTGGAACGGACGAAAAAGTCCCGCAAGCTGCTCTCCTGGGCCCCGGGAAAGACCAGGAGGGCCTGGGGATAAAGCTTTTTGGCGGCCACCATGGAAGCCAGGGCGTCGAAATCCGCGTTCAGGTGGGTGGTAATCACCTCCAGGGTGCGGGGGGGAGGAGTGTTCTGCCGGGTCATGGCCGGGGATGGGCCTTCTTGTGGACCTCCCGGAGGCGGGCGGCGTCCAGGTGGGTATAAATCTGGGTGGTGGCCAGGTCCGCGTGGCCCAGGAGGAGCTGCAAGACCCGGAGATTGGCCCCCCGGGACAAAAGATGGGTGGCAAAGGAATGGCGCAGGGTGTGGGGGCTGAAATCCCGGACCCCGGCCTTGAGGGCGTATTGCTTCAAAATCTTCCAGAAGCCCTGGCGGGACAGGGGACCCCCCCGGCGGTTGAGAAAGAGATAATGGCTGTCCCGGCCCTTAAGCAATTGGGGCCGGCCCTGGGCCAGATAGAGGTTAAGCTTCTCCACGGCCCGGGGCACCATGGGCACCACCCTTTCTTTATTGCCTTTACCCCGGACCCGGACTACTCCCCGGCGCAGGTCCACCTGCTTACGGGTGAGGCCCACCAGTTCGGAGACCCTTAAGCCCGTGGCGTAGAGGACCTCCAACAGCGCCCCGTCCCGCTGGCCTAAAGGGGTGGCCGGGTCGGTGGCCGCCAGTAGCGCCGCCACTTGTTCTTCTCCCAAGACCTTGGGGAGCTTCATCGGTAAGCGGGGCGAGTCCAGGAGTTCCACGGGGTTGCCGGAGAGCTTTTCCTCCCGCAAGAGAAACCTAAAGAACTGGCGCAGCGCCGAGAGCCGCCGGGCCCGGCTCCGGGCGGAGAGCCCCCGGGCTTCCAGGGCGGCCAGGTAATTCTGGAGGTCGTCCAAAGAGACCTCTTCCCAGGCGTTGCGGGCCAGGGTGAAGAGATATTCCCGGAAGTCCTGGAGGTCGTGGGCGTAAGACTCCAGGGTCAGGGGCGCCAGACCCCGCTCCGCCGCCAGATGGTGGTAGAACTGCTCCAGGAGTTCGTCCAGGTAATCGGGGCCGGCCTGGACCAATTCCGCGAGCAGGGCCTTGATCTCCGGTTTGCTCAACACCTGGGAGGGGCTTGGGGAGAGAGCGGGACCGTCGAATTGCTCCAGGGGGTTATGGGCGATCAGTTGCTGCTGGAGCAGAAAACGAAAAAAATGCCGCAAGGCCGCGAGACGCCGGTCCAGGCTGCGCGGCGGCAGCTTTTTTTCTTCCAGGTCCTTAAAATAATGTTGAAAATCCTCCAGGACCACCGTCCCCCAGGAGGACCGCCCCCGGTCATGGACAAACTTCCGGAAATCCCGGAGGTCGCCGGTATAGGCTTCCAGGACCGGGGCTTCCAGTCTTTCTTCCACGCGCAGATGTTGCTTAAATTGCTGGAGTGCGGTATCCATAGATGATATCTGCCTAATCTTCTAGGTTGATTATACCCTGAGTTGACCAAAAGTAACAGCGAGAGTTGGGGGAGCGAGCTCCAAGGAACTGCAAAAGGAACAACAAAGGTAGCTTCTCATGCACTTTTGCCGGTGCGCAAGATACGCCTTGGTAAAGACATTTTTCCAGAAAGGGAAGAATTACCTGATTTGAAATCCACGGATGATAGTATAGTATCAAAGCTATGGAAATTCGGGATTTAAAAGAGCGGCTGCCGCAATTGGCCGCAAATTTTCCGGAAATCAGCCTGGTTTATCTGTTCGGTTCCCAGGTTTCCGGCCGGACCGGGCCCCAGAGTGATTATGATCTGGGGGTCCTGTCTGACCGGGAGAGCGACAGCCCGACCCGGCGGGCGGCCCTGGAACACGTCCTAATGGTCAGCCTCGATACCGGAAGATTGGATGTGGTCTGGCTGCTACAGGCCCCGGTGGAGCTGGCTTTTGCCGTTATTTCCACAGGAAGCCTCCTCTATGAGCGGAGCGCGGCCGACCGCGTGGAATATGAAGCTATGGTCATGGGCCGTTATTTTGATTATCTGCCGGTATTGCGGGCGCAGCGCCGCGAAATTCTCGCAGGGGGAGAGAGTGGTGTCAGAATTCAGCGGTATCGAGAGGCGCTTGGACGAACTGAGCGAACGCTTAGGGAGATTAGAGCCGCTCAGGGGCAAAAGCAAAGTTGAGTTCGACCGGGACCCTTATTTGCGGGACATTGCCGAGCGCAACTTGGAGGTGGCGGCCCAATGCGTCCTGGACATCTCCCACCGCCTCATTTCCATGACCGGAGCCTTAAAACCCCGGGATTACTATGAAGCCATCCTACGCCTGGGGGAGTTGGGCGTGCTGCCGCCGGACTTTGCCGCCCACCTGGCCCCCCTGGCCGGATTCCGCAATATCCTGGTGCATGAATATTTGGCAATTAACTGGCAGGACGTCTACCGGAACCTGCAACAGATTGATGATCTGGCCAGGTTTGCCGGCCTGGTGCGACAATGGCTGCGGCAGGAAGAAAGTCCTTAAAAATCCTTCTATAAATAAGCCCTTCCCCGGAAATTTTCCATGACCCAGATCATCTACGGCCGCCATCCGGTTTTAGCCGCCTTGCGCCAGGGCGACTCTCCCCTGGAAGAGGTGGTCATCGCCAGGGGGACTAAGGGCCATTGGCTGATAGAGGTGCGCCGTCTGGCCCGGGCGAAAGGGGTGCGCCTTCGGGAACTGGACCGCCCGGCCCTGGAGCGACTGGCGGGCGCCGCGCATCATCAGGGGATTTTGGCCCGCCGGGCCGCCTATACCTATCGATCCGAAAAGGAACTCTTGGACCTGGTCGCCGGCCTGACGGAGCCCGCCCTGCTGGTGGCCGCGGACGGCCTCACCGACCCCATGAACTTAGGCAATCTTTGCCGCAGCGCTTATGCCGCCGGGGCCCAGGGACTCATTATCCCCAAGGACCGGGCCGCGGGGGTGACGCCTGCGGTCCTCAAGGCCGCGGCCGGGGCCCTGGAATTTCTGCCCCTCTTCCGGGTGACCAACTTGGTGGACTGCCTCAAGCGTTTGCAAGAGGCCGGTCTGACGATCATCGGTACGGAATCGGCGGCCGAAAAGAGTATTTATGATGTGGACTTAACCGTTTCCCTGGTCTTGATCATCGGTAGCGAAGACAAGGGCTTGCGCCTCCGGGTGCGGCAGCAATGCGACCTCTTGTTGTCCATCCCCATGGCTAGGCTGGAGATCGGCTCCTTGAACGCGGCCGCAGCCGGAGCTGTCGTTCTTTTCGAAATTCGCCGCCAGCGCTTGGGGTGAGGGGTGAGAAAAGAGAAGTGGGGGGATTGGCTAGGGTCCAGCGTGGGGGCGAACACCAGGTTCGTTACAACAAAAGCCCTTGGATGGCTAATTTGTATCAGCAAATTGCCACCGTGTGCGGAAGGAAGAAAGATGAGGTGTGAGAAGGAAATGATTACCCCGAAAGGAATGGCGGTGAAGGCTAAAAAATAACCCGGACGCCGCCCAGGTCCTCCAGGGAAAAACGGTGCTTGGCTTCCGGCGCGCCGATGAACATGTTGTTCTTAGGGACCTTAAGTTCCCGGGACAGGGTCTCCACCATCCGGGGACCGAATTGCCCCTCCCGACTGAGATACTCGATCTTCAGGTCGGGAAAAAGCTCTTCCATAATCTTCAGGCTTTTTTGGATTTCTTCTTGTTCCGCGGGATTATGCTCCCGGTATAAATGCACCACCAGAACCGTGCGGCTGGATTCATTGCGTTGAATATAATCAAAGGCCTTGGTCAGGCGCAACAAGGCTCCCCCGCGAATAAATAAGACCAAACGGATATTGGTAATATCCATAATGGTTTCAATAACCTGCTCCCGCCACATAAAGGCCCGCTGCAGCATTTCATTGATGAGGGTGAGAACGGCTTTCAGGATGGGGATGCGGGCATACATCAGACCCACCACCAGCACCGCGGGAATAAAGTAAAGGGCAAAATAGATCAAAAACTTATAATCCAGGATCACATTGCCGATAATGCCCACGCTGGTGGCCGCCACTCCCAAGACCACCGTACTCCAGCCCGCCCGGTAGGTCCGCTTCAATTCCTGGCGATTGATTTTTAGCAGGATATTGCCGATCCCGAACAGGGTCATGACCCCCAGAAAGGAGATGGTATAAACTCCCGCCAATTGCAGCAAATGCCCCCGGGTTATATAGAGGATGGATATACAGAGAAACATAAAGGCGAGAATAATGCGGTGGTACGTGCCCCGGCGGTTGGTCTTTAAGAGGAACTGGGGGAAACACTGATCCAAAGTCATGCGATGGACCAGGCCGGTGACGCCGATGAAACTGGTAAGCACCGCGCCGGAGAGCACCAGGCCGGCTTCGATGACCACCAGGGTATGCAGGGGTTTGCCCCCGGTGAGCAACCCCACAAAAGAGAGGAGATCGTCATGGTGTTTGACAATTTCCGGTATCGGCAGGAGGCTTAGGGCCAGCAAAGAGATGAGGGGATTAAAGATCAGCACCGCCACCCACATATTCCGCAGGGTGAGGCGGAAGACCCCGGGTTGCTGCTGCTCCACAAAATTGGCGGAGGACTCAAAACCGCTCACCCCCAGCAAAGAAGCCGAGACTCCGAAGAAGAGGGCGGTGGGCCAATGGACTTCCTGCCTCAGGAATTGCCAGTTTTGGGCCCAGGCCCCGGAGTGAGAAAACAGATAAATTCCACCTACCCCCACTAGCAGGGTCAGGGAAGTGAGATGAAAAATGAAGATGGCCAGGGCCACCCGGGAGGATTCGGTGATGCCGACGATGGTTAAGCCCGCAAAAACGGCCAGGATCACCACGGTGACTTCCATGGGCGGCAGGAAAGGCGCCAAGGTTTCGATATATTCGGCCGCGGTCTTGGCGGAGATGACCGCGGTGGCCAGATAAGAAAGGAAGGTGAGACAGGCGGCCAGGGCCGCGGAGAATTTGCGGGTGCTGTTCAGCAGGCAGTTATAAGCGCCGCCGTTGAGAGGCAGGGCCTCCACCACCTCGGTATAAATTTTCCGGTAAAGGAAAAGAATGCCGGCAACGATGAGCAGAGCCAGGGGAGCCAGGGCCTGGGCGTAAACCGTGGCAATGGCGGCCACATAAAGACAGGAGGAAGTGATGTCATTGCCGCAGATGGCAGTGGCGTACCACTGGCTTAAGCGCTCTTTGGCGGCCTCCCCCTCCAATAGTTCTTGGGGAGGGGCGGTAACCGGCGGGGCAGACTCTGAGGAATGCTTCATTCCCTTTACCCTATCAAGGTTTTGGTGCGATTAAACATCTTTTTGCCTTTTTAACTACAGCAAAAAATGGATTTTCCAGGAGGGGCGGAAGTTTTTTCTCCTGCTTTAAGAGCTGATTCCCGCATCGGTTCAAATTCTTCTTAACATAATTGAGTAGATGTTAAACGTGTTTGCCGATACTGGCAAGGTGCAAAAATAGCAAATCCTCGGGAGAATTTGAATTCCGAATCCATTGATTCCCAGTTGTGGTAAACTGATAAATCAGTTAATTCAGGGTGGTAATCCGGTAGTGGGCGCCGGTCAATAAAATATGGCCAAATACATGCAAGAATGGGGCCCCCAGTCTGCGGCAAGCAGGCTTAAAGGATTTTTGCAGCTCCCTGAGTCCATCTTGGTGGGCAGCTTCGCCGGGGTTATCTTGCTAGGCGCGCTGCTGCTGCTGCTGCCCTGGGCCCAACGGAGGCCGGTGGGCTTTCTGGACGCTCTCTTCACCTCCACCAGCGCGGTGTGCGTCACCGGTCTCATCGTGGTGGACACCGCCACCGCTTACACTCATTTCGGGCAACTGATCATCTTGGGCCTCATCCAGGCCGGGGGCCTGGGGATCATGACCTTTGCGGCCATCGCTTTTCAATTTTTGGGGAAGCGGCTGTCTTTGAAATCCCAGGCCCTGCTCCACGGTTCCTTTTTTCAACAAGATATCGGCATCAATTTTCGCCTGATTTTTAAACAGATCCTCTGGCTTACGGCCGTTACCGAACTGGTGGGCGCCTTGTTTCTTTTTCTGGCCCTGTGGCCCCGGTCCCATAAAGCCGAGGCCCTCTTTTCCTCCGCCTTTCATGCCGTTTCCGCTTTTTGCAACGCCGGGTTTTCGGTGTATACGGAGAACTGCATGCGGCCGGGGTTAAATCTGCTGTTTAATGGCGCCATCATGATCCTCATTGTCCTGGGAGGCTTGGGGCACATGGTGGTTCATGAGCTGTGGCAAAAAGGCAAGAGTTTCCCCCGGAACCGTGAGGGAGCGGCTGGCCCCCAGCGCCTGTCGGCGCACTCCCGGGTGGTGCTGCTGGTAACGGTGGCTTTAATTGTCGGCGGCGCTTTGGGACTTTTATTCCTGGGACTCACCCCCGGGGAAACCACCTGGAGCGCGAAAATTCAGGCCGCCTTGTTCCAGTCCATCTCCGCCCGCACCGCCGGCTTCAACACCGTGGACATCGGCCGCTTGCCCCAAGCCTCCCTGCTGCTCCTCATCATTTTGATGTTCATCGGCGGCTCCCCGGCCTCCTGCGCCGGGGGCATCAAGACTACGGCCTTCGCCATCTCTCTGGCGGAACTCCGGGCCCGGATGCGGGGGGAAACGGAGGTTAACCTCCTGGGCCGTCGCATCCCCAAGGAAACCTTGAGCCGGGTCTCCATCCTCATCCGGCTGGCGGCGGTCTGGAATATTTTTGGGGTCTTTCTCCTGTTGGTCACGGAAGCGAAGCAACCCGGCCTGGGGATGCATCACCTTATTTTTGAGCAGATTTCCGCGTTCGGCACGGTGGGTCTGTCCACCGGGATCACCGACAAACTCTCTTCGGTAGGCCGGATCTGGATCATTGCCACCATGTTTGTGGGGCGGCTGGGCCCGTTGACCCTGGCTATCTGGTTTTTCCCGGCCAAACCGGCCCACGTGCTCTGCCCTGAAGGAAGGATAATGATCGGATGAAGACCAAAAAGCACCTGGTGGTCATTGGCTTGGGGGAATTCGGCAGCGAACTGGCCCGGGAACTCGCCAAACAATGCGAAGTCCTGGCCCTGGATCGGGATGAAAACAAAGTCAACGCGGTGGTGGACGCGGTGCAACGGGCCCTGATCCTGGATGTCCGGGACTTTAACAGCTTAAGTTCGGTGGTCACCGGCGACTTCGACGAGGCCATCGTGGGCATCGGCGAAAGTCTGGAGGCCAGCATCTTGTGCACGCTGCATTTGAAAAGAATCGGCGTGAAGTTTATCCATGCCAAGGCCAAGACCGAGGATCAGGCCTCCATCCTCAGGGCCGTGGGCGCCACGGAAATCATCGCCCCGGAACGGGAATCGGCCCGGCGGGTGGCCGCCCAGATCATCAATCCCAATCTTCTGGATTTTGTGCCCCTGGAAGAAGACTACCGGGTAATGGACGTGGCCCCTCCGGACGTCCTCTACGGCCGGAGTCTGGAGGAACTCAACTTAAGGAAAAACTTCGGGGTCTTCGTGATCGCCATCCGGGAACTGGTTCCGGCCCGCTTCGTCTTCCTGCCGGGACCGGAGTTCGTCATCAAACCCAGCGATATTTTGGTGATGATCGGCAGGGAGCAAGACCTCATGCGGCTCCAGGAACTGAAGAAGCCTTTTTCCCCCATGGATAAATGAGCAGGTAAGGCGACCCGGCCTGCCCGCCGGCGCCGGTCCCCGGGAAGCCGCTACTCTGGGGTTTATGCCGGCGGCTGGTCCCCGGCGCCCGCCAGCTCTCTTCTAATCCTTTACCCCCCCAATTCCAGCAACGCCTGGCGGGCGAAGTCCAGGGTCGGGTCCAGGTCCAGGGCCTGTCTCAGGACAAAGGCGGCTTCCTGGCCGTGGCCCAGGCGGGAGAGATTGACGCCCAAGTTGGCGTAATCGATGGCGGAGCCGTGGTCTAGCTCGATGGCCTTTTCGAAACAGGCCACAGCCTGCTGATATTCTTCCATTTTGAAATAACAGAAACCCAGAAGATGGTGGGCTTCATGGAGGGTGGGGTCCAGTTTCAGGGCGGTTTTGAGGGCGGCGACGGCTTGGGGGAAGTCGCCCAGGTCTTTGTAACAGGCCCCCAGGTGGACGTGGATGCTGGGGACTTCGTGGGCCGGGGGCTTGAGTTTCAGGGATTTTTGCAGCGGCTCCAGGGCTGCGGCCGGAAGACCCAGGTTTTCCAGGGTCAGCCCCAAAAAGAAGTTCACCTCAAAGCGTTCTGGAAAAGTTTTAATCAGTTTTTCCAGGGCTTTCAGGGCCTCCGGGGGATGGGCATAGAGGGAGGCCAGCTTGGCCAGATGAAAAATGACGTTGGTGTTCCGGGTGCGTTCCAGAAAGTGGGTGCCGGGGATGAGGACATAGACCGCGGGAATATCGATCTTGGGGTGGGTCACGTCCACCACCAGGACCTCCAGGTCCAGACGCTTTAAGGCCGCCAAACAGCCTTTAATCTCTTCCTTCAGGTTGGGGTGGGCCAGATTGGGGAGACTGGATAAGGGCTTAAACGGTCCGGGGGCCATAAGGTAGGCCGCCTCCTCCAGGGTGGCATATTTGGGCAGTGTGGGGGTATAGCTGGTGCGGCGGTGAAAATCCCCCGCCAGTTGAGCCACTTCGGTTAAGGCCCGGATCAGGGATTTTTCCGGGCTGGTGGTGGTGCCCGCGGCAAAGACGATTTCGCTTTCCTCCGGAAAAGTGGAGGGGTCGTAGGCCAGGGCCGCGATCGTGGGGATGCCGGTGTTCAGGGAAAAGTCCCGGAGATAGACTTTGATGCCGTTTTTCTTGAATTTGGCCAGCAATTCCCGGGCCGCGGGGTCCTGGGCCGATTCCGGGTCGATGGCCGGGGTGGCCAGGCGGTCGTGGCTGATGACCGAACCCACGTGGCGCTCCACCACCTCGCAGAGGCCCTGGAGGATGGCCTCCTCCAGGCAGTTGCCCGCGGCCGGGCCGTTATATTCCTCGATGAGATAAAACCAGTGGAAGGGGATATTCACCCCCCGGCCGGTGGTGAGATTGGTGGCCGGGGCAAAGAAGAGGGGCCAGTCCTGATAAATCTCTTCGGCCGCGGCGGTCTCCGGGGAGGAGTCGAAGAGGGAGCGGGCCAGATAAGTAAAGTCCAACACCGGGCCGGGGAACTCCCGGGGCCGGGCATAATGCAGGGGGCCTTCTTCCACATAGGAAAAAAAGCTGAAGCGCTCCACCAGTTCCATCAAAGCGCTGGCTTCGGCCTGCACCGGGGTGGCGCCTTTGCCCATCTGCTTCTGGGTGGGGACCACCCGCCGGGCGTCCACCCCTAAGAGGCTGATATAGACCGGAATATCCAGACGTCCGGAATCAATGCGCATGGCCTCCTTGAGGATTTCCAGGTGTAAACGCCCCAGGCGCTCCCGCACCCGGGCCACGGTCTCCTCGGGGGTGCGAACCTTGTCTTGATCATAGGTATAATGTTTGAAAGCATCGGTAAGGCGCAAGGTCGACAACATAGGTTATCTTCTCCCGGCAAGATTATCCCCTGATTGGTGAATTTATGCAATCAGGTCTGGGACGGAGGTAGTGTGCATCTAGGGTTGGTAAAAAATCGGAGGGCAAGCGCGCTTCGGCCTGCCCCTCATTTATGGCAGCAAAGCCTAGAGACGATGTTCCGGGATTACCTCACCGCTTTCATGGGCTTACCCCAGGGGCATCTACCAGGCTGCTGACTGATTTTGACACATTTACAGTTGGGTCCGCAGTCACAGGTGTATTTGCCCACGATCTTGAAAGACCGGGGATTTTTCCAGCTCTTGGCCTGGAGGTAGGCAACGTCCTTTCCCACCTTAATCACTTGGGCCTTCACCAGAGTACTGCCGCAGACGCATTTACCCGGAGCCCGGGACAAAGTTTGGCAGGGGCAGCCTTCGCCGCAGTTACAGGCGTAAATTTCTTCGCCTATTTTCAGGTTCATTCTACTGACACCGGCAAAGGCGGCAGTAGCCACAGCCAGGCTCAGAAGGACGATTAAACTAAGATATAGAAATCTTTTCAAAGTCTCTCCCCCTCGAAGGAGTTTGAATGAATTCGCATCTCGCTGCCTCCAGTGGCGGACAAATGGGCATCATCTGCCCTTTTATCTGATAACACCGGAGGGAAGAAGATCCGGCGAGGGGAAATGCAGAACAGGAATTCAGGTGTCGGCCCGATAAAGAGTCACAACCAAGAAAGGCGAAACCGTCAGGGCCTACCCGAGGTGCGCTCTCAATCCTGGGCGGGCTGCAAAGTCCGGACTACCGGCCTTTACCTTCTCTCCCCAGATACGCCTTGATCACCGCCGGGTTGTCCCGGATTTCCCGGGGGGGACCCGCGGCTACGGTCAGGCCGTGGTCCAGGACGGTGATCTGTTGGCACAGACCCATGACCAGACGCAGGTTATGTTCGATGACCAGGATGGTGAGGCGGTGTTGCCGGTGGAGGGTTAAGAGGAAGTCCATCAATTCCCGGGTCTCCTGGGGGTTGAGCCCGGCCGCGGGTTCATCCAGGAGAAGCAGGCGGGGCGCGGTGGCCAGGGCCCGGCTGATTTCCAGGCGGCGCTGGTGGCCGTAGGGGAGTTGCCCGGCTTTTTCCTCTGCGGCGTCAGCCAAACCCACTTCTTCCAAAAGGGCCCGGCCCCGGGAGATTTGGGCCCGTTCCTCCCTAAGATACCCGGGGAAGCGCAGCGCCGCCTGCCACCAGGAGGCCCGGCGGCGGCAGTGATAGCCCACCAGAACGTTGTCCAGGACGCTTAAGTCCTTAAAGAGGCGGATGTTTTGAAAGGTGCGGGCGATGCCTAACCGGGTGATCTGCTCCGGGGGCAACCTGGTAATGTTGTCCCCCCCGAAAAGGATGTCCCCCTGGCTGGGTTTAAGAAAACCGCTCAAGAGATTGAAGACCGTGGTTTTGCCCGCGCCGTTGGGGCCGATGAGGCCATAGAGCGCGCCTGTCGGCACCTTAAGATGAAGATTTTCCACGGCCAGGAGGCCGCCGAAGCTCCGGCCTAAATGTCGGGTTTCAAGAAGCATGGTAGTGAAAAATTCGCCCCAGGAGGCGGTTAAACCCGGCCCAGGTAAACTCCCGGCCCCCCAGCAGGCCCCGGCGGAAATAGATAATCACCAATAAGAGCAAAAAAGAGAAAATGACCATGCGCATGCCCGGAATGCCGGGGATGTTGAGACCCAGGAGCACCCGGGGCTCCTCCACCACCCGCAGCCATTCCCCCCCCAGGGTAAAGAGCACCGCGGCCACCACCGAGCCGGTGATGGACCCCAATCCGCCGATGACGATGATGATTAAGAGATTGAAAGTGAGAAAAAAAGTGAAGAGCGAGGGGCTGATGGTGGTAATCAGGTGGGCCAGCAAGCCGCCGCCGATGCCGAAGAAAAAGGCGCTGAGGATATAAGCTAAGAGCAAATGGCGGAAGGTATCCACCCCCATGGCCCGGGCCGCGGTCTCATCGTCCCGGATGGCCTTCAAGGTGCGGCCATAATCGGAGTTGACCAGGAGGGCGATGAAGACCAGGGTGGCCGCGGCCACGCCCCAGGACCACCAGAGGTTGGTATGGGGATAAAGGCCCTTCAGCCCCAAAGGACCGTTGGTCAGCCCCTGGAGGTTATTGGCCAAGACCCGCACCACCTCCCCGAAGCCCAGGGTGACGATGGCCAGGTAATCACCCCGCACCCTTAAGACCGGAAAACCGGTGAGAAAGCCGAAAGCCGCGGCCACCAGCCCTCCGGCCAGCAGGGCCAGGGGGAAGGGCAGAGAAACCTGGCTCAGGGGCCAATACAGGGGGGTGAAGAGAAAATTAACCGCCTTTTCGGCGGGGGTCATGGTCAACAGCGCCGCGGTATAAGCCCCCAGGGCTACAAAGGCGTTGGGTCCCAGATGGAACTGGCCGCAGACCCCGTTGATCAGGTTGTAGCTCACCGCCAGGATGATGAAGATGGCCACGTTGTTCAATAACCGGATCTGATACTCATCCGCCCAGCAGCCTGATCCCCATAAAAAGAGAACCACTAGCGCCACTAACCCCAGATTAAGCCAATATTTAATGGGCATAAGATTAAGTGTTGCGAATGAAAGGTTAAAGAGCACAGGCTGGAAAGCCCGTGCCACCGCTCTTTACCACCTCTCACAATGCCTTTTTTTCAAGGAATCTTGGCAAATACGATTCACTGACCCCTGACCCCTGACCCCTGACCCCTGCTTCTAAAGCTTCTTCTCCCCCAATCTTTCACCCAAAAGGCCGGTGGGCCGGGCCAGGAGGAGGATGATGAGCAGGCCGAAGGCCAGGGCGTCCCGGTACCCCCCCCAGGATGGGAAGAGGGCGACGATCATGATTTCCAGAAGTCCCAGAAGCAGGCCCCCCACCACCGCGCCGGTGAGGTTGCCGATGCCGCCCAGGACCGCGGCGATGAAGGCCTTGAGTCCCGGCAGGATGCCCATGAAAGGGTTGACCTGGGGGTATTTCATGGCCCAGAGGAGCCCCCCGGCCCCCGCCAGCAGGGAGCCCGTTAAAAAGGTGATGGCAATGACCCGGTTGACGTTAATGCCCAAAAGCACGGGGATTTCCAGGCTCCAGGAGATGGCCCGCATGGCCCGGCCGATGTTGGTCCGGTAGACGATGAAAAAGAGGATTACCAAAAGGGCTGCGGTAATCAGGGGGATTATCAGGCTGAGGCGGGGGATGAAGAGTCCCCCCCAATTAAGGGCTCCGGCAAAGACCGCCGGCGCCGGAAAGGGCTTGGGGCGGCCCCCGGCCACCACCAGGGCCAGGTTCTCCAGGAGGAAGGAGGCGGCAATGGCGGAAATCAGGAGGGAAATGCGGGGGGCGCGGCGCAGGGGGCGGTAAGCGCCCCGCTCCAGCAACACCCCCAGCAACCCGGTCAAGCCTATGGCCAGAGAGAAGGCCAGGGGCCAGGGCCAACTGAAGAGTCCTACGCCCATGACGCCGATATAGGCCGCCACCATCAGCAGGTCCCCATGGGCGAAATTGATGAGCCTTAAGATGCCGTAGACCATGGTGTAGCCGATGGCGATGAGGGCATAGAGGCTCCCCAGGGAGAGGCCGTTGATTAATTGTTGGAGTAAAGTAGTGGCATCCATGGGATTTGGAAAAGTCGCTGGAGAAGGACACAAAAGGGTATTAGCTATCAGCGGTCAGCTTTCAGCTTGATAAATTCCCATTTAAAGCAAAGGCTGATAGTTGGTGGCTGCGAGCTTTCTGCACCCATTGTCGCACTATTAAACATAATTTCGAGGGTTCAATTCACTTAGATGTTTATAATTCGGTATCCTTCGGTGGTAATCGTGGCGTAATAATAAGGCGGCCCCACCTCTTTCTTCAATTCGCCTTGTTTTTCCAGAAATTCCCGGCTCATCTTCAGGAGTTCGTCCAGGGTCGCGTCCCCGGCCAGGGCCTTAAACAGCCGCATCTCCATGCCCAGGTTCCGGGGCATGACCACCAGGTTGTCCGTGGGTATCAGGCGCAGGGGCAGTTTGTTGTCCTCGCTGCCCAGGAGAAAGAGTTGCATGCCCGGGGGCGGCTTATCCGGGTCATACCCCGCCAGGATGAAATAGATGCGCCTGAACCCTTCGGGTTCCGGCCCGTGTTTTTCCAGATGGCGGGCGTACCCCTGGGATAAAACGTTAAGGGCAAACTGGACGATCTCCTCCAGAACCAGGGGGCTGGGGTGGCGCTGCAGCAGGCGGCGCAAGTTGTGGGATAAAGGCACACTCACCCCGGCGCCGCCGCTCAGAATCGCACAACTGGGTCCCAGGGGAAGAAGCTTGTTGACCTTAAAAACTTCGGCATGGCCCGCGGTATCAAACCGGGTGGCCCGGCTGTCGGTGGCCAGGAAAAGGCCGTTGTCGTTAAAACCTGCCAGGGCTTGGGTCACTGGTTTTCCTTCTGAGAATCCAGTAATCAGGAATCAGGAATCAGTGATCAGAAAAAGATACCAGATCGGAATATCTTTTTACTGATTACCGATTACTGATCACTGATTACTATTCACTCCTCCGGCAGGGGCGGGGCCTCCGGATTATAAAAAAGCCGCATCCGTGACGGGGGTAAGGGGAATTCCTTCAGGGTCTGCAAATTCAAGGGCACCATATCCGGAGTCAGGTCCTGCCAGACCTTTTGTGGTTTATCTAATAGTTCCGGCAAATTATGGATTTTGGCCCGCTGGTCCTCCCGGGTGGCGTTGATCACCGCCAGGACCCGGCCCCGGCCTTTAGCCCGGGATTTGAGGAGGAGGACCACCGGCTCATCATTGGGGTTGGCCCGGACCATGGGCCCTTCCTCCAGGAGCGCCGGGCACCCCTTTTTCATGCGGTTTACTCCCTTGATATAGCTG
Organism: Thermodesulfobacteriota bacterium; assembly: GCA_049322315.1. GTDB lineage: Bacteria > Desulfobacterota > Desulfobaccia > Desulfobaccales > 0-14-0-80-60-11 > SURF-52. Next base: position 100,976 of record JBMORF010000015.1, on the reverse strand, counting down.
CTCAAGTCATAAGTGGGAGTCTCCCAATCTTCAGGCCGGGTGTTAACCACGTGGAGGTGTTTCTTAAAGCCGAATTCAAAGCCGATGGGCATCATCAACCCGGTGGAGAAAAACGCGGCAAAGAGATAACGCTGCCGGGCCACCTCCACGGCGCCCTGGGTTTCCGCGGCCAGGCGGTCGGTGTCGTGGGTTTCGGGAAAGCTGATGGAGGGCGCCAGGCGGCGGAAGCGGTTGTATTGCTCCAGGCACCAGTCGGCCTGGAAATCCCACCACTTGGAGCTGTTATAGAAAAAATCGAAGCCGGAGGTGGACAGTTGGGCATATTCCTCCAGGCGGCAGCCCAGGGTTTCGGCAAAGAACTGCACCTCCGGCGCCAGCCGCCGGGCTTCGCCGATCAGCCGGGCCCAGAAATACCCGGGGATCTTATAGGCGGCGTCGGCCCTAAAGCCCTGGAAACCGAGCTGCAGATAATGGCTGATGACCTGGTCCCAATAATGCAGGAGCAGGTCCGGGTACTGGGGCGGCCAGTACTCCAGTTCCGCCAAATCCCCCCAGACGGTCACCTGGGTGGCGTCCGCGGGGTCGATGGCGCCGGGATGCTTGATCTTCCCCTGCTCATCCCGGGCGTACCACTCCGGGTGCTCCTCAGTCAAGGGGGAGTCGATGGCCGTGTGATTGATGACCAAATCCAGCATCACCTTGAGACCCCGGCGCTGGGCCTCTTTGAGAAAGTGGCCCAGGGCCGTTTCCGGGTCCTGCCCGGCTTCCGGATAAAAGAGGGGGTTGATGCCGAAATAATCCTTGACCGCATAGAGACTCCCGGAAAGGCCCGGGGTGTGGATGGGGTTGAGATAGATCCAGGTAAAACCCATGGCCGCGATGCGCTCCAGGTGCTTCTCCCAACGGTTAATGGGACCCACCAGGGGGGGGAACAGGTTGTAGATCAATGTGGCTTCAGGCATTGTTCACCTCTGTTTGAGTTCCAGGTTCCAGGTTTAAAGTTAATGCAAATGCTGGAGAAGGGCCAGGGAAATCAGTAATCAGTGGCCAATGATCAGTGGCGTCAAGACTGTTTACTGATTACTGGCTTGTTCCCCGCGATATTTCCGCAGCCTGGCGGCCAGGCGCAGGGCCGCGGGATTATGGCGCATTTCCTTGAGGCTCAAGGGCAGCTTGCGCCGCCAGTTGGGATAGTCGCTAATCGTGCCGGGGAGGTTTTGGGGAGAGGCCACCCCGAAAATCTCTTCCAGGCGCACTTCCAGGAGGACCGCTTTACTTTTGGCCAGGAACTCCAGGACCCCAAACCTCACGGCCTCCGGACAGGACGCCGGCTCCCTGGTCCCCTTTTCTTTACCGGGGGTGGAGTGAAAGGTAGTGGTCTCCATCATCTGGATCCCGTCCGGGACAGCTCCCCCCCCTGACCCCGCAACCTCCAGCAGCCGCTCCCGGTCCCAATCCCGGGCGGCAGTATCCTCAGCCGCCATCGAGGCCTGGGGATAGAGGCCCAACTCGGTTTTCAGCTTAATATCTTCTCCCTGCCAATAGCCGGTCAAAGTGGGCAGATCATGGGTGGTCACCGTGGCCATGGCGTTTTGGGGATAGTCCGCCGGATCCTTAAAGTGGCCGTCGCCGGTACGCTCAAAGTAAAAGACCCGGTATGACAACACTCCCCGGCGGTCCAGTTCCCGGCGCACCCGGGGGGGTACGGTGCCCAGGTCCTCCCCAATGATCAGGGTGCGGCGGCGCTGGCTCTCCAGGGCCAGGATACCCAGCATTTCCCGGGCTGGATAGTGAACATAAGTGCCTTCGATGGCGCTTTTTCCCTGGGGAATCCAGAAGAGGCGAAAGAACCCCATGACGTGGTCCAGGCGCAGCAGGCCCCCGGGCGGGAGATTGGCCCTGAGAGTGTCAAGGAACAGCCGGTACCCTTCCTGGCGGAGACGCTGGGGGATCAGGGGCGGCAGGGCCCAATTCTGCCCCCTGGGGTTGAAGGCGTCCGGGGGCGCGCCCATGTCCGCGCCATGAGCGAAGAGGTGGGGGTGGGCCCAGGTTTCCGCGCCGCCCCCGTGGGCGCCCAGGGCCAGGTCCTGATAAAGGGTGAAAGGCAGCCCTTCTTTCCGGGCCGCCGCCTCCACCGCCGCCAGTTGCTCGGCCACCAGCCATTGGCCATATTGCTGGCCATAAATCGCCTCCTGGTGCTTTTGGCTGAACCCGGCCACCGCCGGGTTCTCCGGGTGTTGATATTCCCGGGGCCACCTGCGCCAATCGTAATCGCCCAGATAATCCGCCAGGGCGTTATATTGACCAAAGCGCCGCAGAGGCAGCATGCCGGCCGCCACAAAGCGGGCAAATTCCCTCCCCCGGGCCGTGCGGGGATTATCCGGCGGGCCGTGTAGCTCCAGGAAGGTGGGGAAGAGCAGGTCTAAAACCTGATTTTTCAGGCGATATACTTCGGCGTAATCCACCAGGTCCGCAGCCCTGACCCGGGCTTTGAGAGCCTGGGTCTCCGGACTGGCCCACAGGGCTTGGGCCTTACGGGATGCCTGGAATTCCGGGACACTTTCCAGGTCCAAATAAAGGAAATTCCGGAAAATTCTGGTGCTGGGGGAATAAGGACTGGGGTCGGCCTCCGCCCCGGGCAGACGGGCATGCAGCGGGTTAACCCCCACAAATGCGGCCCCCAGTTCCCCGGCCCAGTCAATGGTTTCCTTAAGGTCGGTAAAATCGCCGATTCCCCAGTTACGTTCACTCTTTAAGGCATAAAGAGGCAGGTTGAGCCCCCAGAGCTTTTCTCCCCCAGCCAGTGACGGCGGCAAATAAGCCCGGCTGGGGGCCACCAGCAGGCGGGTCTCCCCTGGTTCCACCCGGCCCCCGGCCTCCACCTCCAGGCTCAAATCATAATATCCCGGTTGCAAACCGCCGGGGAGAGGCAGTTGCAGGCGGGTGCGCCAACCCGGTCCCCAAAGAGGGTCGTGCACCTCCCGCCGCACCAGGGAATGAGGAGCCGAAAAGCTTCCCTCCCAGGTGGTTTCCTGGCCGCCTTCGTCTTTGATGGTTCCGGAGACCCGTAGGGACGGTAGCTCCGGAGTAGGCGTCCAGGGGGCCATGATGGGCCGCTGGGGCCCGGTATCGGCATAGACCAGGGTCAAGGCATCCACCAGTCCGGACCAGGGCCGCAGCCGCCGCCGGGCAATTTCTAAGGATAACTGCTCCGGGTCCTCCCAGGGAACATCCATGGCGGTGAGGAGGGCCTGATAAGTGGCCTGGGAGGTCAGGCGTCTGACCCCGGAGTTGTCCCAATACTCCGGGGCAATGCCGCACAAGCGGCCCAGGAGGGCGATTTGGGTAGATAGATCCATAATTAGGTGTCGTTCGCTAGTGGCCAGTAATAAGTAATAAGTAATAAGTAGTCAGTGATCGGTGATCAGGGCCGATCGTTTTTCTCTTATTACTTATTACTTATTACTTATTACTGATCGCTATTTTTTCTCCTCCCCCCACCCGACTGGTCGCACTTCTGATTCCTACTTAGGCTCTGTGGCAGCTTCATCTACGCCCTTGTCTTCTTCGTCATTTTCCTCGTTTACTGCCGGCAAGGCGAGAATCTCCAAGGCTTCCGGCTCCGGCAGTTGCTCCACGGACCTAAGCTTCCGCTCTATGGCCCGGCTGCGCCTGCCGGTATCTTCAATCGTCCGGCTGGCGGTGGTGAGCTGGCGCTTGACCTTGTCCAGAACCTCGCCGAATTTGCCGAATTCGGTCTTGATCGCTCCCAAGACTCTCCAGACCTCCACCGCCCGCTGCTCTATGGCCAGGGTCTGGAAGCCCATGCGCAGGCTGCTTAAAATCGCGGCCAGGGTAGTGGGGCCGGCCACCACCACCCGGTAGCGGTGCTGGAGGTCTTCCACCAAGGCCGGCTGCCGCAGAACCTCCGCATACAAGCCCTCCGTGGCCAGGAACATGATGGCAAAGTCGGTGGTGCCGGGAGGGCTGATATATTTTTCATGGATGTCCTTGGCGGCGGCGCGCACGGTGCGCGCCAGGGCGTCCGTGGCCGCCTGGACTGCCGCGGGATCGGCTTTTTCCGCGGCCTCCTGCAGGCGCAGGTAATCCTCTTGGGGAAACTTCGAATCAATGGGAAGCCACACGCAGACTTCCGGCTCATCCTTGGGGCCTGGCAACCGGACCGCATACTCCACCGCCTCCAAGGAGTCGGCCTTCACCCGGACGTTTCTGGCAAATTGCTCCGGGGTGAGGATTTGCTCCAGGATCGCTCCCAGCTGCACCTCGGCCCAGGTGCCCCGGGCCTTGACGTTGACCAGGACCCGTTTGAGGTCGCCCACGCCCGTGGCCAGATGCTGCATCTCCCCCAGGCCCTTATGCACCGCCTCCAACCTGTCGCTCACCAGTTTGAAGGACTCGCCCAGCCGCTTTTCCAGGGTATCGTGCAGTTTCTCGTCCACCGTCTTGCGCATCTCCTCCAGCTTCTTCTCATTACCCTCCTGCAGCTCCTTCACCCGGGAGTCGAAGGTGAGGCGCACGCGGTCCAGGGCCGCCTGGTTGGAATTATTGAGTTCGGTCAGTTGCTTGGTCATACCTGCCAATTGCGTCTGCTGGAGCTTGCCCAGGCCCTCCAGGGTCTTGGCCAGCACTTCGTTGGTGGATTTCAGGCCGCCTGCCACTTCTTCCCGCAGCTCCCGGCCGGCGCTCCGGGCTTCTTCCCGGCTGAGGCGCAGCTCCTCGCGCACGTCCCTCCCCACATCTTTAGAAGCCTTGGTGGCCCGGATCAAGACGACGACGACCAGGATCGCGGTCAGGGCGGCGAGAACAAGTATGATCCAGAGGAGAGCTTCATTCATGATTCGCTCCAGGCCGCATAACCATAATTAGTCTGAAGCATTAGAGGCGAGGCGCCATGGTCTGATGGTCCCTCAAAGGGGCTGTCCGGGTGCAGGTCCGCAGCATGGAAAAATCGCCAGGTAGCCATAGGTTTATTTAAAATAATCCCGCCAGTGCGGCGACGCCGGTCCGGGAAAGGTCGGAGCATAAATCCGGGAGGAACCGGGTAAAGAGAGGTGCTGGGAATAAGCCCAAGACCGGGGGTAGGGAAGACTCACACATATTAATGATTTCAAGCAATTAGCCAGGATGATTATCAAAATTTATACCATATCCCGGCCACCAAATGCAATTCCGGGGGCCATCAAAAATCCGGGTGGCCTGCTGATCGCCAGAAGCAAAGAGCCTTTGCCGGGCTTACCCTCCGGTGGCTCAAGTCAAGGCGTTTGCAATTGCATTTCCAAACGGACCACATCCTCGGCTGCCCGTTTCAACTCGAAGCCCGCTTTCTTGGCCATCTCCAGCATGGGTTTGTTTTGCACCAGGACATCGCCATAAAGGATTTCCAGACCTTGATCCCGGGCCACGGCGATCAATTGCTCCAACAATTTCGGACCCAGGCCCTTGCCTTGCCAGGGATCGCCGACGATGACCGCGAATTCCCCGGTCTTGCGGTCCGGGTCCATGACCAGGCGGCTGACCCCCAGCATTACTTCCGGGCTCGGGGGCTGGGCCACGGCCATCAGCCCCAGTTCCCGGTCATAATCGTTCTGGGTAAAGCGGATAAGCATCTCATGGGTCCATTTTTTAATCAGCCGGAAATAGCGGAAATAGATGGTCTCGTCCGAACATTTATGGAGAAAATCGAGGACCAGGGGTTCATCTTCGGGCTTCATGGGCCTTAAGAGGATGGGGGTGCCGTCCCGGAGCAGCCAGTGGCTTTCGTATTGGTTGGGATAAGGACTGATGATCAGATGCCGGGGAGCAGGCACCGTGCTGGGTTCCATGGTAATATGGGCGTCCACGGCCACCACCCGGTTGCCGATGAGCAACAGGGGGTTGAGGTCCAATTCCACTATTTCCGGGAAGTCAGTCACCAGTTGGGAAATCCGCACCAGGAGTTCCACCAAAAGTTCGAGATTGGCGGGAGGGAACTGGTGATACCCCTGAAGCACCCGGTAGATCCGGGTTCTTTTCATCAGGCTTTGGGCCAGATGCACGTTTAAGGGGGGTAAATCAATGGCGTAATCTTCCATGATTTCCGTGAAGGCTCCCCCCAGGCCAAAGAGGATCAAGGGGCCAAAATCCGGGTCGCGTTTGCTGCCTAAAAATAGTTCGCAGTCAGGTTCCGGCTCCTGGGATTCCACCGTGACCCCCAAAATATTGGCTTCGGGATGGCCGGCTTTAACTTCCTCGACGATCTGGGTGAACGCCTCCGCCACTTCCTGCTCGTCCCGGAGATAGAAACGTATCCCCCCCTCCAGATTTTTCCGGGGAAGGCCCGGGGCATGGACCTTCAGCACCACCGGGAAGCCGATATCCCTGGCGGCCCTGGAGGCTTCCTGGGGAGAGGCCGCGGCCAGGGTGGGATTGATGGGGATGCCATAGGCGGAGAGGATGGCCTTTGATTCCAAGAGCGTCAGGGCCCCGGCTCGCCGCGCCAGGCATTGCTCAATAAAAGCCCGGGCTTGAGTAATGTTGACCTGAAATTCCTTGGGCAGCCGCGGTGGAGTCTGTTGCAGGAATTCCAGGTTCCGGGAGTAGGAATACATCTCCAGAAAGGTATCCACCGCGGGTTCCGGGGTCTCAAAGGTGGGGATGCCCGCGTCATTCAAAATCTTAATGCCCGGGGCCACCTCTTCTCCTCCCATCCAGACCGCGAAGACCGGCCGGGCTTTGCCCCGGACCGCGGCGGCCACGGCTTGAGCCACCCCGGTGGCGTCGGTGAGGGCCTGGGGCGAGAGAATAATCACCAAACCCGAGAGTTCCGGGGCCTCCAGGCCGATCTTGACCGCCTGGGCATACCTCTCCGGAGTGGCGTCCCCCAGGAGATTGATGGGGTTTCCCGGCGTCCGGTAGGGGGGGAGAATCTCCTCCAATTTCTGGAGGGTCTCCGGGCTCAAAGTAGCCGGTTCCACCTGCCAGCGGGTGAGAGCGTCTACTGCCATCACTCCCGGCCCGCCGGCGTTGGTGATAATTCCCAGGTTAGAACCCAGGGGCCGGTGGACTTTCTCCAGAGCTTCCGCACAGTCAAAGAGTTGGGCGAAGGTATCCACCCGGATGATCCCGGCCCGCCGGAAGGCCGCGGTATAGGCCGTATCTTTGCCGTGCCAGATAGCTCCGGAGGCGGTGATTCCCCTGGCCCCGGCGAAGGCCCGTCCGGCCTTGATGACGATGATGGGCTTCACCCGGGAGACGGAGCGGGCCGCGCTCATAAACTTCCGGTGCCGGGTGAGGTGTTCCATATACATAATAATGCTGCGGACTTTATCTTGGTTGCCGAGATAGTCGATGAGATCGGCAAAATCCAGGTCCGCCTTGGAACCGAGACTGATGAAATGGCTGAAGCCGATATTTTTCAGCGCGGCCCAGCCGATGATGGAACTACAGACCGCGCCGCTCTGGGAGATGAAGGCCAGGCTGCCGGGCCGGGCGAAATGCGGGTCAAAGCTGGCATGGAGGCCGTAGGGAGGGCAGACCACGCCCCAACAATTCGGCCCCAGATAGCGAATCCCCCATGTCAATGCCTTTTCCTGAATGGCCACTTCAATTTTTTCTCCCTCGGCTCCGGTTTCCCGGCCCCCCGCGGAAATGATGACCGCGGTCTTGACTGCGGCCTGGCCGCACTCCTCCATCACCCGGGGTATATCTTTAATGGGGATGGCGATCACGGCCAAATCGACGGGTGCCTGGACCTCAAGCACTGAGGGAAAGGACGTCAGGCCCATCAGATGGGAATGCCTGGGATTGATCGGATAAATGGCTCCCGGGAACTCTGCGTTCTGCAAATTCTCCAGCAGGGCGCGGCCGATGCTGCGGGCCTTCTCGCTGGCCCCGATAATGGCCACGCCTTCGGGGTTGAAGAGATAGTCGAGATGGCTTTTTTCCATAAGTTTTTATCCGCCAGCCGGTTAGGGCCGCATGTTGGTGGGGATGGGAAACGGAATTGTATTATTATCCCAGGCGTTCCAGCCAGGGCGAATTACCCTGCTAAGAAAAATTAACACAAAATCAGACAAAAAGTAAATTTCCTCAAGCACTTTAAGGTTCTATCCCCCAAGTCGCCAAAAAGCGAACCTGCGCCAATTTCCGCAAGGAATTATGGTATGTTTGTTATTTGAGTCTCTTGCAGAAGTCCATTCTCTGCACTCTCTGCGTCTCTACAGTTTCCCTGAGAGCGGGATTTTACCGCCGGGACCTGAAGGGCTTCGAACAAGATATGACTTATGCAAGTAGCTAATACCGAGTTGCAGTCAAAAAGATACTATACGTAGGGGCGAACCTTGTGTTCGCCCCGGAGCCACGGGCGAACACAAGGTTCGCCCCTACAGTTCAACGTCCTTTGAATGCGAATTGGTATAAATTAACATATTAATTATTTTGAAGATTGCGGATATGCCCCCGGCCAACGTCAAAACCTCTGCCCCGCCCCTGGCCCAGGGAGTGGAAGTCGATCTAACCATCGACAAGCTGGCCTTTGGCGGCAAAGCCCTGGGCCGGGTGGACGGGTTCGTGGTCTTCGTGGAGCACGCCCTCCCCGGCCAGAGAGTGCGGGTGAAGATCACCCGGAAGAAATCGCAGTTCGCGGAAGCCCGGGTAGTGAGGCTTCTGGAGCAGTCCCCGGCGTACACCCCGCCTTTTTGCCGCCATTTCGAGGTTTGCGGCGGCTGCCAGTGGCAGGATTTGGCTTATGGGGAGCAACTGCATTGGAAGGGGCTCCAGGTCCAGGAATCCCTGGGCCGGCTGCCGGGGCTGGGGCCCGAAAATATCCGGGCGCTGGTGGCCTCCCCTGAACAGCTTTATTACCGCAACAAAATGGAGTTTACTTTTGCCCCCCGGCCCTGGCTGCCGGCGGGAGAGCGGGGGGTGGGGAAGTCCCTTAAAGGGTCTTTGGCCCTGGGGTTGCACGTGGGGGCCTCCTCCGCAGGCATCTTCGATGTGGAGGAGTGCTTCCTCCAGTCCCCGGTGGCGCCGGTCATCGTCCAGGAAGTGCGCGCTTGGTGCCGCCAGAGCCGGCTACCGGCTTACGATACCCGCAGCCATCGAGGTTTTTGGCGTTTTCTGGTGCTCCGGGAGGGCAAGGGCACCGGCCAGATGCTGGCGCACCTTATTACCACCGACCAGGGTGAGGCCGGCGTGGTGGCGGCCCATTTGCAGGCCCGCTTCCCGGACCTCACCACCATGGTCCATTCCCGCAGCCTGAAGAAAGCCCAGGTAATCAGCGGCACAGACACCCGGATCCTCTGGGGACCGGGCTATATCGAAGAGCAACTCGGGGACCTGCGCTTGCGGGTTTCCCCCCAGGCCTTTCTGCAAACCAACACCGCCGCGGCCGCGGGGCTTTATGAAGCCATCAGCCGCCTGGGCGGGTTCACTGGCAAGGAAACCATCTGGGACCTTTACTGCGGCGCGGGCAGCATCGCCCTGTCGGTGGCCGCGAGAGTGCGCCGGGTGGTGGGCTTCGAGATCGCCCCGGAAGCCGTGAACGACGCCTATGTCAATAGCCGCCTCAACGGCCTGGACAATTGCCGCTTCCTGGCGGGGGACTTAAAAGACCTGATCCGGGAGGCCATACGCTCGCCCCGCCACTACCCCCGCCCCCAGGTGGTGATCACCGACCCGCCCCGAAGCGGCATGCACCCCCAGGTGGTTCAGGCCATCAAAGAACTGGCCCCCCGCCGGGTGCTCTATGTCTCCTGCAATCCCGCCACCCTGGCCCGGGACCTGGCCCTCCTGCAAGATCAATATGAGATTTTAACGGTGCAACCCTTCGATTTTTTCCCCCACACGGCCCAGATCGAATGCCTCGCCCTCCTGGAGAGGCGCCGGACTTCGGGGTGAGGAAATCCGCGACCGCAGGGAGAACAGCTAGCAACTAGCGTAATACCGCAGTTCGCAGTTACATACTATCAACTAGCTTAATAACTTAATTTCTAAGGAATTATGATTTATCTAGGAGGAAGCGACAAAGACGCTAGTTACATCGCGCTACATACATTCAGGCCCAGAAAGGAACGTAAGCTGCATCTCTCCTAGAACCTGTTTCTTCGCCGTGAGATTTGATCAGCCCCACATCAATGGCATCGCGGATAATCCTTGAAGCCATAGGATAGCTTTTATCCTTTATGCCTAGACGTTGACGTAGCGTGGCATTGGACATCCGCTTGCCGGATACGTATTGGAGACAAGCATGCTGATAGCAAGCTCGAATGCGCTCCTCGCGGTGCATCTGTGCAAATTTTCGGGGACCATATAAAATCGCGGTCGTGCTTTCTCCAGCTACCCGGAAATCAGGAGCTGGAAGTTGAAATACCTCGACCGAGTAGATTACCTTGTCTATGCCACTTCCACGTTCCTCACAGATATTCATTCTGCGCATCAGAGCAGCCAGGTCCTCATTTCGAGAGCGAGGCGGTTGATCAATAAAACGAAGAGTATCAATAAGGGGCATCCCGGGATTTGATAATTCCATCCGATCTGTAAAAATCTCAACCATAGGTCCTGTGCCAGTTACACTGAAGTCTTGGTGGATGAGCGCATTGGCAACAAGCTCTCGTATCGCTATTTCAGGGTACGTGCGGACTTCACTCCTGAGGGCTTGCCCTATTTGCTCATTTTGTGGAAGCTGATCGTTAATATAAGCGATCACTCCCTCGAAGCCGATTGCGTAACCTTTTCTGCCTTTCTGCTCTTTGATTGTTTCAACGCGGTTTTGTCCCCGGTAGATGATGATCCTGAGGGCCTTCCGGGCAAGACGCTCGAAGTCGCTTAGGTTGCTGGCGAATAGGATTGCACCCATGTTGGTCACGATAAATCTTTCACCAGGTACGGGAAGGATAATTTTTTCAGCTATCATCTTTTCTAATATAGCTTTTCGGTTATCTGGCAGTGGCTGCTTTAACAGATTAAAATAATTAGGATAATCAAGAAGCGACAATACATCCTCGGGGGCGAGGTTATCCTTGGCTACGCCTTTCTCAAAGGGAACTCGTTCAAAAACCATCCATAGCGCTCGTTCTTTTTCAGGGTGTTCATGCAGCCTCTTTTTATAGCTGCCTATCCTTATATACTCGGTTACCTTGAAACGTACTGGTCTGTTCGGAGCAGGTTGAATCTCAAAAAGGACAACTGGTACGCCTTCCACCTCGTTCTCGTGGAAACGAACGTCAACTTTTGGCTCAAGCGACCTCAAAAGCCAGTTTTCTAGCTCTTCATTGCCGACTTTTGATTCGCGAGGACGAAACGTAGTCCCCACAATTCGCCTCGTAGCGTCATCTACCCCCCAAATTATATAGGCGCAAGGTTTACCGTGCAGAGCAGCTGAGTTCGAAAGTGCTGACACATACTCCCCTATTTCTGGGGGATCTGCTTTGTTGTGTTTGAACTCTACCCATTCCGTTTCTTTGGGGAGGGCAAGGAGTTCATGGACAAGGCGATGGAACAACTTCTTTTTCATCATGCACTCCTAATTCCAATACTGGCGTTCTCTCTCTAAAAATGTCAATTGAAAAATATTTGCTGGAAATAGGGTTGAAAATTAAACGATAGAAAATAAAAAAAAGGGTTAGCTTAATTACCTAACCCTTCTTTTTTATTGTAATTTTTGTTGGGGTGAGCGACGGGACTTGAACCCGCGGCCACCAGGGCCACAACCTGGTGCTCTACCTGACTGAGCTACGCCCACCACATTTTATTTTTTTAACATAATTGCCTGGTCCGGGCAAGAGATGCAAGAGGTTAGTGGGAAAGGGCCGGTAGATAAAATTGCCCCGCGAAATCACCCAAAAGGTTTGGAAAATTTCCGCCTGAACTCAATGTGGTTAACTTATACCGTTTTCGGTTTTCGGTTTTCCGTTTTCGGTTAAAAGAAATAAAGATTATCAATATGTTACATTAATAGTTTGTTGCAGTTGAAAGCGAAAACGGTATTAGGCACTGATAGGTGAGGCGAGGCCAATTTTCTTTGTCATTCCGAAGGAGCAGAAGGCGACCGAAGAATCTCCAAATACGAGATGCTTTGCTTCGTTCAACATTACCAGAAGACGAAAATGTAGGGTGGGCACTGCCCACCAATTCCTTAGAGTCGCTAATTTGAACCGCTGCATCCGCCTTTACATCCACCCTTTAAGAATATATATTTCAAGTAGTTCAAGGAGGAAATATGCAGGAAGCCCGGTTTTATGAAAAAAAGGAAGACCTCAAGGTCCTCTGCCACCTGTGCGCCCATGAATGTAAGATCGATCCCGGCAAAAGGGGCATCTGCCACGTGCGGGAAAACCGGGAAGGGACTCTCTACACCATGTCTTACGGCCGGCTGGTGGCCCAGAACGTGGACCCCATAGAGAAAAAGCCCCTGTTCCATTTTCTGCCCGGCACCCGCTCCTTTTCCATCGCCACCACGGGCTGCAATTTTATGTGTCTGCATTGCCAGAACTACGACATCTCCCAGTATCCCCGGGTGCATGGGGGCCGGATGATCGGCGAAGATCGCACCCCGGAGGACGTGGTGGGAGACGCCCTGGCCACCCATTCGGCCAGCATTTCCTATACCTATACCGAGCCCACCATCTTCCTGGAGTTCGCCCAGGACACGGCCCGTCTGGGGAGGGAACATGGCCTCAAGAACGTCTTTGTCTCCAACGGCTTCATGACGCCGGAGTCGGCCGCGGCTTTGAGCGAAATAATCGACGGGGATAACGTGGACTTAAAGAGCATGAGGGACGAGTTCTACCGCAAGGTCTGCAAGGCCCGGCTGCAACCGGTGCTGGACACCATCCAGCGTTTGCATGCCGCCGGAGTGTGGCTGGAGGTGACCACCCTGGTGATTCCCGGCCATAACGATTCGGACCAGGAACTGACGGAGATTGCTCAATTTATTAAGGGTGTCAGCGAGGGCATTCCCTGGCACGTCACCGCCTTCCATCCCACCTTCAAGATGATGGACCGGCCCCGGACCCCCCCGGAGACCCTGAAAAAGGCCCGGGACATCGGCCTGGCTTCAGGGCTACGCTATGTCTATACCGGCAACATCCCCGGCATCCTGGAAGGGACGGAAAATACTTACTGCTACGCCTGTAAAGAGGTGCTCATCGAGCGCCTGGGCTACAGCATCCGGAAATATTACCTCAAGGACGGCAAGTGCCCCAAGTGCCAGGCGGCCATTGACGGGGTATGGAAATAAGGCAGTTGTTAGTTATTAGAAAACGATTCAGTGAGAATTCACCCACCTCCCATTCGATGCCCCGGCGGGCCGGGACCCCGGCGGCGTAATAATGCTTCAGGGGCCGCATTTCCGTCACCAAGTCGGCCAACTCCACTAGTTCCGGGGGGGCCTGGCGGCCGGTGAGCGCCACCTCCACCCAGCCGGGCCGGTTTTTCAGCATTGCCAACACTTCTTCCAGGGGAATGAGCCCGTAAGCCAGGGCCACGTTGATTTCGTTGGTGCCTTCGTAGATCTGCCCGGCCTTGGCGTCCCGGAAATAGCGTTTTAGAGGGTAGCCCTTGAGATAGCCGGAGCCTCCCAGGATTTGCAGGCCTTCCTGGACCGCCTGCCTTGCCTTTTGCTGGACTGCTTCCGGGTCCGGGGTTAAATTGAAAGGCAACGGGCCATATTCCATCAGTAAGAAAGGGTCAAATTGCCAGGTGCAAGGTTCGACCCGGGACTCAGGATAATTTTTTGGGTCTTCCGGGTGAACCGCAGACTTATGAACTAATGCTAGGAAAAAAATGATACTCTATTTTTGCATGTCTCCCATAACTGTAAAGAGTGCCGGAACCGGTTAATCCGGCTTTTGCCGCCTTTATCCTAAGCATATTCTCCCGGACCGGTCAACGGGAAACCTCTGGACAAGCAGGCGTTTTTCGGATAAGGAAAACATGCTTAGGAAGAGAGACTGATAATACTTGTAAATAATTATGGTAAAATTATCGATATTCCGTCTGGCTCTGGTCCTGGGAGGGGCCAGAAGCGGCAAGAGTAGCTACGCTTTGAGCCTGGCGGAGAGTTTCCCCCTGCCCCGGCTCTATGTGGCCACCTGCGAACCCCGGGATGAGGAGATGCAGGCCCGCATCGACAAACACCAGCAGGAACGGGGGCCGGAGTGGGAGACCCGGGAGGTCTGCCTGGATCTGGCGGACTTCCTGGCCCAGCCGCCGGCGGGATATGGAGTAATCCTGGTGGATTGCCTCACTATGTGGCTAACCAATCTGATGCTCAAGGAAAACGCCAGGTCGGCTGGAATTCGCCGGGAGTGCGCCCGGTTGGCTGAAGCCTTGGCCGGAGGTAGCACCCCCACCATTCTGGTGAGCAATGAAGTGGGCTTAGGTATCGTCCCGGACAATCCCCTGGCCCGGGAGTACCGGGACCAGGCCGGCTGGCTGCACCAAAAGGTGGCCCAGGTGGCCGACTTGGTGGTCATGATGGTGGCAGGGTTGCCCCTGGTAATCAAGGGAGTGGGCAGCAAACAGTGAGCAGTAAGCAGTGACCGGTCCTGATGTTATATTACCTATGAACTTTGAGGTGCTTATACATGATCAAGCAGTTATCTCAAATTATTTCCGAAATAGAGCCGGTGGAGCCCGAGTGGCTGGCCCAAGCCCAAGAGCGATTAGACATCCTGACCAAGCCTCCCGGCAGCCTGGGGCGGCTGGAGGAGTTGGCGGCCCGTTACGTGGCCATCCGGGGGGAGTTCTTCCCCTGTCTGGAAAAGAAGCAGGTGGTGGTCTTTGCCGCGGATCACGGGGTGGTGGCCGAGGGAGTTAGCGCCTATCCCCAGGACGTCACCCATCAGATGGTCCTCAACTTTCTCGGGGGAGGGGCGGGGATCAACGTCCTGGCCCGGCACGTGGGCGCGGCGGTGGAAGTGGTGGATATCGGCGTCAATCACGATTTCGGGGCGTTGCCCGGGCTTATCTCCCGGAAAGTGGCCTATGGCTCCCGGAATATGGCCCAGGAGCCGGCCCTGACCATGGAAGAGGCCGTGCAGGCGATGCTGGTGGGGCAGGAGCGGGCCCAGGCAGCCATTAATGCGGGCGCGGACGCCCTGGCCGCGGGGGACATGGGCATCGGCAACACCACCCCGGCCGCGGCCCTGGGCGCGGTCTTCACCGGCAAACCGGCCAGCACCATTGCCGGCCGGGGCACCGGCATCGGCGACGACACCTGGCGCCATAAAGTGGCCATTATCAACCGGGCTTTGGAGCTGCACCGGCCTGACGCCAACTTTCCCGTGGAAGCCCTGGCCAAAGTGGGGGGCCTGGAAATCGCCGGTATCGCCGGATTTGTCCTGGGGGCCGCAGCCGGGCGCCGGCCCTTGTTGCTGGACGGCTTTATCGCCACCGCCGGGGCCCTGGTGGCCGCGTATCTGGCTCCGGCCGTGAAGGATTACCTCATCGCCGGGCACCGCTCGGTGGAGGCGGGACACCAAATTATGTTGGACGCCCTGGGTTTAAAACCTTTGCTCAACTTCCAGATGCGTCTGGGGGAAGGCACCGGCGCGGCCCTGGGCTTGGGTTTGCTGGAGGCGGGCGTCAAGATTTATCAAGAGATGGCCACTTTTGCCGAAGCCGGAGTAGCTGGGAAGCAGCCGTGAGATGTACCTTCCCCCTGGCCTTGACCTTTCTCACCGTGCTCCCCTGGCGGGGGGTGGGCCAGGTGGGGCCTAAGGACCTGGCCCGCTCCATGTTCTGGTTTCCCTGGGTAGGGTTGCTCCTGGGCTTAGGCGTCTGGGGGGCTTTACTGGGACTTCAGAGCCTGTTCCCCCCGGCTGCGGCTGCGGCCCTGCTGCTGGCCTTAACGGTTTTGGCCACCCGGGGCCTCCACCTGGACGGCCTGGCGGACACGGTGGACGGCTTAGGGGGCAGTGATAGCTCCGAGAAAAGCCTGGCCATCATGAAGGACCCCCGCCTAGGGGCGTTTGGCGCGGTGAGCCTCTTTCTGGCGTTAATCCTGAAATTTGCCTTTTTCCTGGCCTGGGCGGAAAAAGGCCTGGGGTCCGGGCTGATCCTCTTTCCGGTGCTGAGCCGCTGGGGCATGGTCTTTCTGGCCTGTCTTTCCCCCTATGCCCGGACCGAAGGGGGGCTGGGCCAGGCCATGACCACCGGCGTCAGCGGCAGGGTGGTCCTGGGCGCGAGCCTCAGCGCCCTGGTCCTGGCCCTCTTGATTGCGGGCCTGGGCGGCCTGGTCCTCCTGGCGGCGACGGCCGGGGCGGTCTGGCTGTTAAGTATTTATTTTCAGAAGAGACTGGGGGGCATCACCGGCGACGTCCTGGGCGCGGCCAACGAGGTCCTGGAAATTGTGGTTCTGGGGGGTCTCCTCCTCTTCTTGCCCTCCGGCCCGGCTCTTTCATTTCTGCAATTTTTCTGATAAATTTTTAAAATATGGGGCGGCTCTAGAGAGCTGCCGCACCTTAAAAAGGTTTTTGGGTGGGGCGGCCCTCCCTGGCCGCCTAGAAATATTCCTGTTGTCAGGGAGCTACCGATTAAATCAATTCCACCTAGGTTGAAGGAGAAGACAATGTTACCGGAAATAACGGAAATCAAAGATAGATTGCAGGCGTTGCAGGGAAAATTAGAGACCCTTCGAGGTCATCTTTGATCTGGCGGGTAAACAGGTAAGGCTCAAACATCTGGAAGAATTGATGGCCCAGCCGGAGTTCTGGGAAGACCAGGCCCGGGCTGCGGAGATTCTCAAGGAACGGGGCGCGCTGCTCCAGGCCCTGGAAGAGTGGCAGCAGCGGCTGGGCCAGGTGGAGGACCTGGAAGTCCTCTTGGAGTTGGCCCAGGAGGAAGAAGACCTGGGCGCCTTAAAAGAGGTGGCCAAGGAGTTGACGGCCCTGGAAGGGGTTTTCGGGGACTGGGAACTGCGGCTCCTTTTAGGCAGCGAAGAGGATCAGAAGAACGCCATCATCACCATCCACGCCGGCGCCGGGGGCACCGAGGCCCAGGACTGGACCCAGATGCTGCTGCGCATGTTTCTGCGTTACTCGGAGCGGAAAGGCTTTAAGACCGAGACCATCGACCTCCTCCCGGGGGACGAAGCAGGGGTCAAGAGCGTCACCTTCACGGCCTCCGGGCCCTTTGCCTACGGCTATTTCAAGAGCGAAACCGGCATCCACCGCCTGGTGCGCATCTCGCCCTTCGACGCCTCCGGCCGCCGCCACACCTCTTTTGCCGCAGTGCAGGTGCTGCCGGAAGTGGATGACCGCATCGCCATCGAGATTAATGAGAAAGACCTGCGCATCGACACCTTCCGGGCCAGCGGCCCCGGGGGCCAGCACGTGAACAAGACCAGTTCCGCGGTGCGCCTCACCCACCTGCCCACGGGCATTGTGGTCTCCTCCCAAACGGAGCGGTCCCAGCACCGCAACAAGGAACTGGCCATGAAGGTGCTCCGGGCCCGCCTCTACAACCTGGAGCAGCGCAAACGGGAGGAAAAAAAGCAAGAACTCCAGGAATCCCAAAAGGAAATCGCCTGGGGCAGCCAGATCCGCTCCTATACCCTGCAACCTTACCGCCTGGTGAAAGACCACCGCACCAAACACGAGGCCGGCAACGTGGACGCAGTCCTGGACGGCGACCTGGACGGGTTCGTGGAGGCTTACCTCCTTAATCCTGGCGAAGAATAAGTATCAGAAAATTCGGCATAAATTCTCTCCTAAAAGGATTCTCTTTTACGGAAAACGGAAAACGCAAAACGCAAAACGACTTAACCCATGCTCTATAACCGCTGCTCCGAAGTGGATGAGAAATTTTGGCGGGACCTGGCCCTGGCCGACCCGGAGGACGTCTTCCGGCGCACCGGCGTCCGGTGTGATGCCCGGGTCTTTCGGGTCCCCTATTTCAACCGGGAACTGGTGGTGGATCAGGGGGAACAGCGCGTCTTTCTGGCGGACGCCGCCAAGGAAGAACCCGGCTTCCGCCGCTGCCTCATTACCCTGCTTTACCTGCTGTTAATGGATACCGCGGCCCTGGGGCCGCCCCTGAGCCCCCTGGAATTGCCCGGGGCCACCATGTTTTTCCAAAAGAGGGGACCCCACGCCATTCCCAGCGCGCCTTTGGAAAAGCGCTTCGGCCATGACCTGGACGCTTTTTGGGAGGTGGGCCGCCGCCTGGGGGCGGAGAGCCGGGCCAACGGCGACGCGGCCCTGGCCTTTCGGGTTCTGCCGGGGCTGACGGTGGAAGTGATTCTCTGGCAGGCGGACGAAGAATTCCCGGCCCAGGTCTCCTTCACCGTGCCCTCGCAACTGCACCGCTTCTGGCAAATGGACGCGGTCCTGGCCCTCATGGGGGTGGTGGTCAAGGAGCTTTTGCGGGCTGCTTCACCCCTGGTCTAATACTAGGTTGCCGTCAAAAAGATAATTTTGAGATGTCATTTTGAACGGAGCCAAGCGGCGTGAAGAATCTCGTATTTTTAACTGGTTGAGGTCCTTGGCTCCGTTTAGGATCACAGAAAGAATAGGCGTTTCCACAGCCTCTAGGGATCACGGCTTCCGGCCGATGGCGAAGGCCTGGCCCAGTTACTTGCCGAGGCCGTGAAATGATCACTGCCCCCGCGCCTTGTCTTAAAATGACCAGATGTTTCATGACCGTCTCTCTTCCTCTGTAATATCTTTTGGATAAAAGGTAAGAAAGGGGGGGGAAATGCAAGGTGGCGACTGCCGGATGTCTGCGGACGGTTTTTTATGTTATTTTAAAAATATGGACCCGAAGATGGAAACGCGCTTACAGTTATTGCAGGAGTTGGCCGCCGGGCTGGCGGCGCGGCGGAAAGAGCTACTGGCCGCAGCCGCGGACGATTTCGGCGCGCCTTACCGGGTGACCGGCATAGAGGTGGATCTGGCGGTGGACCACCTGCTGACCATGGCCGTGGAAATCCCGGAGGTGGAGGGAAAAGCCCCTTACGGCTCGGTGGCCGCCATCTTTCCTTACGACGCCGCGGCGGTGATGCTGGCCCGGGTGGGGGGCGCGGCCATTTTGGGGGGAAACCGCTTCCGCTTCAGCTTCTCCTCCCAAACCCCCCGCACCGCTAGAGTCATGTCCGAGGTGGTGGCCCCTTTTCCGGAGTTTGAGCCGGTAACCCATTTGGACAACCGCAGGTTCGGCGAGGAGTGCGTCCGGGACCCGCAAGTCCGGGTGCTTTTTATCTCCGGCGGCGGGGCCGTGGGCGCGGTCTACGCCAAGCAGGCTGAAGCTTTTGACAAACTCTTTTTTGCCGGCCCCAGCGGCCTGCCCCCGGTGATCCTCTTTCGGGACGCGCCTTTGGAGACCGCCGTGCCTTTCGTGGTGAAAAGGGCTTTTCTCAATGGCGGGCAATATTGCACCACCTTGAAGCGGGCCTATATCCATGAGGAGATTTTTAAGGAGGCCCGGAAGCTGATCCTGGCCCAGATGCCGGAAATCCGGGTGGGAGACCCCGCCGACCCTTTGACCTGGATCGGCCCCATCAAGGTGGAGCGCACCCTGGCCCTCCTGGACCGGGCCCTGGGAGCGCTGGATGGAGCCAAGTTTCTGGTGCCTTACCAAAGGGAAGGCCAATGGCAGGGCCCCTTTCTGGTGGAGACCCCGAAGCCCCCGGAGGTGGAGCTCTTCGGCCCCTTTCTGGCCTTAACTCCGGTTGCGAGCGACCAAGAGGCCGTGGACCGGGTTTTGCGGAGCCGCTACCCCTTTCTGGTGAGCTGGTTCGGCACGCCGCCGCCGGGCGCCAGAGAGGCGTTTAGCAAAACCTTCGGCATGATTTACGACAACCCGGATTTCCTCTTTACGCCCCTGCGCCTCCCCTTCGGCGGCAAAGGGGAGAGCGGCTGGATTCTGGAACGGACGGACGGCGAGATGATCAAGAGGGACGGGGCGTTTATCTACAGCGCGGAGTTGGTGAGGAAAACCTAAAATTTATTCATTTGACCAATGAGCGAACATTCTTGAAGATAGGTTATTTGTATATTATGATTGTCAAAGTTTAAAAACCTATGCATGAAGATTCCTTTATGAATATTGTTACCGAATTTAGAGTAGACGAACTTTATACAAACGATCAAATCAGGTTCTCCTTAGGACTGGAGAATCTTGGAGGTATTCGCCCATCTGTTTCATCACAAAAAGTTTTGCTTCATTTGGCTATCATGACTGCCGCAGAAGAATCAGGTAAATTGCTTTCAGATAATCCTTATCAAGACTGTATCGAAGGCGATATCCTTCTTTACACTGCTCAAGGGCGTGAAGGAGACCAACAGCTTACGGGCAGAAATAAGCGATTGATAGAACAATATACTGTGCCGATTCCGTTTTATGGTTTTATAAATGTAGGCCGTCAAACCTATCGTTTTTTAGGATTATTGGAACTCCTAAGACATTATCAAGAACTACAGATTGATAAGAGAAAAACTCTTAGAAAGGTATGGCTGTTTGAATTTAGAATTCACAGACAACCTGATGTGGTTCCGATTGAGCAAGCCAGCATAATATCAGCCAGTATTTTAGCTGAACCGCGAGAGAATTTACCTCTGATTGAAAACGAACGAGAAGTTATTGACTTATCAACAGAGGAAATAAAAACTGACGATTCATCAATGCCTTTTGAGATCGAAGAGCTAAGAAGTCGGTTTTTTCAAATACCACCTTATAGTTTTGAACATTTAATTAAGAGCCTTATGGAACATAGCGGTTTTATCGACGTTTCCGTGACGTCAGCATCCGCAGACGGTGGTGTCGATATTAATGGCTATTTTGATAAATCAAATGATTTTTTTGGAGGGACACATGTCCAAGCTCAAGTCAAACGCTGGCGACATTCTGTCGGTAGTGTAGAAATAAATAAATTTAGAGGAGCGTTAAGTACAACTGCCAAAGGGGTATTTATTACAACCAGCCACTATACCCGCGCATCTATTTCCGAAGCAAACCATATATCTAAACCTTGCATTACATTAATCGATGGGAGCAGGCTCTCTTCAATGATTATTAGGAGCGGTTTAAATATAGAAGTTTTTTCATAAAGAGGTAAATTGTGGGCACTTGTTTTACTAAACGAAGGATAAAAGCAACCTATAATTCTAAGATAATCACCTGGAAGTTAATTCATTATCTCCTTAACTCTGCGATAAAAAACAAGAAGGAAGTTTTATTTGCTAAATATATTATAGGTGCAAGTTTACACCTAACATTTCCAGATATTATTGTTGCTAATACAATATTTGAAAGCTTTGGTGATCCGAATATTCCTTTTGATTATTGTGTTGGGGATACTGCATTTAATATTACTACTAGTCAGATATGTTCGGTCTGCGAAAAATGCAAAAGTAATATTGACAGCGGTCTAAGAAGTTATCTTATTGTTCCTGAGAAAAAATTATGTCATGCAAGAGAAAGTTCAGAAGAAGCCGCTCCGGGTAAAATAGCCGTGGAATCGATTGAATCATTCGTCTCTCAAAATCTTGAAGAATTATCGGATTTCTCGAAGGACCGCTTGGCTCATGGTTTTTATCGATTACTAGAAACTTATAATCAGAGAGTTGATACTGTCGAAGTCGATAAATCAATGTTGATTGAAATCCCCAGAAATTTGGCCCACTACGCTGATAAAGAATAATCTAAATTCCTGGCCCAAAACCTATCAAGAGGCCTTGGCCCTCCAGGAAACCTTGCAAGGCCAGGTCCGACTCATCCCCCTGCCGCACGCCCCCCGTTTCGTGGCCGGCGCCGACGCCATCTGCGACCGGGCGGACCAAAACATCTTCGGGGCCATGGTCGTCTTTAGTTATCCGGAACTGGAATTGGTGGAGGAGGCGGGCGCCGCGGGCGTCTGTCCTTTTCCTTACCGCACCGGACTTTTAAGTTTCCGGGAGGCGCCCATCCTGGCCGAGGCTTATGAGCGGCTGAAGCAGAGACCGGACGTGATCCTGGTGGACGGCCAGGGGATTGCCCACCCCCGGGGTCTGGGTTTGGCCACGCACCTGGGACTGGCGCTGGAGATCCCCACCATCGGCGTGGCCAAGAGCCGGTTGGTGGGCAAAGGAGAAGAGCCGAGCCCAGACGCGGGCTCAGCCAACCCGTTAATCTACCAGGGAAAAGAGGTGGGGTTGATTCTTCGGACTAAAAAAGGGAGGAAGCCATTCTATCTATCGCCGGGACACCGGATCACGCTGGCGGAAAGCCGGGAGATAGTAATGGGCTGCGTCCAGAGATACCGCAGCCCTGAACCGCTACGGCAAGCGGATCGTTTGAGCCGGCGTCTCAGGTCAGGGGACCTGAACCGGCAGGGGGGACCGTGCGCAACGCTGCGCGGGAACCGGCGGTGAAGAGCTGCTCCCGATAAAGGGCGCAGATGGGACTCTGATTGTTCCTACAATCTTTTTTCCTGGCATCCCACTCCCACCACAGGCAATTGCGACATGCCCCCTTGATGTCGCAGTTCAGGCAGATGA
This sequence comes from Thermodesulfobacteriota bacterium, assembly GCA_049322315.1. Taxonomy (GTDB): domain Bacteria; phylum Desulfobacterota; class Desulfobaccia; order Desulfobaccales; family 0-14-0-80-60-11; genus SURF-52. The sequence goes on along the minus strand of JBMORF010000015.1, from coordinate 78,501 downwards.
CACCCACATCCCCGAAGTTAACCATGAGCACAAGACCTTGGACGTAATAAGTTCTATTATTAACATATGATTAGATCACCATTAAACTAAAACGCCTTTGGTGTCAATTTATTTATCAGAAAAAATCGCTTTTATGGAAGACCAGGGGCTGGGCCTGGGGATGGAGGATCTTGGCCTCCACCACTTCCCCCACAAACAGGGTATGATCCCCGGCAGGATGGGTAGAGACCAGCTTCAGGTCTAAGTAAGCGTAAGCCTGGGGTAAAATCGGAGCGCCGGTGGCCCCGGTGATCCATTCCAGCCCCGCGCACTTGTCCACTTGGCGGCCGCTTTTGTAACCGAACCGCTTGCCTAATTCCACCTGTTCCGACGTCAAAACATTGACGGCCATGACGCCACTTTTTTGTATAAGGTCATGAGAGTAGCGGGAAGGGGCAATGGACACCATGACCAGCAGGGGGTGCAGAGACACCTGGGAGACCCAGGCCGCGGTCATGCCGTTGATCTTCTCGCCCAGCCGGGTGGTGACCACATAAACCCCGTGCACCAGGGCGGCAAAGATTACCTCTTGCATCTTCATCCTCCGTAGTCGAAGTGGAGGAGCCGGCTGCTGCTAAGAGGAACGGGCTCCTTCCGGTTGGTCGCTCTCCCGGGGGACCCCGGCGTCTTCGGTGATTTCCAGCCATTCATCGCACATCCAGAACTGGCCTGCTCCCCGCTTGAGAAGGGTGCAGGTGCCCTTATGCTTGTCGGACCAATAGCGGCAGGTGCGGCAGACCTTCAAAGTAAATCCTCTCTGGTTCAGGTTCATGGGAAGATATCGGTTTGGAAGTGATAGTCCCTCCCCGTCAGTGGGGGAGGTCCGCCGGGACAGGTTGGATTAACCGGCGCCGGCTGCATGCATGGTAGATTTATCCGCTTCAAAGGTCAAGGCGGAAATGGTCGAAGCCTAAGCCGGTGATCTCTTTTTCCCCTTCGGGGCCGGCCAGCAGCACTCCGGAGCCGGGAACGATTTCCCCTAAAGGCAGGGGCGGCGGCAGTTTGGCCGTCTTAAAAGCCCGCAAGAGAGCGTCACCGTGCGCCTTGGGAGAAGTGAAGAGTAGCTGGTAGTCTTCCCCCCCTTTCAAGGCCAGATCCAGGGGGTCAGCGCCTAAGAAAGGGGCCGCGGCCAGCACTTGAGGGGAGACCGGCGCCGCGGCCGCCGGGATGCGGGCGCCCACGCCGCTGGCCCGGCAGATATGGCCCAGGTCCGTGGCCACCCCGTCGGAGAGGTCGATGAGGGCGGTGGCCAATTTTTGTTCAGCCAACACCCGGCCCGTCCGGAGTTGGGGCTGGGGGTCCAGATGGGCCCGGCATAGGGCTTCCTTAAGGTCCGGCTCCAGAGGCAGGCGGCGCTTCAGGACCTCCAGGCCCGCGGCCGCTTCTCCCAGAGGGCCGGTGACGTAAATCTGATCCCCTACTGACGCCCCCCGGCGTTGGCGCATTTCGTCTTGAGGAACCCGGCCCAGGAGAGAAAGGGTGACCATCACCCCTGATGGAGAAGCCACGGTGTCGCCGCCGATCACGGCCACGCCGTATTCCCGGGCGATTTGCGCCAGCCCTTCCCCCAGGGCCAGGGCCCCGGCTGGGTCCCGGTCCTGGGGCCAGCCCAGGGAGAGTAAGGCGTACAGAGGCTCCCCGCCCATGGCGGCGATGTCGCTTAAGTTCACCGCCAGGGCTTTACGCCCCAACTGGGACAGGGAGAAATACGCCAGATCGAAGTGGACCCCCTCGATCAAGGTGTCCACGGTCCATAGGAGATAGTCCGGCCCGGCCACGTCCAGGGCCGCGCAATCGTCCCCGATCCCCACGGCCACTGCACCCGGGGCCGGGCCGAAGATTTCGCTCAAGGCGGCGATCAGCGCCGTTTCCCCGGTCAAAGGTTTGGGGGGGGGCATGTCTGACTCCTTTGGAACGAAGATTGCATAAACAAATTATGCTGGCATCTTCAACGAGGCAAGGACTTTCTGACGCCAACAGGTGGTAGGAGAATATAGGTATTTCTGCCTATTGTCTTTGGGGCGGCATATCCTATAATTTTGCCATTCAGAGTCAGGCCCAAGTTTTACGACCATCTCCATCAAGTTACGCCAGCACCCCCGCCGTCAGTTTTTAGGAAGTAGGGAATTGCTCTCGGAGGTATCAAGATGGCTATGCTCGCTTTTTATGCCGGACTTTTAATCGGCGTGGTGACCGGGATGGTGGTCCTTTCCTTGTATTCCATGGTGCAGTCGGGAGAAAGGGCCCAGGAAGCGGACCGGCGCTGACTTTCGCTCCCCTTCGTAAAAGCAGGTCTGAGTAACCGGGAGGGAAAAAAATTCCCGATCATCCACGGATGATCATTACCTACCGTGCGTCCTCAGTGGGGCTAGAGGTTTATCCCCACCATCTCACCTAACCGCCAGGGGTCGAGTAGTCCGGTTTCGGGGTCTCCGGTCCATCCCAGAGGCAGTTTCTTAAGAAGGACCAGGCAGGATCGCCAGCAGATGCCGGTGATCCCGGAGATGATAGTCCGCCGCCAAATCCGGGTTTTGGTAAGCCGTAAAAATTACCCCCGCCCGCCGGGATACCTCCAGGTCCACCGGCGCATCCCCGATATACATGGCCTCATGAGGCTCCAGGTGGAAATGTTCCAGGATTTTTAGCAGACATTCCGGGTGGGGTTTGGGTTGGGCCACGTCATAACTGCTCACCGTCAGGTCAAAGAGGCCGTCCAGTCCCAGTTCCTTGAGGACCAGGGGCAGGCTTTTACCCCGATTGGTGGCTACGGCAGTGTGATAAGGGGGGCGTAGAGCAGCCAAAACTTCCCGGATGTGAGGCTCCAGTCGCAGCAAGGGTAAAAAGGGCCGGTTGTCCAGGCGCCGCTGATAGTCCTGGGCCTCGCCCCGCCGGGGGTGGCCGTGAAAGAGAAAATCCACGGCTTGTTGGGCGGTGCTGGTCTGGACAAAGTCCAGTTGCCGGGGAGAAAGGGGGCCCAGGCCGAATTTCTCCAGGATGTGGTTGTAAAACGCGGCATTAGCCCGGCGGGAATCGATCAAAACCCCGTCGCAATCGTAGATGATCATCCGGATGCCGGCCAGGCCCGGTCCTGGGGGCGTGGGGACGTTAGCCACGTGTCGGCCTGCCTGGAGCCGGAGATACCCGGCCTTTCAAGTGATTAGCCCTGGGGGCGAGGGAGGTCAAGACGCAGAACTTCAGGCCCCCGGCCCTCCCTCGGCCATGCGGTTTTTCCGGAGTTTCTCCGGGGTCGGCGTGGCTTCCCCGGTCTTCTCCAGGGCGCGGCCGCAGCCGGGACAGAAGAGCAAATCAGGATCCAGCTTCCGGCCGCACCGGGGACAGGTAATCCGCGGGGGGGCAGGGTGCCGGCCGGATTTTTGATAATGCGCCAAGGCCTCCTCCCGGGCAGCGCCGCAGGACGGACAGAAGAGGAATTCCGGCGGCAGCTCCCGGTCGCACTTGGGGCAGACATACCAAATATTCTTATAGTCCTCTGCCCGGAGCTTTTCTTCTTCATGGCGCTGGCCGCAGTGAGGGCAGAAGGTGAACCTTTGCTCCAGGGTGTGGGCGCAATGGGGGCAGGTAAATTCCTCCGGGGGCGGGGGTGCGGGCGTCGGCGGAGGCAGGGGCGGATTGATGATATGCTGATAATGCTGGGAGAGGTCGGAGCTGGCCTGGCGCAGCTTGGCCACCCAATAGGCCAATTTTTGCGCCATCTCCGGCAGTCTTTCCGGCCCGAAGAGAATCAAGGCCAGAACCAACAGGAGAATCAGCTCTTCGAAAGAGATGCCGAACACGGGCCACCCTGGATGATCAGGCTTTTAGGTTTTGGCCGCAGTGGGGACAGAACGCATAATCCTGGGTGAGTTCTTTGTGGCACTTGGGGCAGGCTTTGGTTTGGGAGCCGGCCGTGGCGGTGTCGGACGTCTTGGCCTCTTCCCTGGGTACGGCTTCGGGTCCCTCGTCGTGCGCCTTCTTAAAGCTGCGGATGGCCTTGCCGATGCTGTCGCCCAGCTCCGGGAGGCGCCGGGGGCCAAAGAGCAATAAAACGATGACCAGAATGATAATGATGGTTCCCAGATTATAACCGAACATGGCGGGCCCCTTGGTTTTTTGTTAAAATATAATCGCAATTTACAGAAAAGACAAGGGGCAGTGAAGCAGTGGTCAGTGGCCAGTGATAAACCTCTGGTGGCTGGACTCATTAATGACAGCGAAGATAAAATCCTAGCGCGAATTAACTGACCACTGACCACTGACCACTGATCACTGACCACTGACTACTGACCACTGACCACTGACTACTGACTGCTGATCATTCAAATGGACAAGACCTCGTCTCTCTTCGCTCCCCCCCAGCCACTGGCGGCCCGCATGCGCCCTAAGTATCTGGAGGAATTTGTGGGCCAGGAGCATCTGCTGGGGCCAGGCAGGCTGCTGCGCCGGGCTCTGGAGGCCAGGCGGCTCTTTTCCTCCATGATCTTTTGGGGTCCCCCGGGTTCGGGGAAGACCACCCTGGCGAAGGTATTGGCCCGGGTCCTGGACTGCCAGTTTGCCAGCTTAAGCGCGGTCATGTCCGGAGTGGCGGACCTGCGAAAGGTAGTGGAGGAGGCCCGGACCTGGCAGGCCCGGGGCCGCCGCACGGTGGTGCTCATCGATGAAATCCACCGCTTTAACAAGGCCCAGCAAGACGCGCTGCTGCCCCACGTGGAAGAGGGGCTCCTCACCCTCATCGGCGCCACCACCGAGAACCCCTATTTTGAGATCATCGGGCCGCTGTTGTCCCGGGCCCGGATTTTCATCTTCGAACCCCTGAAAGAAGAAGAAATTCTCACTATCCTCCACCGGGCCCTGACGGACAAGAAGCAGGGTTTAGGGGGCCTGGCCCTGGAGGTGACGCCTGAGGCCCTGGCCCATTTCGCCCGCAAGTCCGGAGGCGACGCCCGGCGGGCCTTAACCGCCCTGGAGTTGGCGGCGTTGAGTACCCCGCCGGATGAATCAGGCATCATCCGGGTGGATCAGGACGAGGCCCGGGAGTGCCTGCCCCGGCGGGATCTTTTGTATGATAAGGAGGGAGAGGCCCACTACGACACGGTGAGCGCCTTCATCAAGAGCGTGCGGGGCTCCGAGCCGGACGCGGCCCTCTATTGGCTGGCCCGGATGTTGGCCGCGGGAGAGGACCCCCGTTTCATTATGCGGCGCTTGCTGATCCTGGCCTCGGAGGACATCGGTTTGGCCGATCCCCAGGCCCTAATGCAGGTGGCCGCGGCCTCCCAGGCTTTTCACTGGGTGGGTCTGCCCGAGGGCCAATACCACCTGGCCCAGGCCACCCTCTACCTGGCGTTAGCCCCCAAGAGCAACTCCACCCTGGCCTATTTTCGGGCTAAGGGGGAGCTGGAAGGACAAGGCGCCACTAAAGTTCCCACCCCTCTTAAAGACGCCCACCGGGACCGCCAGGGTCTGGGCCACGGCCAGGGATATCTTTACCCCCATGACTTTCCCGGCCATTTCGTGCCCCAAGACTACCTGCCCGAGGAACTGGCCGGGACCCGGTTCTATGAACCGGGAGAAGAAGGCGCGGAACCGGAATTGGTGCGGCGCTGGCGGGAATTTAGGAAGAAGGGGAAGGCCGGCGAAGGGGAAGGGGGGCCAGGAGAAAAATGATCGGGTTTTCTGTAAAAAAGGATTAACAACACCATTTACTTAACAAATTCAAATCCTTTCTCGACAAAGAGCTTGAGGCACGTATCTACTGCCTCAGAATCATAGAGGACACCCTTGTTTCGGGAAATTTCTTCCAGGGCCCTATCTATCCCTAATGCTGGCCGGTATGGCCGGTGAGACACCATGGCTTCCACTACGTCTGCCACTGCTAGTATTTTTGCTTCCAGGATAATCTCCTTATCTTTGAGGCCTCTGGGATATCCGGAGCCATCCAGCCGTTCGTGATGCTGCAGGATGATCGTGGCCACCGGCCAGGGAAATTCCACATCCCTCAAAATGTCGTGAGAAGCCTGGGCATGATCTCTGATCAAGCCCATTTCATGCTCGCTTAGTTTCGAGGGTTTGGAGAGAATCTCGGCGGGGGTGGTAATCTTGCCGATATCATGCAGGGTGCCGGCAACCTTGAGTCCCCTTATCTGGTCTTCTGGCAGTCCCATTTCTCCGGCAATGGCGCAGGCAAGCAGAGTGACCCGCTGTTGGTGCCCGGCGGTGTAAGGGTCTCGCATTTCCATAGCCAAGGCGAGGGCGTTGACGGTGCCATATAAGGCTTTTCTGAAGTTCGCATGGCTTTCTCGAAGCCTTCGGTTGGACTCCTTGAGGGCCTCCTCCGCTCGCTTTTGTGCGGTTATTTCCATGAAATATCCCAAAATTGCTCGTTGCCCCGCATATTGAATGGAGACCACCGTCTCAATAGCCCACTTGATTTGCCCACTTTTTGTGGCAAAGGGGAATTCATAAGGAATATAATTCCCGCCCTTCAACTGGCGTATCGCGTCTTCCCTGAGCTTTTCCCGATATTCTGGAATTACAAGCGTAAAAGAATCCTTATTCAGCAATTCTTCCTGGTCATAGCCGGTAATTTGCTGAAATCCAGGATTAACGAGCCTGAATCTACCGTCTTGGACCACGAAAATGCCAACAGGGGCCCTAGTGATCAGTGTACTAATAAAGGTGAAGTTGTTATCTAGGTTTTGCATCTGGAAATCCTTCCCAGACATCGAGAGTAGGAGTATTTTCTCAAGTGTGGCGGCAACTCCTGGCTTCGCCGGGAACCGGATAGCAGCTTTCCGGCCATAACGCCTTGCTTCATCGGGTAGCAGCCCTAAATTGCCGCCTTAAAGTTTAATATTCTTGAAAGATAAACAGCTAATAACCAAATCATAACATATACCCGAAAAATTAAAATCAAACAGACCTTTCCCAAGGGATTAAGCTTCTTAGAGATCTTAAGTACTTGATTATCGAAGTTATATATTTTTCCCGAAAAAATAATTTTTAATTAATCAATTTCCTTCATAATTGCTTTAAAATCCGGCAGGTGGTGAAGCGGCAGGTGTGGAGAAGGTGAGTCCTGGCAAAGAACCCTACTGGACAAATAGGTTTGGAATAGTTATATTTGGAGGTGAATAAAAGGGGGAGCACCGCTTGATGGAGGGGTGCGAGCCATGTCGAGAATCATCTTTGCCGACAGTGAGCCTCATATCCGCCGGCTGTGCCTGGAGGAACTCCGGGAAGAAGGATATGAGGTGGAGGTGACCGGAAACGGCGCCGGGGTCGTGCGCCTGGTGGACGCGTTTAAGCCGGACGTGGTCATCATGGAGGTCTTGCTGCCGGATATGTCCGGCGTCGAGACCGGGCGCATTGTTAAGGGTACCAGAAAGGGTACCCGGGTGGTTTTCTACTCCCATTGCCTCCCTCCCCTGGATATTGATTCTTTGGGAGCGGATGCCTTTGTGGTCAAGTCCCACGATTTGGCCCATTTAAAGGAGGTGGTCCGCCGCCTCTTACCTTCCCAGGCCGCTTAGGGCGGCCCACACCACACCCCGGAGAGCACTCTTGGCCATCATGGAGATCAGCGTTGTTCCCCTGGGATTAGGCCATCCCAGCGTGGGAGAATACATCGCCGAAGTGGAAAAGTATCTGCGCCAGCAAAACATCCCTCACCAGCTCACCGATATGGGCACCCTGATATACGGAGACGCCCACCGCCTTCTGGAAGTGGCCCGGGCTTTGCATGAATTGCCCTTCGCCAGGGGCGTGAAACGGGTGGTCACCCACCTAGCCATCGATGATCGTCGGGATAAGGAGGTTCGACTGGGCGACAAGACCAGCGCAGTAGAAGACCGTCTCGCCTAAATAGCTATGGCCCCAAATAATCACGATTACTACCGGATCCTGGGGGTGCCCCGGGATGCCTCGCCCGAGGAAATCAAGAAAAAATACCGCCAGGTGGCCATGAAGTACCACCCGGACCGCAATCCCGGCGACAAGAATGCGGAAGAGCGGTTCAAGGAAGCCGCAGAAGCCTATGAGGTCCTCCGGGACCCGGAAAAGCGGCGCCTGTATGACCGCTACGGCCACGAAGGCGTGTCCTCCACCGGCTTCACCGGGTTTAGGGATTTCACCGATATTTTCCATGCCTTCAGCGACATCTTCGGGGATGTCTTCGGTTTTGGGGGGCAAGCCGGGTTCCAACCCCAGGCGGGGAACGATCTCCGCTACGATTTGACCTTGGACTTCATGGATGCCGCTCTGGGCACGGAAGTGACCCTGGAGGTGCCCCGGGTGGTCCATTGCGGCACCTGCGGGGGCAGCGGCGCCAAACCCGGAACCCAGAAGGTTACCTGTCCCCAATGCGGCGGCCGGGGCGTCGTTTCCCGGACTCACGGCATCTTTCAGATCACCACCACCTGCCCCCGTTGCCAGGGATTAAAGGAGTTCATCTCCGAACCTTGCCCCACTTGCCGGGGTGAGGGCCGGGTTAAGGAAAAGAAGAAAATCAAGGTAAAAATTCCCCCGGGTATGGACAGCGGCACCCATCTGGTTATGACCGGGGAGGGCAACGAGGGTCTCTATGGGGGTCCCCCCGGGGATCTTTATATCATCCTCCAGGTCCGGCCCCACGAATTGTTCCGCCGGGAAGGCCACGATCTGCATCTTCAGGTTCCCATCTCCTTTGCCCAGGCGGCCCTGGGAACCCGGGTGACCATTCCTTTGCTCACCGGCTCCCGGGAGATCGCGGTGCCTCCCGGCACCCAGCCCGGGGAGACCATCCGCCTGAAAGGAGAGGGCGTTCCCTATCCCAAAGGCTCACGCCGGGGTGATCTGCTGGTGGATGTGCAGGTGACCATTCCCCGGCAACTTAACCCTAAACAACAGGAACTTTTACAGGAATGGGTGAAAGATGATCCCCAGGGCCAAAACGTGGTGGGGGTCCAAGCACCTGCCAATGCCGCCCCGGAAGAGGAAGGGATTCTTAAAAAAATCTGGCATACCTGGAAAAACCTGAGTCAAAAATAGCTCTTCGATGTCCATTGATCTGAATATCCTCATCGGCGGGGCCGCGGGCCAGGGAGTCCACTCCATTACCCTGCCCTTGGCTAAGGCCTTGATGCGCCAGGGTTGTTGGGTGCTGACGTCCCAGAGTTACCAGTCCCGGATCCGGGGGGGGCACCTGTTCAATCAGGTGCGCCTGTCCGACCGCCGCCTGGTATCCTGCCGGGAAGGGGTGGACCTCCTCCTGGCCTTGAACCAGGAAACCGTTACCCTGCACCAGGGGGAATTATCCGCCCGGGGCTTCATCATCTACGATGCCTCGGAGGTCAAGGATGTTCCCGCTTCCCTGCCCTCTTTGGGGCTCTCTCCGGAGACCTTGCTGCCCGGGGTCCAGGAGAAGGCCGAGATCGCGGTTAACGCCGGAGCCTGTGGCGCGGTCCTGGGCCTGCTCCAGGCGCCTTTAGCCCCCATGCTGGCCCTGCTCCAAGAAACCTTCGGGGACAAGGGCGCCGAGGTGGTGTCCTGGAACGTCCAGGCCGCGACCAAGGGTTATGAGCTGGCTGCGGCCCGGAACTACAGCCTCTCCTTAACCGGGATCACCCCGCCCCCTCAGCCCCGGCTGCTGCTCAGCGGCCATGAAGCCATGGCCCTGGGGGCCCTGGCCGGGGGGCTGCAGTTCATCAGCGGCTATCCCATGACCCCCTGGACCAGCCTCTTCAACGCCATCGCCCAGCGCTCCGGCCGTTATAACGTGCTGGTGGAGCAGGCCGAAGACGAGATCGCCGCCATCAATCTGGCCATCGGCGCCTCCTTCGCCGGGGCCCGGTCCCTGACCGGCACCTCCGGGGGCGGGTTGTGCCTGATGACCGAAGCTTTAGGGTTGGCCTCCATGACGGAAACCCCCCTGGTGATCGTCAACTCCATGCGTCCCGGGCCCAGTACCGGCCTGCCTACCCGCACCTCCCAGGGAGACCTGGCTTTCGTGCTTTCCGCCGGGCAGGATGACTCCCCCCGGGCGGTGCTGGCCCCCGGCACCCCGGCTCAGGGTTACCTGCTAGCCGCTAAGGCCCTCAATCTGGCCGACCGTTATCAACTACCGGTATTTCTACTTACGGACCAGTATTTCGGGGACACCCAATTCACCCACACTCCGGAGGAATTCCCGGAGGTGGAGGTGGACCGGGCCCTGACCGCGGGGCCGGCCTCCGGCGCCTATGAGCGTTACGCCTATACGGAGAGCGGCGTCTCGCCCCGGCGGCTGCCGGGATTCGGTCCGGAGCTGGTGGTGGCGGATTCTGATGAGCACACCCCGGACGGGCACCTCACCGAGGACTTGGAGGTGCGCGTCAAGATGCACGACAAGCGCCTGCGCAAGCTCCAGACCATGGTCCAGGAACTGGGAGGCATCACCACCGCTGGCGACCCGGTTGCGCCTTTGACCCTGGTCTGCTGGGGCTCCAGCCAGGGGCCGGTCCAGGAGGCGGTGGCCCGCCTTGAAGCCGCCGGCACTCCGGCCCGGATGGTGCACCTGAGTGAACTCTGGCCCCTCCCCGCCGGGGCCGTGAGCGCGGCTTTGCAAGGCACTAAAAAATTGGTGATTGCGGAACTGAACGCCGGCGGCCAGCTTAATCGCCTGTTGCGCCAGGAGACGGGGCTCCAGGCGGATCACCTGGTGCTGAAATACGACGGCGCGCCTTTTACGCCGGAATATCTCCTCCGGGAATTAACAAACGTTGCTTAAAGGCTTTTTTTCGGAGAAAATATATGCTATGCTTTATCCCCTTAAGGGTGTTTTCTCATAAGAGGACGCCATGTTGCCGTTAGAGTTGTATGCCGGGATAGAATCGGCCTGGTGTCCGGGGTGCGGCAATTTCGTGCTCCTCAAGGCCTTTAAGCAGGCCCTGGGGGAATTGGACCTTCGGTCCCAAGACCTTTTGGTGGTGTCGGGAATCGGCCAGTCTTCGAAGTTTCCCCACTACCTAAAGTGTAACACCTTTAACGGCATCCACGGCCGGGCCTTGCCGGTGGGCACGGGCGCCCGCCTGGCCAACCCGGAATTGAAAGTGGTGTGCGCCACCGGGGACGGTGATTGTTACGGCGAAGGGGGCAACCACTTGCTGGCGGCTATCCGCCGCAACGTGGATATGACGGTGGTGGTGCATAACAATCAGGTCTACGCTCTGACCAAGGGCCAGGCCTCCCCCACCACCGATGAGGGGATAAAGACCACCCTCCAGCCCCAGGGAGTGCCTTACCCCCCCTTGGCGGCGTTGGCCCTGGCGGTGAGCCAGGGGTGTTCCTGGGTGGCCCGGGGCTCCGCCACCGCCCCGGAGCAGTTGCAGGAGCTTTATAAGCAGGCCCTCACCCACCGGGGTCTGGCGCTGCTGGAAGTGTTGCAACCCTGTGTTTCTTTCAACCGGGTGAATACGTATCAATGGTATAAGGAGCGGACCTATCGGGTGGAGGAGACCCCGGATTATGATCCGGAAAATGAAGGGTGGGCCTACCGGAAGGCCAAGGAGTGGGGAGATCGCATCCCCATCGGCTTAATCTACCGCCACTCCCGGCCCAACCTGGAAGAGACCCATCCGGCCCTGGCGGCCGGGCCCCTGGTGCGGCAGCAACCCAAGCGGCCACTCGACCAGCTTCTGGCTGATTTCTTTTAAAGAGGAGAAGATGATGGCGGCGGAGAAACAACTTACTTCCTGGGATATCGTCCGGGACCCCAACCACATTCTGCTGGAAGAAGATTACGGCTCCAAAATGCAGCTGTTGATTTATGCCCTCACCTGGGGGGTGGAAATCGGGCTGTGCTTTGTCTTGGCCATTACCTACCTCAGGGGGTAGGAGAGGACTGAGGGAGTATCCGGAGGTCCCGGCGGCATGGAAAAAGCCGGGAGGGAAGGCTTAAAAACCGGAAAAAATCGTAAGTCTTTCTTGAAATAAATTTGTGGCTGGCATACAATTTAATAAAATTTTCACAAATTCTTAACACCGCCGGAGGACGGCAACTAGGCGTCCTCCGAGAACTACGACGCGGGGCAGGAACCCACCAAACCTGGGGGTTACCACAGGCACTGTAAGGAAGGTAGTTGGCAGAGCCTAAAGGAACCTGGCTGGCAGGCTCAGGGAGGTGTGGGAAGCTATGATTAACGAACTATTAGCCCCAGGCGGCAGCCTGGAGATGGTGGAAGCGGTTTTCAAAAACGGCGCCAACGCCGTCTATGTGGGAGCCAAGGGCTTTAGCCGCCGCAAATGTGCGTGGGAGCTGGAAGACAGCCAGATTGGCGAAGCCGTGCGCATCGCTGCTGACTTCCAGGGGAAGGTACGGGTGGCTCTGAATGCCGAGATCCCCCCGGAAAAACTCTCCCTGGTGTTGCAGAAAGTGGAAAAGTACGCCGGCTTCGGCATTGAAGGGGTGATAGTCAAAACCCCGGCGGTGATGCAGGAGATCCACCGGCTGATGCCGGAGTTGGTCATCCATGCCAGTGTCGGCTGTAATATCCAAACCCAGGTGGAAATGGAGCGGTTTAAGGCCTATGGCGCCACCCAGTTGGTGGCCTCCACGGAAATCAACACCGTGGAAAAGCTGGCCCGGTTCAAGGGGGAAGCGGACGCCCTGGGATTGAAGACCGAAGTCCTGGTGCATGGCAACCGCTGTATCGGCGGGGTCGGTAATTGCCTGTTCCATGAACTCATCGCCGATTCTTACGTGCGCAAGGTCTATCACGATGAAGACGGCAATGAGATTGTGGAATATGAAGGTTGGCCGGATAGGAGCGGCAGTTGCTTCCGGTTGTGCCTCCTCACCGACGAACAGCGCCGCAAGCTATTGAGAGAACGGGGGCAGCCCGGGCACGTCATCGATGCCCTCAACGCCCGCATCCAGGCCAACCCCAACGTGGCCTTCGCCATTCTCGGGGATGAGCTGAAGGATTATTTGAATCTGGGTCTGGCCACCATCAAGGTCCAGGGGCGGGAGTACGCGGTCTCCATGATTGCCAAAATGATCTGCTGCTACCGGCAGCTCATCGACGCCCATCAGCGGGGCGAGGACATCAACAGCAATTTCTATCAGCGCATTCAGGACCGCCTGGCGGCTCTGGTTGCAGAGCGGGATGCGGCCCGGCTGGAGAAGACCAAGGAATTGCACCGGCAGATTGTCGGCCTGTAAATCCTCACACTTTTGTAAAAAAACTCCAGAAATTTTACTTTTTCTACTTTTTAATGTATAAAAGCCTACCCTCATAAGGGTAGGTTTTTTTTCTGGGTTGATAGTCCCAGATCGATGATCTTATGGCGAGTTGCAGTCAAAGAGGTATAAAACAAAAGGCGAACCTGGTGTTCGCCCTGGATGATAAGGCGAACACCAGGTTCGCCCCTTGTATCCCTTTGATGACTAATTGATATTATAAAATGCCGGTTTCCATCCCAAAGCCACAGGTGAGAAAATTTGGTTAGGCCCTCTAATCCCCGGTTTTGGGCCGGGGTCTTGCTGTTTGCCCTGGTAGTTTGGGGGAGTTTCTACAATTTGGCCAATTATCCCACCATCTGGTGGGATGAGGCCATCTTTTCCAAGACTGCGGCCAACGTGGCGCAGCACGGGCGTTATGCCTTTACCACGCAGAATCCCGGCCATTTTTCCGATCTCGACTTCCGTATCAGCGTCGGCCCGGCGATCATCCTGCCAGTGGCCCTGGCCTACAAGCTTTTAGGCGTGGGCGTGGCCGCAGGCCGGGTGGCGGCCGGGGCCTATCTGGTTCTCGCCTGTTTCGCCCTATTTTTGGCCTCCCGGCGGCTTTGGGGGTCCGGGGTGGCCTTGGGCGCAGTGGCCCTGGCCTTTCTGGGCGCCGATGTCCTTTACTGGGGGCGCTCCGTTTTGGGGGATGTGCCGGCGTTAGGGCTTTTTCTCCTGGGGCTCTACTTTCTGTCCCGGGGTCTGGATGCCGCGTCTTTAGGTTTCCTCTTCCTGGGGGGGATATTTTTGGGTTTGGCCTTTGACGCCAAGGAATTCTATGGCCTGACCTTCCTGCCTCCCCTGCTGCTTTTAGCCCGGCAGTGGTGGGGGGATAAACCCCGGCTGTTCAAAGCGCTGCTGGCCTTCGGCCTGGGCCTGGCCCTGCCCCTCGCCGGCTATCTTCTCTTGAAGGTGCTGATCTTGGGGAGCCTGGTGGACGCGGTCCACCACTTCCTGGCCCAGAAGAGGCTTCTCTGCCACGAGTTTTTCACTCCCCTGACCATCGGCCGCATCTACCCTGAAAGCCTGATGTATCTTTTGCTGCATCCCCTCTTCTGGCTGGGAGTCCTGGGCGCCTGGCTGGTCTGGAAACAGGGGAGTCCTTCCTGGGGGGAGAAGTTGTGGCTGTGGAATTTCTTGCTCTGGAGCCTGATGTACCTTAACGCCGTCTACTGGCAGCGTTTCGCGCTGCCGGCCTTATTCCTGGCCGGTCCCCTGGCGGCGCAATTTCTCTGGCGGGGGGCGCTGCGGCTCAGCGCCTGCCTGGCTCGCCCTCCCCGCTGGCTGGCCCCCGGGATCGTAGCCGTTTTTCTCATCATCTTCTATCCTCTTCCGGGCGTGGATCTTTTACAGGCGATTGCCACCCGCCACACCGATTCTCCTTATCTTATGGTGGACTACCTGAAGAGCCGGGTGCCCCAGGACTGCCTCATCGAAACCCCGGAGTACGAGCTGATTTTCCTGGATGATGAGCACCGTATCCATCTGATGCCCGAGTTTTATTTTGTCGAATCCACCCCGGATAAGATAGTGCTCCTCAATCCCCGGAATAAACCCTATGATTTCAACCAGGTGGGGGCCGATCTCCTGATCCTGGGCCCCTTCGGGAAGAGTGTTTTCCGCCAGATCTATCCTCCCACCTCTCTCGCCGGGAAATGGCACCGCGTCGCCCAGGTGGGTTTTTATGATATCTATGCTTCCAAGACTTCCAAGAAGCTGGAGAAAAAGCTGCTGCATATCCTGGCCTCCCCCCTGACTCCCTCCCGGGTTGACGCGGCCACGAAGTATTAAGTATATTAGCCTTAATGCCCAAGCGTTTACTAATCCGGACCATCACCGAATTCCGCCGCCATTACCGGTCTCTGGCTCCCGGAGACGCGGTCCTGGGGCTGCTGCCCTTAAGGGATGGGGAAGAAGTAAAACTCCTGGACCTGACGGACCGGGGCGTGGCCTTTTTCCCCCCGGCCCTGGCCCAGATGCTGGTTCGCTCCAAGGTGGCCCAGGCCGAAGTCCTGGGGGAATTCATGGTTCCGGGAACTTTTGTGGCCTACAGCCTCCCGGACCTGGCCCGGCAACTGGGGCAGTCCCTAACCTGGAAAGACGGCCAGGTAATCACCAAGAGGGACCGGGCCCACCTGGGGCTGGGAGTGAGCCTCTGGCCGTCCCTGGAAGTCTTGTACAGCCTGGGAGGGCTCCAGGGCCTGCCCTATCCCCTGGTGGCGCAGCCCTTTCTCCCGGGAGCCCGGGACTTGCGGGTGGTGGTCCTGGGGGAGTATGCCGAGGCCTATGAGCGCCTCAATCCCCACAGCTTCCGCAAAAATCTCTTTCAGGGGGGCTCCTCCCGGCCGGTGACCCTGACCCCGGAACTCCTGACCTTCTGCCGCCGGATTATGGGGCGGGGCAAATTTCCCTATGCTATTTTGGACCTGCTGACCTCTGATAAAGGTGAACTTTATCTTTCGGAGATCAGTATGAAAGGGGGTCTCACCGGGGCCCGCGTCTCCCAGGCGGAGTTCCGGGAACGGGTGCAGCATCTGGAAAAGGATTTTCAGCGGCAATGGGAAAGCTCTTAGAAGACCCCACCTTACGGGATCGCGTCCATGTCTTTAAGGACCGGGCCAGGGCCGGGCGTCTTTTGGCCCAGCGGCTGCTGGGCTACCGGGGGAAGGGGGTGCGGGTCTTTGCCGTTCCCGCGGGGGGCGTGCCGGTGGCCGCGGAGATTGTTCGGGCCTTAGAGGTCCCCCTGGACCTGGTTATCGTCCGCAAGATCCAACTTCCCTGGACCACAGAGGCGGGTTTCGGAGCCCTCAACCCCGCAGGGGAGGCCATCTTTAATGAGGCCCTGCTGCGCAGGGTGCATCTTTCCCGGGAGGATATCGACACCCAGAAACAAAAGACCCTGGCCACCCTGAAGGAAAGGGAAGCGCAGCTCAGGAATAACCGCCCCTACCCGGACCTGGCCGGAGCCGCCGCCATTATCGTGGACGACGGCCTGGCCTCGGGCTACACTATGCGCGCCGCCATCCATTTTTTGAAAGGCAAGGGCGCGGGGAAGATCATCGTGGCGGTGCCCACCGCCGCGGTCCAAACGGCGGAGGAGCTGCTGCCTTTGGTGGATGAACTGCTCTGCCTCAACCTCCGGGGCGGCTGGTCTTTCGCGGTGGCGGAGGCCTATGAAGATTGGTATGATTTAACAGAAAAAGAAGTAATGGAGATCATGGAGCAACTGTGAACCAAGCGTCAGGCGCAGGATAATTTAACAGGATTCCTGAGCGGGCGCAAATTCGAGACGGCGCCGTTTCCTCGACCCGCTAATCCGCTTTCGGGCGTACCTCAACCCCTCCGGGGCTCTTACCATGGCCAAGAGCTGGTTTGAAAGAAATTCCAAGAAGACCATTGGCTTGATAGTGATCGTCGCCTTGATTGCCGTCATTTTTGCCACCGAAAAATTATTGGCCTACCGCAACCACGGATTTGGATTTAATTACGATTTGCCGCACCGGGCCATCAGGCTGCGGGAATACCGGCCCACCTTAAAGCTGCACCTGCTGGCGGGGATCACGGAAACCGATTTCGATACCCTGCCCCGGAAAGAATTTCTCCTGAGAATAGATCAAGACGGCTTTATTATGCCTTCGAAGAAATATGAACATCCGGATATCACCCTGGCGTTCCTGGGCGGCTCCACCACGGAATGCCGCTATGTGGAAGAGGAACACAGATTTCCCTATTTAGTCGGGGCGTTGCTGGAAAGGCGATTGAACCTCAAGGTAAATTCTTTTAATGCGGGCAGATCCGGGAACCACTCACTCCATTCCTTAAATATTCTGATGAACAAGGTTTTGCCCCTAAAACCGCAGATCGTTGTCATGATGCACAATGTCAACGACTTAACCATCTTGCTCTATGATAAATCCTATTGGAATGTCCATTCCGCCCGGCCGGTCATTATGGATATCAACCACGAGATCTTAGCCAATTGTTTTAAAATTGTCCGGGACCGCTGGATCCCCAACCTGGCCATGGCCCTGCACAGTCTCGATAACTCTTTTAGACTATGGAGAAGGTCAAAGGAGGCCGATAAGGGCCAGGATGAATTTGCCCAAATAAGAGGCAGGAAGCTGGAATTCCATCGGGATACCCTGATTAATGAATTTTCCATGAATCTCCAGGCGTTTATTAATCTCTGTAAAGCCAGGCGGGTTACCCCGGTGCTCATGACCATGGCCAGCCGCCTCACGGATAAGCCGGATAAGATCGTGGAGCATAGTGTTAAGAAAACTACCCTGGAATATGCGCAACTTAAGGCGCTGTTCGACGCCTTTAATGAGACCATTCGCCGCCAGGGCCGGGAAAACCAGGCGCCGGTAATTGACCTGGCCCAAGAGGTCCCCCAAACCCGGGAATACTTATACGACTTGGTGCATTATAATGATCGGGGCGCCATCAAAGCCGGAGAAATCATCAGCGAGCAGTTGGCTCCCCTGATGCGCCAGACGGTGTCCCAAAATTAATCTGGTTTTTCTTCAAGACCGGAAGTGAGTTTGCCTCTCATGAAGTTAACGTTGCCTAATCAACCGGGAGTTCCCATCCCCTTAGACCGCCTGGCCTTCGATATCGACGGCGTAGTGGCGGACATCATGACCACCTTCCTGGACCTGGCCCGGGAACGCTACGGCCAGGACCACCTGCGCTACGAACACCTCACCACCTTTTTCCTGGAAGAATGCCTGGATTTGGAGCCGCAAATCATCGCCACTTTGATCCGGGAGCTCATCGACCGGCCCCACGAACTGGCGGTGGAGCCTTTTCCCCACGCGGTGCCGGTCTTAACCCGCCTGGCCCAGGAGACGCCGCTGCTCTTCGTCACCGCCCGGGACCGGGCCCGGCCCATCCAGACCTGGCTGCACCGCACCCTGGAACTGGTGCCCAAGGAGGCCATCCGGGTCTTCGCCACCGGCGACCCGGATACCAAGATCCACTATCTCCAGGACCACGGCATCCATTACTTTGTGGAAGACCGTTTGGAGACCTGCAACCAACTGGCCGCCCACGGCATCACCCCCATCCTTTTCGCCCAACCCTGGAACCGCGAAAAACACCCCTTCCTGGAAGTGAGAAACTGGCAGGAACTGGCCGGCTTGCTTTTCGAGGAGGAGTGAGGGCGGGGCGAACCTGGTGTTCGCCCGGTGGCTCCAGGGCGAACACAAGGTTCGCCACAAAAAAAAAACTTTAATGACTAGTTGGTATTTGTGGGTCGTGATCAAAAAGAGCAGGTCGGATATGTTTTCTTTTTACTGATTACTGACCACTTGCTTCTCATACCGAGTTGCAGTCAAAAAGATACTATACGTAGGGGCGAACCTTGTGTTCGCCCCGGAGCCACGGGCGAACACAAGGTTCGCCCCTACAGTTCAACGTCCTTTGAATGCGAATTGGTATCACTCCCAAGGCCAGATTTTGCTGAGATGCTTAAGAGAAGGCTCCAGGCTGCCTTCCTGGTGGGGTTCCAGGGTAACCAGGGGCTGACGGTCCCGGTCGGCCAGGAAAGTAAGGACGGCTTCCAGGGGCACGGTGCCCTGGCCCAGGGCCAGGTGGGTGTCATAGTCCCCCAGGTTGTCATGGAGGTGGAGTTGGCCGATCAAGGGCCAGAGGGTGTGGAGCCAGCGGTCGTAGTCGCCGTCCCCGAAGGCCTGGAGGTGGCCCACGTCCAGGCAGACCTGGAGATTGGGGGCAGCTACCAGATCGAGGAGTTCCACGAAGAGGTCCGGGTCCGTCTCATAGACGTTTTCCACCATTACCGTCACCCCCTGCTCGAAAGCCAGGGCGGCTAACTCCTTCCAGGTAGCCGCGCTCCGTAACAGCCAATTGGCGCGGTCCCATTGATACAGCTTGGTGTCCCAGCCCAGATGGCAAACGATGGACACGGGTTTAAAGACCGGTAGGAGGTGGAAGACCTGGCGCAAGCGGTGGCGGCTGGCGGTGAGAATCAACTCATCCAGGGCTCCGGGCAGGAGGTCCTGGAAAGGGCCGTGGAGGGTGAGGCGGCGCCCGGCCTGAAGGAAGGCCCGGGCCATGCGCGTGAAGTCTCGCCGCCTAAAGTTGGACAGGCTGTAAGCGTCCAGGCCGATTTCCGGGTTCAGGCCGCGTTTAAGAAAGATCTCCAGGTATCCTTGCCCTAGAAAGGGGAAAGGAATATTGACCTGAACCCGGGAAATCAGGGCCTCAGCCGTTAGAGCCATCAGAGGCGCATCTCAATGGGGATACTGACAGAGTTCCAGGAGCAACCCGTAGGTCGCCTTGGGGTGGATGAAGGCCACCAAGGCGCCATGGGCCCCTTCCCGGGGCTTCTCGTCGATGAGGCGCACGCCCGCGGCCTTAAGCTCCTCCAGGGCCTCGGCCAGGTCCTCCACCTCCAGGGCCAGGTGGTGGAAACCTTCACCTTTGTTCTCCAGAAACTTGGCGACGGGGCTGTCGTCCGCAGTGGGAAGGAGCAGCTCCAGGTTGGATTCCCCCACGCCGATGAAGCTTACCTTCACTTTTTGGCTTTCCACCACTTCGTCGCCTTTAAGTGCCAGCCCGAGATTGCTGCCGTAAAGTTTTTTCCCCGCGTCCAGGTCTTTGATGGCAATCCCCAGGTGGGCGATGCGTTTAATCTTCATGGACTTCCTCCTCAAGGTTAATTATGTATTTTCCCCCTTGACGGTATAAAAGTAAAAGGGGGAGTAAGGTCCCTGCCCAAACTGCTTGCCCTTAACCCCCGGCATTATATATGATGGGTGCAGGCAGGAAAAGCTTGGGTTGCATTTTACTTGATTTTCCCGGGGGATAAAACCCCAGGAAAGGTTGGCGGATGAATAATAAGGACTTATTCAGGCAGGTGGCGGCGCATCTGGCGACCTATCAGCAGCAGATGATCGATTTGCAGCGGGAACTGGTCTCGAAGAACGCAGTGGGGCCGGAACACGGCGGCCCCGGGGAAGGGGAGAAGGCGGCCTTCCTTAAGACTCTCCTCCAATCCTGGGGTTTGCAGGTGGATAATTATCCGGCTCCGGATGACCGGGTGGCCGGCGGCGAACGCCCCAACCTGGTGGCCTTGGTCCCGGGAAAGCGGCCGGAAAAGGTCTGGGTCCTCAGCCATCTGGACGTGGTGCCCCCCGGAGACCTGGCCCTGTGGCACTCCGACCCCTACACCTTGAAGGTGGAGGGGGATCGCCTCTATGGCCGGGGCACGGAGGACGACCACCAGGGCATCGTTTCCTCGATGATGGCGGTCAAGGCCATCCTGGACCTGGGTATCACCCCGTCCCGCACCCTGGCCCTGGCTTTGGTCTCTGATGAGGAAACGGGGAATGAAAAAGGGCTGGCCTATCTGCTCCGGGAGCAGCCGCACCTCTTCGCCCCGGAAGACCTGATCATTGTGCCGGATGCGGGCAGCGTGGACAGCACCTTGATCGACGTGGCGGAAAAGAGCATCCTCTGGCTACGCCTGGAGTTATTAGGCAAGCAATGCCATGCCAGCCGGCCGGAGTTGGGGCAGAATACCCTCCGGGCCGCGGCCCACGTCATCGTCGCCCTGGACGAGTTGGCCCGGGAGTTTCCCCTGGAAGACCCCTTGTTCCGGCCCCCGGTAAGCACCTTCGAGCCCACCAAGAAAGAGGCCAATGTCCCCAATATCAACACCATTCCCGGCCGGAACGTCTTTTACCTGGATTGCCGGGTGTTGCCGGACTATGACCTGGCCCGGGTGAAAGAAAGGGTTGCGGCCTTAGGAGAGGAGGCGGCCCGGCGCTTCAAGGTGCGCCTGAAGGTGGAGGCGGTGCAGGAACTGCCCAGCGCGCCGGCCACCCCCGTGGAGGCGCCGGTGGTCCAGGCCCTCATGCGGGCCATTCGTGAGGTCTACGGCCGGGAGGCCAAACCCCAGGGGATCGGCGGGGGCACGGTGGCGGCCTTTTTCCGGCAGCAGGGCCTGCCCGCGGCCGTGTGGATGACCGTATCCCGGACCGCGCACCAACCCAACGAGTTCTGTCTGTTAAGCAATCTCCTGGGCGACGCCCGGGTCCTGGCCCATGTCTTTTTAGAGGAAGACTAGCATTTAAGGGAGGGGGGAGATCGGCGGCGCCGGCTAAACGCCTGGGCCGCCAGCCCTTAACTCTTGTCCCCCACCCATTTAATCTCGTCCCAGAAGGAGCATTCCAGGCGGAAATCCGGGTTTTCCTCATCGGCGACGCTATAGTTATCCAGGTCTTCCGCCAGCATTTCACACCATTCTTCCATGGCGTCCACGGGATCCAGGGACCCCAGCCAGGGGCGGACGGAAAACTCCTCGGGGAAGCCCCAATGGCGCAAAAGTTCCCGGGGTTTCTCGGGGTCCAGCAACAGATAGGACTGAAAGCCGTCATGACGGCGGATAACAATGGCACGGGTCATAAATTCATCCCCTTTGGGTATTTCTCTTTTTTTCTTACGAGAAATTTATTAGGTTGGCAATGATGAAAATACGGGGATCAGCATACCGGGGCGGCCTCTGGGTTAAAAAGGCGACCGCCGGGGGCAGAGGCAAGGTAAAAAGAGGCCTGGGAGCGGCCCTGGTGGGTTTCGCTTTGTTAGCGGTGGCCGCCTGCGGCACGCTGCCGCCCCTGCCGGCCCATTTTGAGGGGGAGTCTTATACTCCCATTACCTATCAGGAGCTGGTGGCCCCCAGGGTCAGCAAGTTGCAGGCAGGCCAGAAGATCAAGGTGCCCGCTTACTTCTGGCAATATCTCGATTATGATCCGGCCATGATACGCAACTACCTGGATTTGCTGAGGTATCCCTTAAAGTGGTATAAGCTGGACTGGTTCGCCACTTACGGCAACTCGGACATGCAGGGTTATTATGACCGGGCGGCCCTGGATGCCTCCCAGGTGAGGGCCTATCAGCCCCGGCGTCTGGATCATATCATGATTTATGGGGAGCTGGCTTCCCTGGGGCCGGGCCTTTATCTCCGGGTGCACCGCATCGAGAGGATTGAAGAGGATTGAATAAGTAACGGCCAAGGGCATGAATTTATTAGACCTGGGCATTTTGGCACTTTTAGTGTTAATCACTCTGCGGGGCTATTACCGGGGCCTGTTCCAGGAATTGGCGGTCCTGGCCGGGGTGGTGGGGGGAATATTGATCGCCGCCCACGTCCACCTCCTGTTGGCTGCGAGGCTCAAACCGTGGATCACCAACCCCGATTATGCCCGCTGGGCGGCCTTCGCCCTGGTGCTGGTGCTGGTCTATTGGTCCATCCGCCTTTTGGCGTACTTTCTCCAGCGGATTCTTTACCATCTTTATCTGGATGTCTTTGACCGTCTTTTGGGAGGTTTTTTTGCCCTGGTGAAGGGCGCCCTGCTTCTGGGATTCGCCCTGATGCTCGTGGGCCTGGTTATGCCCCGGGAAACCCATCTTTTGAAGGAATCCCGCACAGCTCCTTACCTGATGCATTTCTCCCGCCAGGCCCTGGGGCTGCTGCCTCCGGACTTCAAGCAACGTTTGCATGAATATCTGCAGCAATGGCAGAAACCGAAAAAAAGGCGGGAGGCGGCCGCGTCCGCGCAGAATTGTGTCCGCCCCTGGCCTGCCCGCATGAAGTTATAATTCTAGAAAGAGATTTCCACTCTTCTCTCAGATTTTCCACAGGAGTTGCCAAGACATGAACGACAAGGAACGGGATCCGGGCGCGGCCGTCGTAGAATTTATGGGCATTATCCGCCGCCTGCGGGGTCCGGGAGGTTGCCCCTGGGACGCCCGCCAGACCCCGGAGACCCTGAAGACCTATGTGCTGGAAGAAGCCTATGAATTGGTGGAGGCCCTGGAGAGCGGGGATCCGGAAAAGGTCAAGGAAGAGCTGGGCGATCTCCTGCTGCACCTGGTCTTCCTCAGCGACCTCTACCAGGAGCGGGGGGATTTCGACTTCGGGGAAGTGGCCGCGGGCATTACCGCCAAGATGATCCATCGCCATCCCCACGTCTTCGCCGGGGAGGAGGCCAAAACCAGGGAGGATTTGCGGCGTATCTGGGAGCGGGCCAAGGCCCGGGAGGGGAAAGGCAAGAAGGAACCGGGTTTGGAGAAAGTCTCTCCGGCTTTGCCGGCCCTGGTCCAGGCCCAGCGTTTGGGGGAGGCGGCCGCCCGCCTGGGGTTCGACTGGCCCTCGGTACAAGGGGCCCTGGACAAGGTGGAGGAGGAGTGGCAGGAATTCCGCCGGGCCCTGGCTGCACCCCCCCAGGACGCCCGGGAGGAGGAATTGGGGGACCTTCTCTTTTCCCTGGTCAACGTGGCCCGCTTCCTGAACATCGATTCCGAAGGCGCTCTGAGGCGCACCATCTACAAGTTCATCAAGCGCTTTCACGTGGTGGAGCGGACCCTGGTGAAGCAGGGTAAGACCCCGGATACCGCCACCCTGGAGGAGATGGAGGAAATCTGGCAGGCCGCGAAGAAAGAGTAGCCAGTGGTCAGTGGTCAGTGGTCAGTGGTCAGTGGTCAGTTGTCAGTGGTCAGTGGTCAGTAGCCAGTAGTCAGTAGCCAGTAGTCAGTAGCCAGTAGCCAGTAGCCAGTAGCCAGTAGTCAGTAGTGAGGGGGCAGACGGCAGGTGCCGTGATCAATGATCGGTTGATTGTTGAATTATTAGCGAAATTGTTATCGAATAGAAGGGTAACTTTGTTATGGGTCAGTCATATCGGGATTTGGTGGCTTGGAATAAGGCCATGGAATTAGTGATGATGGTTTATAGGTTGACCCAAGATTTTCCCAGGGAAGAGCTCTTCGGTTTGATGAGTCAATTGCGACGTTCAGCGGTTTCGATCCCCAGTAATATTGCCGAGGGACAAGGACGATTATCCAAAGGAGAATTCAGAAATTTTTCGGAAACGCCAGAGGTTCACTCTCCGAGTTGGAAACTCAAATTCTAATTGCTGAAAAACTAAATTTTCTCCAAGAATCTGATGCAGCCAACTTATTGGATCTGGCCGCAGAAGTGGGTCGAATTCTAAATGGGCTAATTGCCTCGACTAAATATTAAAAACATGACCACTGACTAATATCCACTATCCACTATCCACTATCCACTATCCACTGGCTACTGACTACTGGCTACTGGCTACTGACTACTGGCTTGCTACCCGGATAAGTTGATGATATTATTTAGATTGCCCAAGGGGGCAAAAAAGATATGGAAGCAGCCCGGGTCCGCAAATTTTTTTCTCCTACTCCAGTAATTATCGCCATCCTCACCGGCGCGGTCCTGCTGTCCACAGTCTTCTTCTTCTTCTGGCAAAAGCTGAACCGCAAAGTCGAGGTCATTCTGGAGGAGCAGTTCAACCAGCAGCAATTGATGCTGTCCCGGAAGATCGCCGACAACATTGAGTCCTATTTCGATTATCTGGAAAACGAACTGCTGCGATACGCCAATGTCTTCCGCAAGCTTAAGCTCCAGTCCCTGGGGTTGGAGACCGAGGCTCTGGGAGAGGAGTACCAGAGGCTGAAGCACCTGGGTGTTTTGGAGTTGCGCCGCTACGGGGCGAAGGGCGATCTGGAAGGAATTTTTCCCGCATCCCGGTCCGTTCCGGGCGAGAGCCGGGAAGATCTGCCTGCCGCTTTTCAGGCTTGGGCCGCAAACCCCAAGAATCAGGGGCACTTATTCTTAAGCAAAACCGGTCCCTGGCCTTATCCCCCCTGGCGGGGGCGGCGGGTGATGCGCATGTTGACCCCCCTTTGGGGACCGGAGGGGAAGCTGGCCGGGTCCTTGGAGTTGCTGATAAATCCCTTTTTCATCTGCGGCCAGGTGATTGCCGACGTCCGCTCCGGCCAGAGCGGTTATGCCTGGATCATTGATCAGAATGAAATAATCTTGGCTCATTACGAAAAAAAATTTGTGGGTCAAAATGCCCTGGCGGTGAGGATTGCCCGCAACCCCAAAATTGTCTTCCAAGGGCTTAAAGAGATCCATAGGCGGCTCCTGGCGGGCCAGGAGGGCATGGGAGATTATGATTCCGGCTGGCACCGCCAGCGCCTGGGCCTCACTCCCAAATTGGTGGCCTACACCCCGGTTCGCTTTTCCAGGGGACTGATTCGCGGGGTGACCCAGGTGCAGGATCCGGCCCACAACATCTGGGGGGTGGCGGTGGTGGCGCCGGTGGCGGAAGTCTCCGGCAACGTGGCGGAAGTGATGCACCAGGAATTGTTCCTGATGGGGACCTTTTTTGTCCTGGTGGTCTTGGCCTCAGCAGTAATGATCGGGGCCGCCCTCACCTGGAATAAGACCCTGACCCGGGAAATCGATTTGAAAACCCGGGAACTAATCGAATCCCAAGAACGCCTGATGCATTCCGAGAGGTTCGCGGCGGTGGGCGAGGCCGCGGCTTATGTCAGCCATGAAATCAAAAACCCCCTGGTGGTCATCGGCGGGCTGGCCCAGCAGGTGGAGCGCCGCCTGGAAGACCAAGCCTGCCAGGAAAAATTGAAAATTATTCAAAAGGAAGTTAAACGCCTGGAGGCCTTTTTGGGGGACTTGCGGGATTTCACCCGGCCGGTGCTGCCGGTGAAGACCAGAATCGATTTGAACCAGGTGGTGCGGGAGGTGGAGGAGATGATGGCCGAGGTGGCCCGGGAAAAAGGGGTCACCCTGGGAGAGAAGCTGGACTCGGTGCCGTTCCTGGAGGCCGACCCCAACCAGCTCAAGCAGGTGCTGGTTAATCTCATCAAAAACGCCCTGGAAGCCACGGACGCCAACGGTCGCAT
Source organism: Thermodesulfobacteriota bacterium (assembly GCA_049322315.1). Taxonomy (GTDB): domain Bacteria; phylum Desulfobacterota; class Desulfobaccia; order Desulfobaccales; family 0-14-0-80-60-11; genus SURF-52. The sequence continues at coordinate 52,466 of JBMORF010000015.1, read as the reverse complement.
CCTGCTAGCCACCGGCTTTCAGGATGGGCAGGCCTGGTTTTCCGTGCGAGACAACGGCAAAGGCATGTCCCAGGAAGTGATTAATAATATCTTCCATCCCTTTTTCACCACCAAAGAAAAAGGCACCGGCCTGGGTTTGGCGGTGATCCATAAGATTATTACCGACCATCACGGGGCCATCCAGGTGGACAGCGCCCCGGGCCGGGGCGCTACCTTCCTGGTCAAGTTGCCTCTGAGTTAGATCCATGGAGTCCTCGTCCCTGCCGGAAGCCGTCAAAGAGTCGCAAAAACGCCGCCGGGAACGGATTCTCATCATCCTCATCTTGCTGCTGGTGGTGGCCATCACCTCCTATGAGGTGTACCTGGTGCGCCAGGGCGGGCAGCCGGTCACCGGCAGTCTCCTGGCTTTCAGCTTACTGAACATCAACACCATCCTCCTCTTTCTCCTTACCTTTCTCATCTTTCGCCATCTGGCCAAGCTTTTCCTGGAAAGAAGGCGCCGGGTCTTCGGCTCCCGCTTGCGGACCCGCCTGGTGCTCACCTTTATCAGTCTCACCCTGCTGCCCACCCTCTTCCTCTTCTTTATGGCCTGGCAGTTGATCTCCAGCAGGGTGGATTTTTCCTGGGGGCGGCAGGTGGAGTGGCACCTGGAACAGGCGCTCAACCAGCGGAAAGCCTTTGTCCAGGGTATGGAGGAAAAGCTGCGGGCTTGCGGCCGCCTTCTCAGCCTGGAACTTCCGGAGGAGGGGAGGTGGGTGGCGGCCGATCGGGATTTTTGGCAGGTTATCCTGGCTAAAAAGCGGGCGGCTTATAATCTCTCAGGCCTGGAGCTGCTGGACCCGGCAGGGAAACCCTTGGCGGCCGTCTACGATCCCCAGGCCGGGGATCTGCCCCGATTTGCCCTCCCGGCATCGGCTCCAGGGGAGACTCTGCAAAAGCAGCCCTACCGCACGGGTGAACTACTGACCTTCCTGGCGCCCGTCAGAGGCCCGGGCGAAATGCTGCAAGGCTACGTGGCGGTGCGCCAGTTTTGTCCCCATTCCCTGGCCGGAGCGGAGCAAAGCATCCGGGAGCTGCGCCAGATGCAGCTCCTCCTCAGACCGGTGCGGGTGAGCCATTACCTGACCCTGGTGATCGTCACCCTGGTGGCCATGTTCTTCGCCATCTGGCTGGCCTTGTATATGGCCCGGGAGATCACCACCCCCATCCGCCAGCTGGCGGAAGGCACTTTGAAGGTGGCCGGGGGAGACTATGATTTTCAGATCAACCAGGAAGGCCAGGAGAGCCGGGATGAAATCGGCTTCCTGGTGGAATCCTTCAATAAGATGACCCAGGACTTGCAGCATAGCCAGGCCCAACTGGCCGCCACCTACCGGGAATTGAGCGAGAGCCACACCCAGTTGGAGGCCCGGAAGCGGGACATGGAGATCCTCCTGAAAAACGTGGCCGCAGGGGTAATCAGCGTCGATGCCGGGGGCCGCCTCACCACCATCAACGACTCAGCCGCCCAGATGCTCAACTGGCGCCGGGAAGAGGTGCTGGGGAAGGATTGCCGGGACCTGCTCCCGGCCAAGGAATATCAGCGCCTGGGTGAGGTCATCGCCGCGGCCCGAAACTCTCCAAAAGGGACGGTGGAGACGCCATTACACGTGGCCCTGCCGGACCAGACCCTGTATCTGTTGCTCAAGCCCACTGTCCTCAAAGACGAGGCTGGCCAGGACCTGGGAGTGGTGATCGTTTTCGAGGACTTGACCGAACTGGAGCGGGCCCAGCGTCTGGCGGCCTGGCGGGAGGTGGCCCGGTCCATCGCCCATGAAGTAAAAAATCCCCTCACCCCCATCAAGCTGGCGGCGCAACGGCTGCGGCGCCGCTATCTGGAAAACTTCCCGGGGGACAGCCAGATATTCGATGAATGCACCCAGATCATCATCAACCAGGTGGATGAGCTGAAAAAGCTGGTCAACGAATTCTCCCGCTTCGCCCGGTTGCCCCAGCTCGCCCTGGCCCCCCAGGACTTCAACGCCTTGGTCCAGGAGACCCTGCTCCTCTATCAGGAAGTCCAGGACCGCATTACCCTGGAGTTTCAGCCCGATCCGGAACTGCCCATCCTGCTTCTGGACCGGGAGCAGATGAAGCGGGTGCTCCTCAACCTGATGGACAATGCCCTGGCCGCCATTCACGGCCAGGGCCGGATCGATATCGTGCTAAAAGGGGACCAGGCCCGGGAAATCGTGGAACTGACGGTGGCGGACACCGGCCGCGGTATTCAGGAGCGGGACCGGGTGCGGATTTTTGAGCCCTATTTTTCCACCAAACGGGGGGGAACCGGCCTGGGCCTGGCCATTGTCAATTCCATCGTCGCCGAGCACCACGGGCAGATCCGGGTGGAGCACAACCTGCCCCGGGGCACCCGGGTGGTGATCGATATCCCCATGATTCGAGGAGATTATGCCGGCCACGCTGTTAGTCGTGGATGATGAGCCCCAGATCCTCCAAATGGTCTCCGGCATCCTGCAGGATGAGGGCTTCGAGGTGGTGACCGCGGCAGACGGGGAGACCGCGTTGAAGCTGGTGGCCGACGAGCCTCCGGACCTGGTCCTGTTGGATATCGCCCTGCCGGGGAAGGACGGCCTGGAAGTGCTCCAGGAACTGAAGGCCAGGAATCCGGCCCTGCCGGTGGTGATGGTCTCCGCCTACGGCTCCGTGGAGAACGCCGTCAGGGCTACCAGGTTAGGCGCTTATGACTTTATTGAAAAACCCCCCAATGCCGACAATATTCTCCTCACGGTCCGCAACGCCCTGGAGATGTCCCGGCTGGCCGAAGAGAACCGGCGGCTCCGGTTGCAAACCGCGCCGGCCCGGGAGATCGTGGGCAAAAGCGAAGCTATCCGGCGCCTCCGGGAGCAGGTGCGCATGGTGGCCCCCACCAACGCCTCGGTTCTGATTACCGGGGAAAACGGCACCGGCAAGGAGTTGGTGGCCCGGGCGCTCCATGCCTTCAGCCCCCGGTCCCACAAGCCTTTTGTGGAGGTGAACTGCGCCGCCATCCCCGAGGATTTGATCGAAAGCGAGCTTTTCGGCCACGAAAAAGGGGCCTTCACCGGGGCCACCAGCCGCCGCCAGGGGAAATTCGACCTGGCCCATGAAGGCACTCTCTTTTTAGATGAAATCGGCGACATGAGCCTCAAGACCCAGGCCAAGATTCTCCGCATCCTGGAAGAGCAGCGCTTCGAGCGGGTGGGGGGCGGCCGCCCCATCCAGGTGGACGTGCGGGTGGTGGCGGCCACCAACAAGAACCTGGCTGAAGAAATCCAGCGGGGGACCTTCCGGGAAGACCTCTATCACCGTATCAACGTCATTCCCTTAGAAGTTCCTCCTTTAAGGGAGCGGCGGGAGGACATTCCCCTGTTGGCCGGGCACTTTCTTAAGGAACTGGCCCGGGAAAACGACAACCCGCCCAAGACCTTCACCTTACCGGCGCTAGAGGCCCTGGCCAACCTCCCCTGGACCGGGAACGTCCGGGAACTGAAAAACTTCATCTGGCGCCTGGCCATTCTCACCCCCGGCCCCCGGATCGACTTGCCCGACCTGCATTTGACCCCCGCGCCGGAGATGGAGGCAGGTGACCTGGACCACCTCCTTAACCTGCCCAACTTCAGGGAGGCCCGGACCCGCTTCGAGAAAGAGTTTCTCCGCCATAACCTGGAGGAATGCCAGGGCAGCGTCAGCCTGCTGGCGGAGAGGATCGGCCTGGAACGCTCCCACCTCTACCGTAAACTTAAGGGTTTGGGTCTGGAACCGGGAAAAGAGGGAGAAGAGTAAAGAGAATTTGGGGGAGGGCAGGCGCCTCAGGTCCCCGGCCCTCACTCCGCGAACCTTTTCCTGAGATAGGAATGCAACCCCGATGAAAGCGCCCTTTTCCGAAGAAGAAAACCGCCGTTACTCCCGCAACCTCATGCTCCCCGAAGTGGGGGAGGACGGCCAACAGCGTTGGCGCCAGGCCCGGGTGGCGGTGGTGGGCGCGGGGGGCATCGGCTCCGCGGCCCTTTATTACCTGGCTGCGGCCGGGGTGGGCCAGATCGCCATGATCGACGGCGACGCGGTGGAAATTTCGAACCTCCAGCGGCAGATTCTTTACGATACGCATGACTTAGGCAGGCGCAAGGTGGAAGCGGCCTGGGAAACCTTGACGGCCCTCAATCCCCATTGCACCCTCAAACTTCACGATACGCGCTTGGATGCGGGTAATATCCGGGATATATTAAAAGAAAATGAGATGGTCCTGGATGCCAGCGATAACTTTGAGACCCGCTTATTAGTGGCGGACTGCTGCTGGCGGGAGAAGATTCCCTTGGTTTCCGCGGCGGTCTCAGGTTTCCAGGGCTTGCTGCTGGTCATGGACCCAAAACCGGGGAACCCCTGCTACCGCTGCCTTTTGCCCCAGGCGCCGCCGCCATCAGAGCAGGAAGGCATCTTGGGCGCGGTCGCGGGGGTCATGGGTTGTCTCCAGGCCACGGAAGCCTTGAAGCTCTTACTGGGTATAAAATCCGGCCTGACGCGCCAGTTGTTGTCCTATGACGCGCTCCAGTGCCGCTTCCGCTACCTGCAGAGGGAGAAGAACCCCGATTGTCCCATATGCGGAGAGTGAGCGGTGAGTAGTGAGCAGGGGGCAGGGGCCAGTAATCAGTAGTCAGTGATCAGTGGTCAGAAAACAAAAGAGAATCCTCCAACTTTGAACCTTGAACCTTGAACCTTGAACTTTGAACTAAACCCGGAACCCGGAACTTATAATGTCAAGTGATCCCTTAATCATCGCCGGCCGCTCTTTCCGCTCCCGCTTAATGGTGGGTACGGGGAAATTCCCTTCCGCCGCGGCTTTGGAGGCCGCACTGAGCAGCTCCCAGGCGGAGATCGTCACCGTGGCTCTACGCCGGGTGGACCTCTCCCAGCCCCAGAGCGACAGCATTATGTCGGTCCTGAACCCGAAAAAACACCTGATCCTGCCCAACACCTCCGGGGCCCGGAACGCCGAGGAAGCCGTGCGCCTGGCTAAGATGGCCCGGGCCATGGGCCTGCCCCCGTGGGTGAAACTGGAGCTCACCCCGGAACCCCGTTACCTCCTGCCCGACCCGGTGGAGACGCTGAAGGCCGCGGAACTGCTCCTCAAAGACGGCTTTGTGGTCCTGCCTTACATCCAGGCGGACCCCATTTTGGCCAAACGCCTGGAGGAGATGGGCACGGCCACGGTCATGCCCCTGGGCGCGCCCATCGGCAGCAACCGGGGCGTGAAGACCAAAGACATGATCCGCATCATCATCGAACAGGTCAAAGTGCCGGTGGTGGTGGACGCAGGGCTCGGCGCGCCCTCCCACGCCGCGGAGGCCATGGAAATGGGCGCGGACGCGGTGCTGGTGAACACCGCCCTGGCCGAAGCCACCGACCACGGCAAGATGGCCGGGGCCTTTGCCATGGCCGTGGCCGCGGGCCGCCTGGCCTACCTCTCCGGTCTGGGGCCGGAGCGGGAAGCCGCTAGCGCCTCCTCCCCTTTAACGGGGTTTTTAGACTAGACGCGACTGCAGAAAGGGGAAGATATACATTTCGGGGGTCACTTCTCTTCCTGCTTAATTTTTGGTTTCGTACCTATCCAGGTTCTGGCTGATTTTAACAATTTCACCCCATAGTCTCAGTAGCGAGCAATTTCATTTTAGTCGGCTGGGGAGGATGAACGATGGGAAAATCGGTGGCCCTGTTTATCGGCACGTTCACGACGTTAATCGCGGTGATTAATCCCTTGGAATCCCTACCTATTTTTCTGAAACTGCTGGCAGGCCAGGACAGCCAGACGCATCGCCAGGTGGCCCGACTGGCCTGTATCTACACTACTTGCCTGATCTTTTTCTTCCTGGTCTTCGGCACCTTGGTCCTGAAGGTCTTCTCGGTCTCCCTGGCCATGATCCGCATTGTCGGCGGCATTATTCTGATGCGCATCGGCTTCAGTCTCTTCTTGCCTTCCGCTTCGGGGGGGGTGATTCACAAAAGCAGCGGTGCGAACGGGCAACCTGGGAATATTGCCTTTGTGCCCCTGGCCATGCCCCTGATGTTCGGCCCCGGGGTCCTGGCCACGATTATAGGGATGAGTTCCCTGGTGAAACATCCCATCTCGGACTTTATCGACTTGTCAGGCATCTGTCTGGCTATTTTTGCGGCGATGATCGTTACCTACCTGATCCTGGCTTATGCCAAGGAACTTTTAGGGCGCATCGGTACGGGCGGGATCGACGCGGCCACCCGGATCGTCGGCTTTTTCGTGGCCGCCATCGGCATGGGGCTGGTCTTCCATGGGGTATTTGAAGCTCTCCAGGATTTCAAAATCATCCCCATGAGTTAAAATACACAGTCTATTTCTGGGAAAAAGTGATTAACATGAAAAAGCGCTTTTTGGCCTTGTTGCTTTTAGTTTTTTGGGGGGCGTTTACCCACCTGGCCCAGGCCCAATCCTTTGAGGAAACCAAAGCCAAAGCGGCAAAAGGCGACGCCGCGGCCCAGTGCACTCTGGGGGTGATGTATGCCAAGGGTGATAAAGTGGCCCAGGATTGGGGCCAGGCCAAAACCTGGTTTGAAAAAGCCGCGGCCCAGGGCTATGACAAAGCCCAAAAGAATCTGGGGGTGATGTATCTCAAGGGTTTGGGGGTGAAGCAGGATTTCGCCCAGGCCAAGGACTGGTTTGAAAAAGCCGCGGCCCAGGGTAACGCCGCCGCCCAGTTTAGCCTGGGGTTTATGTATGCCCAGGGTGACGGGGTCAAGCAGGATTGGGACCAGGCCAAAACCTGGCTGGAGAAGGCGGCGGCCCAGGGTGAGGCCAAGGCCCAGCTCTGTCTGGGGATGATGTATGCCAAAGGACAGGGGGTGAAAAAAGACCCGGCCCGGGCCATGTCCTTTTTGGAAAAGGCAGCCCAGCAAGGACAGGCCGAAGCCCAGGATATGCTGAAAAAATTAAAATAAGTTAACTGCCTCTATAACTGCCTGATCACCGTTAATGCCGGTTCCCGGGTGGCCCTTGGCAACCGGCTGGACCTGAGGTAAATTTAAAAAATAGGGGGTTGGTATGAAACGCTTTGCCGTTGCAGCTCTGTTGGTTATGGGGGTGATGTTGGCCCACCTGGCTTATGCCGCATCCTTCGAGGAAACCAAGGCCAAGGCCGAGAAAGGCGACCCCGCGGCCGAGTTCAATCTGGGGGTGAAGTATGCCAAGGGCGATGGCGTGGCCCAGGATTGGGCCAAGGCCAAACCCTGGTTTGAGAAGGCCGCGGCCCGGGGCAATGTCAAGGCCCAGCAGAATCTGGGGATTATGTGCCTCAAGGGTCTGGGGGTGACCAAAGATTTTGCCAAGGCCAAGGACTGGTTTGAAAAAGCTGCGGCCCAGGGCAGCGCCGCGGCCCAGTTCAGCCTGGGATATATGTACGCCCATGGCGACGGCGTCAAACAGGACTGGATCAAGGCGAAAGAATGGCTGGAAAAGGCCGTAGCCCAGGGCTACGCCAAGGCCCAGGTCTCTCTCGCCTTCATGTACGCCAAAGGCCACGGGGTGAAAAAAGATGTGGCCAAGGCCAAGGCCCTCTTACAAAAAGCCGCCAACCAGGGCCAGGCCGAAGCCAAGAAGATGCTGAAGGAATTGGAGACGGCTAAGTAAAGCAGCCGTCATCCCGACGTAGGGTGGGCACTGCCCACCATTATCAACCGCGGATGCACGCCGATGGACGCAGATTTTCCTTTATCGGCGTTAATCGGCGTACATCGGCGGTTCCAAGTTGTACTCAGGAACGAGTAAAAACCTATGAAGAAGCCCGAATCTGACGATTTGCGTCCGGAATATCGCCGTGAGGACCTCGGCCCCGGAGTGCGGGGCAAGTATCTGGATGAATATCGCAAGGGCACCAATCTGGTCCTTCTCAGTCCGGATGTGGCCCAAGCCTTTCCCACGGAAGAAGCGGTGAATGAGGCGCTGCGCTCCTTGATTGAAGTTGCCCGGAGATCGACTCAACCGACAAAGCCTTCCAGCCGACGCGCTAATTCAGGAGAAACCGCCGATTAACGCCGATGCATGCAGAGTTGCCTTTATCGGCGTTAATCTGCGTGTATCCACGGTTTTCTAATTATAGGGGATAGTATATTAGGTTTGGCAAAATAAGGTGCAAAGTAATGGGTGAATCGAGTTTTGACTTTTTTGCCCCGAGTGCAATATATTGGTTGAAGCAAAGGTAATTGCCAAAGGGCACGGGGGATTCAGGAGTAATGCTGTCAATCCAATAGATGAGGTGGATACGGAATACCACGGTGACATCTACTATGTGTGTCTGTGCAGTCGTTGCAGTCAACCTTTTCTTATAAGATAATCTCTGTATAGCATTCCAGCCGAATTTGAGTCGATAACTGATGAGAGCGTTTTATATCCAACTGAATCCAAGCTTATCCAAGAGAATCTCCCCAAGTCTGTAATGACGGCTTACGATCAGGCTGCAAGATCCTTGAATGCTTCGCTATTCGAACCATGCGTTCTCATGTGCAGGAAATGCTTGGAGACAGTCTGCAAACAACTAGGGGCGCAAGGGCGAGACTTGAGCAAACGCTTGGTCAATCTATCAGAAGCGGGGCATATTGACTCACGTCTTCTCAGTTGGGCACATGAAATTCGCCTTGTGGGGAATGAGGCTGCACATGAAATAGATACGCCAGTAACCAAAGAAGATGCACGGGATATTCTTGATTTCACTGAAGCAATACTCATTTATATATTTTCACTGACAAAAAGGTTCGATTCGCTTAAAGCAAGAAGAGCCAGATTGAGTTCAGAAGAAAGTTAACGACTCGCTTTTTTACAACTCTATGGAAAGAACATCAAGAAATCCTTTTTTCACCAAGACCTTAAATTCCTGGCCGGAGGCGCGCATTCGCGACCTCATTGCCAGGGCCTCCGCCGCCGACGTCACCCGGGCCTTGGGGCGGGAGGCGCTGCATCCCGAGGACCTGGCGGCCTTGCTGTCGCCCGCGGCTGCGGGGCGGCTGGAGGAGATGGCCAGGGTGGCCCAGAGGCTCACCCGCTGGCATTTCGGGCGGACCATCGGGCTCTATGTGCCCATTTATCTCTCCAACGTCTGCGCCTCGGATTGCACCTACTGCGCCTATTCCTGCCACTCCGGCAGCGAGGGCGAGCGGCGGACGCTGACCCCGGCGGAAATCGAGACGGAATGTCAGACCCTGGCGGCCCACGGCTTTCAAAATCTTTTGCTCCTCACCGGGGACCATCCCCAGGCCGCGCCGGTGGATTATATCGTCCAGGCCGTGGCCATCGCCCGGGAATTTTTTGTAGGCGTGTCCGTGGAGGTTTATGCCTTAAAGGAGTCCGGCTACCGCCGCCTGGTGGACGCGGGCCTGGAGGGCGTCACCCTCTACATGGAGACCTATCACCGGGACACCTACGATAAGGTGCACTTGAAGGGCCGTAAAAAAGATTTTAACTTTCGCCTGGGGGCCATCGAGGCCGCGGGCCATGCCGGGGTGCGGAGACTAAGCATCGGCGCCCTGCTGGGGCTCTACGACTGGCGCGTGGACGGCTTCTGGGCCGCGCTCCACGCCCGCTACCTCCAAAAGGAGTGCTGGCAGAGCGCGGTGGCCGTTTCCTTCCCCCGCCTCTTCAACGTCCCCGCCCGGCACACCATCGCCCACCCTTTGAGCGACAAGGAACTGGTGCAACTCATGCTGGCCCTGCGCCTCTTTTTGCCGGAGGCGGGGTTCAACCTCTCCACCCGGGAGCGCCCGGCGCTGAGGGACCGCCTCATCCCCCTGGGGGTGACCATGATGAGCGCCGGCTCCTCCACCCGGCCCGGGGGCTACTCCCATCTGGGGGACCGCGCCCTGGAGCAGTTCGAAACCGAAGACCGGCGCACCCCGGCAGAGGTGGCCGCGGCCATCCGCCGGGCCGGCTACGATCCCGTGTGGAAGGACTTCGACCGGGCCTTCGTGGAATAAATATTTCTCGCAAAGGCGCAAAGAGCGTAGAGGCGCAAGAATTTTAATATGATTTCTGGTGTCTTTGCGTTCTTTGCGCCTTTGCGAGAAATAATCTAGCAGTCCGGAGTGGATGCCTTGAAACTGACCATCAACGGCGAGGACCGGGAGGTGGCCGGGGCCACGGTGCTGGCGCTGCTGGTGGAGTTGGGCCTCAATCCCCGGGTTATTGTGGTGGAGCTGAACCACGAGATCGTGGACCGGGCCGCCTACGGGGAAACGCCCCTGGCCGCAGGGGACGTCCTGGAACTGGTGCGCCTGGTGGGGGGCGGCTGATGAACCACGCCCAGGCCCTGGCCGTTTTCGAGGCCGCCGATCTTTACGTGGTGATTACCACCGCCTTTTGTGCCGGGAGAGCGGCGCTGGCAGTCTTGGAAAAGGCGCTGGCGGCCGGGGTCCGCCTGGTACAGATGCGGGAAAAGGACTTGGGGGGCCGGGCCCTCTATGAATTGGCCCGGGAGTTCCGGCAACGGACCGGGGCCGTGGGAGCGTTGTTGATCATTGACGACCGGCTGGATATCGCCCTGGCCAGCGGCGCGGACGGCGTGCACCTGGGGCAGGAGGACCTGCCCGTCGGCGCCGCGCGCCTGATGGCCCCGGAGTTGATTATCGGCGCCTCCACCCATTCCCTGGAAGAGGCCCTGGCCGCCGAGGCCGCGGGCGCGAGCTACGTCAATCTCGGCCCCATCTTCGCCACCCCCACGAAACCCGAGGCCAAGCCCCTGGGGGCGGAGGCCCTGGGCCGCATCGCCCCGCACCTGAAAATTCCCTGGACCACCATGGGCGGTATCAATCAAGCGAACATCGGCCAGGTGGTGGCCCGGGGCGCGCGCCACCCGGCGGTGATGAGCGCGGTGACCGCAGCCGCGGACCCCCGGACCGCGGCGTTGGAGTTGCGGCAGGCCATCCTATCCGGAGGGGAAAGGCCGGTGCAACCGCATTAAAACAAATTCACCGCAGAGGCGCAGAGGACGCTGAGATTCACAGAGGAAAAAAATATTTATGGCGGGAAAGCCCGCCTAAATTTCTTTTCTCTGCGTAACTCTGTGTTCTCTGTGCCTCTGCGGTGAAGTTTTTTTTAAGCGTCGCACCCCCGCCCGCTGCCGGGGCAGGATTTGGCCAGGCCCTGGCTCCGGCCTTTGAGATGTTCCAGGGATGCCCCCGAATAAACCGCCTGCAAGCCCAGTTCGATAAAGCCGCTGATCTCCACCGGCTGAATACCGCTCTCTTCCAGGATGGCCCGGGGAGTCTGGCCCAGGGCGCTCACCAGCACCGCCCGGCAGTCTTCCAAGGTCGCGGCCAGATCCCACCAGCGCTGGTCGCCGCCCCCCGGCGGCGGCGCCGGACGCTCGGCCACCAGCCTAAAGCCCTGGCCGTTTTGCTCCCAAATTTGGAAGGAAGGGGCTTCTCCCAAATGCAGATTGACCAGCATTCCCTCCTTGGTGGCCACGGCCACGTAAGGTTTATCAGGAGAAGCGGGTACCAGGCTGGAGCAGGCGCGCAGGCAGCCCCGCAGCTCTTCACCCCGGTCCGCGTCCAGGAGGCCCACCGCATCCGCCCGGCAGCGGGTGCAGTGGCGCATCTGGGGCAGGAACTCTTCCGCTGCCGCCCGCAAGCCGGCCATCTGGGCCGCCGGCGGCTCGGGGATGTCCGCAAACGGCGTGTCGCTATTGGGATAGACCGGCATCAGGTTCAGCACGTCCACCCCCAAAGCCGCCATCTTCCGGGCCACGTCGCCCACGTGGTTATCGTTGACGCCGGGGATGATGATGGTGTTCACTTTTACGGTGACGCCCAGAGCTTTAAGGGCGGTAATGGCCTGCAACTGGCGCTCCATCAGGAGTTCCGCGGCCTGGAGGCCCCGGAAGACCACCTTACCGTCCCGGGCCCAACTATAGATGCGCCGGCCGATCTCCGGGTCCACCGCGTTGACGGTAATGGTTACATGGGAAACGCCCAGGTCCGCCAGTTCCTGGACATGGGGCAAAAGCCCCAGGCCGTTGGTGGCCAGACAGATGAGCATTTGGGGAAATTTTTCCCGCACCAGGCGAATGGTTTCCATGGTCTCCCGGGGATTGGCGAAAGGGTCTCCCGGTCCGGCAATCCCGGCCACGGTGATGCGGGGTTCCGCGGCCAACACTTCTTCCAGATAAGCCAGAGCTTGCCGGGGATTAAGCACCGCGCTGGTGACCCCGGGGCGGCTTTCGTTGACACAGTCATACTTGCGGTTGCAGTAATTGCAGAGGATATTGCACTTGGGAGCCACCGGCAGGTGCACCCGGCCGCACTCACCCTTAACCGCCACATTGAAGCAGGGGTGTCGTTTGGTATCCAGTCTAGTTTCCATGACCAAGTTCCTTTTTAGTGAGCAGTGAGCAGTCTTAAAAAGTTCAAAGTTCAAGGTTCAAAGTTCAAGGTTCAAAGTTCAAAGTTGACAACATCTTTGAAGATCGCAATTTTATTCACTGACCACTGACCACTGTTCACTGCTTACTGCTTACTGCTCACATATACCCATAACCTACCGGGGAATCCTGTTGTTTCTTCTCCAGCAGGGCATTGATGATGCGGTCCAGGAGGTTTTGGGCCCCCCGGTAGCCCAGGTGCAGAATCCTGGGGCCGCCGAAGCGGTCGTGGATGGGAAAGCCCACCCGGATTAACGGCACCCCCCATTTCCGGGCCAGGTGATAGCCTTTGCTGTGGCCCAGAAGAAAGTCGGGGTTCAGGGCCTCCGCTTCCTCGGCGATTTCATAAAAATCCATGCCTTCCCTAACCAGGGGCGGCTCCGGCAGCAGATCCCCGGTCACTTCGGTGATGGCCTCCCGAAAGCGGCCGCTCCGGCCCCCGGAGGCGCAGAGAACGGGATGGACGCCGATCTCCGCCAGGAAGGCGGTAAGGCCCACCACCAGGTCCTCTTCCCCATAGACCACCGCTTTTTTGGCGAAGACATATTTATGACCGTCCACCATGGCATCCAGGAGGCGGCCCCGCTCCTGGGTATGGCCGACTGGGGTGGGACGGGTGCTCAACTCCTCCAAAACCTGGAAAAACCGGTCCGTTTCCCTAAGGCCGATGGGCAAGCCTAAGGGCCGCCAGGGAACGCCGAATCGGTTTTCCAGGAAACGCCCCGCCGTCTCCTGGGGGAAGAGGCTGCGCCCCAACTCGATGGTGGCCCGGGAGCGGCCCGTGGCCCGGATGTCTTTCAGGGGGGTGCCCCCCCGAGGGATTTTTTCATAGTCGTCTTGGGCCGGGCCGTCCAAGGTTTCGGAGATATCCGGCAGAATAATCCCCGTCAGATCGAAATCCGCCAAAATTTCCTTGAGGTAGCGGATATCCCCGGGGGAAACGAACCCCGGCAGCAGGTTGACGGCCTCGGTGGGCGAACCGCCCGCCGCCATCTGCTCCACCACGGACTTGACCGCGGCCTGAAAACCTTCCATATGGGTGCCGGAGAAGCTGGGGGTGGACACCGTCACCAGGGCCGGCAGTTCCTCCTGGCCATTGCCTCCGGTCATTTCCCGGCGAAACTCCCGGACCAGCAGGGGAACATCATCGCCGATGGTCTCCGTGAGACAGGTGGTGGCCACGCCGATGAGCCGGGCGCCATACTTGTGCTGGACGTTCTTGAGGCCCTGCTTTAAATTGGGCCCGCCGCCATAGACCGCTTGCTTTTCCCCCAGGGAGGAGGAAGCGATATCCATGGGTTCCCGAAAATGGCTGATGATATAACGCCGCATATAAGTGGCGCAGCCTTGGGAGCCATGGAGAAAGGGCACCGCGCCCTCAATGCCCCGGAAGGCCAGGCAGGCCCCTAAAGGCTTGCAGAGTTTGCAGGCGTTGGTGGTAGACGTATAGGGGACGTTATGGGTTTTCATGGCGACACCTATAGTTACGAGTTCCAAGTTCCTGGTTCCAAGTTAAGTTCAAGGTTCGAGGTTCAAAGTTGGCGGAGGCATTCTTGTTTTTTCTGCTCACTGCTCACTGCTCACTGCTCACTGCTCACTGACCCCTGACCCCTAACCCCTGCTTTGCGGGGCACGAAGCGCCACACCGGGCTCATCACCGTGTTGTATACTTCTTGGGCGAAGTTCAGCATGCCCACGAATCCTTCCAGGGCTTCCTTGCGCTCGTGGTTGTGGTCGCAGAAGCCCACCCCCAGCTTATAAGCGATGGGGCGTTCCTTGACGCCGCCCACGAAGATGTCCACGTCTTTCTCCTTTAAGAAGGAGGACAGCTCCAGGGGGTTGGAATCGTCCACGATAATGGTGCCTTCGTCGGTGATGTCGTGGAGTTCCCGGTAGTCCGCCGGGGTCCCGGTCTGCGACCCCACCAGCACCACCTCCATGCCCAGAAGCCGGAAGGCTTTGACCAGGGAGAAGGCCTTGAACGCGCCTCCCACGTAAATGGCGGCTTTTTTGCCGGAAAGGGCCCGGCGGAATTCCTGGAGCCGGGGATAAAGCCCCGAGAGTTCCTCCCGCACCAGTTCCTGGGTCCGGGCCATCATCTCCGGGTCATCGAAGAACCGGGCCACGGAATAGAGGGATTCGGCCATGTCCTCCACCCCGAAATAGGAGACCCGAAGGTGGGGGATGCCGTAAACCTCCTCCATCATCAAGGCCAGATCCATGGTGGCCCCGGAGCACTGCACCACGTTCAGGGCGGCGCCGTGGGCCCGGCGGAGGTCGTCCACCCGGCCGTCGCCGGTGACGTTGGCCACCACTTCGATGCCCATGCGCCCGAAATAATCCCGGATAATCCAGATTTCCCCGGCCAGGTTGAAATCTCCTAAAATATTAAGGCTTTTGGGGCTGATACCGGTGGTATCGCCGGTGCCCACCAGACGGAACATGGCCTGGCAAGCGGCGTGGTAGCCGGCGCGCTTGTTACCTTTGAAGCCTTCGGATTGCACCGGCAATACCGGGATCCCCTTCTTCTTGCTGACCTTCTTGCACACGCCTTCCAAGTCGTCCCCGATGAGGCCGACGATGCAGGTGGAGTAGACAAAGGCCGCCTTCGGGTGATGCCGGTCGATGAGCTCCATAAGGGCCCGGTAGAGCTTCTTTTCGCCGCCGAAAATCACGTCTTTTTCTTGGAGGTCCGTGGAGAAGCTCAGGCGGTGCAACTCCGGCCCCGAGGAGAGCGCTCCCCTTATGTCCCAGGTATAGGCGGCGCAACCGATGGGGCCGTGCACCAGGTGGAGGGCGTCGGCGATGGGGTAGAGCACTACCCGGGACCCGCAGAAGACGCAGGCCCTTTGGCTGACGGCCCCGGCTAAGCTATCCTTGTTGCAGGCCAGGTCGAAGGGTTCCTTTCCCTTGCGGTGCACCTGGTTTCGTCTTTCTTCGAAGATAACGGATTCCATGATCGGGCTCCTCGTTAGCGGTCAGCTTTCAGCTTAGTGATCAGTGATCAGTAACCAGTAATCAGTATGTTCTCTGGCCGCTAACCGCTAACCACTAACCACTAACCACTAACCACTAACCACTAACCACTGATTACTGATTACTGGTTACTTTTCCATCCAGCCCCTCTCCCAACCTCAACTCATCAAGTACTCTGCTGCGGGGCCGCCGTTTTCCAGGGCGTCCAGGATGGCGTCGATGGCCTCTTCGCCCTCAACGCCCCCGTACCAGTAGCCTTCAGGATAGACCACCACCACCGGTCCCTGGTCGCAGAGCTTCAAACAGCCGGTGGTGGAGACCATGACGCCGTCGAGACCCCGGTCGGCCAACTCCGATTCCAGGTAGCCCAGGAGTTCCCC
The DNA here is from genome assembly GCA_049322315.1 of Thermodesulfobacteriota bacterium. Taxonomy (GTDB): domain Bacteria; phylum Desulfobacterota; class Desulfobaccia; order Desulfobaccales; family 0-14-0-80-60-11; genus SURF-52. The sequence goes on along the minus strand of JBMORF010000015.1, from coordinate 36,640 downwards.
GGCGTTTTTCTTGATGCATTTCCCCTTGGGCTCCAGGCCCCGGAAACTCATACACACAAAGATATGATGTTCAGGCTTTTCCATGACATTTATCCTTTCTTGGTAGCCGGCGTGGGGCACAGGCTGGAAAGCCTGTGCCACCGATTTAATTCCTTTTTATTCCCCTCTTTTTAAAAGGGGGGTCAGGGGGGATTTTATAAGCCTCTGAAATCCCCCTAAATCCCCCTTTTTCAAAGGGGGACTTTCTACATCTCGGTTTTAAAAACTTTTTACTGCTTACTGCTTACTGCTTACTGCTTACTGCTTACTGCTTACTGCTTACTGCTTACTGCTTACTGCTTACTGCTTACTGCTCACTGCTCACTGCTCACTGCTTACTGCTTACTGCTTACTGCTTACTGCTTACTGCTCACTGCTTACTGCTCGCTGCTCGCTGCTCACTGCTCACTGTTACATCACCAGCTCGAAACTCTCCTCCGGGGCGTCCCGGTCCTGGCGGTCCAGCAGGGCGTCCAGGATTTTTTCCAGCAGCCGCAGGCCCCCCCGGTAACCCACGGTGGGGAAATAACTGTGGCCGATGCGGTCCAGGATGGGGAAGCCGAAGCGCACCAGGGGAATATCCTCATCCCGGGAGATGTACTTGAGATAGGTGTTGCCCATAAGGAGGTCCACCGGCTCGTTCTTGACCCATTGGTGCAGCAGGAAGATATCGCCGCCGCTCTTGACATTCACCGGATGGGGCACTTCCTGGGTGATTTCCCTGATTTTCTTCTCAAACTTCTTCCCCGGGGTGCCGGTGACGATGTGGATGGGCCACATATCCAGGTCCACCAGGAATTGGGTTAAGGAGATGAGTTGATCCGGGTCCCCGGCCAAGGCCACTTTGCGGTGGAAGAAATACTGATGCATGTCGGTGATTACATCCAGCAGCCGGCCCCGCTCGATATTAATGGATTCGGGCACCGTCACCCCGGCGATTTGCCTTAAGGTATCGATGAAGACGTCCGTGGCCTTCAAGCCAATGGGCAACTCCAGGATCTCGCAGGGCACCTTGCACTTGGTGTCCAGGGCCCGGGCCGCCAGCCCCGAAGCCAGAGGTCCCAGGGCCACCGTGCCCATACTGCCGCCGGTCCGGGTCAAATCCTCCACGGTGACCCCCCCTGGGGGGAACATGTGGTAGCGCCCGGTTTGGGGGCCGTTGAGGACATTGGAGGTGTCCGGGAACATGATATGGGGCACTCCCAGCTCCCCGGCCAGGCGCTTGATCTCCTCCATATCGCAGGGCTCCACGTAGCCGGGAATGATATTGACCCGGCTTTCCTTGTGGCCGTTGCCGGTGGACAGGTAGTCCACCATGCCTTTGACCATGTTGGCGAAGCCGGTGACATGGGACCCCACGTAGCTGGGGGTATTGGCATGGATGACGTAGTGGCCCGGAGGAATCTTGCCTTCATCCCTGGCCTTGGCGATGATCTGGGGGATGTCGTCGCCGATGGTCTCCGACAGGCAGGTGGTGTGCACGGCGATGACTTCCGGCTCATAAATGGTGAAGATGTTGTTAATGGCCTGGAGCAGGTTGGCCTGCCCCCCGAAGACGGAGGCCCCTTCGGTGAAGGAACTGGTGGCCGCCATCACCGGCTCCTTGTAATGCCGGGTCAGGGTGCTGCGATGATAGGCGTAGCACCCCTGGGAGCCGTGGCTGTGGGGCAGGCAGCTATGGATCCCCAAGGCGGCGTACATGGCCCCGATGGGCTGGCAGGTCTTGGCCGGGTTGACGGTCAAGGCCGTGCGTTCGCTGATTTCTTTGGGTGTATGTCTCAGTAACATGTTGATTATCCTTGATAGTTCAAAGTTCAAGGTTCAAGGTTCAAAGTTCAAGGTTCAAGGTTCAAAGTTCAAGGTTCAAGGTTCAAAGTTCAAGGTTAAGGGCGTCCCAATGTAGTGGGCACTGCCCACCAATTCCTTGAAAACTTATTCCCACACATATTTAGCCGCCAGTTCCGGATGCTCCTGCCAGGGGGCCTTCAGGTATTTCCAGACCTTGCTGTTGACCATGCGGTCGATCTCCCGGTAGAAATTGATGGCCCCTTTAAAGGCGGCGTAGGGACCGCCGGAATCGTAGCTGTGCAATTGCTTCATGGGCACGCCGCTCTTTTGGATGGTGTATTTTTCCTTGATGCCCGCGCCGATGAGGTCCGGGCGGTAGATTTCGATGAGCTTTTCCGTTTCATGCTGGCTGATATCGTCAATGACCAGAGTGCCGTCGCACATCTCCGGCATCATGCCCTCATAATCCTTCAGTTCGATGCCGGACTCCTGGATGCGGGCCAGACCTTCCGCAGACAACCGGGGGCGGTAGCGCTCCGGGTCCGGTTCCACGTGGAGTTCCTCAATATTGCGGCTGTCCGCGTCCACTTTGATGGAGGGAAGCACCCGCCGGCCCTCGTAATCGTCCCGATGGGCGAACTCATAGCCCGCGGCGATGGTTTCCATGCCGATCTCCCGGAAGAGCTCCTGGTAATGGTGGGCCCGGGAGCCGCCCACGAAGAGCATGGCCCTCTTGCCCTGGCAACGGGGCTTCACTTCTGCCCGTACCTTCTCCACCGCCGGCATCTCCCGGGCGATGACCTCTTCCACCCGGGCAATCAGCTCCGGGGCGTCGAAAAACTTGGCGATTTTTCTTAACGACTTGGCCGTGGCCCCGGCGCCGATGAAGTTGATCTTGATCCAGGGGATGCCGAATTTCGTTTCCATCATCTCCGCCACGTAGTTGATGGAGCGGTGGCACATAATCAGGTTGAGGTCCGCGGTATGGGAGTTGGCAAAATAGTCATAACTGGAATTGCCGCTAAAGGTGCTGATCAGGGTGAAGCCGCAGTCCTCGAAGAGTCGCTCGATCTCGAAGGCGTCGCCGCCGATGTTGTATTCTCCCAGCAGGTTGATCTTGAATCTGCCTTCCTTGACCGTGTCGTCCAGGCCCACCACGTGGGTGAAGATGCCGTTGTTGGCGATGTGATGGCCCGCGGATTGGCTCACTCCCTTGTAACCTTCGCAGCTGAAGGCGAAGACGTTGCAATCGCCCAGCTTTTCCTTCATCTCCCGGGCCACTGCGTGGACGTCATCGCCGATGAGGCCCACGGGACAGGTGGCGAAGATGCCGATGGCCTTGGGGTGCATGAGGTCGTAGGCCTCTTGGATGGCTTGCTTCAGCTTTTTTTCGCCGCCGAAGATGATCTGCTCGTCCTGCATGTCCGTGGAAAAGCAGTAGGTCATGAAATTATGGTCTTCCGGCCCCGAGGGTTTGGTCTGGTTCCGCCGGGTCAACCAGGAATAAAAGCCGCAGCCGATGGGGCCGTGGGTCAGGTTGAGAATGTCCCGGGTGGGGCCCAGAACCACCCCCTTACAGCCCGCGTAAGTGCAGCCCCTTTGGGAGATGATGCCGGGGATGGTCCGGACATTGGATTGGATCTCCGGCACCCCTTGTTCCGGGTCCACTTGGTTGACGACGATCTGTTTGGCCCTTTTTCTCGCCACCTTGGTGGGATACTTGCTAAGAAGCTCCTTTTTCACTTCCTCAGCATTGATATCCACTAACGCTGGCTTCGTTTCCGCCACCGGCGGATTCAGTTCTTCCGGGTTTACTGTAGCCATGTTTCCTTCTCCATCGGTAGCACAGGCTTTCCAGCCTGTGATGGCGCAGGCTAAAGCCTAGGGCTACCAAAATATTCCTTGCGTCTTTGCGCCTTAGCGTGAGAAAAATTAAACTTCGTCCAAGACCTGGTCGCCGGACTCTCCGGTACGCACCCGGACGGAATCCGATATCGGCATGATGAAGATCTTGCCGTCCCCGGATTTACCCGTGCGGTTTACCTCGATGATGGTCTTGACCGTCTTTGGCACCAGCCGGTCCGGGACTACCACGAAGAAGATCCTCTTGGGGACCAGGCGCTGACTCTGGCCCAACTGGGCGATGGCTTCCTCATAGCCCTTTTCCGCGCCTTCCAGGAGGGTCAGATCCACCAGACCCTTGCCCCGACCCAGGGCGTCCCGGGCGGTGATGGAGGAAATACCAGCCTCCGCCAGGGCCCTCTTGGTCTGGTTCATCATATTGATGCGCACGATGGCCATGATCTCTTTCATACCTTGACCTCTTCCATCTCGCCGCCCGGGGCTTCCTTAATGCCGGAGCTGATGGTGTAGACTTCTTCCACGGGGGAGACGAAGATCTTGCCGTCGCCGTATGCCCCCTTGTCGCCGGTGCGGGCCGCCTTGAGAACGGTCTTGATGACGAAATCCTTATCCTGGTCCCGCACCACCATGAGCAGCAGTTCCTTGGGGATTTCGTCGTAGGTGATCTCCCCGATCTTGATGCCCCGTTGTTTGCCCCGGCCCACCACGCTCATCTTGGTGACCGCGGGGAATCCCGCTTCCATTAAGGCCGCCAGGACTGCGTCTACCTTCTCCGGCCGTACTACCGATCTGATCATAATCATGGTTCTTCCTCCTTCCTCAACCCGCCAGCCCGTAGTCGATGAGCAGCTTTTCCAACTCGTCGGCGCTCAGGGGCTTGGGGATGACGTGCATTTCGTTGGCTTCGATCTTCCGGGCCAAGGTCCGGTATTCATCGGCCTGGGGATGGGTCGCATCGAATTCGATGACGGTCTTGCGGTGGATCTCCGCCTTCTGTACCATATTGTCCCGGGGGATGAAGTGGAGCATCTGGGTGCCCAGCTTGGCGGCCAGGGCCTCGATCATCTCCAGTTCGTTATCCACCTTGCGGCTGTTGCAGATGAGGCCGCCTAAGCGCACGCCGCCTGCTTCCGCGAACTTGACGATACCTTTGCAGATGTTGTTGGCCGCGTACATGGCCATCATCTCGCCGGAGACAACGATGTAGATCTCCTTGGCCTTGCCTTCCCGGATGGGCATGGCGAAGCCGCCGCAGACCACGTCGCCCAAGACGTCATAGAAGGCGTAATCCAGCTTTTCGCTGTCGGCGTAAGCTCCCAGTTGCTCCAGGAGGTTGATGGAGGTGATGATGCCCCGGCCGGCGCAGCCCACTCCGGGCTCTGGACCGCCGGATTCCACGCAGACCACTCCGGAAAAGCCGGTGCGGCGGATATCTTCCAGGTCCACGTCCTCCCCTTCTTCTCTTAAGGTGTCCAGGACGCTTTTTTGGGCCAGGCCCCCTAAGAGCAGGCGGGTGGAATCCGCCTTGGGGTCGCAGCCCACCACCATCACTTTCCGGCCCATTTCGGCGAGCCCCGCCACGGTATTTTGAGTGGTGGTGGACTTGCCGATACCACCTTTGCCGTAAATTGCCACTTTACGCATAGCCAAACTCCAGTACGAATTTTTATGGGGGTAATAAGCAATGAAGGTGCCAAACTAGCTAAAGAAGTGCTGCCTATGGATAACTGGTTGATAAGATAAGCTATAATAAGTTCATTAGGCTGGTCCGGCCAGTCGCTTTCCAAGAATAGATAGACATAATTGTTGATAAAAATCTGTCATAAACTACAAAAAAGGGATTTATCAATTTGATAAGTTACGCTTTTGTATTATAATTTCTATGGCAGGTTCTAAAGGAGGGGCGTTAGGCGCTTTGATACCACTTCGCATTCAAAGGACGTTGAACTGTGGGCGAACCTTGTGTTCGCCCGTGGCTCCGGGGCGAACACAAGGTTCGCCCCTTGTATAGTATCTTTTTGACTGCAACTTGGTATGACATCCCGAAAACGACGGCCCAGGAAATTTATGGTGGGAAATTAAACCGGTTAGGCGTAGAGAGGTACACCAGCAAAAATAAGCCGGGGCCCTGGAGATTCTAAGGCCGTAATTTTGGCCGCATCTTCCGGTAAACCAGAAAATTCAGGAGCAGCCAGGAACAAGCCAGGGCATAAGCTCCCAGAATGTCCGTGAACCAGTATAGGCAAAGCCCCAGGCGGCTCATACCCGCCAGCAGGGTGGCGGTCAGGGCTCCCAGCCAGAGGGCGCCTTTGACCCACCATTTTGAGGTATGAGTGGCGGCTAAAAAGGCGAGGGCGCCGTAGACCACGGCGGCGAGGTAAGCGCTGCCGCTGGGAAAACTGAAGCCCTGGGCCCCGGCCAGGTCCGGCAGAGGGCGGGGCCTGTGAAACCAGGACTGGAGGGGCTCCACCAGCAAATGTCCTAAGATGACGACGATCAGGAGTAAACTTAGGCCCGGCCAGTCTTTTTTCCGGGCCAGGAAAATTCCCCCGCAGACGACCAGGGTCCCTAGAAAAAACGATTGCCCCAGGATCCCGCCCAGGCTGATGGCTCCGCTTATCCAGGGACGACCGGCCACCAGCCTGCCGGTATGCCGGAGAATCATGACATCCAACTGGGAGGAAGGCCCGTGCCGCCACCAATCCCAGGCGATGATCTCGAAGACCAGGAGAAGAAAAAGTAAGAGGAGTATTATGGGGGTGCAGCTATCTTCCCGATCTTCCCGGCCCATGGAGATTCACCCGGCGGCCTTGGTCATTTCCCAGCCCCGCTTCTCCTTTCGCTGAGGCGTTCCATGACCACGTAAAAGACGGGCACAAAGGGGATGGCCAGGAGGGTGGAGGCTATCATCCCCCCAAAGACCACGGTGCCGATGGCCTGGCGGGAAGCGGCCCCGGCCCCGGAGGCCGCCAGGAGGGGCACCACCCCCAGGATAAAGGCAAAGGAGGTCATGACGATGGGGCGGAAACGCCTACGGGTGGCTTCCACCGCGGCCTCGACAATGGACATCCCTTCGTGGCGCAGGTCCCGGGCAAATTCCACAATCAGGATGGCATTTTTGCTGGCCAGGGCGATCATCAGCACCAGGCCGATCTGGGTGTACAGGTTGTTGTCGAAACCCCGGAGGATCATGGCGAGAAGCACCCCCACCATGGCCATGGGCACGGTGAGCATCACGGCCGCGGGGCTGGTCCAGGACTCATAAAGCGCGGCCAGCACCAGAAAGACCAGGGTAATGGAGAGGGCGTAGATGAAATAGGCCTGAAGGCCCACCTGCTTTTCCTGGTAGGCGGTGGCGGTCCAGTCGTAGGCCATGCCCGGGGGCAGCGTGTGCCGGGCCACGTCTTCCATGAGCTTCAGGCCCTGGCCGGAACTGAAGCCCGGGGCGGCGCTCCCGTAGATGGGCGCGGCCGGATAGAGCTGGTAGCGGGTCACCAGTTCCGACCCGAGAGTCTGCTTCACCTCCAGGAGAGTGCCCAAGGGCACCATTTCCCCTTTATTATTGCGGGCATAGAGGTTTTTAAGGTCATCCGGCCCCAGGCGGAAAGGGGCGTCGGCCTGGACGTTAACCTGGAAGACCTGGTTAAATTTGTTAAAGAGGTTGACAAAAGAGGTGCCGGGAAAGGCTTGTAGGGTGTCGAATACGGCCTGGATGGGCACGCCCAGGGATTCCGCCTTGGTCCGGTCGATGTCCAGGTAGATTTGGGGGCTCCGGGCGCTGAAGGTGGTGGCCAGGCGTCCCAAACCCCGTTGGGCCTGAGCGGCCCGAATAATCTCCAGGACTGCTTTCTGGAGCTCGTCCAGGCCCAGGCTACCCCGGTCTTCCACCATCATTTGGAAGCCGCCGGCCTGTCCCAGACCCCGGATGGAAGGGGGGATCAGCACCGCAATTTCCCCGTCTTGGATGGTGCTGAATCGCCCCCACAGGTTGCCCACTAGGTGTTCCTGGTTTAAGGCCGCGCCTCTTTTTTCCCAACTTTGATAAACCGCAAAGGTGGTGAAGGTGTTGGACAGATTGGCGGCGTCCAGGATGGAGAAGCCGCCGATGGTCACCCAGGCCCGGATGCCGGGGGTATTTTGCAAAATTTTCGTGACCTCGTTGGCGGTCTCTCTCACCCGGGGTTGGGAGGCTCCCTGGGGCAGCCGGGCCACCACCATGCAATAGCCCTGGTCTTCCGTGGGCAAAAAGCCGGTGGGGTGGATGGCGAAGCGCCAGCCCCCCACCAGGATGATGACGCAGAAGACCCCCACCATCAATCCCGGACGATGCACCATCCACTCCACCAAGCTGACATAGGCATCCTCCAGAACCTGGTAGACTCGATTGAAGCCCCGGTAGAACCAATTGAGTTTCCGCTCCTTCACCGGACGGAGCCAGAGGGCGCATTGCGCGGGCTTGAGGGTCAGGGCGTTGATGGCGCTGATGACGGCGGTGGCGGCAATGACCAGGGCGAATTGCCGGAAGATCTGCCCGGTAATGCCCGGCAGAAAGGCCGCGGGCAAAAAGACCGCGACCAGGGCCAGGGTAATGCCGAAAACCGGGCCCACCAGTTCCCCCATGGCCTTAACGGTGGCGTCATGGGGCGTCATCCCTTTCTCGATATAATGGGAGGCGTTTTCCACGATGACGATGGCGTCGTCCACCACAATGCCGATGGCCAGGATCAGGGCGAAGAGGGTCATCAGGTTGATGCTGAAGCCCAGCATTTTCATGGCCGCGAACGCGCCGATAATGGTCACCGGGATGGTGGTGGCCGGCACCAGGGTGGCCCGCCAGTTCTGGAGGAAGACCATGATGACGATGAGGACCAGGATGCCGGCCTCGAATAAGGTTTGGTAGACTTCGTTAATCGCCTGGCGGACAAAGGTGGTGGTGTCGTAGTCGATGACGTACGTCAGGGCCGGGGGAAAGTCTTTTTTCATTTCCACCATGGCCTGCTTCACTGCGTCGCCCACGGCCAGGGAATTGGCGTCAGGCAAGGTATAGAGAATTATCTGGGCGCTCTTTTTACCGCTTACCCCGGCAAAATTACTAAAGGTCTGCTGGCTCAAGTCGATGCGGGCGATATCCCGGACGCGCACTATTTCCGCAGTTTCCCCCCTGCGGCTCTTGACGATGATGTCCCCGAATTGTTCCGTATCAGACAACCGGCCCAGGGTGTTCATGGTAAACTCGAAGGCCTGACCGGGAGGAGTAGGCGGCCCTCCCAGTTTGCCCGCAGCTACCTGCACGTTTTGCCCCCGGAGGGCACTCAAGACTTCGGAGGTGGTGAGATTGTAGTACTGGAGGCGGTTGGGGTCCAACCAGACCCGCATGCTGTAAGAACCGGCGCCCACTACCCGGACCTGGCCGACACCGGGCAGCCGGGCCAGGGGGTTTTGCAGGTTGATGACCGCGTAATTGGACAAAAAGGTTTCATCGAAACTGTCCGTTTCCGAAAAGAGGCTGACGACCAGCAAGATATCCGTGGAAACCTTCTTGACGGTGACCCCCTGTTTCTGAACCGCGTCGGGAAGTTGCGCCTGGGCGCTGTTCACCAGGTTCTGTACCAGGGCTACCGCGGCATTGAGGTCGGCGCCCACATTAAAGGTGACGGTCAAAGTATAACTGCCGTCACTGGCGCTGGTGGACGACATGTAAAGGGAGTTTTCCACCCCGTTGACCGACTGTTCGATGGGGATTCCCACCGTGGCCGCCACGGTTTCGGCGCTGGCGCCGGGGTAAGTGGTGGACACCTGAATGGTGGGCGGCGCCACCGGGGGATATTGAGACACCGACAAAATAAAGAAACAGACCAGGCCGAGAATAATGGTGACAATGGCGATGACGTTGGCAAAGATCGGCCGTTCGATGAAAAACTTGGAAATCATGAGCGGGCCTTTCTTTTGACGGCAATCCGGGGTGCGGTTTTTCTCTGGGGCGGCGGGGGCTTAAGCTCCTTCTTCTCCGGGGTGACCGGCCGCCCGGGAATGGCCTTGAGGATTCCTTCCACCACCACGGTTTCGTTGCCCTGGAGGCCGGTGTCAATGACCCGGAAGCCGTCCACTTCCGAACCCAGGGTGACGCCCCGGCGTTCCACCAGGTTTTTCTCGTTAATCACCAGGACATAAGAGCCTTGCTGGTCAAACCCCAGGGCTGAGACCGGGACCAGCAGGGCGTCTTTTTTCTCCCCCACCGGCACCCGCACCCGGGCATACAATCCCGGCAGCACCATCCCCTGGGGGTTGTCGGCGATACCCCTTAAGAGCAGGGTGCCGGTGGTGGCGGTGACGCTGATGGCCGCGAAATCCAGGCGTCCTTGATGGGGGTAGCCTTTTTCATTAGCCAGGCCGAAGTATACCGGCCATTTCTTTTTGCTGGCCGCCGCGGGAGAAAGTTTGGTCCCCCCCATGAGGTGGAGCAAATCCCGTTCGTTGATGGTGAAATAGACATAAATGGGGTCGATCTGGTTGACCTCGGCCAGGATGGTGCTTTCCCCGGACCCCACTAGGTTGCCGGGATCCCTGAGACGGCGGTCGATGCGGCCGTCGAAGGGGGCGGTGACCCGGGTGTAACTCAAATCGAGCTTGGCCAGATCCCGCTGGGCTTCCGCGCCCAGGAGCGCACCTTTGGCGGAGTCCCGTTCATATAGCCATTGGTCCACGTCGGTTTGGGACGCGGCTTTTTGCTTCAGCAGCTTGGTATATCTAACCAATTCCGTCTGGGCATGGACGAGGCGGGCTTTTTGGGAAATAATCGCCGCTTGGGCCTGTTGCAGTTTGGCCACATAGGTGTTTTGCTGGATCAGGAACAACAACTGGCCTTTTTTTATCCGGTCGCCGTCGTGGAACAGGACCTTCTCCAGGTAGCCCTCCACCCGGGCCCGGAGTTGGACGGTATTAATGGCCTGGGTATTCCCCGTAAAATCCAGGTAGTCCGTGATGGTTTGCTTCAAGGGGCGGCTGACCGTTACCTTGGGGGGAGGCGGAGGCGTATACGCGGATTTTTCGCCGCAGGCTGCGCACATCAATAAGATCAGGAGAATGGAGCCCCAACCGGGGCGCCGGCCACCAGAATAAGACCTTGATTTCTTTTGGCTCATGCTTGATAGCTCCAGAAGCATTACATGGTGCAACTAAGAGAGCTTGGCTAGTTAGTGAACCGAGGTTTTAAGCTCTAAACTAAGGCTCTTTTGTCATCCTGAGGGCCGCGTTTAATCTCAAGGGTTGTGGAAAAAGCGAGATTCTTCACGCCGCTGCGCTCCGTTCAGAATGACCAATATGGGAACCGGGGAAGAGGCAGGAGCGCCTGGCATCCCCGCCCCGGACTCATTCTTGCTTGGGAGAAGTGGCCGGGGCCTCAGCCTTGGTCTCCTTTACGCCCGGGGGCCCGGCCGGGAGGTTATAGGCCGCAGTGGTGAGCAGGCGTCCCCAATGGGTGCGTTGGGCCATCTCGGCCTGCAACGCCGGAGGGATAATGTCCTTCCCCTCCCGAAGCTGCCAGCCGCCTCCCAGGGCCCGGTACACCCCCACCAGATTGCGGGAGATGTCTCCCAGACTCACAGCCAGGCTGTCCTGTTCGCTCAACAGGGCCTGCTGGGCCGTGAGCACGGTGGTGAAATCGGTGCTGCCTTCCCGGTATTGTATCAAAGCCAGATCAAAGGAACGCCGGGCCGCGGCCGTGCTTTCCCCCAAAAGCTTGGCCCGTAACTGGGAGCGCAAGAAACCCGTCAGGGAATCATCCACCTCCTGTTGGGCTTTAAGCACCGTATTCTGATAATTAAGGACCAACTGCTGGAAGCGGGCGTCCTGGACCCGCACCTGGTTGATCAGCCGCCCATAATTGAGGATGTCCCACTGGAAGGAAGGGCCGCCGGTGGCGTTACGGCTCCGCCAATCGAACATATTGCCCAGTTTGAAGTTGGTTACATCGCTGGCCTGGAAACTAAAGGTGCCGCTAATGGAGAAAGCCGGGAAGAGAGCAGCCTTGGCCACTCCGATATTGGCGCATTGGGCCGCGGCCTGGCCTTCCGCGGCCCGAATATCCGGGCGCCGGCGCAGGAGGTCTGCGGGGATGCCCACCGCCACCTGGGGCGGCGGCGCGGGAATGACGCCGGGCGTCCCTCTCAGCAGGTCGGTTAACTGGTTTGGAGGCAGGCCCAGCAAGACACAAAGGGCGTTTTTGGCCTGGCGCAGCTGGATTTCCAGGGCCGGGATAGTTGCCTGGGTATTGAACAGCAGAGTCTTGGCCTGTTCCACGTCCCGTTGGGACCTGGTGCCGCCCTGAAACTTCGCCTCCGCCAGCTGGAGGCTTTCCGTCTGACTGGCCACGTTTTGCCGGGCAATGTCCAGGCGTTTTTCCAGGGTGCGGATAAGGATATAGTAGGTGGCCACATCTCCGGTGAGGCTGACCAGGGTGCTGTCGTAATCGGCGATGCTGGCCAGGAGGCTGGCGTCCGCGGCTTCAATGGCCCGGCGGAATTTCCCCCAGAAGTCCAGTTCCCAGGCGGCCTGGAGACCGACCTCGCTTTGATAAAATTTTAGCGTGTCGCCGCCGTACGCGGCCTGGGGGGCGCGTTGGCTGAGATGGTCTTTCTGCAAATAGCCGAAGGCCTGCTGGGTTTGGGGAAACCACTCGCCGATGGCGATACCTAGCTGGGCCCGGGCTTCCAGGACCCGCACCCCGGCCATACGCAAGGAGAGATTTTCCCGGTAAGCAGTCTCAATCAGCTTATCCAGAGCAGGATCGGCGAAGGCCTGCCACCATTGACGGTATTCGGCGGCCGAGGTCTTTACCCGGGGATCCCCGGCATCCTGCCAGTCCTTAGAAACCGTGGTCTGGGGGGTGGTAAAATCCGGCCCCACTTTGATACACCCGGCGGTCAGCAGGACGGCCACCAGCAAAACCCGGCCAAGGTTGTTGCCGTTCATGAGGTCCCCTATGCTTCATTCTGCTAAAGTGTCGGGCTCCGGCAGCCGCCGGGATATGCAGGGGTTTCTCCCCCCCCTTGGACCTTTACCATACTGATCTTCCGGCTTTAATGCAAGCCTCATTCACGCAAGTGGTGCGAATAGAGAATAAAGAGGTGGAGGCGGTCCGCAGTTTGGGGAAAAGAAAACGGGTTACGCCCGATTTCCCGGCGCAACCCGTGTTTAATCCAGGGCCAGAAAGGGGAGCGGCCCTCCCGAGCCTTGCCCCAATTTTTCTCCCTCAAATCTCGGCGCCTACTTCGGCCAGGGTCTGGAAGTAGATCCGGCGGATGCGCCGCAGCCGTTTCTGGAAGCAGAGGCCCAGCTCCATACAGGCGTTATAGAAGGATTCCCGGCTGAACTCCAGGTCCAGCAGACGGGCCACGGTTTCGTGGGTGATCTGCTGGTGGGCGTCTTTGATCTTCTGTTTGGCCTCCTCCAGTCCCTGCCAGAAAGGCAGGAGAATGAGATCGGCCTTTTCCTGAAGCCGGGCAATTTCGGCTTGCACCTGGGACAAGGGGCCGTTTTCCGTCTTATCGACCACGGTTTCCTGGACCACTTCCACCCCCAGGTGTCTTAAGAAGCGCAGGAGAAAGTCCCGGTGGCTGCTCTCCCAAGGACCCAGCTTCCAGATATCCGCGGGAATGCCTACCCGGGGGACGTAATTGCTGCCCGGGAGCCATTGGCGCAATTGCTGCACCCGGGAGAATAACCTCTCTTTCAGCTGCTGCACGTGATTGCTTTTGCCCCACCGGGATTGCCACATCTGGATGCGGCCCCCGGCCTTCATTTTGACATAGAACCAATCCCGGGCGATCAGGCGTTTCAGGACCGAGGTCCAGGAGTAGAATTTCTTCATAGCCCGGATGGTCTCAAATTGGAGTTCGTAAGGGGTAAGGCGTCGGGGTTGGAAGACCGCATGGTGCCCGTCGTAGTGGCTCCAGTCGTGGCAGAAGATGCGGTTTTGGGCCTCCAGTTCCTGATAGACCGGAGTACCCGGGATGGGGGTCAAAATCAGATATTGTAGGGAATCCAGGTCCAAATCCCGGGAAAACTTCACGGTGTCCCGGATGACCTGATAGTGGTCCTCTTCGGAACCGAAAACGAACATGCCGTGGACCCGGATACCGTGGCGGTGGAAATTAACGACGCAATCCTTGATGCCTTCCACGGTCTGGGATTTGTTATAGAGCTTCAAGGTGGCGGGATTGATGGATTCCAGGCCCACAAAGACACAGTAACAGCCGGCCCGGGCCATGAGAATCATCATCTCCTCATCCTTGGCCGCTTCCACCCGCACTTGGGCGCTCCATTCGATTTTTATCTTCTCCTGGAGGATACGCTGGCATAATTTTTTGATCCGTTCCCGGTCGGCGGTAAAGTTGTCGTCGCAGAAAAAGATGTGATGGGCCTTGGCGCCGTTTTGCCGGATCTCTTCCATCACCCGGTCCACGGAATTATAACGATACTTACGGCCGAAGAGCTTGATCACAGCACAGAAGCGGCAATTAAAGGGACAGCCCCGGGAGGTGGCAATGGAGACAAAGCGCCGGCCCCGGCGGGCGTTCCAGCCATGGACCACTTCATAATTGGGGATGGGCAGGGAATCCAGGTCTTCCAGGAAGGGACGCCAGGGGTTTTGCCGCAGGGTCTCTCCTGCCAAAAAGGCGAGGTTGGGTATCTGCCCCAGGTCACCGCCGGAGTTAAGGGCGGCCACCAATTCCGGCAAGGCTTCATCCCCTTCTCCGCAGATGACGTAATCCGCATGATCCAGAGTCTCGCGCACCACGAAGCTGGGATGGGCTCCCCCCATCACCACCGGGAGGCCCTGGCGGCGATAAAAGTCCCCCAACTCATAGGCTCGGGGGGCGGTGGAAGTGATGCTGGAAATGCACACCAGATCGGGTTTAAAGTCCAGGCTGCGATAATCCGGCGCCGCGATCTCCTCAATTATGACTTTGACCTCCAATCCCTGACGCTCCAAAATAGTGCCCAACAGCACCGGCCCTATCCGGGGGATGGCCACCCGGCTGAAGATATGGGGCCGGGGGGCTCGAGGTTCGATGAATAAGACCTTTTTTATGGGGGAGGACATGGGGAATACTCCTTTTTGCATTATGCGTCCATTTTACTTGGCGGGTGGTTTTAACTATCTGGTTTGGTTATGGTTTATAGGGGTTCCTTGGTTTCCTGCGCGGCATAAATTAATATCTATTCCAGTATATCATTAAAGGAAGCTTAAGGGATGCCGGGGGGAATGTCAAATTTTTCTTGACATCCTTTCACAAGGAGGGAGTTGTAGCCAAAACAATAAGCAGATTCCCCCGGAGTGAGGGGGAATCTGCTTGAAACCGCAAATCAGGGTATATGGATAACGGAGGATGCTTAGACGCAACCGGTGGGTTTGGCCAGCCCCGCCATCTTACAAGCGCCTTTGCCCGGTCCTGAGGGGAACAGCTCATAGATGTGTTTCAGCTTGAAGCCGGTCACCTTGGAGAGAATCCGTACCATGGGGGCAATGCCGTTCTTCTTGTAATAATCCTGGAGCATGTTGATGACTTTCCAATGCTCGTCGGTGAGTTCACTGATGCCCTCGGAATCCTTCACATAATCCACCCATTCCTGGCACCACTCATCCAGGTTCTCCAGAAAGCCGTCTTCGTCTACTGAAAAGGTTTTGCCTTTGAATTCGATAGTGGCCATGCCGACATATCCTCCTTATAAATTTATCGCCGGGTTTTTGACTTTCAAAGCTACGTCATTGTGAAAATTTTGTCAAGCATTAAAAAATCCAAAAAGATTAATTCCCTAAGCCCGGATTCCGGGAAGGGCAGGGAACCAGGGGTAGAAGCAAAATAAGGCAGAAGGCGAAGGGATAGCTCATGACCTTAATGCCTTACGCCATTCTTCCTTTTCCCCTTTTCGCTCGAAGTTGCGGGGAAGACCTTGCCGGGGTTCATGATGTTGTTAGGGTCAAAGGCTGCTTTGAGGCGTCTCTGCAAAGCCAGGGCTCCGGGGGAAAGCTCCAGGCCCAGGTAGGGAGCCTTGGTCAGGCCGATGCCGTGTTCTCCGGAAAGGGTGCCCTGGAGCCGCCGCACCAGGACAAAGATGTCCTCCACCGTCGGCCCCACCGCCTCCTTTTCCCCTGCCAGATTTCGGTCATAAAGGATATTGACGTGGATATTCCCGTCCCCGGCGTGGCCGTAACAGGGGATAATCAGCCCCCGGCGCCGGGAGATTTCCCCTAGTTTGGCGATCAGCTCCGGAATGGCTCCCAGGGGCACCACCACGTCTTCGCTCACCTTCTGGGGTTTTAGCTTTTTCAGGGCCGGGGACACCACTTTCCGGGCCTTCCATAGCTCCTCGGCCTCCGCCGGGGTCTGAGCCCGGAGCACCGGGTCGGCCCCCTGCTCCTCACAGAAGCGGGCCATGGCCGCGGCCCGCTCCTCCACGTCCCGGGGGTGGCCGTCCAGGGCCATGAGCAACAGGGCCCCGGCTTGCGGCGGGACTTTAAAGGGCAGCAGCTCCCGGACGCACCCCAGGGTGACCTGGTCCATGAACTCCAGGGCCGTGGGCGCCAGGCCCGAGGCCAGGATCAGGCTCACCGCCTCGCCCGCGGCTTTGAGCGTCTTAAAGGCCGCGGCCAGGGTCTGCCGGGCCGCAGGTTTGGCCGTCAACCGCAGGGTGATGCGGGTGATCACCCCCAGGGTCCCTTCGGAGCCCAGAAAGAGGCGGGTGAGATCGTAGCCCACCACCCCTTTCATGGTGCGGGTGCCGGCCTCGATGATCTCCCCGGTGGGCAGCACCACCTCCAACCCTAAAACGTAATCCCGGGTAACGCCGTACTGCACGGCCACCGCGCCCCCGGCGCATTCGGCCACGTTGCCGCCGATGGTGCAGAACTCGGCGCTGGCCGGGTCCGGGGGATAATAAAGCCCCTTTGCCTCCACCGCGGCCTTGAGTTTCCCCAGGATCACCCCCGGCTCCACCACCGCCACCAGGTCGTGGGTGTCGATCTCCAGGATGCGGTTCAAGCGGGTCAAGACCAGGACCACTCCGCCCTGGATGGGCACCGCGCCGCCGCTCCTCCCCGTCCCCGCGCCCCGGGGCACCACCGGAAAGCGGTGCTCATTGGCCAGCCGGACGATGGCCGCCACCTCCGCCGCCGACCCCGGAAAGACCACGGCGTCGGGCATATGGTCCAGGTCCGTGGCGTCGAAGGCATAGGTCCACCGGTCCTCCGACGCGGTGAGGACGTGCTGAGGGCCGGTGATGGCGGCGATTTCTTTAATTACTCTTTCTTGCATGGGTAAGTTTTCAGTTTCCAGTTTTCGGTAAAAAGAATGTGGAGCAGGCGTCTCGCCTGTGCAGAAAAAATGTAGGGTGGGCACTGCCCACCGTCATCTTTGCTTCCCAAGTATTTCACGGTGAGCTGCCATCGCTGCCTTATTGAAAGCGAACAGAAGTTGGCGAATTTCATCAATATCCGCATCCTTATGAGCAAGTAGGGAAGTTAATAAAGAAAAAATTTTGCTTGCATGCATTAGAACTTCGTTTTTGCATTTTGGAGCGAACTCACCAGTAGTTCTTAAAAATAATTCTGCCAGTTGCACATTTTCAATAATATTATAAAAATTAAATCTTTTTTCTTCTACTCTTTTTTCCCAATCTGGAAGCTTTTGTTTAGCAATATCTCCGATAAAAAACAGTGTAAGAATACACTCGTCAACGGCAGAATTAAATTCAATTGCCGCTGTATAAAATCTTTTTGCCCATTCGGTCAGCCATTCTTTATCTTTGGTCAAAGATGCCTTTTATACTTAGAGAGTTCTGTTTATTTTCAAACCTAATAACAGAATAATAATTGGTGTTATGATCGATGAAAATAATTGCATTATCTGGATAAGATCACTAGTCATAAATTACCATCTCCCATTTAACATAAAAATAAGTTAGGAAAGGCGAAATGGAAAATCAAAACTCTAAACTCACAACATATTATGCTCTGCCATGGAAAAATACCCCTGCCTGCTGACAATCAGGTGGTCGTGGACGGTGATATGCAAACTCTTGGCGGCTTTTATCAGGGCCCGGGTCAGTTCCCGGTCCGCGGCCGAGGGTTTGAGGCTGCCGCTGGGGTGGTTGTGCACCAGGATCAAAGCGGTGGCCTTGTGTTTCAGGGCCAGTTCCAGGACTTTGCGGGGATAGACCACGGTCTGGTCCACGGTGCCTTCCTGGACGATCTCCTCGGCCATGATTTCGTTCTGGCTGTTTAAGAAAAGGACCCGGAACTGCTCGTCTTTGAGGCCGCCCATGGCCGTGCGGCAGTAAGCCACCAAGGCGTCCAGGGAGTTAATGGGCTTGCGCTTCAGGGCCTCTTCTTTCAAGTAGTATTCGGCGCAGGCCTTCACCAGGTTGATGAGGACCGCGGAGTATTCCCTGAGGCCGGTAAATTCCATGAGGTCCTGGGGAGAGGCGTCCAGGACCTGGGTGAAGGAGCCGAAATGGGCGATTAGCCCTTTGGCCAGGGGCTTGACGTCGGAGTAAGGGATGGCGAAGGTGAGGAGCAACTCCAGGAGTTCGTAATCCTGGAGGGCAGCGGCCCCGCCCTTCAAGAAGCGGTTCCGGAGGCGTTGCCGGTGGCCGTGGTAATGGGGTTTCTCCGGTTTGCCTTTTTCCTGGATACCCATGAAGTCACCCCCCAACTCCATGATTAACATGTTTTTTAATATTTATCAGCCAGGTCTGTCAATTTTTCCCGAATGTAACTGGGGAGATGGGGCCGGGGACGGTGAGCAGTGAGCAGTGAGCAGTGAGCAGTGAGCAGTGAGCAGTGAGCAGTGAGCAGTAAAGGCGGGGCCTGTGGCCCCGCCTTTGATAAAAAGCCTGATAAGAATTGAGGGTGGGGGTAAGGGTCTGTGACCCTTCGCCCCCTTCTCCAAAATCCTCCCAGGATTCTTAGTGTTCTTCGCCGCCCGCAGCGGCCTCGGCCATTTCCCGGCGCATATCCATATCGAAGAGCACGCGTTCCCGGGCCTTGTCGATCCCTAGGGCTTTGCGCTTTTTGTCGATGTGGGCGATCATCTTCTTGGCCGCCAGTTCCGGATCGGGCTCGAAGTCCCACATGCCGCCCAACTCTTCTTCCAGACCCTTGAACAGGTAGTCGGTGAGCAGCTCGGAGCCGGTGGTGGGGAAGGTGACCCCAAACATGGTGTAGACGCCCGAAGCCACGAAGTAGTGGCCGATGGAGATGGCTTTTTCACTCATCCACTCCGGCGCGGCGCCCGCGGCAGGGAGGTCGCTGATGTCGGTGCCCAGACCCCCGGCCTTGACGCAAGCGGTGGCCGCCATGAGGATGCGGGAGTTGTCCACGCAGGAGCCCATGTGCAGGACCGGCGGGAGGCCCACGGTTTCGCAGACCTCGGCCAGACCCGGACCGCAGTGTTCTTTGGCCGATTCCGGGGTGAGCAGGCCGAATTTCCCCGCGGTCATGGCGGAGCAGCCGGTGGTCAGGACGATGACGTCGTTCTTCAGCAGTTCCTTGATCATGGTGAGGTGGGCGTTGTCATGCATGGTGCGGCAGTTGTTGCAACCCACCACCCCGGCCACGCCCCGCACCCGGCCGCCGATGACGTTATCGTTCAAGGTGTAGTAGGAACCGCGGATGGAGCCGCCCAACAGGTATTGAATGGTCTCATAGCTGAAGCCCACCACGGTGGGATGGCTGATGGAGGGGATCAACACCGGAGCCCGGCGGTTGGGGAAGTTATCGATGGCTTCCCGCACCACCTTCCGGGCCACGTCCAGGGCATGGTGTTCGTCAAAGGGGATGTGCATGGTCTCCCCTTCGATGCGGGCCCGGTCGTCAGTGGTGATGAGCTTGGTGTGGTAGCACTTGGCCACGTTAGCCAAAGACTGCATTTCGCACTGTACGTCCACCACCATAGCGTCCACCGCGCCGGTGATGAGAGCCATTTCTTGCTGGAGGTAGTTGCCGGCCACGGGGATGCCGTGGCGCATGAGGATTTCGTTGGCGGAACAGCACATGCCGGCCAACTGGATGCCCTTGGCGCCCTGGTTCTGGGCGTACTGGATGGCTTCCGGCTCCTGGGAGGCCACATAGATCATCTCCGGCAGCAGGGGCTCATGGCCGTGGATGACGATGTTGACCATATCTTCCTTCAGCACGCCCAGGTTGATTTCCCCGGCCACCGGCACCGGCATGCCGAAGAGGATGTCCTGGAGGTCGGTGGAGATCATGCTTCCGCCCCAGCCGTCGGAGAGGGCGGTGCGGGTGCACTGCTTGATGATGTTGTGGTATTCCTGGTCCACGCCCATGTGGGTGCGGTGCATGAGTTCAACGATCTCGATGTCGCAGCCCCGGGGCACCACTCCCAGCTTGCGCCACAACTCCTGGCGCTTTTTGGGGGCCCGCTTGATATAAGTAAGCTCACCGCTCTGCTGGCCGAATTCCACCAAAACTTTATCCGCCAGTTCCTGGGCAATGGCTTCCTTGGAACGGGGCTTGGCATCATCGCCTTCGCCTTCGGTGAGGGCCACGTCCCAATCCTTGGCCACCCGCTTCAGCTTGGCCACGTCTTTGATCTCGTAACCCTGGGCCTTGCCGTGAGCCACTTCCTTGAACAAGAGGGCGGTGCCCCGGGAGTGGTCGTTGTGGGCCGCGGCCCCGGAGCAGACCATGCGGGCGAAGTTCCGGGCGACGATGGTTTCGGCGGTGGCGCCGCACAGGCCCACGGCCTGCTTCCTCTGGGGCTCCCCTTCTTTCGCCTTCTTGGGCGGGGGCACTCGGCAGGGACCCTGGGAGCAGATACGGCAGCAGGCGCCTTCGGCGCCGATGGGGCAAGGCTTCATCGCCTGGGCCCGGTCAAAGATGGTTTCGACCCCCTCTGCCTGTGCCTTCTTGAGCATCTCTTGAACGGAGGGGTCTATTGAACATTTTGTCACATCTAATTCAGCCATAAAAATTTCCTCCAGTTTCGCACTTTAAGAGAGGACCTTCGTAGCCTCTCTGCAGACGGGAAACTCGGCCGGACATGCTCTGAGGCCGGATCCCTGGATTAATAAAAACATCATAATTTTCGTCCCTGCAAAACTGTATTCCTGTCATTGGTCTTAGGCGTCTTGCAAAGCTATCCAATTAACGGCAAGAAGTTGCCGGTGGACCGGTCCCACCGATCTATCTGTGGTCTGGAACTAATTAGCGCAATGGCTCTTTTGTTCCGCCACCGAACCAGGCCCTGTCAAAGGTCGGAACATCTTCTTGGATGACCCGCAACAGGGGCATTTCCAATCGTCGGGGAGATCCTCAAAACGGGTCCCCGGAGGGATCTTGCCTTTTTTATCGCCCCGGGCCGGGTCATAGATATAACCGCAGTTGGTGAATTGACACTGCCACATCTCTTCCGGTTTCGACATCACAACCTCTTTTTTTCCTGTGTCACATCCATTGCTAAAAGTGATATTAAATATTTTCAGTGAAGGAACTTGATATTTTTAGTATAATTCTTTATAAAGAATCATTCTAAAATAGTCAAGATTAAAATGAGCGGGTAGGGAGAAGTTTAGTGAATGACCCTAGGGAACGTTTAGAACAGATGACCAGAGTGCTGCGGGAGAAGGGATGCCGCCTTACTCCTCAGCGGTTGGCTTTGCTGAAAATCATTGCCAGAGGAGAGGGCCACCCCAGCGCGGACCAGATTTATGAACAAATAAAAGCCGATTTTCCCACCACCAGTCTGGCCACCATCTATAATACCTTAAACCTCTTGAAAGAAATGGGCGAGGTTTTAGAGCTTAATTTTGACAACCTGGGCAGCCGTTACGATGGCAATAAGCCCTACCCGCACCCCCATGTCATTTGCGCCGATTGCGGCCAAATCCTCGATTCCGAATTTACGGCTATGGCCGGGGTCTCCCTGGAAATAGCCCAAAAAACTGGATATCATATTACCCACTACCATTTAAACTTTTTTGGCCGTTGCCCTAAATGTCAGCAGAAAAGGCAAGTTCCTAAAATAAAAGAGTAAAAAAATAACTAAAGATAAAAAGACCTTAACCACCGCCTTTGGTATGCCGGTGGCCGACGCGAGGCCATCACCCGGGGGGCAACCCTTCCCGGACTCTGGAGATGCAGACCCTCACTCCCGTGTCCGGGGGGCAAATGCCGTCAGCATAGCCCTGAGGTGGTGCCGGTCTGGGAATGCCTGTTTGACCAAGGAAATCTCAGGGAATTTTTAAGGCGGGACGCGCCACCCGGAAACCGATGTAACCGTCGGCGTAATCGGGGGGCGCGGATTGGCGGGCCGCAGAGCGCAGGTCCCGGGCTGAGGAAAACCAGGAGCCGCCTTTGAGGGTTCTGAGGGTTTTGGGCTTAAAAGGCCCTCCGGAACCCGGGGGGTGGTAACGATCCAGGCACCATTCGGCCACGTTCCCGGCCATATCGAAGAGCCCGAAGCCGTTGGCGGGAAAGGACCCCACCGCCGCGGTGAGGGGGAAACGGTGTTTGGAGAGATCATTGGTGCGGCAATTGGCCTGGGGCTTTCCCCCGGCCCCCGGAGCCGCGGCGCCCCAGGGAAAAGGCGCCCCCTCGCGTCCCCCCCGGGCCGCGGCCTCCCATTCCTGTTCGGTGGGCAGCCGGTAAGGCTGGCCGCTGACCCGGGTGAGCCATTGGCAGAAGGCCACCGCGTCTTGCCAGGTGACGCCCACCACGGGTTGGTTGGGGGCGTTGAGGTTTTTATCCTGCCAGTAAAGGGGCGGCGGATGGCCGGTGTTCTTGAGAAAGCGGGCATACTGGGCGTTGGTGACTTCCGTCACTCCCAGATAAAAGGGTTTCAGCTTCACCTGGTGGGGCAGGGCCTCATCGGCATAGCGGCCGGGCTCAGTGGGGGGGGAGCCCAGGAGATAAGTCCCTCCGGGTATGAGGCGGAACTTGATGCCTTGGGTTTCCAGGGTTTCCTGGGCGTGGACGGAAGTGAAGCCCAGGAAGATTAATCCCCCTAAGAGAGCGAGGAGCAACAACCCCCGTTTTTTAGATCTGACAGATCTTTCCCGGTCGTTTTGCTGGATCTTCATGATTGTCACAATTGCAGGCGGTTATAATTTATGGTCTCTTTTTATCAGATAATAGCCCACCGACAGAGAGATAATGACGGCGGCCAGACCCATCAAGGTCAGGTTGGATATTTCTTTCAAATCAAGGATAATGACTTTCCGGGCGATGGCGATCATGGCCACCATAAAAACTACTTCCAGGTGCACTTTGCTTTCCGAGGAATAGGTCTTGATGGTTTCCAACAATTCTATGCCGATGAGGACCAACAAGAACATGCCGAAAATTTCCAATAACTCATTGACACTGATAAGAAATACCGGGGGAGTGCTAATGTCCTTAACTATGATCCAACCCAAATCAACAGTGGCGAGCAAGATGGTGATGGCCATCATGATCAGGAGGGAACAAACAATAAACTTCTCGAATAATTTCAAATATCTAGACATGTATAGTCCCTTATCTAGATGATCCCCCCTGAGGTGGGAATTTTAGGCGTTGACGTCCGCAGACGGTATGGGGACCTCACTTGCCGGGTGCTTCCCCCGCAGCCCGCAGAACTTAAATCATAGACGCGTTCGTTCTCCATCTCTTTCTCTTACCAGCGAAACCGGAAAACCGCAAACCGAAAACCTCGTCAGATCCTGACCGCCCGCCGGCAGCCGGTGAAGTACAGGGCCAGGCGAATATCTTCGGGGCTGAGACCCTTCATCTTAGCCGTCATCTTCCGGTAGGCCAGGAGTTGGGGCCGGTATTTCTCCGTTTCCCCCCGGATAAAATCTTCCCAATCTTCTTTTCTTTCCGGGCGTGCGGTCTTGTAATCCACAATCCACCATTTTCGGCCATCAAAGGCCAAAAGGTCGACTTGGCCCCGGCGGAGGCGGCCGCCCCCGGCGTCTTCTTCCAGGAGCCATTCACTTGCCGGCGGCGTCTTGGCCTCCAGGAGGCCCGCCAGAAACGGGTCCCGGCGGCAGGCCGCGGCTTCCGCCAAGATCTCCGGGGCCAGGCGGTTAGCGTCCTCCGGGGCCAGGCCTTCCTGACGCAAGGCCGCGGCCACGGACGCGGGAGAAGGCAAATCACCACCCTGGCTCAAGGTTTCCATGAGGCGATGGGTCACCTCACCCCGCACCCGGGGGGTATGGTCTACGCTGCCTTCTGATATACCTTCCCCGTCAAATGGAAATTCTTTTTGTAGCGAACCTTGTGTTCGCCCTGGGGGTTGGGCGAACACAAGGTTCGCCCCTACATTTAATTCCTTTTGGAGTGTAGCTTGGTGTGAGACAGGGGATGACCCTGGCTGCTCCACCAGTTGGGAGGGAAATTCCAACTGATAAGGCAGGGCCTCCCGGGGGACCTCCAGGGGGAGGGGGAGTTCCCAGGTTTTTAAGGGCCCAGGGGTTAAGGCCGGGACCTGGGAGACGAGTGCCACCCGGATTTCCGGCTCCGGCCAGACAACTGCGAACCCAGGGGCGAGGGCCTCCGGCCGGTAATGCTGCCAGAGCCAACCCAGGGGACTGTTACCGGGAGGGGTGAATTCCCCTTTTTTATTCTCTTTGATTACCCCGGACAATACCAGCCCCCGCCGGGCCCGAGTGACGGCCACGTAAAAGACCCGGCGGGCCTCCTCCAGAATCCGGCGTTCCTTCAGGTTGCGGAGCAAAAGATAAAGGGAGCTTTGTTTTTCCTGAAGGTATGGACGGGACAGTGCCAGGCCGTGGAACCGGCTGCCGGGAATCTCCTCCAGGAGGAAAGGCGGTGTCTTGCTTTCGCTTTTTAAGGGCTGCCAATCCAAAAAAGGAATAAACACTTGATCATATTCCAGACCTTTGGCCCCATGCACCGTGAGCAGCTCCACGGCCGCGTCCTGGGCCCGGGGGTCCGGGGGCTGAAAGGCCTCCGGCAGGTTAAAGTCGGCCTGGGTGAAGGTGGCCTCCGGCAGCCCGGCTTCCCCGGCCGCCAGCAGGTCCAGGTAGGCCCGGGCATTGGCCACCCCTGGAGGTCCCTCCCTGGCTGCCAAGCTCGGCCAGGCATCCGCGGCGTCCAAAAAACCGGCGACCATCTCCCCCAAGGGCCGCCGCCCCACCCGGGCCTGGGCGGTGAGCAAGGCGGTGATGATTTTTGCCAGGTCCGGGGGACAATGACTTTCTTCGCCGAAACGGCGGAGTTTTTCCGGCCACAGGTCCCCTGGAGTAAGGGCTATCCGGGTCAACCGGCCCAGAGAAACCCGAGACCAGGGACCCCGCAAAACCCCGGCCCAGGCGGCCTCGTCCTGGGGCCGCACCAGGGCCCGGGTGAGGTTGTGGAGGCGCTGCACCACCGGGGAGTCTGAGAGCTTCAGCCCCTCTTTCACCTTAAGGGCCAAGCCGGTGGCCTGAAACGCAGTTAAATAGTTGCGCAGATGGGTGCGGGCGAAAAGAAGGATGCCGATCTTTTCGTCTGGTTGCAGATCAGCCGCGGCTTGGGCCACTTCCCGGGCCAGCCAGAGTGCCTCCGCCTCCCGGGCGCCGTCCTGGTCCTCTCCTGAGAACAGGGCCAGCCTGGGGGAGGCGCTCTCTTGTGCGTCCGGTCCGGGAGTGGCGGCATGAAACTCCACCCCTTCCGGGGTGGCTCCGGCCATGACCGTCTCCCCGAAGACCCGGTTGGCCCAGTCTATCAGGGTGCGAGAGGACCGGAAATTGGCGGTGAGCCTTAAGGGGTCCAGGGGAAAGGTCCCGGCCCCGGCGCAGGGCAGACCCCGGCGGGACTCCTGAAAGAGGCGCACCTTGGCCTGCCGCCAGCCATAGATGGACTGCTTGGGGTCCCCCACCACCATCAGGGTGCGGCCGGCCCCAGGCTCCCAACCCTCCAAGAGGCGGCAGATCAGGGTCATTTGGGCCTCACTGGTATCCTGGAACTCATCCACCAGTAAGTGCGTCAGACGCCGGTCCAGGCGCAGCAGCAAGTCGCTGGGGTCCGCCACCGCCAGCAGCCGCAGCGCGGCTTGCTCCAGGGCGATGAAGTCCAGGGCTTGCCGCGAGGCGCACA
This sequence comes from Thermodesulfobacteriota bacterium, assembly GCA_049322315.1. GTDB lineage: Bacteria > Desulfobacterota > Desulfobaccia > Desulfobaccales > 0-14-0-80-60-11 > SURF-52. The sequence continues at coordinate 10,848 of JBMORF010000015.1, read as the reverse complement.
ATTCCTCATAAACGCTTAAAGCTTCCCCCAGGAGAATGACCAGGTCCTGGAGCGCGGCCACCTCCTCCGGCCGGGCCGCAGTAGGGTAAAGGTGGCGGCATTGCTTCAGCCCGGAGACGAGGTCCGGGGGAAGTCGCTGGATTAATCCGGGCCAGGAGGTATTTTTAAAATCCGCCGGGAAACCGTGTTGGGGAGTGAAGGATTTGCGCAACTCTCCATTTTTGGTGAGCAAAACCCCGGCCATGGCCTGCCAGGAGGCCAGGTCTACGGCGTGACCCCCGGGAACCTGGCGGGGCAGGGCAGGGTTTTGCAGGGCTTCCCGGAACTCCGACCAGGAGCGCCCCAGTTTGCTGGCGTCCAGGAGCCCGGCCAGGTTCTCCAGCACAGGAGATAATAAGACCTGAAACCGGGCGGTTAACAAATCCTCATACCGGGCCGGGTCCCTGGTGTGGTGGGCCAACTCTAAAAACTCCCCCAGGCAGTCCCGGCGGCCCAGCAGGTCTCGTAGTTCCCCGGCCAGTCGGGGCCAGCTATTGTTGAGGCGCACCAGCCGGCGGATCAAGGCCTGCCGGGCGGGATCCGGGGCCGGGCGGGCGGCCAGACGCCGCCGAAACTCCTCCAGGGCTTCTTGTTTGAGCCAACGGGCTTCGTCTTCCTCCAGGAGGCGGAACTCCAGGGGCACTCCGGCCTCCTGGGGGGCGTAGCGCAGCAGTTGGGCGCAAAAGCTGTGGAAGGTCATCACCGGCAGGCGCTCCGGGGCTAAGAGCTCCTGGAGGCCCCCTGGTTGGCGGTCATAATGGCGAAAGACCTGCTGGGCCAGGTCCAGCAGGCGGCGCTCCCAGGGCGGAATAGCGGCCTCTGGCTCCGGTCGTCGCCAGAGGAGGTCCATGACCCGGGTGCGGAGTTCCCCGGCGGCTTTCCGGGTAAAGGTGAGGGCCAGCAAGGATTCCGGGGTCTCCACCCGGGCCAGGAGATTAAGGAACCGGGCCAGGAGCACCGAAGTCTTGCCGGAACCCGCGGGGGCCTCCAGGTGGAAGCTTTCTTTCGGGCTCAAGGCCCGGTCCCGGGCTTCCTGGTCGGAGGTTTGAGCCATCATTCTCCTTCCTCTTCGTCCTCAAGGGCCTCCGGGGGGCTGAAACCGCAGAGGAGCAGGTAGGGGCAATATTCACAGGCCCCTTTATCTTTACCCTGGGGTGCGGGAAAGGGCTCCGGGCTAAAATTTCCGGCGGCCAGGCGCGCGCCCAAGGCGGTTAAACTCTCGATCCATTTCGCCACCACCCGTTGCCATTCCCCGGAACGCTTAGAAAATTCCTCGTGTTGCAAATCCTTTTGCCTGGCGGATTTCAGGCCGATGAACCCGGCCTTTAGAGGCGCCTGGCCTTGGGCCGCGGCCACCTGGCCCTGCTGCACCGCGGCCAGATAGCCGGGAAGCTGGAACTCCTCCCCCGCGTCAAAGACCTTTTTCACGCCGGGAATCTTCCCGGTCTTGTAATCCCAGAGGATCAGTCCCTCGTCCGGGTGGATATCGATGCGGTCGATGCGGCCTTTAAGACGAAAGGGCCACCCCGGCCCCTGAAGGCCCTGAAAGCGCTCCTCCAGGGCCAGCCAGCGCCAGCCTCGCTGATAGCGTTCCCGCTCCCGGCTGAGCCATTCCCACAATAAGCCCTCCGGCCCCAGCCAGCGGTCCAGTTCCGCCTGCCAATGGAGATCGCTGAGCCGGTCCTTAAGGAGCAGGCGGGCCGTGGCCGCCAGCATCTCTGCGGCCTGCCCCTTCAGGTCCTCGTCCCATTCCGGGTGTTGCTCCAAAAGCTGCTTAAATTCCCCGGCGAAGCGGGCCAGGACTTTATGCAGGAGGTCGCCCCGTTCCGCGGGGGAGAGTCCCGTCTCGATCTCCGGCAGGTCCCTGATCTTCAGCAAGACCTCCAGGAGAAAACGGCAGGCGCAACCCAGGGCCACCTGGGCCTGGGTCAGGGAGACCTCTTCCGGGAGGGTGAGAGAAACGGGGGCCTCTGCTGCCGGCGGCGGCGCCTCGCTCTCCGGGGCGGCAAACGCGGCCCGCACCCCGGGGGACCGCAGCCAGGCCCGGTGGGGCCGGGTTAAGGGGGATAACTGGTCCTCTTCCCACTTTCCCGGGAACATGGAGGTACCTACACACTCTTCCTGGTCCGCGGTCCGGGGGCGGGTTAAGGTGATTTCCGGGGCCGCGGCCAGGAAGGTGACGAACAACTCCCGGGCAAAGTGGTGCTGGCTCTGATAAGTCCCTCCCAGGACTTTTTGCTTTTCCAGGGAACTGAGCAGGGGCAAAGGCCGGGGCGGCGGTGGGAAGACCCCGGAATTCATGCCCAGGCAGATGACCCGGTCGAAGTCCAGGCCCCGCATTTCCAACAGGCCCATGATCTGTAAGCCCGCGTCCTGGACCCCTTCTCCCGGGAGCAGGATCTGGCGGGCTCCCAGGTTAAGCCATTCCCGGAACTCCAGGGCAGTAAGGGTGGTGCCGCCCAGAGCACCTTTCAGTTCCGCCAGCAAAGACGTGGTCCGGTTCCAGGGAGCGGCCTCGGTATCCTCCAGGCTCCGGGGGAAGCCCAGAAGCCGCCAGGCCTTTTGCAGCCTCTCCGCCCAGTCCCGGGCGGGGGCCGGACCTGAAGCCAGGAGTTGCCAAACATGGTCCAACAAGGTTATCACTTCCCGGGAGCCCCCGGTCTGGGCCGCCACCCGGCTTAAAGCCTGCCAACTCCGCTCTACCCGCCGCTCCCGGAAAATCCGGTCCCATAAGGGCAATTGCTGCTGGTGCGCCTGGAAGGCCCCGTAGTAAGGGGAGAGCAGGAGGGAAACCAGGTCCTCCCGGAGTTCCCCGGCGTTGGCAAATTTTACGGGCAGCAGGGCCGCCTGCCACAAGGGAGTGTCCCCCAGGACCGGGCCTTGGGAAAAATTGTAGGCCCAGCCTTCCGGGGAGGCTGGCGGGCCTAAGAGTTCGGCCCATGCCCGCCGCAATTCCGGCAGGTAACTAGCCAAATCCGGGGAAGTGAGGGCCAGGCGGTGCAAGGGAATCCCCTCGGCGGCCAGCTCCAGGAGCCGGGCCGCGGCCCACTCCACCTCCTGGCGCCGGTCGGGCAGGACCACGGCCCGACGCACCGCCTCGGGATTACCTTTTATCTGGAGATGCGCCACTGGAATATGCCGGGCCACCGCCTGAAGCCATAAATCCTCCACCGGCGCCGGGGTCTCCAGGCCCACGATGAGCAGTCTTGCCGGTAGGGCGATCTTTCCTGTTTCCAGGGCCTTAAGCAGATAAACCGGCAATTCTGCCGGGGCCAGATAGCCTTCATCCCGCATAATTTCCTGAAAAAGGCCCATGAGCCGCCGCCGCCAGGAGACCAGGGGGGAATCCCGGGGATCGGATTCCAGGAAGGGAAGGCGGTGGCGGGTAAGGAGGGAGTAGGCCTCGTCCATCGCCTGGGCCCAGGAGAGGTCAGGCGCGACGCCTTCCAGGGGGGGGCCGGTTTCCAGGGCCCGGCGCCAGCAGGCCAGGCGCTGTAAGGGGGAAGCCACCGCCTGGGGCAGCCACAAGGATTGGCGGAGGTCGGCCCACCAGCGCCCCAGGGTGGTGAGGGGCAGCGGCTCCCAGGCGGCCAGGCCCTGCTCCAGGTGGCGCAACCGCTGCCGGCGCCAGACCTGGCGGGCCAGGCGCTGATGGGGCACCAGGGTCAGAGCGCCGGGACGGGCCTCCTTAAGAAGGTAATCCTGTAACGCGGCGCTGGTGGGAAAAAGCCGGTTGGCCATTGGTAATCTTGAGTCAGAAAATGCAGAAATTTAAACTGATTATTCATAAAAGGTATTTCTTCGTAGGGGCGAACCTGGTGTTCGCCCTGGAGCCACCGGGCGAACACAAGGTTCGCCCCTACAGTTTGATACCTTTTTAACTACAACCCGGTATTGTCATTACTTGCAATTCGCTTCCTCAGAACGACAAAAAGAACAATCCTGCTAAAATCTTAATCTTGGTCAGGAGATAAATCTTGCTTGGCGGTATTGTTCAAAAACTGCCGCAGTTCGTCCCCCTCGATCACCTCTTTTTCCAAAAGTATCCGGGCCACCTGCTCCAGGGTGTCCCGGCGCTGCTCCAGGATCTCCCGGGCCCGGGCGTGGGCCCGTTCCACCAGGTGGGAGACCTCCATGTCGATCTCTTGGGCGGTGGCCTCGCTGTAGTCCTTGGTGCCCAGGGGCATCATCGTCTCCAGAAACAAAGGCCGCCGCTCCCGCTCAAAGGTGAGGGGACCCAGCTTCTCGCTCATGCCGTATTCCCGCACCATGGATCGGGCGATATCCGTGGCCCGGTAGAGATCGTTCTGGGCCCCGGTGGAAATCTCCTGGAAGTGCAGCTCTTCCGCCACCCGGCCTCCCATCATCACCGCCATGCGGTCCTCCAACTCGGTTTTGGTCATCAGATAGCGGTCCTCGGTGGGGAGCTGCATGGTATAGCCCAGGGCGCCGATGCCCCGGGGGATGATGGAGACCCGGTGCACCGGATCGGTGGTGGGCAGGGCCTCGGCCACCAGGGCGTGGCCGGTCTCGTGGTAGGCCACAATCTCCTTCTCCCGGGGATTCATCATGCGGTTGCGTTTCTCCAGACCCGCCACCACCCGGTCAATGGCCTCCTCGAAATCATCCATCTCCACCGCGGTTTTGTCTTTCCGGGCCGCCAGCAAGGCCGCCTCATTGACAATGTTGGCCAGGTCCGCGCCCACCATGCCGGGGGTGCGGGCCGCCAGGGTATGGAGGTTGACCTCAGGGTCGAGTTTGACCCGGCGGGTGTGAATCTCCAGGATATCTTCCCGTCCCTTCAGGGAGGGGCGGTCCACCAGGATGTGGCGGTCGAAGCGCCCGGGGCGGATCAGGGCCGGGTCCAGGATCTCCGGGCGGTTGGTGGCGGCCATGATGATCACCCCTTTACGGGTGTCGAAGCCGTCCATCTCCGATAAGAGCTGGTTCAGGGTGTTTTCCCGCTCCTCCGGGCCGCTCATGGGGCTCAAGCCCCGGGCTTTGCCCACCGCGTCCAACTCGTCGATAAAGATGATGCACGGGGCCTTTTCCTGGGCCTGGGCAAAGAGGTCCCGCACCCGGGCCGCGCCCACGCCTACGAACATTTCCACAAAATCGGAGCCGCTTAAGCTCAGGAAAGGCACCCCCGCTTCCCCGGCCACGGCCCGGGCCAGCAAAGTCTTGCCGGTGCCCGGCGGCCCCACCACCATCACCCCCTTGGGTATGTTGCCCCCCAGGGCCTGGAACTTTGCCGGGGTCCTTAAAAACTCGATAATCTCCTTCAGCTCTTCTTCCGCTTCTTCCACCCCGGCCACGTCCTGGAAAGTGACCTTGGTTTCATCCTCCATGTAGACTTTGGCCTTGCTTTTACCCACGGACATCAAACCCCCGGCCCCGGTGCCGATCTTCCGGAAAAAATAGATGAAGATGCCCACCAGCAGCAAAGTGGGAAGAATTAAGGAGAGAAGCGAGGTAAGCCAGGTCCTTTCCTGAACGGCCCGGTATTTGAGGCCCTTTTGGTCCAGCAGTTTAATGAGCTCCGGGTCCGCCACCCGCACCGTGGAGAAGAGGGGTTCTTTTTTAAACTTCTCTTTCAGCTTGGCGGCCAGCTTCGGGTCTTTCCGGGCCTTGCTGAGATATTCCACCCCTTTGGGGAGCAGGCGACCTTCGATGTTTTCAGTGCTGAGCACCAGGTCATCGACGCCTTTGTCCTCCACCAATTTGCGGAAGTCGCTGTAGCTGACACTTTCCTTACTGGAGGTGGTGAAATATTGTTGGGCCAGCAGTATTATCAAAATCAGCGCCAGGAAATACCACAGGGAAAGCCTGGCGTTTTTTTCAGCCATAATCACCTCGGACCGGCGCCGGCGCCGGTTTCATAAGCTGTCTAAATATAATGAAATTCATGCTGATTGGCAAGTTCAGACCTGGAGACGGCTTCATAAACTGACCTGGTAATGGCAGGGGTGAAGGGTGGCTAAAAAGCGGGCAGGCGAAAAGGGGAAAAGGGATAGTTGCGGGTTAAAATTGTTTTTTCCCCTGTTCGAACTTTTCCTTTTTCCCCTATCTTTCACCACCACCCCCTTCCCGGGCCTCCTTTTTCCCGGGATTTCTCGGATAATATGGGCGCCCGGGCATTGCCTCCCGGCCCGGCAACCACTATGTTAAATGAGACAATGGCGCCAGGGAGGTTAAACTTAATGAAAGCTATGCACCTGGAGTTGGTGGCCCGCATTCCTATCCACCCCCAGGTGCAGTTCTTCTCCCTGGAGGAGGCCAAACGGGCCTTGCAGCTTTTGAAAGCCGGGGAGATTGACGGGGCCGGGGTGCTGGCGGTTAATCTTTAAAGAAGGTTTTCAGTTTTCAGTTTCCGGTAAAAGGAGGGGACATGAGAAGCAGATACTTGCCCAGGTTACTAATCTTCTTAATGGCGGCCCTCATATCTCTCCCCCAGGCCTGGGGCGCAGAGCCTGACTTGGCCGCCATCAGCGTGGACGCGGAAGGGAAAGTTTTGGCTAAGCCGGATCTGGCCACCCTGCACCTGGAGGTGGAGACCCAGGCGCCTCAATCCCAGGCCGCGGCGCAAGAAAACGCCAAACGCAGCGACGCTTTGCTCAAGGCCCTGAAAAAGGTTCTTAAGCCGGAAGAGAAGATCCAGAGCCTCAGCTATCGCCTCAATCCCTTGCGTTCTTTTCAAAGCAAGGAGAAACCGGCGGCCATCACCGGCTACCAGGCGGTGCACCGCTTTAAAGTGGAAGTTAAGGACCCCCTGAGGCTGGCGTTGGTGTTGGATACCGCCTTTCAAAACGGCGCTTCCGGGGTCAACGGCCCCTTCTGGGGCCATACCCAATTGGCGGAACTCCAGCGCCAGGCCGCGGTGAAGGCCCTGGGTCTGGCCCGGCAAATGGCGGCAGCCCTGGCCCAGGCCGGGGGGGTGAAGATCAAGGGGCTGCATAAGGCGGCCACCCACATTTCCGGTATAACTCCCCGGGGGAGAGGCGTGGAATATCTGGCTGCCAAACGGGCGGTTCCCACCCCCATTGAGGTGGGGGAAGAAGAGATCAGAGTCCGGGTCTCCGCCACTTTCGCCTTGGCCCCTTAAGGCGGCAGAGCCGCTACCGGGGCCGGCGGACCTCGGGTCTTTACAATTAGGATGCTGATGGTTATTATTATGCTTTAAGAATTTACTTCCGGAGGAAACCAGTGAAAGAAGCAGTGGAAAAAGCCTTGGAAAAGATCCGCCCCTTGCTGCAACGGGACGGCGGCGATATCGAACTGGTGGAGATCACCGACGGCATCGTGAAAGTGCGGCTCACCGGCGCTTGCAAAGGCTGCCCCATGTCTCAGATGACCCTGAAACAGGGGGTGGAACGCATGCTCCTGAAAGAGGTTCCCGGCCTGAAAGAAGTTCAGGCCGTGTGAGGAGCAGGGAGCAGGGATCAGGGGCCAGGGATCAGGAAAAGAAGACTGAGCTTTGACCCCCTTCAAGACGTTGGCAGAAAATTATGGGGAAGGACAGCGAGCTTAGCTCTCTGATCTTTCCCCATTTTTTTACACATGATAGGGGTGGCCGGTCTTGATGGTCATGGCCCGGAAGAGCTGCTCCAGGAGAATCAGGCGGCTCAATTCGTGGGTTAGGGTGAAGCGGGACAGGGCCAGGCGTTCCTGGGCCTGGGTGAGGGTAGCCTGGTCTAGTCCCAGGTGGCCGCCCAGGAGAAAGGCCAGGGGCCGGGGGTCTTCTGCCCGGGTGGTGAGCCAGGCCGCGAATTCTTCAGAAGTTAATTCTTTGCCCCCGGGGTCCAGGGCCACCACGTAGCTTTTGGCCGGAATGGCCGCCCGCAGGCGTTCTCCTTCCCGGGCCTTGATGGTTTCGGGGGGCAGTTTCCCTTCTTCTTTTTCCGGGCGCACGCTTTTCAGGGAGAGTTTCAGGTAAGGCCGGATACGTTTCTGATAGAAGACCAGGCCCTCTTGGATGAAGGCTTCCTTAGTTTTGCCCACCATCAGAACAGTCACATCCAACATTTGGGTCCGGTTTATACTAATAAATAGACAACAAAATGTAGGGGCGAACCTTGTGTTCGCCCTGGAGCGACGGGGCGAACACAAGGTTCGCCCCTACGAAAAATGCGCTGAATGAAGAATTGGTATGTATATTTGCGCAGGGAGAATATTTAGAGCTTAAAAAAGGGGCCAATGGCCGCCATAGGTCTTTTCTCTTATTTTGCCGGTTTTGCAGGATCATTGTCGCTACTACCAGATTCAAGCCACAAATTATCCGGCAATAAGCGTTTTACTTCAGTTAAAAATCTTTCTCTATATTCCTTGGATGTAAACCTGAAGGTAACACAATGATTGGCCTTTTCCCAATCCTTATCTTTTGTATTACCCCATGAGATACGTTTATTTTTTGTCTTCTGACTATATTCACTTAAGCTTCTCAGACAGTAAACGACTGCTAAGTCGTCAGTTTGGATTGTCACGCTATATTTATAATTGTGGTGCTCACTCATAATTATTCTCCATAATATATTTTATCAAATATTAGTTAATAGAATGCGGCTTATTCTTCATATTATTTGTTTAGCAGCAAAAATCGGCTCTTGCCAGAGGCAATTTTCTGGCCGTCGGCGATACGAATAATCTCCGCCTCCGCCTGGCGGCGGCTGCTGTTGGCGGGCTGGAGCACCCCCCGGACCCTGATCTTTTCCTCGGGTTTGAGGGGCTGGTGGAAGCGCACTTCCAACCCCAGGGTAACGCCGGGGCCGGCGAAGCGCCAGACCGCGTGGGCCATCATCTCATCTAACAGCGTGGCCAGGATGCCGCCGTGGATCACCTCCGTCCAGCCCTGGAACTCCTTGGGCAAGGCCAGTTCCGTGACCGCGGCCAGGGCCTCTTCCTCATAGGTCACCTTGATCTTTAAGCCCCGGGGATTATCCTTGCCGCAGACGAAACAGTAATTATCGAAATAGGTGTTGTCCATAGGTTTGGTATAGTGTGTAGTGGGGGAGGGGGCTAAGGAGAGTAATCAGTGATCAGTGATCAGTGATCAGTGATTAGTGATCAGTGATTAGTGATTAGTAGTGTAGTTCTTACTTTCAATTCTGGCCACTGATTACTGATTACTGATTACTGATTACTGATCACTATCTTCCCTAACCCTCCCTGGAAAATCCCTCATCCCCCTTTCGGCGTCAACCCCAGGAGGGTGGCAATCTGCCCCGCCAGGTCCTGGGTTTTCTTGTCTGCCTCATCCGTTTTAGGGGTCAGCAGTTGCGGTTTGTTCTGGTATTCTGGCTCTGGCGTCACCTCGAACTCCGGGGGGAAGGTGTTGTCGAAGTACATCTGCTGGAAGCCGATGAATTTCAGGTGATGGGCGGTGGCGTCCAGGACTCCCACGGCGGTTTTCGGGATTAAACCTTTTTTAATCGCAGCACGGAAACCCGCCAGGGACTCGCCCCCCTGAGTGCAGGCGATGTGGCCGTGGCGGTTGGCGAGAAGCATGGAATCCATGATCTCCTGCTCCGTCACTTCGATGACGGCCACGCTTTCGGTCCCGGCCCGGCGGGTGTATTCCTCCACCAGGCGGATGACCCGGGGCATGGAGACCGGGTTGCCGATCATGGCGGCCTGGGCCACGCTGGCCCGGACGGTCACCGGCGTAAAGACCCTTTTCGTCTTATCCGGCTCCAGGTAATAGCGGAAGACCGGGTCAGCGTGCCGGGACTGGACCCCCAGGACCCGGGGTAGCTCACCGATGACCCCTAATTCCTGGAGCCTCAAAAAACCCTGCATGATGGCGGTGATGTTGCCGGCGTTGCCGATGGGCACGGCCACCACCTTGCCTGCCAGTTCGTAATCAAAATATTGGGCGATCTCGTAGGCGTAGGACTCCTGGCCCCGGATGCGCCAGGAATTTTTGGAGTTGAGCAGGGCCACCTGGTAGTTGTCCGCCAACGACTCCACCACCTTCATGCAGTCGTCGAAGACGCCGGGGACCTCCAAAACCCGGGCGCCGCTCCCCAGGGGCTGGGCCAGTTGCTGGGGGGTGACCTTGCCGTGGGGCAGGAGCACCGCGGAGGCGATCTGTTTGCCTAAATAAGCGGAATAGAGGGCCGCGGCCGCGGAGGTGTCGCCGGTGGAGGCGCAGATGGCCAGCATCTTGCCGGCGCCGGGTTTCTTCACCAGAAAATTGAGGTAACTCAAGGCCGCGGCCATGCCCCGGTCCTTAAACGAAGCGCTGGGGTTCTGACCGTCGTTCTTGAAATAAAAGGCCGCGCCCACTTCCTCCTGGAGGGAGTCATTGGCCGCCACCTGGGGGGTATGGCCTTCCCCCAGATAGATGATGTCCTCCAGGGGGATGACCGGCGCAATGAGTTCGTAAAAGAGAAAAATGCCCTTTAAAGCCGGGACATTGAGCATCTTCCGGTAATCGAAGAGCCGCCGCCAAAACGCGCCGGAATACTCCCGGAGCAGGTACTGGTTTTTGTCCTCCAGAAGCAGCAGCCCCCGGCACTCCGGGCAGGTGTAGAGAAGCTCGTCGATGCCGTGCTCCGCGCCGCACTCCAGGCAGCGGTAAACCATGTCGCCCGCGGGCTCGGGGATGAGATGAGGGCGGATGTCTTCGGGGAATTGGTCGGTTTTCAAGTAGCCTCCAACTTTTAAGAGGAATTTAGTATTATTAATGTAACCGTTCAGTCCCCCTTATCGGGAAAGGCGAAAAATTTTTTGAAAAAATGAAAAAAAATGGCCTTGGGGGCGCGACTTTTTTTGAATAATAGTGTATTCAAGGTCTTGTGGAAACAAGGCCGA
>JBMORF010000014.1:0-27505 GCA_049322315.1 Thermodesulfobacteriota bacterium | reverse complement strand
CAAGCCCCCCGACAAAGCGGCTTTTAATCGGGCCAGAAAGAAAATTCCGGTGGAGGTCTGCCAAATCCTGTTTGGCGAGGCGGCGGCCTACGCCCAATCTTTAGCCCGTCAGCATGAAAAGCTCACCCTATTATCCAGATACCAATCTCCATCAAAAATAATTTTTTTCGTAGGGGCGAACCTTGTGTTCGCCCTTAATGGCGAGTGAACACGAGGCGATCACCAGGTTCGCCCCGACGCCTCACTTCGCTTCCCCTGCGCCCTTCTCCTTAGTCTCCCATTTCACGATCTTCAGGTCCATCACAAAAATGCTGTAAAAGACCGGCACCAGGAGCAGGGTAATCAGCGTGGCCACCAGCAGGCCGCCGATCTGGGCGAAGCACAAGGGTTCCCACAGGGGCCCCCCATGCAGGGCCAAGGGGATGAGCCCGAAGACCGTGGCCCCCACGGTGATCATCACCGGCCGCAGACGGATAATGCCCGCGTCCAGCACCGCTTCCTCCAGAGGTTCCCCTTCGGCGTGCTTTTCTTCGATGAAATCGAAGAGCACAATGACGTGGCTGACGATCACCCCCACCAGGCTGACGATCCCCAAAAAGGCCATGAAACCGAAAGGCTGGCCCATGACCATCAGGGCGATCAAGGCCCCCACCATGCCGTAGGGGATGGTGGCAAAGACGATGAAGGGTTTGATGGCGTTCCTAAACTGGAGCACCAGGGCCAGGTAGATGCAGGTGATGGAGATGAGGAGGACGATGGACAGGTCGTGGAAGCCCTTTTCCTGCTCTTCCTGCTCCCCGCCGATCTCCATCTGGTAGCCCGGGGGTAGGGACTGGGAGAACCTGGTGAGCCCGGGCCAGACCGCGTGCAGCACCTGGGAGGGCAGGGCGCCGGGCGCCGGAAAACAGGAAACCTCGATGGTGCGGAATTGCTGGCGTCGCTGGATCTTTTCCGTCTGCATCTGGTAGTCCAGATGGGAAATCAGCCCCAGGGGCACTTTTTGGGACCCCGTGGAGGAATAAACATAGAGGTTCCCCAAATCCGCCAGCCGGGCCCGTTCCTCCATGACCAGCCGGGCCTTGATGGGAATCTGCTTGTCCCCTTCCCTTAAGGTCCCCACCTGGTAGCCGTTCATGCCCACCGCCGAGGCCGCGGCCACGTCCATATTGGTAACTCCCGCCAGGTTGGCCCGGTCAGGATCGATCTTAATCAGGGCCACCAGGTTTTCCGCGCCCCAATTATCCCGAATCCTTTCTGCCAGGGGGGTGGCCCGGTAGAGCTTTTTCACCTGGGAGGCCAGCTCCCTTAAGGTCCGGGCGTCCTCCCCGGAGATGCGGATGCACACCGGATAGTTGATGGGGGTGCCGGTATCCAGTTGCCGGACGTCCACCCGGGCTCCGGGGATTTCCTTCAGGAGGGCCTGCTGCAGGGGGTCCACCAGGTAGTTGGTGTCATGCTTGTCTTTCACCTGGATCACAATCATGGCATAGTTGGGCTGCTGGAACTCAGGCGACAGGGAAAACCAGAACCGGGGGCCGCCGCCCCCCACGAAAGAGGTCAGGCAATCCAGCACCTGCCGGCCCCGGCCTTCCTCCTCCCCGGGCTTCTTGCCATAGGCCGCGGTTACTTCCTCCACGATCTTAGCCACCCGCCGGGCCGTCTCATCCGTGGCCGACAAGGGCGCGTCCTCCGGCAGCCAGACGTCGATGTAAGAGAGGTAAGACAGGTCTTTGGGAAAGAAGGCGGTATCCAGCTTCAGCATCGCCACCCCGCCCAGGGCCAGAAAGACCATAGACCCAGCCATGAACCGCCAGCGGTGGGCGATGATCATCCTGCCGAACTTGTAGTACACCCCCAGGAAACCGTGCTGGCGGCGTTCGTGGATGGGCTTCTCCAGGGTCTTGGGCGGCCGCAGCAGGTAATAGCCCAGAAAAGGGATAAAGGTCATGGAGACGATGCGGGAGGCCACCAGGGAACAGGCCATGACCACCGGCAGGCTGTAGATGAAGCGCCCGGTGTCCCCCCCCACCATCAGGAAGGGGAGATAGGCCACCACGTTGGTGACCGTGGCGTACATAATGGCTGTGGCCAGCTTGGTGGGTCCCAGCCAGGAGGCGATGAGGGGCGGTTGTCCCTGGCCCAGCTCCCGCTTGATGGCGTCCCCGGCCACCACCGGGTCGTCCACCAGCAGCCCCAGGGCGATGATCAAAGAGGCGATGGAGACCTGTTGCAGATCAATCCCCAGGAAATCCATCATTCCGAAGGTCATGGCCAGGGTTAAAGGGATGGACAGGGACATGAGCAGGGCCGAGCGCCAGCTCCAGAAGCCCAGCCAGGACACCAGGACCACCAGGAAAATGGCCTCGTACAGGCTTTTCATGAAGAGGTCGATGTTTTCCTTGACCTGCAAAGGCTGGTCCGAGGTCCGGGCCATGATCAGGTCTTCCGGCAGGATCTTCTTCAAGTCCGCCAGGACCCGGTTCACAGCCTGGCCGAATTCCCCGATCTTTTCCCCGGCCCGCATCTGCACCGCTAAGGTTACGGCCCGGGAGCGCTGCCACTTGCCTTGAGCGTCCCGCCAGGTGAAGAAATTCAGGAACCGGGGGGGGCTCTCGTAGGCCCGCATCACCTCCACCATGTCCCGAAGATAGACCGGCACCTTATCGGCGGTGGCCCCCACCATCACCCCGCCGATCTCGCCGGCGCTCTTGAACTCCCCGGAGGGCACCACCGTCACTTCCTTGCCCTCCACCTCCACCACGCCCCCGGGGACCGCAATGTTCCGGGCCTGCAAGATGTCCGGCAGCTTGTTGACGTTGCCGCCGTAGGAGGCCAGCCGCTCCTGGGAGTACTCCAGGAAGATCTGTTCCTCCAGGACGCCGCTCCGGGAGACCTTGGTGACGATGGGCGTCTTATCCAGGGCCACGGTCACCCCCAGGAGGGTGCGCTCGATGAGCTTGGTGAAATCGTCCATCTCCCGGTAGCTGTATTTGTCTCCCGGGGTTTTCGCCAGGGCTCCGGCGGTTTGGGCCGGGTCCCGGATGAGCACCGGCTCCCAGGTGTCGGGGTGCATCTCCGAAACCCGGAGGTTCTCCCGGACGTATTTTCCCAGAAAGGCCAGGATTTGGGCGTCGCTGGCCCCGGAGGCCGCGTCCAGGGCCACGAATCCCGGCCCCTCGATGACCCGCACGTCCCGGGCCAGGCCCGCTTTGCCCAGAAAGGCTGCGAAGTGATCGATGATGGGGTGGATTGTCCGGGGACTGATGGAGATGGGAAAGCCGGTGACCAGGGTGACCCGGGGGCCGGTCTTCCCTTGCCGGGCCTGGGTGATGGCCCGCTCCAGGTCCCGGGCCCTTAAGCCCAGTTCCACCTCGCTCACCTTGGGGCTGGCCACGGTGAGCATCAGGGCCGCGGTATCCCCGTAGTCCTTGAGGAACTGAATGGGCCCCGCGCCTTCCGGCAGGTCATGGATGGAATCCAGGCGGTACTTGATGTCGTCGAATTGCTTGCCGGTGTCCTCGACCTTCTCGTCCAACTCCACCGTCACCACCGACACCCCCACCCGGGTGGTGGACTCGATCTTCTTGATGTGGGTGTTTTCCGCGATCTTCAGTTCGATCTTGCGGGTGACCAGTTGCTCCACCTTGTCCGTGGTCATCCCCGGCCAAGGACAGATGATCTGGGCGGCGCGCACCGGAATATCCGGGTCCTTGCGCTGGGGCATGGCCCGATAGCCATAAATCCCCCAAAACACCACAGCGATGAGCAAAACCCAGGAAATATGCTTCTGCTCCACGCAGAAGCGCGCAGTGTTGTGGGTCTTCTGGATGTATTCGTCGTCGGTTTTTCTATGCGCCATTTACAGACCGTTTTTCGTTTTTCGTTTTCCGTTTTTCGTTATTGGTCTTCGGTCCTTGTTTTCCGTCTTCGGTCTCCGGTCTTCGGTCTTCGGAAAGAAACCTCGTCCGGCTTTAATGCTTTAATGTGGAACAGCCGCCCCCGGCTGTTCGGGCAACATATAGCAAGTGACATCTGATGAAACTTCATAAATTTTGATAGGAGAGTTCACGCAAGTGGTTAAAATTTACTGCTGATAAACCCCGCGATAATGCAGAAAGATATAAATCAAGATCAGTTGTAAGAATTGAGCGTGATTCATTCGTGATTTCCAGCAAGCCTGAGTCGGTAAGGCCTAGCCTGAGAAACTCCATTGCATTGGAAGCAATTCTGCTGTCAATATACTCTTCTTGTGTCGACTGAATAAAGGAATGAAATGTCTCGAACAACTGGGTCCGGGCAGGTTCATTAATGTATCCGAGCAAATTTGAAGTCTCAGTCAGCGTGTTTGGAGTGACAAGGACTTCAAATGAAGACTTAATTACCTGGCATAATAGATCATAATCTTCAAGACAGAATTCTTTCAAACGTTTATGTCTTGTAATTAAATTTCGATTAGTTATGCCTACAACAAAGAGCAGGAGTAGGTTTGTATCAATGACAAGCTTAATTCCGGTCACGACTTGGTCTCCCTGTTTTTTACAGACCTGACCTTCTTTGTAGCATCATCGATAGAGACAATTTTGTAGGATCGTTGTAGAATGCCGGTCTGTTGCATAAAAGCTGCAAATTCATTGATTCCCGTCCGCGTATCCCAAGGCCGGGAAAAACCTATCGTCACGGACCATGTTGAAGATTTTTCGTCAAAGTCAACTTCTTCTAGTCCCAAGTTTGAAATCTCCTCGTCTCTAAAAAGGTCAGTAATATAATGTTTCGCAATTTCAACTGCTTCTTTCACGTCCATTGAAGTTCTCCTTTTGGTGACGTGTAATAAATGTTAGAGTCTTTAATTGACGGGCCGTGCCCACCCTACTCTGACTTATACTCTCGAAGTAAATCCCTGGCAATAAACACTTTCTGAATCTCGCCGGCGCCGTCGAAGAGGCGGCAGGGGTGGACGTGGCGGTAGAGGCTTTCCACGGCCAAGCCGTTTTTCGCCCCTAGGCCACCGAAAATACGAGATTCTTCACTCCGCTCCGCTCCGTTCAGAATGACAGCCTTCTTCTGGTTCCCAAGCTCCGCTTGGGAACCCACTTGGCTGCGAAGCTCTGCTTCGCTTTAAGGGCCGGCAATTCCCAAGGCGCCCTTTCTCTCGCCAAGCTGGAGCTTGGGAACGAGGGGGGCTAAGGGCGCTCCCTGCGCGCTGAAATTGGTGCGTAAGACGCACCCTTCATCACCTCTCCGGCGGCGGGATGACCCGCACCGGCTGGCCGTCGGTGACTAAAGTGGCGCCGGTGACGATTACCGGTTCGCCGATTTTAACGCCCTTGGTGACGGTGATGACGTTGCCGTAAACTTCTCCCAACTCCACGTTATCCCGGTAGCGGGCCATCTGTTTGCCGTCCTTTTCCTCCACCACGAAGAGGGCGTAGCCCTCGGGCTTGGCCTTGGAGCGGACGATGGCCGTGAGCGGCACCACGGTGACGGCCTTAGGCGCCAGGGCGGTGGGCACGGAGACCGCGGCGATCATCCCCACCTTCAGTTCCTGCTGGGGGTTGGGGATGGTGATCTCCACGTCGAAGACCCGGGATTTGGGGTCGGCGGAGGGCGCAACACTGGTGACCAGGCCCTTGAATTCCCGGCCCCGGAGGGCGTCGGTGGTGACGGTGAGGGCCGCCCCCAGCTTCAGGTGCTGGAGCATCAAATCGGAGACACCGAAGACCACTTTCACCTGTTCGGTATTGGCCAGGATAAAGCCCACCGTCCCCTGGTTGGCCAGGTCGCCTGTCTCGATTTGGCGTTTGAGCACCAGGGCGTGCACCGGCGCTTTCAGGGACGCGTCTTTTAAGGCGATGCGGGCTTCCTGCACCTGGGCCGCGGCCGCGCCGGCGGTGCCCAGGGCCTCGCCGTACCGGGCCTGGGCCTTGTCATAATCGGACTTGGTCATGCTGTTGGCGGCGTAGAGATTCCGGGCCCGGCCGAAGTCCAGGTCCGCGTGCTGTAAATTGGCCCGGGCCGAGGCCAACTGGGACGCGGCCTGGCTCAGTTTGGCCTGATAATCGCTTTTACGGACCTGGGCCAGGACCGTGCCCTTCCTGACGTAATCTCCTTCCTGGACGTTCCTCATCTTCCCGTCCACGCCTTTGACCTGGAAAATGCCCACCAGATAGCCCGCCGACTTGAAGGCCAACTCGATGCGGGAGTAGGGCTGGATATTGGCGGAATACCGCACCTCGCCGCCCCCCCGGTAGGCCTCCGCGGCCTTGACGCCCACGGGCGTGGGGGGCTTTTCCATTTTTTGCTCTTTCCCGCAGCCGGCGGCCAGGCAGACCAAAAGCAGCAATCCCAGGCCCGCAATAAGAAATTTCGGGATTACGACTGAAAAGACGTGACGGCAACCTCTCGCAAAAATCCCCCTAAATCCCCCTTTAGAAAAGGGGGACTTATAGGACTGGCCCTCGTATTCTTCCCCTCGATAATGTGGGGATTTTATCCCCCCCTTTCTTAAAGGGGGGTGAGGGGGGATTTGAGGATGCCCGGCTTGCCCGCTATGGTCCTTCGGCAGCTTCATTTCTCTTCGCCTATGGCCTTCTCGAAGTCGGCCTTGGCCGTCCAGAAAGAGGACAGGGCCTTTTGGTATTTGCTGTCGGCCTCCGTCAGCTTGGTCTGGGCCTCGAGCACGTCTTTTAGGAGCGCGGTGTCGTTCTTGTATTTATCCATCTCTTCTTTGAGCTTCGCCCGGCCCGCCAACTGGAAGGCCCGGCTGGTCTTCAACTGGCCCCGGGTGGACTGGAGATTGCGGAACTTGGTATTGACGTCGATGACCACCTGGGATTCCGTCTCCCGGCGGGTGTTGATGGTTTGGGCCACGGTTTCGGTTTTGGCCGCCAGTTCCCGACGTTTCCGGCCCCAATCGAAAATCTCCCAATAGAGCATGAAGCCGGCAAAGGCCATGTTGTCCGGCAGGGGCTCCAGGTTAATACTCCGGGCGTAAGAAAGGCTGAAGTTGACATTGGGGATAAACTCCGCCTGTTTGATCCAGCGGTCATATTCCGCCTGCTTGGTCATGAGCCGGGCTTCCCGGATCTCGGGGCGCTGCCGCAGGGCCTTGGTCCGGGCCCCTTCCAGGTCGTTTTCCAAGGCCGTGGCCTTGGGCACCGGGTTGACTGTAAACTCCGTAAGGATATTGCGCCCCAGGAGATCGTTGAGTTGCTCTTTTTGGGTGGCCAGGTTGTTTTTCAGGGTGGTGCGTTCCTGCTCGGCCTGGGCCAGCCTGGCTTTAACCTCGAGAGGTTCGGATTGCAGCACGACTTTTTCCTGGAAATACCGGCCCTGGAGGCGGTCCAGTTCCCGGAAAAATTTGATGGATTCTTCCACGGTCTCCAGTTGGCTTTGGGTCAGGAGGATGCCGTAATAGAGACGCTTGACGTCGCTGACGGTCTTCTGGCGCTGGGCCCGGAGTTTTTCCTGGGCAATCTCCTGCATCACCGCGCGCATGGAGATGTTGAGGCCGATGCGGTATTGCTGGCTCAGGGGCTGGGTCAGAAACCCGGTGACATAGGCGGTGGGCTCCCGGTTCTTGATGGGGGTGGTGGAGGAGAGGGGGATGGAGATGGGGAGAATACTGGCGAAGCCCCCGAAGACGTTTTCATTATTTTGGTTTTGGGGCGTCAGGACCCAGTTCTCGAAAACCATGACTTCAAGGATGGGGAAGCGGCGGGTGCGGGCCGCGGCCAGGAGATGCCCCGACTTGGAGACCTCTAAAGCGGCGTTTTGCACCAGGCGATTTTCCCGGAGGGCAGTGGTCACCGCTTCTTCCAGGGAGAGGACTGGACGCGGCGAGGCCCCGGCAGATTTCGTTTGGGCCCCAGCCGGTGAGGTCAGGGCCACTAACAGCCCCAGGAGGATGATCCACATCAGGCGGCTTCTCCCATAAGGATTGGTCGCATTGTGGAACATCCGGGAATTCTTAGCAAGACCTTACTGACATTATTTTGGAATAAGCCCATAAGGTTGCTACAATTAAGCCAAGTCCCGGCGCGCCGGCACTCCGGTCAGGGAGGTGGCCTGGCGCACGGCCCGCACCACCGCCTCGGCCAGGACCGAGGCGGCCACCGCGCCCAGGGCGGTGAGGTCCGCCCGGGCCTGGGGCCGCTTACCCGTGGCCAGGGCGAAGACCGTATCCCCATCCACCATGGTGTGGACGGGGCGGATGGCCTGGGCCAAGCCGTCGTGGGCCATCTGCGCCATCTTGTTGGCCCCCTCCTTGGAGAGGGAGGCGTCGGTGGCCACCACGGCCACGGTGGTGTTGGCCGGGAAACCCAGCATAGTGTGGCTCAGGTCGCCCTGGAGCCGGGCCAGGGTGTCCAGGAAGCCTTTGCCCTGGGGATTCCGGGTCCCGGCAATGATCTGGCCCGTGGCGGGGTCCACCACGTCCCCGAAGGCATTGACCGCGACCAAGGCCCCCACCGTGATCTCCCCCGCCATCTTCCGGGCCGCGGAGCCCAGGCCGCTTTTGGTGGCGTAATCCGGTCCCAGGAGCTTGCCCACGGTGGCCCCGGCGCCGGCGCCGATACAGCCCTCGGCCACGGCCTCGGCATTGGCGGCCAAACAGGCGGCGTAGCCGGCCTCCGGTCCCGGACGCACGTCCGGGCTGCCGATGGTCAAATCGAAGAGCACCGCGGCGGAGACCAGGGGCACCACCCCCACGCCCACATTAAAGCCGATGCCTTGCTCCTCCAGCCAACGCATGACCCCGGAGGCGGCATCCAGGCCGTAGGCGCTGCCGCCACTCAGAACCACGGCGTGCACCTGTTCCACCAAATTCATGGGGCGCAGGAAGTCCGTCTCCCGGGTGCCCGGGGCCGAGCCCCGCACGTCCACGCCCCCTACTGCTCCTTGACGGCACAGGATGACGGAGCAGCCGGTGGCGGCCTGAAGATCGGTCCAATGGCCCACTTCGATGCCGGCCACAGCGGTGAGGGTGTCGTTCATTCGCTATCCTTTCCATGGCGAACTGATCTGGCTTAAAAAGTTCCAGGTTCCTGGTGCCAAGTTCCAAGTCGAGACCTCTGGGAAAGCCCCTCTTTTGTCATTCTGAACGAAGCGAAGCGGAGGGAAGAATCTCGTTTTCGGCAACACAGCTTTTCCAGGCCGTGCCGATCATTAAGCCAAGTTTGGGAATCATGGGCGCCAAAATTCGAGATCCTTCGCTGCACTCAGGATGACAATAAAGCACTTTCGCAGAGGTCTCAACTTGGAACTTCACCCACCAGTAGGGTGTTTGTCGCAAGAGGTCGCTTTGGGTTTCCGGAACTGAATGCGGTTTCTCACGCCAATCCATTCTCAACTGAGCCAGGGGAAGAGCGAAGCCAGGTGGAAGAGATAATCCATCAGGGGAGTCGGCGCGAGCCCCAGCCAGAATATCAGCAGGAAGACGAAAATACTGGCAAGCCCCGCGGAAAGACCAGGTCCCGGCAGGGTCTCCTCCCCCGTTGCCGGGCGCAGGTAGAGGGCCACCGCGATTTTCAGATAAGCAAAGATGGAAATAATAACGGTGAGGATGCCGATGAGGCCCAGGGCCAGATAACCGCCCTGAAAAACCGCCTTAAAAAGCAGCAGTTTCCCCAAGAAGCCCCCGGTGGGGGGCAGCCCTGCCAGGGAGATGAGGCAAACAACCAGGACCGCGGCCCACCAAGGCCGGAAGAAGCCTAAGCCCCGAAAATCCTCCAAATTATCCCGGTCTTCTCCTGCGTCGGACAAGACACCGATGAGGCTGAAAGCCCCCAGGTCCATGACCGCATAGACCACCAGGTAAAACATCAGGGCCGGAAGACTCCCCTGCTTCACCGCCACCAGGGCCATGAGGAGATAACCCATCTGGCCGATGGAGGAGTAGGCCAGCAGCCGCTTTACCTGGGTCTGATACACGGCCGTGACATTGCCGGCGACCATGGTGACCGCGGCCATGGCCCACAGGACCGGCCAGCAGTAAGACCAGGCCTCAGGCGACAGATGGAGGCAGAAGCGGCTGAGCGCGGCGAAAAGGGCCACTTTGGAACCGGCGCTGAGAAACGCGGTCACCGGCGCGGGCGCTCCTTGATAAACATCGGGGGTCCACAGGTGAAAAGGCGCGAAGGAAAGTTTGAAACCCACGCCCACCAGAATCAGGCCCAAGGCCAGCAACACCCCGGCCAGGTCGGCGGCGGGTTGGACCCCCGCCAGACTGCTTATGATCTCCAGGGTGCCGGTCATGGCGTAAAGCAGGGCCAGGCCGAAGGTGAGCACCGCCGAAGCCACCGCGCCCATGATGAAATACTTAATGGCCGCTTCGTTGGCCCCGGCCCGGCCCTTGGGGGCGGCGATGAGCAGGTACAAAGCCAGGGAGAAAAGCTCCAGGCCCAGGAAGAAGATGAGCCAATGGCCCGCGGCGCTCACCAGGCACATGCCTAAAGCCGCAAAGAGCAGCACCCCGAAGTATTCATCTCCGGCGAACCCCCGGATTTGGGAGTAGCGGTCGCCGAAGAGCAACACCCCGGCGGTGACGGCGCACAGCAGCAAGGTGAAAAATCGGGGGAATGGTCCAGCGTCCAGCATGCCGCCCAAGACCAGGGCACCCGGTGGGGTTGCCAGGACCACCGCTCCCGCGGCCACCGCGGCCAGAAAGGCCAGCAGGTAGAGAACCCGGCCCGCACCCGTTCTTTTTCCTACCAGGGCGCCCAGGAAAAAAACCAGGGTCCCGCCCGCGGCCAGGATCAGATAGGGTAGAAGAGCCAGCCAATCGGTTATCATCATCATCTCTAACGCCACGTGCCTAAATTAAAAAGATTCTGAATGCATGACAAAAACTTTGGAAAAGGCTTTATTTGATGGCCTGGTAAAAAGTTAAAAATTCCCAAAATCGCCAATTTAAGTGGCTGATTTTATTGAGCGCGAATTCAGAAAATCAGCATTTTTGCGACTTTTTACAGTGCCATCTTATTTCCCCCCTTTTCTAAAGGGGGGCAGGGGGGATTTTTATAAGGTCCTAAAAATCCCCCTAATTCCCCCTTTAGAAAAGGGGGACTTTAAACCCGGCACATTTTAGGTTCTTGTCTGATTTGACCTCACCTTCTATCTAAAACCAATATCAGGGGTGTAGGGCCGCCACCTGGATGAAGTATCCCAGGAGCCTTTGCACCGGGTGGTCCAGGAGCCTAAGGACCGGTCCGGGATGTAAGCCCAGATAGAGCACGGGCAGGGCCAGGACGATCAATACGAAGAGCTCCAAGGAGTTCACGTCGCCCAGGGGCTGGTCGGTTTTGGGCGGCCCGAAGACGGTGTCCTGGACCATCCGCAAGATATAAATGGCCACCAAAATCATGCCCCCGAAGCTCACCGCCCCCACTAAAGGATATTCCTGGAAGAGGCCCACCAGGATCAGGATTTCGCCCACGAAATTGTTAAGTCCCGGCAACCCCATGGACGCTAAGGCGAAAAAGAGGAAAAAGGCGCTGAAGACCGGCATCTTCCCCCAAAGTCCCCCCAAAACCCGGAAATCCCTGGTCCCCAGCCTCTCATCCAGCATGCCCACCATAATGAACAAAGCCGCCGTGGAGATCCCGTGGTTAATCATCTGGAGGAGGGAGCCGCTCATGGCCGTGATATCGAAAACCGCCAGGCCCAGGACCATCATAGCCATGTGGCCGATGCTGGAATAGGCTATCAAACGCTTGAGGTCGGTCTGGGCCAGGGCGATCCAGCCGGTATAGAACAGGCCCACCAACCCCAGGCCCAAGAGCAGCGGCGTGGAGGCCTGGGCGGCGTTGGGAAAGAGGGGGAAAGCAAAACGGAAGACGGCATAAAAGCCGGTTTTTAAGAGCAGCCCGGCCAAGTCCACGCTCCCGGCAGTGGGGGCTTCGGTGTGGGTGTCCGGCAGCCAGGTATGCAGTGGAAAGAGGGGGATCTTGATGGCGAAGGCCAGGAGGAAAGCGGCATAGAGCCAGGTCTCCCCGGCGGCGCTCAGGCGGGTCTGCACCAATTGGTGCAGGGCGAAGGTATAGACCCCGGTCTGCTGGCCGTGCAAAATATAGAGGATAATCAGGGCGATGAGCATCAGCAGGCTGCCGCTCAGGGTGAAGAGGATGAACTTGACCGCGGCGTAGATCCTTTTGTCGTGGCCCCAGATACCCACCAGAAAAAACATGGGCAGGATCTGGATTTCCCAAAAGAGATAAAAAAGCAGCAGGTCCGTGGCCATAAAGAGACCCATCAAGGTCCCTTCCAAAAAGAGCAGGAAAAAGTGAAAGGATCCCACTTTGGTGGCGATGGCCCGCCAGGAGATCAAGACACAGAGGCCGGTGACAAAAGAAGTAAGTAGGAGGAGCAAAAGGCTCAGGCCGTCCAGACCCAGACTGATGCGGGCTCCCAACCCCGGCAGCCAGGGAAAGTCCTCCAGGAGCAGCCAGGTGCCCTGGGGACCGAAGGAATGGGGTTCCAGGGGCAGGAAGAAGAGGCTGCTGACCAGGGCCAGTTCCACAAGGGTGAAACCCAGGCTGATCCCGCGGCAGAGTAAAGGCCGGGCCCCGGCGGCCAGGGCGCAAAACGCCCCTACCACCGGTACCAGGACAATGATGGAGAGCAGGGGAATAGGGGGCATGCGCTTTCTCCGCTACCAGAGATACCAGCTCACCGCCAGGGCTGAAACCAACAGGGTTAGACCCACAAAGAGCATGGCCAGATAGGTGGACAACCTGCCGGTGGTCCACCGGCCAAGGCCGCCGGAGAGGGCCAGCAGACCCGCGGCCAGCCCCCCGAAACTGCGGTCCAGGCCGCCTTCGTCCACGTCCAGCCAAAGTACTCGGGCCAGGGCCTGATAAGGTGCCACCAGCACCTTTTGATAGACATGATCCAGGTAGAACCCCGAACCCAGGACGCCCTCCCCACCCGGCCAGGCCCGGGCTTTATCAGGCCGGCCATATAAGTGATAAGCCAGGGCTAACATGGCCAGGATGATAATGCCGCTCCCCAGGCCCATGGTCCACTCCAGGGCGGCGGAGGCCCCCAGATCGGGGCGGCTGCCGGGGACCACGGCCAGAAAACGGGAGAGGAAATCTTTCCCCGGTCCCCCGGGAATATTGAGAAAACCGTCGCCCACCGCCAGAATAGCCAAAGGCCAAAGCACCCAGGTCATGAGTCGGGGGAACGGCTTGAGGTCTTCTTGGGCCGGCCCGGCGGCCCGCTCCTGGAAGGCCAGGAAAGTCATGCGCATGGTGTAGATGGGCGTCAGGAAGGCGGCGACCAGGCCCAGGAGCCAGAAGATTTTGTAGCTCAGTCCCGGTTGCAGATAGGTGGCCAGGAGAATCCGGTCCTTGCTGAAAAACCCGCCGATCATGGGAAAGGCGCTCAAACATAAGGCCCCCAGGAGAAAAGGCCAATAAACGCCGGGCAGCAGGCGGCGCAGGTTGCCCATGCGGAAGATGTCGTGTTCTTCATGCAGGGCCTGGATCACGCACCCGGCCCCCAGAAAGAGCAGGGATTTGAAAAACGCATGGGAAAGCAGGTGAAACATGCCGCCGATGATATCCACGGCGCCCACGGCCAGGATCATGTAACCCACCTGGCTCAAGGTGGAGTAGGCCAGGACCCGTTTGATATCCCGCTGGGCCAGGGCGGCGCAGGCGCCGTAGAGGGTGGTCAGGGCCCCCACCCCGGCAATGATCAACAGGGCCGGGGGCGAGAGGGACACCACCGGAATGAGCCGCACCAGCAGCAAAACCCCGGCGGTGACCATGGTGGCCGCGTGAATCAGGGCGGAAACCGGGGTGGGGCCGGCCATGGCGTCCGGCAGCCAGACGGTGAGGGGCAGTTGCGCGGATTTTCCCACTGCGGCCCAGAGCAGCAAGAGGCTCAAGATGGTAATCATCCCGGGGCTGATGCTGGCGGCCCGGGCGTTAATGATGGTGAGAGAGAGGGAATGGAAGAGGAAAAAAGACAAGGCCACGGCAATGCCGAAACCCACGTCACCGATGCGGGTGACAATGAGGGCCTTGCTCCCGGCAGAAGCATTGGCCGGGTTGTCGTACCAGAAACCGATGAGGGCATAGGAGCAGAAACCCACTCCTTCCCAGCCCAGAAAGACAAAAAGCAGGTCGTCCGCCAGGACGATGACCAGCATGGCGAAGACAAAAAGGTTCAGATAACAAAAATAGCGCACATAGTCCCGGTCCTCCCGCATGAAGGCCGCGGAATAGAGGTGAATAAGGCCGGCCACGAAAGTGACCATCAGGGTCATCAGCGCGGCCACGGGATTGTAATAGAGACTCAGGTTGGCGGCAAACGAGCCCGTCTGGACCCAGGGAAGGAGGAGGTAGTAATAGGTGCTCTGCCAGGCCCGGGCAAAGACCGCCACCGCCGCGGCCAGGGACCCCAGGATGGCGACGCAGGCCACGGTCTCCACCACCCGCCGGGGCAGTATCCGGCCCAACAGGGCGTTAAAGACGGCCCCCGCCAGGGGGAGGAAAAGGAGAAGAGAGAGCAGTATTTTCACGTCAACCCTTTAAGCGGCTGTAGGCATCGGCGTCGAGAGCGTGGGTGCGCCTCTGGGAATAGACGATCAGGGCCAGGCCCACCGCCACTTCCGCCGCGGCCACCGCAAAGATAAAAATGACAAAGGCTTGGCCGTCCAACTGCCGCCACTTCAGCGCTGCGCCGATAAAGGCCAGGGCCGCGGCATTGAGCATAACCTCCACGCCGATGAGGATCATCAGGAGGTTGCGCCGGGCCAGGACGCAGACTGCGCCCAGGAGAAAGAGGATTACCGCCAGCACCAGGACGTGTCCATAGGGCACAATCATGACGGCCCTCCCGGTTCTTTTTCCCCGGACCCCGAGGTTTTGCCCAGGTAATAAGCCCCCACCAGGGCCACAAACAAGAGAAAAGAGGCGATTTCCACCCCGAACCAATATTTTTCAAAGAGCACCCGCCCGAAGTGCCGGGGAGAAGCCAGCGACGCGGTCAAAGGAGCCTGAGATAGGGGCAGGGAAAACAGCACCACCGCCATGGCGACCAGAGAAACCCCGGTGAGGAACACCGCGGGCCACCACTGCCGGGCCAGGGTCCCCAGGCCGGGGCTTTGGGTCTCCCGGGGCAGCATCATAACAATGAAAAGAAAGAGCACCATGATGGCCCCGGCGTAGAGAATGACCTCCAGCAGAGCCAAGAGCGGCGCGCCCAATAGATAGAACATGGGGGCCAGGGCCAAAAAGGAGATCACCAGGTAGACCACGGCATGAACGACGACGCGCCGGGTGATGGATAGGACCGTGGCGGCCAATACCACCCCGGCCAGCAAGTAAAAGACCACCTGGTAGAATGTCATTAATGCCTCCGTAATGCTTTCACCGAGTCACATCCCCATGTCTTTAATACCGAGTTGCAGTCAAAAAGATACTATACAAGGGGCGAACCTTGTGTTCGCCCTGGAGCCACGGGCGAACACAAGGTTCGCCCCTACAGTTCAACGTCCTTTGAATGCGAATTGGTATAATTAGCAGCCGCAAGCTTTCCAGTGGAAACCAAAATCCCCCTAAATCCCCCTTTAAGAAAGGGGGACTTTTGAACCCCCCTTTTCTAAAGGGGGGTAGGGGGGATTTTTATCCACGGGGGTGGCATAATCTTTTCGTTCACGGGGACTTAGCCTGCGCCACCTTCAAGGCATTTAATCAATCCGCACAGGCTGGAAAGCCTGTGCCACCAGCTGTAGCTTTAGTCTTTTCTTTTAACTGCTTACTGCTTACTGCTTACTGCTTACCGCTCACCGCTCACTGCTCACTTTCCCAGCGCCTCTCGGAGCTGCTGCCCCACTTTGGCCATATCTCCGGGAGGATAGGTTCCCTGGGGGAAGAGTAGGAGGCCGTCGCCCTGGTAGCGGGGGATGACGTGCAGGTGGGCGTGGAAGACCACCTGGCCCGCAGCTTCAAAGTTATTCATACCGATATTAAACCCCCGGGCGTAAAGTTGTTTTTGCAGGGCCTGGGCCACCTGGCGGGAGACCTGGCCCATCTCCCGCCACAGGTCGTCGGGCAGGTCCAGGAGGTTTTGGTAATGCTCCTTGGGGATGACCAGGGTGTGGCCGTAGTGCACCGGCGCGATATCCAGAAAGGCCAGGACCCGGGGGGTATCCAGAACCACCTCCCCGGGCAGTTTCCCGGCGGCGATGCGGCAGAAAATACAGTCTCGCATAGTTCTTTGTTCCTCAAGAGATGGGATTATCGGTAGGGCCTTGCTTGAGAATATAGGATGAAAACGAGGTCTTGCCAAGGGGAAGAAAAAAGCGGAGCCGGCGGAGTAGCCGGCTCCTCTTTTAATCCAGCCTTTTCGGGCTGAGATTATGTCTTGAGGCCGCAACTTCCGGAGAGCCGCTCCCTCCGGGCTGGCCCCTGGTTATCCGGGGTGACCGGCGTCATTACTTCAGACGTAGTCACCCCGGTTAAATTTGAAGCTCTCGGTATAAGCCAGGGCCGCGGCCTCTTCCATCACCTGTTTGAGGGGTGAATTCCCGGGCAGATTCTGGGCCAGGGACTGGAGGCGCTGGCTGTCCTGGGCCAAGGTCTGCACCAGATCGGCCACTTGCTTCAGGGGCAGATCGGCTTGGGCCAAAGCCTGCTGGTACTTATCCAGATGAGTCAAGACCGTCTCCAGCACTTCGCCGGGGGTATCGCCGACCTCCGACACCCGGCTCAGGGCGGCCAGTTGCTCCAGACCCAAGGGGGCCTGGTTGCCCGTTGCGGCTTTACTGCTGGCAGTCAGGGCTTCCTGGAGGTGTTGGGCAAAGTTTGCCTCTCCCTCCTCCGTGGGCTTGGCCTCCGGACGTGCCGGATTCAGGGCAAGGGAAAGGATATCTTCTATTTTCATGATGACCTCTTGATCGGCAAATGTAACGGTTTACGTTAGAACTGCACAGACTTTACTTGGGCGCAGATCTCCCGTAAACGGTCGAATTGATACAACTCCCGCAATTCCTGGTGGCCGAAGGTGCTCCAGTCCTGTTGCACCTGCTGGAGAAGCTCCTGGGCCTGGTTGAGATCCACTTCTTCCAGAGGAGGAGAGGCCTGGTTTTGGGCCCGGACCAACTCCACCCGGTCTTCTGCGGTACTATTTTGATTTTCCTCGTCCTGGAGCCCTTGGGCTGCCTGGCGGGAAACCGCGGCTCGGTCTTCCACCCCCGGTTCCAACATCACTGTTTGCTGGGGATAAAGGCTGGTAATTTCCATTCCACATCTCCTTATGGGAATTTTACCGGGTTTATAGCAATATCAATGCCAGATGATAATTATAGTAATATTAGGAGGTTAAAAAATTACCCGGCAGTGGTGCGTGGTAATCTCTGCCTAGTTGCCGGTTTTTTGACAGTCAAGATAGTGATAGGGGGAGGGGGAGGAGGTAGGGGTGAGGCGCCAGGGGCCTCAGGTCCCTGGGCTTTCCTGCCACCGATTTCCTTATTTCCGGCCGCAATAGATCCCCATAGGGCAAGGGGATCCCTGGGGTTTGCGGCAATAGTCCCGGCCCAGGCGCACCAGGGCTGCTTCCAGGTCGGCGAAATCGTGGATGCCCGGAGGCTGCCGGCGCCACTCCCTTTCCAGGGCGGCCAGGGCGGCCTCAGGGGTGAGGCCGGGGGGTATGAGGCCCAGGTGGACCCCGGCCAGTTGGGCCAGAGGGATCAAGGGCGGCGTGGCTTTGGCCCACACCCCCCGGAGTTCCCGGAGAAAAATATTGGCCGTGGCCGGGCCGATACCGGGGGCCAGGTCCTGGAGACGCTTCTCCAGGTCCGGACAGTGGGCCGCGACGGCGTGCAGCCGTTCCAAAGAACCCTGGTATTGCTCTTTCAGGGAGGCCATCACGGTCAGGAGCTTGGTGGCGGTCTTGAAGTCATAGCGGGCGTAGCCCCCGGTGTCCAGGAGGACCACCAGATTATCCCAGCCCTGCTCCAGGATGGCCTCCGGCGTATAAATTCCCCGGGCGGCGAAGACCTGGTAAGTACGGGCCGCCAGCTTGCCGGAGATCCGGGCGCCGTAAAGGATGGCGGCCAGAAACCACTTCTGCCTTTCTGCCGGTCCGGCCTTGAGGTCGAGGCCCAATTCCGTGGCAAAGCGGCCCGGCAAGCGGGAAAGCAACTCGGGAATTATTTGCAGGGTCATTAAATTCTCGGTAAAATTATAATGATATTGCTATTATATCCAAAAGCTAGTATTTATGAATAACTGCTTTATGGAGAGATAGCCATGTGCAGGAATGAACGCCGTTTTTGCCGTTGCGGCCGGAATTCAGCCTCCCTCCTGTTTCGGGATAATATTCTCTTTCCGGAAATTCTGCTAAACCTCTTCTGCCCCCAATGCCAGGACATGACGATCTGGGATGAAGCCACCATGATCCGGGACTGCGGCTGGATTTTGGAATACGATCTTCCCGGGGCTCAAGCCTTACTGAATCAAAGGGGAGTAAAGGGCACGGCCACCCCGGAGTTTATCTTTGATGAAGGTTACTTGAGCTGGCAGGGCCTCGCCCCTGGGGACCTGGAGGTCAACACCGAATTGCACCGGCAGTTGGCCCCCTTGATCGAGCAAGACTTGCTCCGGTATCTTCAGGCCCTGAAGAGCGAATGGTTAAAGCATGCGGCGGAGCTGAAGGCCGCAGGCTGGCGCAAGGCTCAGGCCACCTGAGGCCAACCTCCATTTTCCTAGATCGATCCGGCGAATTTTTCCTTTAACGGAAAAGGACCGAAAACGAGGTTCAGCAATAACCATTGTTAGGAGGATGAATATGCGGAAGCTTATCTGGACCATGGGCATCTTGGGGCTGTTAGGACTGTTGGCGCTGCCCTGCTGGGCGCAATGGGGGGCCATTAGAAGCGGCATAGACGCGGCGCGGAGGGGCCAGGAAGGGCAGAAGCAGTCGCAGCCCACCAAGGCCTATGAGGGTTCGGCGTCCATGAGCGACACCAAGACCGGGGTGTCCACCGCGCCCGTGACCTATAATAATAAAGTCCGGAATTTTTCCTACACCATCCCCCCGGGTTGGCGTCTGGAGCGGGGGGACCCCACCGGTAACGCTGAAAGAACCAACATCATCTTCATGAAACCTGGGACCACCTGTGGGTTTAATATTCATTGGACCCAAATGGTGCCCAGCTTCCCCCGGCAGGCCTCGGTGGACGCCTCTTATAAGCAGGCCATGGAAGAAAAGAGCATCGGCAAGTACCTCTCCGTAAAACGCCGGAATCAGGGGGGCAAGGGCAAGAGGGGCATCATCGGCTGGGAAACCATTGAGACCGCGGAGAAAGGCTCTGGCGGTTTTCAGCGGATTCAATGGCAGTGCTATGACGGCGATAATTATTATTACAGCTTCATGGCCCATTCCGAACCCAAGGATTTCAATGCCAACCGCGCGGAGATGCAGCGGCTCATCGATTCCATCAGGTTCAAACGCTAAGGAGATAACGCCAGCGGTCTCCTCCTTAACAGGGAGACCGCGTTTATTTTAATCTATGGCCTTAACCCTGGACGACATTGAGGCCGCCCAGGCCCGGGTGCGGGGGGTGGCGCAGCACACCCCCCTGGTCTATACCCAGACCTTGAGCCGCCTAAGCGGCCGGGAGGTTTTTCTCAAGCTGGAAAACCTCCAAACTACAGGTTCCTTTAAGCTCCGGGGGGCCTTGAACCGCCTCCACCTCCTGAAGGAGCGGGGGGAAGGGACCCGGGTGGTGGCCGCGTCCGCGGGCAACCATGCCCAGGGCGTGGCCTTTGCCGCTGCCTCCCTCAAAATTCCCGCCACCATCGTCATGCCTCAAGGGGCCTCCATTTCCAAGCAGATGGCCACCAGCAGCTACGGCGCCGAGGTTATCCTCCACGGCCGGGACCTCTCCGAGTCCCTGGAGCGGGCCCGGGAGCTGGAGGCCCAGGGCTATGTGTTCATCCACCCCTATGACGACCCGGAGGTCATTGCCGGTCAGGGCACCCTGGGCCTGGAGATCCTGGAGGATTTACCCGGGGTGGACACGGTGATCGTGCCGGTGGGGGGCGGGGGGCTGGCCGCGGGCACGGCCCTGGCCCTGAAGGCCCACAAACCCCAGGTGGCGGTCATCGGCGTCCAGGCCGCGAGCGTGCCGTCTTTGGCCGCAGCCCTGGAGAAAGGCGCGCCCACCCGGGTGCCGGCGCACTTAACCCTGGCGGATGGTATCCGGGTGCCCCGGGTGGGGGAACTCACCTTTCCCCGGCTTAAAGAACTGCTCCAGGAAGTGGCGCTGGTGAAGGAAATGGAGATCGCCCAGGCCCTGCTCTTTCTCCTGGAAGGCAAGAAAGTACTGGCGGAAGGGGCCGGGGCCGCGGCCACGGCCGCGTTTTTGGGGCCCCTCAAGGACCGGGACCTGGGGAAGCAGGTGGTCCTGGTGGTGAGCGGCGGCAATATTGACGTGCCGCTGCTGGAAAGGGTAATGGCCCGGGCCCTGCTGGAGCGCCGCCGGCTCTGGAGCCTGAGGGTGACCTTAAGCGACGCGCCCGGGGCCCTGGGCCGCCTGGCCACCCTCCTGGGGGAGCAGGGGGCCAATATTTTGCATCTTTTCCATGATCGCCTGGCCCCGGGGCTGCCTTTGGACTATACTAGGGTGGAGTTGAACCTGGAAACCCGGGACCAAGAACATGGGGAAACGGTGCTCAAGGCCCTCAGGGACGCGGGGTATCGGGTGGAAGAGAAACCGTGAGTTAGTAGCCAGTGGTCAGTGGTCTATCTTATTATTTAGGCAATTGGTTAAAATACAAGAAAAAACGGAAAACGGAAAACGATAAATAATGCCAGTCTCGCAACGCATTAAACACGCCCTGGAAAACGCCTCCTGGATCAGGCGCATGTTCGAGGAAGGCGCGGAGTTGAAGGCCAAGATCGGCGCGGACCAGGTCTTTGACTTTACCCTGGGGAACCCGGACCTGGAGCCCCCGGCAGAGTTCAAGAAGGAACTGGTGGCCGCGGTCCAAGACCTCCGGCCCGGCCTCCACAGCTATATGGCCAACTCCGGCCTGGTCCCGCCGCGCCAGGCCGTGGCCCACCATCTGAGCCGGGTCCACCATCTAGACTTTAAGACTGATGACGTCATTCTCACCTGCGGCGCTGCCGGGGCCCTCAACGTCATCCTCAGGGTCCTGCTGGACCCCGGGGACGAAGTGGTGGTCTTTGCCCCCTGCTTTCCGGAGTACCTTTTCTATGCCGACAACCATGGGGGCGTGGCCCGGGTGGTGGAAACGGATGAGCACTTCCAACTGGACCTGAACCGGTTGGAGAAGGCCCTGGGCCCTAAGACCCGGGCGGTGATCATCAACTCCCCCAACAACCCCACGGGACAGGTTTACGAGGCCGCGGCCCTGAAGGAACTGGGGCGGTTTCTCACCCACCACGCCGGCCGCCACGGCCGCCCCGTCTACCTGGTGGCGGATGAGCCTTACCGGCGCCTGGTTTACGACGGCCTGGAGCTGCCCAGCATCTTCGCGGCCTACCCCAACACCCTGCTGGCCACCTCCTTTTCCAAGGACCTCTCCATCCCCGGGGAACGCCTGGGCTACGCGGCGGTGAGCCCTCGGGCGTCAGGCCGGGGAGAACTGGTGAGTGGTCTGGTGCTGGCCAACCGCATCCTGGGGTTCATCAACGCCCCGGCCCTGATGCAGCGGGTGGTGTCCAATCTTTTGGAGGTGTCGGTGGATATGGGTTATTATGCCCGGCGCCGGGACCTGTTCATGGAGGTGCTGGAGCAGGCGGGCTATGACTTTGTCAAACCCCGGGGGGCTTTTTACTTTTTTCCCCAGGCTCCCGGCGGGGATGACCTGGCCCTGGTGGCTAAGCTGAAGGAGGAGAATATCCTGGCGGTTCCGGGCCGGGGTTTTGGACGGGCCGGCTATTTCCGCCTGGCCTTCTGCGTGAACGAGGAGGTCATCCGCCGTGCAGCCCCGGGGTTTGCCCGGGCCCGGGGATAGAGGTAAACTCAGGCTTTCCAGTCTGTACTAGCGCAGGCTAAAGCTTACTGCTACCCTTATTAATGTCCAGATGCTTTTTTAACGGAAAACGAAAAACTAACAACGGAAAACGGTACTTATAATGGCCAAACGTCAGCCGCTTCCCCGGCCGGTGGCCGTCCGGGAGGTCTTTAAAGGGTTGATGAAACCCCTGGACTGGGATAACCTGGAGCAACGCAGCCGTATCCGCCAGGTGTGGGAAGGGGTGGTGCCGCCGCCGTTGTTGCGCCATACCCGGCTGGTGGAGGTCCGGCGCCGGGAACTTTGGGTGGAAGTGAGCGCCGGGACCTGGGGGCAGGAGTTGCAGTTCCTGAAACCCGAAATTTTACAGGAACTGGAAAAGGTCTTGGGCTCCGGAGTGATACGGGAACTGCGTTTCCGGATCGGCTCCGGAAAATAAGGAGTTACGGGTAAAAACGGGCGCCCCGGCCCATCCGCTTCGGGAGCAACTACTGATGCCGCAGCTAATCTTATTGGTCGACGATGATCCGCTTATTCGCTCTCTGGGGAAAGAACTTCTGGAGCACCTGGGGTATAAGGTGGAGGCGGCCCGGGACGGCCGGGAAGCCTTGGATTTTTATCGCCGCCTGAAGCACGTGGACCTGGTGATCCTGGACTATTACCTGCCGGATAGAGACGGTCTGAAAGTGCTGGAGGATTTGCAGGGGGTGGACCCGGAAGTGCGGGTGCTGGTGGCTTCCGGTTTTTTCTCCTCCCAGGAAGTGGAGCGGATTAAAGAGACCGGGGCCGCGGGCTTTATCTATAAGCCGTATCGGTTGTCGGAGTTGGAGGACCGGATTCGTCTGGTTTTGCAAGGGTCGTCTGGCTTTTAGCCAATTGTGGTCCCTGCCATGCGAAGCAGAACAAGGCGGCGCTGGCCCGGTTCAGGCAGGCCGTCTCCCGCCATTGGGGTCCCAGGAGCTCCCCGGCAAATTTTCTCATATGCTGTAAAGAAGGGAAATGAGCCGCCATCAGCCACAGCCGCGTGGGGCGGTTCCCCTTGGCAGTCGGCAGCATCATCTCGATTTCCACACACGACTTCCCCCAACAGACATTCTTAAAGGGGCTGTGCCAATAATACTTGAAGGGGGGCACGGCAAAATAATAGACATAGACCCAGTCCCGGGGTTTAAGCCGTTTCTGCAGATAGGTCACCAGGGGCTGAATCTCTTCCCGGTTGTTGGTGGGATAAAGGTTTTCTCTGAGGACGTGCAGGGGATTTGCGGCCAGCAGCAGGAGACCGGTGAGGGCCAAAGCCAGGAGTCTTTGCCGTTTTCCCCAAAGCCGGGTGAGAATGGCCATCAACCCCACGGCCGCCACCAGATAGAGCACGGGAGCGCTGAAGAGCATCAGGCGGTTGCCGCCGTAATGGGCCATAAAGGGGTAGCGGTGCAGGGTCGCGGCCCCCAGGGCCAGAAGCAAGGGACCTCCCAGATAGAGGCAGGACCGGCGGCAACCTTGCCGGATGAGGGCGAAGATGCCGGCCAGTATCAAGGGCAGGCCCCAGAAAAGGCCCCATTCTCCGAAAAAATACCGAAAGTAGCGGTAAAAGGCCGTTCCCAGCCACCACAGGAAAGCTGTTAGGCTGGAGAAATTGGGGAAATCCTGGGCCCAATAGGCAATTAGTTCCGGGTCCACCTGCCCCCGGAGAAAAAGAAAATAAAAGGCGGCAAAGGCCCCGGCCCAGACGCCTCCCAGAAGCGCCACTTTCAGCCGCGGCCCGGAAGGCAGGATAACCCACAAAGTCACCCAGGCCACCGGCAGGATAAAGACCAGGGCGTGGGAAAAACCCAGGCCGATGGTTCCGGCCAGACCTAAAGCCAGCCAAAGCCACTTGCTTTCCCGCTGCCGCAGCCGCTCCACCAAGAGAAAGATGAGCGCCGCAAAGAAGGCGTCGCCGCTGTACTGCTTCAATTCCTTGGCGTAATAAACCATAATGGGGGAGAAGCCCACCAGGGTCAGGGCCAACAGGGAGGCGGCCCGGGAGGTTAAGGAGCGGGCCAGGGGCCAGAAGAGCAGCAGCAGCCCCAGGCCGAAGAAGAGGGAGAGGGAGCGGAGCACCGCTTCCCCATTGCCCCCTACCTGGGCCAGGGCCCAGACGCTGAGCAGATACAGGGGCGGGGTGGATTGGCTGGCGGCCAGCGCCGCCTGGGGCGAGTCTTTAAGAGCGGCCAGGGCTACCCAGGCCTCGTCGGTCCAGAGGTCCCGCCCTCCCAGGGCGTAGACCCGGAAAAAGGCCGCCAGCCCCAAAATGAGGCACAAAGTCACACCGACCCACGAGGGCCGGAAGTTTATCCGGGACCACAGACACCGCAAAGTTTGGGAAACCTTACCGGGTTTTAGGGATTGAGAAAGTGCTCATGTAATATATGGTAAAAATAATGGAAAAGTAAAGAGATTATTTGTTATTTCCTGGGGCAAAGATTAATCTTAAAAAGATAATGCCTGCCGCCGCTTGTCCTCCAGCCCGCACCTGTCTCTGGCCGCCCCCGGTTCTGCCCGGAGAGGCGGTGGCGGTGGCCGCGCCGGCCAGCCCGGTCTCCCGGGAGGATTGGGATAAAGGGGTGGCTATTCTTAAGGGTTGGGGCTTTGAGGTGGTGTGCGGCCTGGAGGTCTTTGAGACCCGGAATTGGGGGGTGGAGACCGACCGGCGGTTGGCCGCCAGATTCCTGGAAATCTGGCAGAAAGCGGAGGTGAAGGCCATCGTCGGGGCCCGGGGCGGTTACGGCTCCCTGAAAGTCCTGCCCCATCTGCCACCGGCGGCCCTATCAGCCATGCCTAAGCGCCTGGTGGGCTTCAGCGACCTCACCAATCTTCTCTGGCACCTGCACCAGGGTCTGGGCCTGGTCACCTTTCACGGCCCCACCGTGGCCCACCTGCCGGTCCTCACTGCCGCCGCCCGGGAGAGTTTTCTGCAGTGGCTGACGGCTCCGGGGCCGGTGACTGTAACCTTTCCCGATTTAACTACGCTGCTCCCGGGTAGCGGTGAAGGGATCCTGGCCGGGGGCAACCTCACCACCCTCTGCCACCTTTTGGGCACGCCCTTTGCTCCCCGCTTCGGGGATTATATCCTCTTCCTGGAAGACCATAATGAAGCCCTGTACCGCCTGGACCGCCTGCTCCATCACCTGCTTCTGGCCGGGGCCCTGGAGGGGGTTAAGGGCGTGGTCTTGGGCGCGTTCACCGGCAGCGGCAGTTTTCGGGAGGATCTCTTAAAAGTCCTGGCCACGGCCCTGGCGCCCCTTAGGGTGCCGGTGCTGGCGGGCCTGCCGGTGGGCCACCAGCCGGACAACCATACCCTGCCCTTGGGGGTGTGGGCCCGAGTCGATGGACAGGCCGGCAGTCTCACCCTGGCTCCCTGACTCCTCCTGCCTTAAAAGCTGCTCCCTCCGGCACTCCAGAAAAATCCCTCCCCTGGATTGACAAGCGTATTTTATACCTTATTTTTTCCATATAAACCAGACAGCAGCCAAGGAGGGATTATGGCGAAAAAAGTTTATACTTGTGCCACTTGCGGCGCCCTGGCGGAAGAGCCCGGCCATCTGTGCAATCCCGGGGGCGAGGCCACGACTTGCGGCTACTGCGGACAAAAGGGAGCCGATACCAAGCATTTTTGTAAGGGCAAACTGGAAGACATCAAATACGTCTGCGACCAGTGCGGCCGCCTGGCCACCTCCGCCGAGATGCTCTGTAAACCCAAGGACGTGCCCAGCAGCTAACGCCATAGCGACGGTTTAGGCTCGGCAGGCAAAGCCGCCTGCAATCGCCGGGAGCCGGGGATAATATCCCTGGCTTCTTTTTTGTGGCGGAAGAATCACCGACCTGCGGCCGCGAGCCACTTCCCGTAAGTTGCCTCTCGATTCAGCTTACGGCTGCCCCCGGGTCCTTGACTGCCAGGGAAAAAAGGAGAGCCATGGCTAACATCAGTGCGGCGATGATGCTGAAAGCAGACCCATAAGACAAGAAGGCGATGAGAAACCCGGCCAGGATGGGGCCCGCGGCTTCTCCCGTATCCCAAATGGTGCCGAAGACTCCCATGGCTGAGCCCATGCGCCCGGCCTTAACCAGGTCCGCTACCAGGGCGGTGGTGGAGGGGGTAACGATGGCCACTCCCAGGCCGAAGAGGGCGGAGACGCCGCTGAGAAGCCAGATGGAGGTGAGCCTTGGGATCAGGGGCAGAGTCCCGGCGCAGAGGCAGAGACCGGCCACGATCATGGGTTTGCGCCCCCAATTATCGGAAAGGCGCCCGGAGATGGGTTTGGCCAGCATGGTGGTGGCCAACTGCACGCCCATCACCACTGCGATTTGCGCGTCGTTTAAGCCGATGCCCCTGCCGTAGGTGGGGAAAAAACCCAGGAAAGCGCCATAACCCACGTAGAGCATGGCTTCCAGGCTGGAGGCGATGATCACCCCCCGGCTGGAAATAACCTCCTTGATTCCTTCGTGGAAGCGCCTGGTCCGCTCCCGGGAAGAGGTTGCCGGCGCCGGTTCCCGGGGAGGCTCCGGCAGGCGCAATAGCAGCCCCAGAGGTAATATTCCCAATATCCCCACCACCAGATAGGTGGAGCTGTAGTTGGCGGTGTAATACAAGACGAGGCCCCCCAGCAAGGGACCCAGGGTGGCGCCCAGATCGCTGGCGCTGGCGAACCAGCCCAGTTGCTCCGCCCGTCTGCGGGTGGCCAGGTCGGCCACTATGGCCGCGGCCACCGGAGAAAAGATGGCGGTGGCCAACCCGTGGAGGAAACGTAAGGCCAGGAGCGGGCCGGGGGAGTTAATTAAAGGGTAGAAAAAGGGGGGGACCGCAAAAAAAAGGCTCCCCAATAAGAGCATGCGTTTGCGGCCCAGGATATCGGATAGCGCGCCCGCGGGCAGCTTGACCAGGACTCCGGAAATGGTGGACGCGGCCACAATGAGGCCGATGAGTTCGGGAACGGCTCCCAGGTCCTGGGCAAACCGGGGGAGCACCGGACTCCGGGCCATCTGATAGCTGAAACGGGCCAAAAACCCGGCCAGGAGGATGGTCAGGAAAGGTGTCATCTAAGGCTCTTGCGTCAAGTGTTCCGCTTGGAAAAGTTTAAGGTTAAAACTGCGGCTCCTGAGAACTTTCATAATTGTCGCCTGGGCCGAAGGTCCATGAATTATACCGTTTTCGCTTTCAACTGCAACAAACTTTTAATGTAACATATTGATAATCTTTATTTCTTTTAACCGAAAACGGAAAACCGAAAACCGAAAACGGTATTACTGCTGCATTAATTTGATGGATCCCATCCGCGGGAGACGATTGGAAAAATGGTAGGCATTTCCCCCCCTTTTTTAAAGGGGGGTAGGGGGGATTTTTAGTAAGTGCAGAAAATCCCCCTAAATCCCCCTTTATAAAGGGGGACTTATACCGAGTTGCAGTCAAAAAGATACTATACGTAGGGGCGAACCTTGTGTTCGCCCTGGAGCCACGGGCGAACACAAGGTTCGCC
>JBMORF010000013.1:0-28024 GCA_049322315.1 Thermodesulfobacteriota bacterium | reverse complement strand
ACATTGCCGCCTGGGAAAATGACCGGAACAACCGGCAATCAAAAATAAATTGGCGTTTCTCCGCAGCCGATGCCAGGATAAAGCTGAAACGCCTTTATCCGAAACTATAGATGATACATGATACTAGAAACCGGAGAGTCAAAAGACAAACCGGAAGCGTGCTCACCGGAGCAAATCCAGAAATGCCATGTCGATACCCCGGAGCATCCCTGCATCATGATGGAGACAGGGAGAAAATAAGAAAATCGGTAGCTAAACCAGGTATGCCGCCGTATGTCATTCCCGGCGGCATTCTTTTGCAAAGCTTCATTAAGATCAGCAAGCGAAGATCGTATGTGGATAAGGAATCTTATTCCTTTTCTCAGCCTGGCTGGGACTCTGGGGATTTAATCAATCTTGAAAGAACCAATTTTATCTCCGTCGCTCAATGATGGGCCGAGGGCGGAAAAATGAAGGAAATCAGCAAGACCCTATTCCCCTTCTGGAAAGAAAGAAGGCATTTTCCCTAGACCTTGAATTTCCGCTTGACATATCGAAGGCAGGAGTTTACTTTAGTAATTACTAAAGTAAATGATTGCCAATCGAGAATTAGCCCTGATATTTAAAGCTCTGGCGGCACCGGCGAGGATCGCCGTGGTCCAAATGTTGAAAAATAGAGCGCTATGCGCGGGGGCGCTGGCAAAAAGGCTCGGCATAACTCCCGGTGCGGTGTCCCAACACCTGGCGATCCTCAAGGAGGCCGGCCTGGTGGAGGCGGAAAAGCGCGGTTATTTCATGCACTACCGCCTCAACCCCAAAACCCTGGCCCGCTGGAGGGAGGCCCTGGAGCAATTCCTTACCGCCCCGATAGATTTG
This sequence comes from Thermodesulfobacteriota bacterium, assembly GCA_049322315.1. Lineage (GTDB taxonomy): Bacteria > Desulfobacterota > Desulfobaccia > Desulfobaccales > 0-14-0-80-60-11 > SURF-52. Next base: position 27,169 of record JBMORF010000013.1, on the reverse strand, counting down.
GAACCCTGCATTTTTATCCAACAAGGAGGTGGAACCATGTGTACCTGTAAAACCGAATGCCAAAAACCGGAAGAATTGAAGGGTAAACCTGAAGAATGCTCGCCGGAGCAGATCAAGAAATGTCATGGTGAAGCCTCGGAGCACCCTTGTCTGTTATCTTTAAAGAAGTGAGCTGCCCGGGGAGGGGAAGGACAGCCGCCCCTCCCAGGCTATCCTGGACGGCGCCAGATGGAATCGACCCCGGCTATTTCCGTATCCGGCTTGAGTAAAAGCTTTGGCTCCCTTAAAGCCCTCAGCGAAGTAGGTTTCTCGGTGTCGCGGGGGGAAATCTTCGCATATTTGGGGCCCAACGGCGCTGGCAAGACCACCACCATCAGGATTCTTGCGGGTCTGCTGGACCGGGATGCGGGAAAGGTGAGCATCTGTGGGACGGATGTTTCCCAGGACCCGGTATTGGTGAAAGAACGCATCGGGGTGGTGCCCGATGAGTCCAATCTCTATCCCGAGCTCACCTGCCGCCGGAACCTTGAATATCTGGGGGAATTGTACGGACTGCCGCATGGGGTGCGGGTCCAAAAAGCAACCGAACTCTTGTCGTTTTTCGATCTGGCGGCGCGGGCGTCCACTCCCTTCGGCGCTCTTTCCAAGGGATTGAAGCGGCGTTTAACTATCGCCGCCGCCTTGGTGCATGACCCGGAGGTGGTTTTCCTGGACGAACCCACCTCGGGCCTGGATGTGCCCAGCGCCCGGGCCTTGCGGGAACTCATTCGCACCATCAACCACCGGGGCGCCACGGTGTTCCTCACTACCCACAACCTCCAGGAAGCCGAAGTCTTGAGCCAGCGGGTGCTCATCCTCATCCAGGGCCGGGTGGCGGCCCTGGGCCCACCGGGAGAAATCCGGCAACGGGTGCAGCGCCTCAATCTCCTGGAAGTGTCTTTCTCGCAGGAGATCGAGCCAGCGCGGTTGCTCCGGGCCTGTCCGGCGGTTCTCAAGGCCTCCCCCCGAAATGGGGCCTGGCGTCTTGAGATCGCCGAGGTCCAGGCGGCCCTGGAGCAATTGGCGGCTTTTGCCGGCAGCGCAGGCGTGCGTATCTCTGAAATAAGCACCATGACCGCCAGTCTGGAAGACGCCTTCATGAGCTTTCTGAAGGCAGGCGGGCCGCAAGCGGAGGCGCTCCCATGAGCCAGTTCCGGCGGGCCTTGGCCATCAGCTTCAAGGACATCGAAAGCTATTACGGCAAGCCGCCTCTTATCACCTGGGGGTTGATGTTCCCGGCGGTCCTGATTCTCTCTCTTTACGTCAAAGACCCGACCACCTATTTGGCCATTGCCCCTGGCGTCATGGCCATGACCCTGCTTTTCGGCAACACCTCCATGGCCGCCATTGTGGTCACCTTTGAGAAACGGTCCGGGACCTTTCAGAGGCTGCTTCTGGCCCCTCTCTCCCTGCGCACCATTATTCTGGGCAAGGCGGCCAGCGCTTCCGCTTACGGCATTGCCACCGTCTTGGCGTTGGGCCTGGGGCTGAAGTTAGTCCTGGGGATGTCCCTGGTTAATCCCCTGATCTTTGGGGCGGGCCTCATCCTGGGAGCGGGGTGTTTTTCCCTGTTAGGTCTGACTGCCGCGGTCATGGTCCGGGAAGTCTTTGAAGCCATGACCCTGATGAACTTCTTCCGGTTCCCGATTTTATTTATCAGCGGGGTCTTCATGCCCCTGTCCCAACTCCCCTCCTGGCTCAAACCTCTGGCTTATGCCTCTCCCCTGACCTACGTGGTGGAGCTCATCCACCTGGGAGTTACGGGGCGCTCGGAATTTGCCACCCCGGTTGTCCCCCTCCTGGCCGGTCTCCTCTTCTTGCTCGCCAGTTGGCAACTGGCCGAGGCGATGTTTCGCCGTCGAGCCTATGCGTAATTTCCGGCTCAATTTTTAAAACCAGCCTGCATGCGCCGATTTTCTCAATCTCCTGGGTTTAATAGGCAGAGGCATCGAATCTTCCTTATCAGCCAAATTTATCCAAAGGAGTTAATAATCATGAAAGTAAAATTTGGTTTAGTGATGATGGGGTTCCTGCTCCTGCTGGCCACCGGCGCGCAGGCGCAGATGGGCAGGGGACCAGGCGGCGGCATGCACTACGGCATGATGTGGGACGCCAACGCGGTTACGACCGTAGCCGGGGAAGTGACCGCGGTGGAGAAATACACTCCGGGAAGGGGCGGAAGTTCCTATGGCCTGCGGTTGACCATCAAGACCGACAAAGAGACTTTTCCCGTCATCCTGGGGCCTTCCTGGTATATTGAACAGCAACACTTTGCAGTGGCTCCCAGGGACCGCGTGGAAGTGAAAGGTTCACGCCTCTTGATCCAGGGACAGTCCACTATCATCGCCGCGGCGGTGAAAAAGGGCGATAAGGTTTTAAAACTGCGCGACGAAAAAGGTGTCCCACTCTGGGCCGGTCCGAGATAATCACCAAGACTCTCTTGTCCGCCGGAGAAGATGATGCGTTTTATCTCAAAAAGTCTATCCTTTGTTTTTTGGGTCTCTTCGGTAGTGGCGGTTTTGACTGCGGTAGGAACAGCCACACCGGACAAAAATTACCAGGCCTTGTCCCTGGAGGACTGCCTGGCCCTGGCCCGGGAGAAAAATCCGGTTCTGGGCGCGTCCCGGGAAAAGGTTAATGAGCTGGTGGCGGATTACCAGGCGGCCCGGTCCAAGTTCTTTCCCAAACTGACGCTCATTTCCTACTACCAGCGAATCGACCCGGAGCGCCTGTCGCCGGGAGGCGGCGCCACCGCTCAGTCCCTGTTCGGCCGGGAGGGCCTCACCAGCCTCACCGGCAAGCAGCTCGTCTTCGACGGCCTGAAGACCTATTACAACACCAAGGCGGCCACCTTTGGCAAAAAGGCCCAGCAACAGGAGGTGTTCCGCACCGCTGATGAAGTGGCTTTCCAGGTCACCGAGGCCTTCTACCGCCTGATGGAAGCCAAGGAAGATGTTCAAGTGGCGGAGACGGCCTTGCAGGAACGCCGGAAATTTCTGGAAATCACCGAGGCCTTTTTCCGGGCCGGGAAAGTCACCCGGGTGGATGCTTACAAGGCCCGCTCCCAGGTCCTGGAAGCGGAGCAGGGCCAGGTGGAGGCCAATAACGCCGTGCGCCTGGCCAAAGAAATCCTGGCCCGCACCCTCGGGTTGAAGGATAAAACCCCTATAGACATCCGGGGGCGGTTGCCCCAGAAATTCATTCCCGCCTCCAACTTCGATTCCCTATGGCAACGGGCGGAAGACACCAATCCCGAACTCAAACGCCTCAAGCTGGAGCTGGCCCAGGGCCAGGCCCTCATCAAGGCGGCCCGGGGCGGTTACTTTCCCGAGGTCAACCTGCAGGCGGCTACGGGGGTGCGCCACCGGGACGTGGGCGGCACCCGGGAAGAATGGCTAGGCGGGGTGTTCATGGAATTTCCCTTTTTCGAGGGCGGCCTGACCCGGGCCCAGGTAGCCAAGGCTTCCTCCCAATACCGGCAATTGCTGGATAAGCGGCGGGACCGGCTGGACGCCCTGCGGGTGGAACTCATGACCGGCTGGAAGGACCAGGAGAACGCCCGCCAGGGAGTGGCCGCGTCCCGCCAAAATGTGACCACCAGTGAAGAAGCCTACCAGAGCGCCTTGGCCCTCTATCGGGTGGGCAAAGCCACCGGTCTGGACGTGCTTACTGCGGAAGTGGAGCTGACCCGGGCGCGTCTCAGTCTCATCCATTACCAGGCGGCCTATGAGATCGGCCGGGCCAAGGTAAAGCAGATCATCGGGGGTGGGGCTACAGAAAATGAAGGGAAAAAGCCGCGCCAGGGGGAGGAAAAGTGAAGCGCCTGCCAGGAGGAAAGAAGACCATACTGGCTGCCGTCGGCCTAGTTCTTATACTTTTGTTGGCCTATCGTTTGGTCCTGCACCGCCCTTCAGTGCCGGGGATCAAGGTTAAGCAGGTGGAAATCCAGGGCCTGGTGAAAGGTCCGGGCACGGTGCAGGCCAAGGTGTCGGTGGCGGTGAGCGCCAAGATCACCGGCATTGTGGAAAAACTCTACGCCGATCAAGGGGACCGGGTAAAGAAAGGGCAATTGCTGGCGGAATTGGACTCGGCGGAACTAAATGCCAGGGTGGCCGCGAGTCGGGCCGCCCGACACCGGGCCCAGCGGGAATTGGGCCGGACTCAGGCCGACGCGGCCAAGGCCCGAGCCAACCTGGCCCTGGCCCAGAGCAACTACCGCCGGGACCTGGAGGTGTTCAAGCCCGGTTACATTTCCGAGGCGGCCATGGACACCACCAAGGCCCAGTTGCGCCTGGCAGAGAGCGAACAGGCTGCGGCCCAGGCTCAGGTGTCGGCGCAAGCCGCCCAAGCGGCCCAGGCTGAGTCGGAAGTCAAGGCCTCCGAGGCGCTCCTGAATTACACCCGCATCCTGGCTCCCATGGACGGCCTGATCACCGTGCGCAAGGCGGAAGTGGGAACCACGGTGTCTCCGGGTGCGCCCATCTTCCAGATGGTGGACCTGGATACCGTCTGGGTGGCGGCCTGGATCGACGCCAGCCAAATCGCCCAGCTCCGGGAGGGGCAAGATGCCAGCATCCGCCTACGCTCCGGGCGTCGCTTCGAAGGACGAGTGGTTCGCATTACCAAGGAAGCTGACACGGTGACCCGGGAGTTGGAGGTGAACGTCGCCTTTAATAAGCTTCCCGAGCCCCTGGTCGTGGGCGAAGAGGCGGAAGTCACCATTGCCACCGGTAAGGTGAAAGGTCCGGCTGTGCCCCTGGCTGCCGTGGTCAACCGGGAGGAGCACACCGGCGTCATGATGGTGGAACAGGGACGTCTCGCCTTCCGCCCCGTAACCCTGGGACTGAATGACGGCAAGCGGGTTTCCGTCCTGGAAGGCCTCAAAGAAGCGGATTTAGTGGTGGCCCAGCCGGTGAATCTTAAGCCGGGCGCCCGGGTCAAGCCGGTGGTCAAGACTCCGTCAGGCAAGGGTAAATGATGGACCTGGCCATCAAAGACCTGAAACTCCACAAGGGGCGCTTCCTGGCCACTATTATCGGGGTGGGCCTCCTTTTCACCATTGTCCTGACCATGAACGGCCTTTACCGGGGCAACGTCTATGAGGGCACCGCCCTCATCGCCCACACCGGCCCGGACCTTTGGGTGGTGGAGCGGGACCGGGGCGGCCCCTTCAACGAACAGTCCAGCATGCCGGAATTTTTCCATTATAGCGTGGCCGCGGTCCCCGGGGTGGCGCAGGCCAGCCCGTTCATCTATTATCCCGTGGAAAGGCAGATTCAGGGGAAGAGCCGGCGCTTCAGCATCATCGGCTATGACGTCTTCGGCGGCCTGGGCGGGCCGCGCCAGCTTACCCAGGGCCGGGCCATCAACCAGGCCCACTATGAGATGGTGGCCCACGAAAAATTGGGGGTGAAGCTAGGGGACCGGGTACCCCTGGGGCTGCACACCTTCAACGTGGTGGGCCTGACCCGGGAGGCGGTGGCCAGCGACGGCGAACCCCTGGTGTATCTGTCTCTGGAAGACGCCCAGGAGTTTCTCTTTCAGCGGGACAATCATGAGGTGCGCAACCAGCGAGAGCGCCAACGGCGGAGCCTTTTGGCGGGCGGCATGGCTCCCCAGGAAGCGGAGCGGTTGCTTCCCCGCCTGGAACCCGACACCCACACCATCAACGCGGTGCTGGTGAAGCTGGCCCCCGGCGCCGACCCTGCCCAAGTGGCCCGCCACATCCGGGACTGGCTCTATTTTTCGGTTTTTACCACCCAGGAGGAAATCGACCTGGTGGTCAGGGGCCGCCTGGCCCGCATGACCGCCCAGCTCGGTTTTTTCCGGACTTTGTTGCTGTTTGTTGCCGTGGTTATCATCTCCCTGGTGATTTACACCTTCACCATGGAAAAGATTCGCAGCATTGCGGTGATGAAGCTCATCGGCGCGCCCAATTGGGTAGTTGCCCGCATGATCTTGGAAGAATCTTTGCTGATGACTGTCAGCAGCTTTGGGTTCGGTCTGCTGGTGATCCAGAGCATCGCCGACCTGTTCCCCCGCAAGATCCTGATCCTGGCCCCTGACACCCTGCTCACCTTTGCCATCGCTTTGGCGGGCGGTATCCTGGCCAGCGTCTTGGGCATCTGGCAGGTCTTGAAAACCCAGCCGGCCATGGCCCTGGGAGGGCATTGATGGCAGTCCTGGAGATCTCCGGCCTGAGCAAGGTCTTCGGCAGCGGCCGTTTGGAGGTGCGGGCCCTGGATGGCGTCAGCCTCGCCATCCACGCCGGGGAACTGGCGGCCTTGATGGGTCCCTCAGGCTCAGGCAAAACGACTTTGCTCCTGTGCGTCAGCCTAATCCTGGAACCCACCGCCGGCACCGTGGTCTTTGACGGGGACACCATTTATCAGGACGGCTGGACCGGCGTCGACGTGCGCCGCCTGCGCCGGGAGAAGATCGGTTTTGTCTTCCAGAGCGCCAATCTCATCCCTTTCCTCACCGCTAAAGAAAACGTGCTCTTTCCCCTCAACCTGGTGGGCGTCAACGGCGAGGCAGCCGAACGGCGGGTGGCGGAGCTCCTGGAATACATGGAAATTTCCGAGCGGGCCCATTACCTGCCGGCCCTGCTCTCCGGCGGTGAGCAGCAGCGGGTGGCCATCGCCCGGGCCCTGGCCAACCGGCCCAAACTTATCCTGGCGGACGAACCCACCGCGTCCCTCGACACCACAAGGGGCAAAAAGGTCATGGAGATGCTCAAGAAAATCGCCCGGGAAAACCAAACCGCGGTCATCACCGTCACCCACGACGCCCGCATGATCGAAGGGTTCGATGCCGTATATCATCTCAAAGACGGAAAACTGAATAACAGTATTTAAAAGTCAACTCCAGCCGGGGGCCGGCCCCCGGACACGGTCTCTTAACCCCAGACTGTTCCCGATGGAGGAATAACCATGAAATCTTCCAGCCGCCAACAACCTTCGCGTCACCACACCTCGGGGAAGGCAACTGTATCGTAGATATCTTCCAGCTTCTCTTTGTGGCTTAACTCCGTTTGGGCCAGGTATTCCAGGCGCCGGCGGATTTCTCCCTCCGGTTGAAGTTCGAGCAGGGATTGGTAAAACCGCAAGAGTCCCTCGGAGCGCTTGAGGGCCAGGGCATCTTTGGGCGGCATATCGTCAGTAAGTTTCGGGACTTTCAAGTGTTCCGCCAGGTGGAGGTCATGCGCCGGGGGGACCACCGGGCAGCCCACCGGGGTCAGGCATTTATGCAGCCGGGCTTTGTTCTCCTCCGCCTCCTTTGCCAGGTACTCGAACATCTCCCGGGTGTCCCTATGAGACACCCGGTGGACCAACCGGTGATAGAAATCCCGGGCCAATTCATGTTGATTCATGGCCTCGTGAACGAGATCGGCAATTTCTTTTCTTACAGTTTTCAAGGGGTCTACCTCCAGCATATCGTCAAGGGCTTTCCGACGAAGGGATGGTAATCTCCCCGAACACCCGCATGATCAGGCGGGGTCGCTTTTCCGAGGTGGTAAACAGTTCGATCAGCCCCGCGTAATTCCCCGCCTCCTGCCGTTTGTTGCGCACATCCACCACAAAAATTTTACCTGGTTGTTCAGCCTTGACGTTCACGTCGATGAACTGGGGGATATTGGTCTTATACCAATTCGCATTCAAAGGACGTTGAACTGTAGGGGCGAACCTTGTGTTCGCCCGTGGCTCCAGGGCGAACACAAGGTTCGCCCCTACGTATAGTATCTTTTTGACTGCAACTCGGTATTAAACTCTTTGATCTCCCAGGGACCCGGAAGGTGGGAAGTAAAACGCACCTGGCCTTTGAGGTCCTCTCCCGGCTTGCCGCGAAGGCGGATGATATGGCTGGGCTGAATTTCAATGAAAGGTTTACCGTAACCTTTCATGGTCAGGACCACCTGGGGATGGTCCGGATCGTTGAAAAAGACCGTGGTTTTTTTGGCAAATTGCCGGAGCACCGAATAAGGGGCGATGGTCAGGGTGATGCGGCCCAGGCCGCCGGGGGGGATGCGGCGGTCGGAGTCCGCGGCGGTGCAAGCGCAATCGGAATCGATGTCCTTGATCTCCAGGAGGGCGTCGCCGATATTCCTGATATCGAAAGTGTGGGTCAACTTCACGTCCTCAAAGACTTCGCCGAAATCATGAATCGTCTCGGGGACCTGAGCTTTCGGCCCGAGGGTAGCCCTGGCCATGACTGGTGTGCAAAACAGAAGTAGTGACCAGATCAAAGCCCGGTAAGCCGGTTTATTCATACGCATAAATCTCCTTGCTCTTAGTCCGCGTCCAGGGCCCGCCAGCCGAAGCTTTCCAGATAGGCCTGGAGCTTTTCCCATTTTTCCAGGTATCTTTCTTCCAACAAGGGGGGGCAGTCGTTAAGGGAGATTTCACCCTCCCGCAAGGCTGCGGCATAGGCCATGCAGGTGGCGTAGCCGCAGAGCTTGCAATTGGTCATGGGCAGCAGCCTCAAGATGTCCATGACCTTGAGCCCGGCCTGCGCGGTGTGGCGGGGCGTGATACTATCCCGGTGCTCATAGACCTGATTGATTTGCCCTTTGATCCACTCCAGCAGGGCGCGGGACTCCGTTATGTCCCGAGCCCCCTTGATGGCGATCTCGTGCCGCTGTAAGGTAAACCCCTTGCCCGCGGAGAGTTTGAGCATCAGCGCCTGGTTGTCCCGGTCATAATCCCAGCCGCCCAGTTCGGCGTTCAGGTATGGGAAAACCGGGGAAATATCCACGTCAAAGGTGGCGATGCCATGCAGGACCTCCTTGAAGGAGTCCATTTTGGGGCGGAAGATGTCGAAATTATCGATCTTCTCCAACAACATGGTTCACCTTTTAAAAGCTATCTAAAACTTTTTGCGATGAATCCTCTTATTTTCTCCCAGGCACTTTTCCCATATTGCCACAGGCAGGCGAAGACGCCTCCCACCAGGGCCGCGCCGCCCGCTCCCACCGGACATCCCGGGGTGCCGCAGAAGACGCAGACCGAAGAACTGGCATAGATGCCGAAAAAGGCCAGGAACCAGAGGGCGGAGTGTTTGAGAGAGCCCCACAAGCCTCCTATCCTGGTTTCCGGGCGTTCCGGCAAAGCCCCTGCCGGATTGTCCGCGGCAGCCACCACATCAGACGCCTCATGGCCGCAGCAAGCGGGATGGGTGCAGGTGTGGCTGAGTTCAGGCTGTGGCGAGTTCGGAAGCATCACTCCTTCTTTCCTGTGCTCCTTGAGTTTCTCCCGTAAAAGATGCCCCAGGCGCTCCCGCAGGCCGTCCCGCACCCAGCGGAACACGGTGAGAATTTCTTCTTCCGTGCCCGCGGCCTTGGCCGGGTCCGGGAAGCCCACGTGCATGACTTCGGTTTCCCCGGGGAAGAGGGGGCACTGTTCCTGGGCCTGCTCGCAGATGGTGATCACCAGATCGAACTTCTCCCCGGCCAGCTCGTCCACGGATTTGGACCAGTGCCGGCTGATGTCGATGCCCAGTTCCCCCATGACTTGAATAGCCCGGGGATTTACCCGGCTGGGCCTGATCCCCGCGGAAAAGGCCTTAACCTGCCCGGCCAGGTCGTGGTTCACCAGGCCCTCCGCCATCTGGCTGCGGCAGGCGTTTTCGGTGCAAAGGAACAGAACTTTTAACATGGGGTCAATGCTCTCTTTACGTTATTTGGGAGGTTCAGTGAATTTTTGGCCCTCCCCCTCCGCCCCAATCGAATCACGGCATTTCCTTCAAGAATAACTGTATCCGCTGCTCAATTTGGTCCCGGACCTCCCTAAATTTGGCCAGCTTCTCCTCTTCGGTCCCTTGAGTGGCTGCGGGATCCTCAAAGTTCCAAAACAATCTGAAGAGAACAAAGGGGAAGGTCTTGGGACAGGCTTTCTCGGCCTTTTCGCAGACAATGATCAAATAACGAAAATTCATTTTCCCCAAGAACTCCCCGACCCCTTTGGAGTGCTGCCCACTGAGATCAAATCCTTTTTCTGCCATAACTTTGAAGGTAAGGGGGTTGATTTCTTTGGGTTCATATCCGGCGCTGTAGACCTCAAAGCGGTCTCCGGCATATTTTTTGACAAATGCCTCGGCCATCTGACTCCTGGCGGTGTTGCCCGTGCATAAGAACAAGATTTTGTCTTTTTCCATGGCGATAACCTCACTTTCTTTTTGTTCACCCCCTATCATAAGTAGGTTAGAGAAAGGTTAGATGAACAATAGCTTTTGGTGAGTATCCCCACTTCGAAAGACCCCGGGCATTAGGTAATCATCTTCTTGATTTCGTCTACACTGGGGACCTTGCCCACCACCTTTACTTCCCCGTCCACCACCAGGGCCGGGGTGATGAAGACGCCGAAGGACATGATCTTGTTCAGTTCAGAGACCTTTTCCACCTCGAAGTCTCCCCCCGCGGCCTTGGCGGCCTCCTCGGTGCGCTTGGCCAATTCGATACACTTGGGGCAACCGGGGCCCAACACCTGCAATTTTTTCATGGAAATCCTCCTGTGATTTCTTGTCAGGGGAGGAATTGGAAGCCTCTACCCTGATATTTTATACCGATTTGCAGTCAAAAAGTTATTGCAGCGTAGGGGCGAACCTTGTGTTCGCCCGTCGCTCCAGGGCGAACACAAGGTTCGCCCCTACGACAAAATCCGTCTCTGATGATAATGGATATTATCCCACCAGCCAGCCGTAGCCTATACCGGCGCAGGTGGAAATGATGACAATGATGGTGATAAAAACCCCGGTCTTTTTCCAGCCCATGACCCGGCCGATAACGATCATGTTGGGCAGCGATAACGCCGGACCCGCCAGCAGCAACGCCAGGGACGGGCCCGGGGCCATGCCCATCTTGACGAGGGCCTGGGTGATGGGCACCTCCGTGAGGGTGGCGAAGTACCAGAACGCCCCGATAAGGGCGGCGATGAAATTGGAGGCCAGGCTGTTGTCGCCCACCAAAGAGGCCACGTATTGGGGCGGGATCAGCGCGGAAACGAAGCCCACCGCCAGGACCCCACCGTAAAGCAGGGGCGCCAGGAGTTTGGTGAACTCCCAGGTGTGGTGCAGCCACTCGTCGATCTCCTCTTTATTAAACCAGCGCCAGAGCATCAGGAGAATCAGCAGCAGGATGGCCCCGGCGATATAAGACTTGACCTGGGCCACCGTCATGGTGAGGCTCTGCTCCCGCTCCAGGCGCTCCAGGCGCTCCTTGGGGATGATCACCTGGTCTTCCTTCTTTTTGCCGTCCCAATCCTGGGCTAGCTGGAAAATCATGTCCTGGGAGCGCTCCTCCAGGACCACGGCCTGAACCTGTTGGCCGTCCTTCAGGTGGATGGTGACGTCCCGGGGAGTCACCCAGGCGGCGAAGATGAGGAAAAACACCAGGCTGAAAAAGAAGACGCAGGTCTGCCAAAAGGGGCGCCGGTGCGCTTCCGGAGGCGGCAGTTGCATGGCCGCGGCCACCTTGGCCTTTTCTTCCTTGCGGAAGATGAAGGCCATGCCCAGCCCCACCAGGAAGGCAAAGGCCACCGCGCCGATGACCCGGGCCAGACCCAATTCAAACCCCAACACCCGGGCGGTAAGAAAAATGGCCAGGATGTTGATGCCCGGGCCGCTGTACAGGAAGGCCGAAGCCGGTCCCAGGCCCGCTCCCATAGTGTAGATACCGGCGAACATGGGGAGCACACTGCAGGAGCACACCGCCAGGATGGTGCCGGAGACCGAAGCCACGCTGTAGGCCACGACCTTGTTGGCCGTGGGCCCCAGGTAGCGCATCACCGAGGCCTGGGACAAAAAGGTGATGATGGCCCCGGCGATGAACAGGGCCGGCACCACACACGTCAAAGTGTGGTTGCGGGCGTAGGCCTGGAGCATGAGGAAAGACTCCAGGACGGCTTCCTGCACCTTGGGCTTACCCAGGGGCAGATAGTAGGCGAAGAGAAAGATGCCCACAAAGAGGAGAAAGATTTTGCCTTCCCGGCCCAGCAGCAAATCCTTGCCGGTTTTCCAAGCGGTTATCCAGTATGACTCCTGCGGTTCCTGCTCCAAGGCCGCAGCCTTTTCCGTTGTCTGATCCATTTATCGAGTCCCTTCCCTGATTACAGAATAGATATTCATGCTCCAAATCCCTTCAGCTGTTCTTCTAACTTATACGGGTCAACAATTCCTATGGCGCTCCACAAGAGGTGGCCCCGGGAGTCCAGCAACAGGAGGGCCGGGAGCTGAATCAAGCGAAACTCGCCGATATAAGGCACCGCGGCTTGCCGGTCGGTATCATAATCAATGCGCTTCAGCAAGGCCTGCCGGGGGCCGGAAAATACGTGGCTGACTGCCTTATCCACGAGTTTAAACGTCTCTGCCGCGCAGCCGCAAGCCTTGCTCCGGGTGATATAAACCGCCTGGTCCAACTTGGCCGGTGCGGCGTGGGCCATGGCCGCTGCGCTCAAGGTTGCCAGGATTATGATGCTTAGAAGAATGATTTTCCCTCTCGCCATTTCTCCTCCCCCTGTTACCTTTTAAGTAAGTCAGCTCTTTCTTTAAACCCCGTCAACCGCCGAATTGGGAAAGCTTGTCGGCAATTTCCTTTTCATCCAAATCCCCCGCTTTCGTCCAGAGCAGATTGCCTTTAGCATCCAGAAACAATAGGGCCGGGGCCTGAGTGACCCGGTGCTTCTTGATATAAACCTTGGCATTTTCTTTATCCGTGGAATAGTCGATGCGTTTAAGGAGAAGCTGCCTGGAGCCGTTAAAGACGTTTCCCACCATGATATCACCCGCCTGACAGACGGTTAACGCGCAGCCGCAGGCCTTGCAGAGAGTGATGTAAACCACCTGGGACAGTTTGGGTTGGTCCGCAGGGGAAACGGCGTTGCTTAAGACCACAGCAAAGAATAACAGGATGGCAAAACCGGTTTTCCGAACTATTATAAAAGGTTCCTCCATTCACCAAATTAACAACTTATTGTGTCGCAGCTTCCTGCAGCCATTTTTTCAGCGCTTCCCGGGTGGGCAGGTTGCCCACCGCCTTGACTTCGTCATTTATCAGGAGCGCCGGGGAGCTGAAGACCCCCATCGCGTAGATTTCCTTCATATCCCGGACGTGGTCCACTTCAGCCGGAAGACTCACCTCAACCAGCACTTCCATGACGATCTGCTCCAGCCGCTCGCAAGAAGGACAACCGGGGCCGAGGATCTTGATACTCAAGCCGGTGCGTTCTTCTATCACCTTCTCGCCCAGGGCCTTTTTAAATTCCCGCAAGAAGGCCTTTTTATATTCTTCCTGAGAAGAAGCGGGAATGTAATTTCGGGGTTTGAGTCTATCTAACAGAGCCTGGGCGATTTCCTCATCAGGCCGCCCCCGCAAAGCCCTGGCCTCTTCAATGGCCTCTTTCAGGCCGGTGATGCCCACCTTGAACTTTCCCAGGGAAATTTGGGTTATGTCCGGTTGGGACATTGTACTTTTCCTCCTCCTGGCTGGCCAGGTCCCGGGCCAGGGTCCATTCCTCGGCGCTCAGATCGCCCTGCTGCAACTCCACCTCCAGCGCCTGGGCCATGCCCTGGCGCACGGCCTCCTTAAGATCAGTCAGTTTAGGGGGGGAACCTAATATTTCCTGCAGAGAGGTCAGGCGGGCGGCCAGCCTGGCCCGGGAGGCCTCGGGAGATTCATCTGCAGCCTGCACCAGGGCCAGCCAGGCCTCCACCTGGGGCCTGATGATGATGGAGCCGTGCTGCAGCAGGGAAGAGGCGTGCCAGGTTTGGGCGATACCCACCAGTTTCTTTTTCTGAAAAACGATGGCTCCCCGGGCACAGCGGAGGAAGCAGATGTCCGTTTGCCGGGAGTCTCCCCGCTCCCGCCCCATTTTGGCCTCGATCCCCAGAAGATGAAAGGCGTGGAGCAGGCCCTGGGCGATCAAGTGATAGGCTGCGGTGACGGCAGAGGGCATCCCTTCTGCGGTGCCGGCGATCACGGCATAGGTCAAATAGTCCAGGTGCAGCACCGCCCGGCCGCCGGTGGGCCGCCGCACCACCTCGTAACCCAGGCGCCGGCAGGCCTCCAGGTCCAGGTCGTGCCGTTTTTGAAAGTAACCCAGGGACACGGCTGGCGGCCGCCACTGGTAGAGACGCAAGGTGGGAGGAGACTTGCCATTGGCGTGGAGAGCCAGCAAAGCCCGGTCAATGGCCATGTTGCAGGCGGGGGATAAAACCCCGGTGTCCAGGAAGCGCCAGGTTTTCATGCCAGGTCTCGAAAGAAGATGGGCGCTTTGTAGGAACTGCGCACCAGAGCCCCGGCGGCCACGCTCTTGAAACCCAGGGCCAGGGCCCACCGCCGCCAGCCATCAAACTCATCCGGGTTCACATAGCGGGCCACCGGGACATGGTGCAGGGAGGGAGAGAGATATTGTCCCAAGGTAAGCATGTCGCAATCCACTTGCCGCAAATCCTGTAACACTTCTTCAACTTCCGGGGATTCTTCGCTCAGGCCCAGCATCAGGCCGGACTTGGTGATGATTTTAGGGGAAAGCTGCTTTGCCAGCTGCAGCACTTTCAGAGAGCGCCGGTAATCCGCGCCCCGCCGTACCTGCGGGTAGAGCCGGAGCACAGTTTCCAGGTTGTGGGCCAGGATGTCTGGTTCGGCAGCCAGCACCATTGCCAGCGCCTTCTCGGACCCGGTAAAATCCGGCACCAGGAGTTCCACCCGGACACCGGGGCAGTACTGCCGCAAGGCTTCCACCACCCTGGAGTAGTGAGCCGCTCCTCCATCCGGAAGATCGTCCCGGGTCACTGAAGTAATGACCACATGGCGCAGACCCAACTGGGAAACCGCCCGGGCCAGGCGCTGGGGTTCGTCCTTCTTAAGCGGCGAGGGTTTCCCCTTTTTCACCGCGCAGAAGGCGCAGCCCCGGGTGCAAACATCGCCCAGGATCAGGAAGGTGGCGGTGTGATGAGAGAAACACTCGCCCCGGTTGGGGCAACGGGCGCTCTCGCACACCGTGGGCAAGTGCAACCGGTCCAGCAGGCCCAGGGTTTGCGCCACCAATGCCGCGCTTTTACCCCGTTTGGCGCTACGCACCTCGGCTATGAGCCACTCCGGCTCCGGCAGGGACATCACGCTCCTCCCGGTGGCAGATGAATGGCCCGGCCGTGCAAGGCCTGGGCCACTTCCAGGATCGACTCGGACAAGGTCGGGTGAGCGTGGATGGTCTCCATAACCACCCGGCTGGGAAGTCCGCCCCGCATGGCCAGGGCAAGTTCGTGAATCATGTCCGCGGCGTGGGGGCCGATGATGTGGGCTCCCAAAATTTGATCGGTCTTAGCGTGGGCGATGATCTTCACCAGGCCTTCCAACTCCCCCAAACATTGTCCCATCCCCAAGGATTTGAAGGGAAAGCGGGCCACCTTGATGGGGTTTTTGGCCTCCGCCTCCTCTTCCGAGACTCCCACCGCGGCATACTCCGGTAGGGTGAAGGTGCAGTGGGGGACGACCTGATAGTCCATCTTGCTTCCTAGACCTAAGGCGTGCTCCGCGGCACAGATGCCCTCGGCAAAGGCTACGTGGGCCAGGAGCCAGCCGCCGATGACGTCGCCTGCGGCATAAATGCCGGGGACATTGGTCATCATGTGCTCGTTCACCACGATGCGCCCTTTATCCAGGTTAACTCCCAGCTCTTCCAGGCCCTCGGTGTTGAACCGTCTGCCGGTGGCCAGGAGAATGGTGTCGGGGGTCAGATCGGTCCTGTCGTCAAGCCGGCCGGTAAGGATGCCTGCCTCTTCTTGCACTTCGCACACCTGGACGCCGCACTTGACCGTGATCTTGCGCCGTTTAAGCACACCTGCCAGATATTCCGCCATCTCGGCGTCGTCGTAAGGCAGCAGGCGGTCCATTAACTCCACCACGGCCACCTTCGCGCCCAGTTGGGCCGCCCGGACCGCTCCCTGGTAGCCCGCGGGGCCGCCTCCCAGAAAGGCGATGTCGTACTGTTCCGCCATGAGGCTGCCCCTACTGGATCGCGATGTCCGGCTTAATGACCAGTTCGGACTTGAAAGACTGGTTGATGGTGGAGTACTTCATGGCCATGTCCAGGGCCCGTTGCACCATCTCTTTGGACTTTCCCTTGACCGGGATCTTGGGATAAAAGGTGACCCGCTTGAACCAGGAGGTGCGGTCCAGGTGCTCTTCCACCTCGCCTTCCGCCTCCATGGTAAGGGAAACCAAATCCATCTTGAAGCGTTCGCAGGCCCAGACCACCATCATGAAGTAACAGGTGTTGGCCGCGGCCACAAACGCGTCTTCGGGAGTTAGCACCCCCGCCTTCCCGAAGAGGTCGGGGGGGCGGAAAACTCCATCTCCACGCCGTTCTGCATCCAGGTGTAGCCCAGATGTTCGCCCCGCCATTCCACTTTATTTTTATATGTTGCCATGCATAGCTCCTTGGTTACTCTTCCTCCAGCACCTCGTCCACAGCCCGGGTGATTTCCTCGGCCACAACCTTGACCGCGGCTTCTTCTTCCGGCCCGAAATGGAGCAGTTTGGTCGGGGGCTTTAAGCCGTGTTTCTTGAGAATCTCGGGAATGGAGAGGGACTTGGCAGGTTTGCCCGACAGCATCTCCGTGGCCTTGGCCGCGCACATCTTGTCGCAGCCGTCCACCGTGATGGTGGGGTAATTTTGGGCAAAGGTGCGTTCCTCTTCGCCGCCGGCAATGAACAGGGGCAGGCAGATGGTGACGGTTTCGCCGGGGCGCTCATCCAGCACCTTGCGGCAAGCCAGGCGGCACAGGGTGCCTTCGGGGATTTCCTCGCCACTGCAGGAGACGATGCCCATTTTTTGCACCTGGATGTCCATCACTTCTCCTCCCCTGCGGCCAGCTTATCCACTTCCTCGGCCACTTCTGCCGCGGCCACCACCGCCAGCTTCCGGCCGGTCTCGTTCACTTCGGCAACGCCCTCGGGTTTCAGGTCCTTGTGTGTGGTGTAAAATTTAATGGCCTCGTATGTCTTGTCAGGCTCCTTGCCCAGGGCCTGCACGCTTTTCTTGGCGCAGTCCTTGGGACAGCCGTCGATGGTGATCACCGGGTTTTCCATCACCAGCGCCACCGCCTCGGGGTCCTTGATCACCAACAGGGGCAGGCAGGTAGTCGCCGCTGTCCCCGGTTTGGTCTTTTCCAGCAATTCATACATGGTCTCCCGGGAAAGTGCGCCATACACCTTGCCGATGCCGCTGCAGGGGAGGACCACCACCTTCTTGTGCTTCTTACCCATATAATTTCTTCGCCTCCTGGGCGATCTTGTCTTTCATGGTTTCGAAGTATTTATTGGCGTCCATGAGTTGGGCCTTGTCGCCTTCGAAATCGCTCAATTCAATCCGGTAAATCCAACCCGCGCCATAAGGATCATGGTTGATCAGGTAAGGGCTGGCGTCCATCTCCGGGTTGACTTCCGCGATCTTGCCGGACACCGGCG
The DNA here is from genome assembly GCA_049322315.1 of Thermodesulfobacteriota bacterium. GTDB lineage: Bacteria > Desulfobacterota > Desulfobaccia > Desulfobaccales > 0-14-0-80-60-11 > SURF-52. Next base: position 9,669 of record JBMORF010000013.1, on the reverse strand, counting down.
AGATGATGCCGAAGGTGGCCTTGATAGTCTCGATCTTCCCGATCTCGTCGCCTCGCTTGACTACCGTCCCCGGCTCCACGGTTTCCAGGAAGGCCACGTCGCCCTTGGCCTTTTGCATGAAGTCGGTCAATCCCATGGTGGCCGCGCCATCCTGAAAATTCGCCCAGAATTCTTCCTGGCTGTACATATAGCCCACTTTCACCTTGAAGATGAACTTCTCATAGGTGGTTTCCAGAAACTCAGTCACGATGGTCTCCTTTTCCTATCCCAAAAGGTTTCCTACTTCTTTGACGATCTTCTTCACCTGGATGGACCCGGCGAACTTGGGCTCCCCGTCGATCACCACCAGGGGGCCGGGGTATTTCTTGGTGACCAGGAGCTGGCCGATTTCGCTCTCTCTTTCCTCCTGGTTTTCCTTGAGATTCACATGCTCCACCCTGGTTTTGCCGGGATAGCTTTCCTCCAACGCGGCCTGAAGTTCGGTCACCTTTTGCTTAAAAATATCGGCCATCTCGGGGCTGCAGGGCTTACTGCCGCAGGCGTAGCCTCCCGAAATGCCGGGAAGTTCGAGAATCCGTACGGTAACAAAACCATTTGATGCCATAATTCATCCGCCTCCTTTGATTGATTCCATAGATCATAATAACCGAATATCCGGTTATTTAATAATATTTTTTTAAGATGACTGGTTAATTCCCTTAGGTTCATAAAAAAGGCCCTGGTTAAGGGGCTGAAGATGGGCAATTCGGGAGCCCTCAGCGCTCCTTAAAAGCGCGCACCTTGACGCTGATGATCTTCCCGCGCAAACGCTCGTCCATCCCCGGAGCCTCATAGGCGAACTCGGAAACCACGGCCACCTCCGAAAAACCGGCGCGGTGGATAGTTTCCAGATAAGCCTCCTTTTCCATGGCCCCGGCCAGGCAATCGGCCCAGGCCGCGGCGCTGGCCCGCACATCCGGCGGCAGTTCGCCCGCGGTCACCAGGTCGGCAATAAGGATGCGGCCACCGGGCTTTAAGACCCGATGGACCTCCTTGAAGCTGGCCAGCTTGTCCGGGGTCAGGTTGATCACGCAATTGCTGATGACCACGTCCACGGTCCCTGAGTCCACCGGGAGCTGCTCGATGTAACCCAGGCGGAATTCCACGTTGCTAAAGCCGTGCTGCTCCGCCAACAAGCGGCCTTTGACCACCATGTCCTCGGTCATGTCCACGCCGATGACCCGGCCTTGCTCTCCCACCTTTTTGGCCGCCAGGAAGACGTCGATGCCCGCGCCGGAACCCAGATCCAGAACGGTTTCACCCTCTTTGAGGTCCGCCAACGAGGTAGGATTGCCGCAGCCCACTCCCAGAACGGCCAACTCCGGCACCAACTGCAAATCCTCCGGGGTATAGCCCACGGCCAGGGATTGGTCGGTCACCGTGGGGCCGCAGGAGGGACAGCAGAAGGTAACTTCCCCCCGGGCGATTTTGCCGTAGCGCTCCTTGATAACTCCCTTGATATCCTGATCTTTCATGGTTTGAATTCCTTATCAGCCTTTTGGGGGATCACCAATTCCTGATCCCCTGAAAAAAGATGTAGCACCCGGCGAAAAAGATCAGGCCCCCCGCCGCCTGTTGCAGGATCGTGCCCACTTTGGCGCTTTTAGATTGCAGATAACTCTCGATCACTCCGGTGAAGGTCCCGGCCAGGAGGATGAGGGTCCCCTGGCCCAGGGCATAAGCGAATAAGAGAGTGCTACCGTAAGCCACCTTTCCCTGGACCGCGGCCAGGGTGAGGATGACCGCCAGCACCGGGGAAGCGCAGGGAGAGAGGACCAGGCCGAAGAGCATCCCCAGGATCAGGGCGCCGATGAGGCCGGTCTTTTGGGGTAAAAATCTTTGGGCATTGCCGCCCAGCTTCAGGTTGATGACTCCGGCCAACTGCAGCCCCATGACGATAAGGATCACTGACACCACAAAATACCAATAGGTCCCCACATCGCCGAACATGGTGCCCATGAGCGCCGCAGCCGCGCCCAGCGCCGACATCACCAGGGCCAGGCCTACTACAAAAGTGAGGGAGTAGAAAAACGCCTGTTTCTTGTTGCCCCCGGCGTAACCGCCCACAAAACCGATAACCAAGGGGATGCTGGCCAGGATGCAGGGACTGGCGGTGGCGATCACCCCGCCCAGATAAGAGGCCCCATAGGCCAAAACGGGGCGGGTCTGCATGACCTGGCCCAAAGATTCACTCCATCCCATGAACGCGTCTCCTTATTTATTTGATGAATTTCAAATCCTTCAGCTTCTTGATGACTTCTTCCTTGGTCAAGGGGCCGATATGCCTGTCCACTTCTTTCCCCGAGGCGTCCACAAAGACCTGGGTGGGGATGAGCATGATCTTGTATTGCTGAAACAGGTCCTTTTCCTTGTCCGCAAAGACCATGCGCAATTCCACCTGATCGCTATACCCGGGTTTTAATTCCGCCATGACCTTTTCCATCTCCTTGCAGGAGAAACAATACCCGGACCCGAATTCATATAGCGCAGGCTTGCCTTTGGGGGGAGACGAACCTTGGGACCAGGCAGGCAGGGCCTGGAAAATCAGGAAAAATGCCACTAACAGAATAAGCGGCTTCACCACCTGATAGCATTTCGATTTCATAGTGTTTGTCCTTTTAGGTTTTTGCTTTCGCCTTTTTCATTACAACCATTAGGAGAATGAAAGTCGGCGTATTTTCTTAACCATAGCTATGGCTTATTTTTACCGGGTTGCGGGGGGGATCAACAGCACCGGGCACGGCGCCAGCCGGGAGACATTATGGGCCACGCTGCCCAGGAAAATCTCCTTGATGAAACCTTTTCCCTGGGTTCCCATGACGACCAGGGAGATATCCTGGGATTCCAGGACCCGGAGAATGGCGGGCAAGGGGTGGCCCGGATCGAACTGGCTGTGAACCTGGGACACCCCGGCTCGGCGCAGGCGTTCTGCCGCGGCCTGTAAGGATTCCCTCGCCTTAGCTTCCGCCATCTCCTGAAAGCCCGGTGGATAGACCTCGCCCCCCGGCACGTCCAGGGCGCTCAGCACCGTGGCCTGGGATACTCCCCGGGGAGCCAGGTGCTCCAGATAATCCGCCGCCCGGTCCGCAATCCCGGAGAAATCCGTGGGAAGGAGGACATGGCGAAGCAGTTGGGTGGCTTGCAGACGGCAGGTGCCTGCGGCCATACCCTTTTTCAGGGCCACATTGAGCAGCAGGGTGGGATACTGGGCATGGTGCGCCACCGCGCAGGTGACGCAGCCTAAGACCTTTTCCCGCCACACGGATTTGCCGTGGGAGCCTAAGACGATGAGGTCCGCGCCGCAGCAGCGCGCCACCTCATTGAGGGACTGCGCCGGCAAGCCGGTGGGCATCTCGATGCCCACCCTGACCCCCTGGGCCTCCAGACTGGCTTTTTGGGCTTCCAATTTCGGCCGGGCCTGGGCCTTTATGGAACCCTCCAGTCCCCCCAGGAAGAGCACGGTAATCACATGGGTCAGGATGATGTCGGAAACGCCCAGGGCCTTAAACTCCCCGGCGCAGGCGATTACTTCATCCCAGGCGGGAGAGAGATCGGTGGCCAGGACAATGGTTTTGAACACGATATTCCCCTTATTCTGTCTAAAAGATGGCCTCACGCAAAGACACCAAGAAGCCAAGCAAGACGTAAAATATCTAGGAAATGTTAACGTAGGGTGGGCATTGCCCACCAACTCTTTGGCTGAAACCTCTTACGGCTTACTCATCCTTGGGTGCAGTATTCCCCCGGCCACACTCGGGACAGACCTATACCTCTTGCTCACCGCGCCGCTCCGGCAGCAGGGTGGTGCGGCCCGCGTCCAGGCCGCAGGCTGCGCAGGCCGGTAGAGGAAAATATTTCTCCCGGAACCGCAAGGCCACGTTGACCAGGCTGATGAGCACCGGGACCTCCACCAGGGGGCCGATGACCGCGGCGAAGGCCTGGCCGGAGTTGAGGCCGAAGACGGCCACCGCCACAGCAATGGCCAGTTCGAAATTATTGCTGGCCGCAGTGAACGACAGGGTGGTGGAGATGCGATAATCCGCGCCCGCCTTGGCCGACATGTAAAAAGTGATAAAAAACATCACCAGGAAGTAGATCGTCAGCGGAATGGCGATGCGCACCACATGCAGAGGAAGTTCCACAATATATTCGCCCTTAAAGGAGAACATCACAGCAATGGTGAACAGCAGGGCGATGAGGGTGATGGGGCTGATTTTGGGCATGAATTTTTCTTCATACCATCTGATGCCTTTGCGCCTCACCAGGAAAAACCGGGTGAACATGCCGCCGAAGAAGGGGATGCCCAGATAGATCAAGACGCTTTCCGCCACCTGGAGGATGGTGACCTCGACCTTCAGACCGGAGGCGATACCCAGCCAGGCGGGGAGCACCGTGACAAAAATATAGGCGTAGACCGAGAAAAAGAGCATCTGAAAGATGGAGTTGAAGGCCACCAAGCCGGCGCAGTATTCTGTGTCGCCCTGGGCCAGATCGTTCCAGACGATGACCATGGCGATGCAGCGGGCCAGGCCGATGATGATCAGGCCCACCATGTATTCAGGGTAGCCGCTAAGAAAGGCGATGGCCAACAGGAACATGAGGATGGGGCCGATGACCCAGTTTTGAATCAGAGATAAGCTCAGGACCTTAAAATTCTTGAAGACCTGGGGTAGTTCTTCATACCGCACCTTGGCCAGGGGCGGGTACATCATGAGGATCAGGCCGATGGCGATGGGAATGTTGGTGGTGCCCACCTGGAAGTAGGTCAAAACCTGGGTGAAGCCGGGCAGAAAATAACCGAGGCCAACCCCGGCAGCCATGGTCAGAAAGATCCACAGGGTCAGGAAGCGTTCCACGAAACCGAGACGCCTGGCAACGGTGGCAGCCATAAGAGCTCCTATCTATTTGATAACCGTATAATCGATTTATTAAATATTATAAGCCAAAAAATTTTTTAGGTTTCCGGCGACCCCGGCGGGGACCTTTTCTGGCCGGACTTCAGCCTTTTGGCGCATTCGGAGTGCCGCTTGGCCTCCAGACAATTCTCCAATTGCCAGCGTAATGCCCGGCCTTTCGGCTGGGGCGCCAACATTTCGGTTAGAAGCTTGAGCAGTTTCTCTCCGGGGCTGCCGGGAACTACTGATAAGCGGTAGTTCATCCACAGTCCGTCCCGGCGATCCGTGACCCAGCCCAAATGATAGAGATAGCGCAGATGCCGGGAGGCTTTAGACTGGCTGATTCCCAAGACGTCGATAATATCACAGACACAAAGCTCTTCCGCCTCTGACAATATCCAGAGAATCTTTAAGCGGGCTTCATCCGCCAGGGATTTGAAGAATCTGGCCTCCGCCCTCATGATATTCCTTTATATCCGGATAACCGAGTAAGTCAACATAAAAAAATTAATGAATAAGAAGGTCTAAATAATCGGCTTCAGGAGCACTGACAGGCTGTGGCGCTCCCCTCCTTGCTTTGCCCTTTACCCGCCAGCCACTGCTCCAATCGGTCCTTGAGCGCCTGGGCCTCGGGACGGGAACTTAAAATGTCGATCAGCAGTTTGAGCTGTTTATCTTCCGGGCTGCCGGGGGCGACGCTCAGCCGGTAATTCATCCACACCCCCTCCCGGCGATCCGTGACCCAACCCAGATGATAGAGATAGCGCAGGTGCCGGGAGGCCTTGGACTGGGTGATCCCCAAAACTCCCATAATGTCGCAGACGCAGAGTTCTTCCTTCGCCATGAGCAGCCAGAGAATCTGCAGACGGGTCTCATCGGCCAGGGACTTAAAGAGTTGGGCTTCCTTTTTCATAATTTATCTAATAACCGGATAACCGGATATTGTCAAGAATATTTTTCCAGGTTTTTCTACCATAAGGTGGACAAATGAAGAAGGTGAAGTTTGGCTTTATACACTCAGGGCCGACGAGGACTCTTGCTCCTGGAGAGGAATAACCTGGGAATCCTTTTTCTTTTCCGCTATCCTTCCCGCCCCGGCCTTGGTGGCCGTTTTTTTTAAAGTTGTTTTCTATCGGCCTCTCTTTTCAGCCGCTGGACATCCTAACCCTTTTAATTACTTGAACTTTCAAAAAAATATGCAGCTCTCGCCGGAGTTAAGGGCGAGAAGTGTTTATTTAAATATAAGCGGATAATCGAATAATAAAATGACCTTCAACTTTCGATCCCTTGGGGATTTTCCCAAAAGGAGGCCAACTTGAAAACCATTTGCAGACTGTTGACCGGTTTCTTGCCGGCCATCCTCCTCGCTGGTTGCGGGGCCAATATGGAAGTGATCAAGAGCAAATCTCAGAGCCAGGCGAGCTATGTCTTTCAAGAGGTCCAGGATAGGAGCAAGCCGCCTGCTGGCTTTGCCGATCTGGCCCTGAAGGTCTCCCTGAAAACCCATCTCCAGGGATATTACCTCCTGGAGCACAAAAGTTCGCCGCACGGCCAACCAACTTACACTTTTGTGGTCAATATTGACGGGCAAGCCAGAACATATGAGGTTCAAGGCAGGCAGGAGGAAGGCCCGGCCGTCGATGACCAAGGGCGCACCTCATCGGAAAAAGGTGTGGGAATGAAATATGTCCTTGAACGGGATTTCCGGCTTAAAGCTGGTCACCACCAGATATTCCTGGGAATTCCTGGAGATCAATACGTTAAGGAAATTGATGTAACTCTGGAGGAGGGGGTATCGCATATCCTGGAGTTCCAGCCGCATTACCGGCGCTACAAGTGGGGGCGGGAGGCTTTTGAAAATGGCCTTTATAATTATACTGCATACCTCCATAAAAATTGAGCGTGAATATCTCCCTTCGGATTGGATTTTGGGTTTTATCAGCAAAACTGCGCCAATCAGATGATCCCGGAGGCGGTACGCATTGCCAGGGCATGTCTGAACTTAAGATACGAAAAACTTGAATCAGGGCAGGTTTGCCAAATTACTCGATGGCATCGCCTGCCCTGGGTTTTTAAGAATTCCTCTATTAGCCACCAGGGTTTTCGTTGGTGAAATAGGGCGGCGTGAACCAATAGCTCATGGCCGGATCATTGTCATACCAGCTTGGGGGAACCATAACATGATCGGCATCCTCCGTCTGGTAAGCAACGGAACCGGCCTTGTTCTGCCAGGCCGGAGCAGTGGCCGCGGAGCAGCCTGCCAGCCCCAGGAATAGAACTGCAATCAAAGCGATGAAACTTTTCATGGTGATCCCCTAACCACTTGTGTTTTTGATTGCCGGAAAAAGTTAACCATTATATAATCGGTAATCCGAGTATCCGGCTTTCAACATATATAACCCAGCCGGAACCGAAATCCGGGGCATTCCCGGAAGAATTTTGGGAAACAATATATTGAAATGATTCCAGGCACTTCAACACTAAGGGGTAGGGGCTATTCGCCTTCGGGGTGGATTAAAACGATTTCTCTTTCATCTTCCATTTGGGGAGATATGGAAAAATTTTACCTTGCCGCGCCGGGTTTTGTCTCTTGACGGTTTTATATATTAAACCGGATACCCGGATAACCATTTAAGTTGGAAGTGCATGATGAAGTTCCTGAAAAAAGCATGTTTGCCGATTTTCCTGGTGACAGCCTTGGGGCTGAGCCTGGGGGCAGTCAACCCGGCCTGGGCCCGTGGCGGCGGCTGGAGCTGTATGAATGCGAATGTGACCCCGGAGCAGAGCGCCCAGCTCTTCGATCTCAAGCAGCAGTTCATGAATGAGACCGCGGGGCTGCGCAAGCAGATGATGGTCAAGCCCACCGAGTTGGCGGCCCTATGGCAGAGTGGAACGCCCGACCAAAACCAGATTCAGGTCAAACAGCAAGAAGTCAACGCCCTGAGAGATCAACTCCAGGCGAAGCGCACCGCTTTTAGGCTGCAGAACCAGCAGATCTGTCCCCAGGCTGGCATGGGCATGGGACGTGGCTTCGGCAGAGGGATGGCCATGGGGCAGGGCGGCGGCCGGGGCCGCGGCTGTAACTGGTAAAGTTAAAGAGGGAGAAGAATCCCGCCCCCTTCTTCTTCTCCCTCCCCCACTCCCCTCCCAACCCCCTGCAAAGGGTTGGGAAGGGGTTTCAGGGGATGGCCGGGAATATGGAAATAAATTCCTCAGGCCCTCCATTCAACTCCATCAACCTTAAGAGGAGCGTGTCATGAAAAAATTCAGTGTGTTCGTCGGCTTGGTCGCCATTCTCAGTCTTATCTTTGCCACCGCGGCCTGGGCCCAACCCGGCATGGGGCCGGGAGGCGGCCAGGGGCGCGGCTGGGGCGCTGGCGATCCCTACAGCCGGATGTATGACCCTAAAACCGTGGAGACCCTCAGCGGCGAGGTGGTGCAGATAGACAAATTCACCCCCGGCAGAAGGATGTCTTATACCGTTTTCGGTTTTCGGTTTTCCGTTTTCGGTTAAAAGAAATAAAGATTATCAATATGTTACATTAATTGTTTGTTGCAGTTGAAAGCGAAAACGGTATTATGGGGTGCATTTTACTCTGAAGACCGAAAAAGAGACGATCCCGGTCCATTTGGGCCCCAGCTGGTACATGGAAAAGCAAGCCGTGACCATTGCCCAGGGGGATAAGGTGGAAGTTACCGGCTCCCGGATCATGTATCAGGGCAAGCCAACAATCATCGCCGGGGAAGTGAAAAAAGGCGGGCAAGTACTGAAGCTGCGGGACGCCGCTGGCATCCCGGCCTGGGCTGGCGCCGGCGCCGGCCGGCGGAGACGTTGAGGCAAACCTTGACGCTATATTTCAGGGCCTGTTTCCTATAGGGACCAGGCCCTTCCGAGTCCTTTAAAACGCCTGAGATTATTCGGCCTGCCCCCTAGGGTGAAATCTGGAACTTATGAAAAAAAGAGTAATTTTCCTTATGGCCATCATGGCTCTTATCTGGGGTCTTCTACCCGTGTCCGGGGCCTGGGCCCAGGGCGGCTGGAAATGGCGCAGCCTGAAAGAGCGAGGGGGCATGGGATGGGGCCGGAGATACGACCCCCAGACGATGCAAACTCTTACCGGGAAGGTGACGGCCGTGGACCGATTGGCTCCCACGAAAGGTCCGGGGTTTGGCTGGCGCCAAGTCACCTTGCAGACCGGCCAGGAAGCGATTCCGGTCATCCTGGGTCCGGCCTGGCACCTTGAGCAACAGAAGTTCACCCTTGCCTCCGGCGACTCCCTGGAAGTCTGGGGATCCAGGGTCACCGTCGAAAAACGTCCCTACCTCATTGCGACAGAGGTGAAAAAGGGGAAGAAAACCTTGAAGTTGCGTGATCAAGACGGGCTCCCGGTGTGGAGCGGCCGACCGCGGCGATGATACAGAGCATCCGAAATCGCTTTCCGGTCTCCTCGGCAAGGCTGATCCCCAAAGGAAGCCGGGCCATGCAGGTATTGTTTCACATCGCGGCCTAAAGGCCGCAACCAGACTAAAAAATTGCAGGCGATTTCCTCTTGTTGTAAGTTTCGGGTTTACGACAACCAAAAAACTTGTCAGCAGAAAGGAAAACCACTTGAAATCCTTTATACAGAAACATGAGCAAGATGTCATGGGTTCTCTTTCGGGGTTTGACCGTTTGGTCTTCCGGGGGATTCTGCGGCGGCTGTTCTATCCCCAGGGCATGGATTATTGTCTGGCC
>JBMORF010000012.1:0-28312 GCA_049322315.1 Thermodesulfobacteriota bacterium | reverse complement strand
ATGTAGCCATAAGCCCCATAACTACTTTCAATATTTAGGTTTTCAGCGAACCCATTATAGCATTGATCGGCTGCTTTGGGGCTGTTTTACTTGCTATCTCAAGAAATTTCTACCGGACAGCAGTGATAGAGGTTATCAATACAAAAGATATCCCACCAATATTCTAACGAATTGGCATTATGCCTGCGCTCGGGAGATAATCGTGGGGTCTTTTCGGATTAACGAATAACCAAAAACCTTTCAGGAAGGCCCCCTGGTACATCACTGCCACCGGAGCGACCATGGGAATGATCAAGGAAAGGTTATATCAACTCATCTGGAATCTCAATGATCCCTGGCGGGCAGGTGTTTGTCTGCCGTTAGGCGGGGTGATGTACGGCATCGGCTTATGGTGCGGGTGGGGATGGGAACTCTCCTTCCTGGCCGGATGGATTCTGGCCTTAGGGACTTACCTGATCCTGCTGGGTATTGTCATTTTTACCGCCGACGCCGCCAATACTCGGGAGCGCATCTCCCAAGTGGACCCCACCCGGTGGTTCCTGCTGATTGTGCTGTCCGTGGTGGCGCTCCTCGGCAATATGAGCGTGGCCATCATCCTCACCGCGGTGGGCCACCGCACTGAGTTCCACACCCGGCTTTTCCTGACCTTAAGCGTGGTGGCTGTGATCCTCTCCTGGCTCTTCCTGCATACCGCCTACGGCCAGCACTACTCCCGGCTCTATTACGAAGACACGGATCGCCATGGCCGCCCCTTTCCCGAGGGCTTGCGCCGGGGCTTTAATTTCCCGGGGACGTCTGAACCCACTTACCTGGATTTTCTCTATGTCTCTTTTACCATAGGTTTGACCTATGCCATGAGCGACGTCAATGTCACCAATGAGGTGCAGAGGCGGGCGGTCCTCATCCATAGCGTGATTTCCTTTTTCTTTTATTCCACCGTCCTGGGGGTGGTGCTCAATGCCATTCTCACGTCTTAACCATCATCCTGGGGCCTGCCGCGCCGGGGGAACTCTCCCAGGTTCAATAAATTCAGAATGACCACGCAAAATTAACTTTTTAACGGCAACTTTTAGCAACCAGTAAAAATAACCAGAAATGACAGGGCGGACTCATGGGTCCGCCCTTTAAGGAAATGCTGCTGTGTGAATGAAGCCCTATTACTAAAAGGCCCTGCTGCCCTTGAGATAATGGCGTTGGCAGCAACGGGCGCAGCCCGGAAAGAGGCTTTTTGAGAAAAGTCGCCGTATTGCTTGCATTTTGGGACCATTCCAGATTTCTGTGAAGGACTCTGAGACGATGTTACCCCCTTTCAGATTGAGACAGGAAGAGATGGCGCCGTCAGGGGCGACCCTAAGAGTCTTCCAGAAGGCATCGCAGTCCGGCGTGAAGGGATACTGCAAATCCAGGTAGTAAGAGCCCAACAATTCATCGGGAATTTTGGGCATATACAGCAACTTGAGCCGGCCTTTGGCCAAGGCCCGGGCCTCATTGAGGCCCGCCTTTAGTTTAGGGATGTCTTCAGGCCCGATTTCACTTTGGTAGTAACCACCTTCCCGGATCGAAGGCAGGGCCATGTCCAGGTCCATTTTATGGACCCACTCCGGGTTGAATATGGCATTATGCCGCACCACATTCTCCGTGGAATTGAACATGGTGTGCTGGAGCTGCAGCGCGTCGGCCTTCATCTCGACGGCTAAGCGAACTGTGTCCGGCAGGAAATTCAGATTGCCCTTGCTGATGGTGCAATTAAAGCCCAATACCGGGGTGGGGCTGTTGAACTTGGCCCGGGCAGCCTGCAAAGCCTCCACTCCCTCGGCCAAGCGCCGGAAAGTACCCTTGACCCCGCGTATACCATCGTGCACCTCCGGAGGTCCGTCCAAAGAGATGGACACCGCCAGCACTCCCGCCTGCGCCAGGAACTCTGCCGCTCCCGCCAATAAGGTGCCGTTGGTTTGCACTTGAACTACCAGCCCCCTTTGCCGCGCCGCCTGGATAAGCCCTTTAAAATTTGGAGAAATCATGGGTTCGCCCCCGGTCACGTACACCCAGGGTCGAAATGGCGCCACCTGGTCCAAGAGAGAAACCCAGGTAGCCAGAGGCAGTTCACGATGGCGATCATACCAGGGGCGGTTGTCCGGCTCATCTTGATCCCGCCGCCATTGGCGGCACATGGCGCACCTGAGATTACACCTGTAGGTCAGACAGATTGCCAGGTTGGTGGGAGGAGCACTATAACCGGGCCTGAGCCTCCGATCACGTTCTATGCCCCAACGGTGGCGATACTCCATGCGCAACAGGGTGTGGATAAGGTTCGGGTGCCGCCAAGCAATGCGCAAGCCTCTGCCCAGGGTGACAAAATTCTTAGCCATAGCATCGGGGTAGAATCAATTTAGTACGGATTTATAAAACCTTGGGTATCTTTATGGTCGTTTACAGCTAAACCAGGATTAGGTGACAGCCAGAGTCTTCCCGGTCGATAAATGGTTGGGAGGTCTTCCGTCACGAATTCATCACGAAGGTATTTGATACCGAGTTGCAGTCAAAAAGATACTATACGTAGGGGCGAACCTTGTGTTCGCCCCGGAGCCACGGGCGAACACAAGGTTCGCCCCTACAGTTCAACGTCCTTTGAATGCGAATTGGTATGAGTTGCAGGTAGGAAGACATGCCATCTGCTACATTTATACACTGTATATTATTCACCAAATATTTTTTATACCATATTTCAATACTAGACCCAAGAGTTGATAGCTTGCGGACAGCGGGGGCGGGGTTAATCTCTTCAGGAGGTTTTGGTGGTCAGTGGCAATTGGCTCGAACTTGATTAAGAGAGGCGCAAGGCTATTTATTGTAACTATTTTTCGGGAAAGTTCTTCATGAAAGCGCCTTTTTTCATCAGCCTCCTTTTTTTCTCACCGTGATTTTCTAATTTTCCAGCCGGAAGAAATATCCTGGGCGATGTAGCGAATAAGCATGCGAGCCAGATGCAGGTCCATGGTGCGGAGGATGTCGTATTCTTCCAGGGCCCCCATCTTGATGCCGGCCTCGAGATAAGTCAAACCCAGGGAAAAATGGGCCCGGGCATAGTCCGGTTTGAGCCGGATGGCGGTTTTAAAGGATTCCACCGCTTCTTCGTACCGGTCCAGTTGGGCCAGGGCTTCCCCCTGGCCGGTCCAGGCCCGGTAAGATTGCCGGTCCAGGCGCAGGGCCAGCTTGTAGGCCGCCAAGGCCTCCTGGTATTGGCCCTGGCCGGCATAAAGCTCGCCTAAGCCGTAATGGACCTCACTCCAGGCCGGTTCCAGGTTGAGGGCCTGGCGGCAGGCTTCCAGGCCCTTTTGATAATCGCCCAGGTTGCTGTAGGCCGCGGCCAGTTCCAGATAAGCTCCGCCGTTCTTGGGATTGAGCCGGAGGGCCTGGTTCAGGGCGGTTGCCGCTTCCTGGTATTGTCCCAGATAGTTTAAGGCTTGCCCCAACCCCAGATAGGCCGGGGCGGACTTGGAATTGAGCTCCGCCGCCCGGCGGTAGGCGGCCGCGGCTTCGGAGTAGTGTTGGAGCAGGACCTGGGCGGCCCCTAAAAGGAGATAACCTTCTTCATTATCGGCCTTAAGGCGGAGGCCTCGCTGTAACACTTCCAGGGCGTCTTCCGGCCGGTCCATCAAGATATAGGCTCCGCCCAAGGCGAAGTGGGCTTCCGGAAAATCGGCCTTAAAGAGAATGGCTTTCTTAAAGGCCTTGACCGCCTCCGGGTACCGCCCCAGCTTTACCGCCACCTGGCCCAGCTGGAATTGGCAGGCCGCATCTTCGGGTTTGAGAAAAACGATTTGTTTAAGAAGTTTGAAGGCTTTCTCATATTTTTTCCCGCGGATGGCGTCTGCGGCCAGACCGGTTAGCTCCCGGGCCATCTCTTCGGTGCTGAAGGTCAAGGCGGGTTTTTCCGGCTGCGGCTGGGGCTTCTGGGCCAAGGCCAGGGAAGCGCTGATAATTAAGGCCAGAACTGCGGCGCACCAAGCAATTTTTCTTTTCACATTGCCAAGATATGGTAAACCCATAATATTATTTACATTTATTATGTAAAAAAATATTAATTAATTTTCTCAAATTTAAAGGGTAAACTCATGATTTGGGGCTTCCTTTTAGGAAGCCTTCATTTGTTTTATCTCTTTAATATCGTTGAAAAACTATTTTTTCATGCTATTTTCCACTAAATATAGGGTTCCGCGCAACTGAAAAATTCAACTCACTAATTCACCAAGGAAGGCGCTCGCACGTGCAAAACATGATTCTTCAGTATGCTCTCCGGAATAAATCCCTCTCGATAATAAAGCAACAACTTTTTAATCTCTATAAAAACTATACCGCGAATAATTTGGGCGCTTGGGGACCTCGGCCCCCAACTCCTCCCCGAGGATGCCTGAGACAACTGACTTAAGCTCCCTGAATAACAACCGATAAGAGAATAAGTTGCCTTTCGTTAAGAGACCGAGTCTCGGGGCCAGGTTTGCTGGGATGGCCGCGTAAATCTGAGAAATTCCCCACAGAAGGCGGCTCAAGGAGCGCCCGCCAAGCAGCCAGTTCTCCTGTGAATGAAAATATTTACGGTATCTGCGGCATCTTACACCTAAACCGAGTGTAGGTGGATTATCGGCTGCGCCAGGAGATGACCACGGTCCTGGAGCACCGGGGGCCTGAGGATTACGGCTATTTCCGAAAAGAGGCCCTGAGTCCGGGCTGATACCGCCTGAGCATCATCAGCTTGTAAAGTTGGCTATTTGGCCAATGGCGTATTGGCCATTTGGCCAACTGCGGCGGGCAAAGAGGCGTGACTCCCGGGGGTTAAATGGCTAACATGCTGTAATTAATGAAATATTATGTTGGTGGTTTTTGGCACAGGTCTGGCATTGGGGGGGTAGTACCCAATGCCATCTGGGGTTGAAGGGGAAGGATAAACAGAGCCTTCGTCTCTCAGTATTCTCACCAGATGATGGCGCAAGAAGCGCCTGACCCTAAAGCCAGGCCGCTTCCGGACACAAGGATATGTGCGGTATTTGTGGCATCTTACATCTGAATCGAGCACCGGTGGATGACCGGCTGCTCCAGGACATGACCACGGTCCTGGAGCACCGGGGGCCGGACGATTTCGGCTATTTCCGGGAAGACGGCGTGGGCCTGGGTTTTCGCCGTCTGAGCATCATCGATCTGACCGGCGGGCGTCAACCCATGGCCAATGAGGATGGCGCCGTCCAGGTGGTCTTTAACGGGGAAATTTACAATTTTCAGGAGCTGCGGGCCGCATTAAAGCAGCAGGGCCATGTCTTCCAGACCCGCTCGGATACGGAAGTAATCGTCCATGGCTATGAGGCCTGGGGCGCAGAGGTGGTGCAGCGCCTGAACGGCATGTTTGCCTTCGCGGTGTGGGATTCCCGGCGGCAAAGCCTGCTTTTGGCCCGGGACCGGCTGGGGATTAAGCCCCTCTATTTCCTGCGGCGGGGAGACACTTTGGCCTTTGCCTCGGAGATCAAGAGTCTCCTGCTGCTCCCTGGTTTTCAGCCGCAAATCAACCCCCAGGGCGTTTTTGAATATTTCTCCCAGCACTTTGTCCCCGGCGCGACCACCATTTACCAGGAAATTTCCAAGCTCAAACCCGGGGAGTTGCTCCTGGCGCAAGATCAGCAAGTGACGGTGCGGGAGTACTGGCGGCCCCAGGTGGTCACGGTCCCGGCGCGCGGCCTGAAAGACTGGGGCGAGGAATTGCTCTGGCGTCTTCAGGAAGCGGTGCAGCGGCAGTTGGTGGCCGATGTGCCCCTGGGAGTATTTCTCTCCGGCGGCATCGATTCCAGCGCGGTCACTGCGGCCATGGCCGCCGGGGGCCATAAAGAGATCCGCACTTTCAACGTGGGTTTTGATGTCCCCAAGTACGATGAGACTCGTTACGCCGAAGAGGTGAGCCGTCACCTGGGCACGGAGCATGAGACCTTCCGGGTGACCGCCGAGGCCGCGGAGATTTTGCCTAAGCTCTTGTGGTATCTGGATGAGCCCCTGGCCGACGCCACCATCATTCCCACCTACCTCCTGTCCCAGAAGACCCGGCAGCGCGTCACCGTGGCCCTGAGCGGCGAGGGGGGGGATGAGCTGTTCGCCGGCTACACCCATTATCAGGGCATGGTGCTGAACCGGCGGCTGGCCCTATTGCCCCTCAGTCTGCGCCGGGGGTTGGCGGCCCTGGCTGGCCATTTGCCTTCCTTCGGCCTGGCGCGGCTGGGTTTCTGGGAACACCGGCTGGAGCGCATTCTGGCCAGTTCCTTTTTTCCTCTATTTGAAGGTTATACCCGGAAGGTGGCCTTTTTCCAGCCCGAGGAACAGCGGCGGCTCTTCTCTCCGGATTTTCAGGCTCAGACCGCCGCTTATCCTTACCTGGGACACCTTTGGGCCGTGGCCCGGGACTATCCGGAGCAGGAGCCCATCACCCAGGCGCTCCTCTCCGACCTCAAGGTTTATCTGCCGGATTATCTGCTGGTCAAAGTGGATCGCATGAGTATGGCCTGTTCCCTGGAAGTGCGGGTGCCGTTTCTGGACCATACCCTGGTGGAGTTCGCCCTCTCCCTGCCCCTGGCTCTCAAAATTAAAGGGATGCACACCAAATATCTCCTGCGCCGGGCCCTGGAGGCGTGGCTGCCCTCGTCCATCTTGCACCGCCGCAAACGGGGGTTCAATCCCCCCCTGGAATTTTGGCTGCAACGCCGCCTGCTGGATTTTGCCCAGGAATACCGGTTTTTGGAGACCCTAACCGAGACCGGCTATTTCAATGTGAGCTACGTGGAGGAGATGGCCCGGGCCCACGTGCAAGGCAGGCGCAATTACGCCCGGCAACTATGGTCCTTATTGGTATTCGCCATCTGGTGGCGGCAGGTTAAAGGTCGGGGAAAATGGTCCGGATGAGCCCGAAATTGGTGATTATCAGCCCTTGCCGGGATGAGGCGCAGTTTGTGGAGTTGACCCTGAAGTCGGTGGTGGCCCAAACCCGGAAACCCGATCTCTGGATCATCGTCGATGACGGCAGCCAGGATAACACCGCGGCCCTCGTTCAACCCTATGCGAAGCGCTATCCCTGGATCAAACTTTTGCGCCGCCAGAGGGGCGGACCCCGGGAACTCGGACCCGGCGTGGTGGCCGCCTTCAATGCGGGCCTGGACCTCTTGGGAGATTATCCCTTCGATTTTATCGCCAAGCTGGATTGCGACCTGGAATTTCCTCCTGATTGTTTCGCCCGCATTTTGGACCTCTTCCAGGACCCCCGGATGGGGATGGCCAGCGGCAGGACTTTTCTGGCAGTGGGCAATAAGCTGGAGTTAGAGAGCCCTGCTTCCTACCACATACCGGGACAGGCCAAGTTTTACCGGCGCCAATGCTTCCTGGACCTGGGCGGTTTGCAGCCGGTTTATGGCTGGGACATCATTGATGAAACCGATGCCCGGCGGCACGGCTGGCGCACCTTCAGCGACCCGGACAATACCATTATTCACCACCGGCTGCAAGGCGCGGCGCTGGGAGCTGTCTACGGGCGGGTCATCTGGGGGCGGGGGGCCTATGCCATCGGCGGCCACCCTGTCTTTGCCCTGGCCCGGGGACTCTTCCGCATGCTGGAAAGACCGTGGGTTATTGGCGGCCTGGCTTTCATCTGGGGATTTTTTTCCAGCTACTTCAATCCCCGCATAAACCGGATCACCGATCCTGACCTCATCCGTCATCTGCGGCGGGAACAACTTTATCGACTGATTCATTTCAACCGCCTGTCACCCGGAGCCCAGTGCCATGATGCCCTGTAAGACCATCAACATCCTGGGAGTACCGGTGGCTGTTCTGGACATGGACTCCTTGTTGGCGCGTTTGCAGGAGTTGCTTGCGGCTCCCGGCTGTGCCGTGGCTTATGGGGTTAATGCCCATTCTTTGAATCTGGCCTCCCAACAAGCCGACTTCCACAAAGCCTTATTGGGGGCGGACCTCGTCTATGCGGACGGAGCCTCCCTGCTCCTGGCGGCCCGGATAATGGGAGGGTTTCTGCCTGAAAAGCTGACCACCACGGATATTTGGCCCCGGCTGTGCCAACTGGCGGTGGACCGGGGCACCCGTTTCTTCCTTCTGGGCGGCGAATCCGGCCTGGCGGAAAGGGCTCGGGATAAAGCCCTGGAAGAATATCCCGGCTTACAGATCGTGGGCGCCCATAACGGCTACTTTGACCTGGAAGATGAAAGGCCGGTCAAGCGCATCAATGCCGCGGCCCCCGATGTCCTTTGGGTAGGGATGGGAGACCCCCGGCAGATGCTCTGGACCGAAGCCTGGAAAAATCATCTTCAGGTTAAACTGATTCTTACCTGCGGCGGTATGTTTAAAATTATCTCCGGAGAACTTGACCGTCTCCCCCATCACTGGCGCCAGAGAGGTTGTGAATGGATTTATCGCCTCTGGCAGGAGCCCAGGAACTGGCGGCGCTATCTCTTGGGCCTGCCTGCGTTTGGCTTCCGCATCTTGGCCTCCCGGTTACAGGAGCTGAGAAAATCCTTATTCTCTAAGCCTACCAAGTGATTGACCAGGCAGCCTGGCGGTTTTTCTTTCCTCTCCCTGATTTTTAAAAGTGAATAACTTCTTGCCTAAACCCTCTGGACTAAGGGCGGGCAGACATAAGCCGGGAGGTGTCTTTGAGGCACTGCCTAAAGGAGAGGTTCCAGCAGGGTAGGGATTTGCCGGCAAAGTTTTCCTTTCTTCATATTTTTCTTGACATGCCAAAGGCTTACCGATTAGGATAGGTACGGAATCGAGTGGGACTGAAGCCCGCTCCGGGAAAATTGTAATTAACTAAATAAATAGATTAAGTGCGTTCTGGCCATGAAGGCTACCACCAAGAAGGTGGCTTTCATGGCTTTTTTTTTGCGCCCATGGCAACCGAGATTCCGCGCCATAAAAAGACCACCGCCTACTGGGATGCCCAGGCCCCCTGGCAGCAAATCTGGCTGGAACATAACGATTATCACCAGGAAACCCTCAGGTTTCTTAGGGAAAAGGTGCAGCCGGGTTGGCGGGTCCTGGATATCGGCGCGGGTAACGGCGTCCTCGCCCTGCCCTTGCAACAGTGGGGCTGCCGGGTGACGGCCCTGGAACCCTCCCAGGGCATGCGGCATCTCCTAAAATCAGAGATCCGCCGCCGGCAGACAACACTGGAAAAAATCGACCGCAGACGCTGGGAAGAAGTCCCGGTGGAGGAACTCTGGGAGTTCGATTTAATCTTGGCCTCCAACAGCTTGCAACTGAGCACCCTGGGCTTCCAGGCGGCCCTCTTGAAGATGTTCGCTCCGGAGCCCCGCCAGGTCTGCGTCATTACCGAGATGGGTTTTCCGGAGATCAGCCTGGTGGCTGATTACGGGGATTATCGGCTGTCTTCCAGCCGGCAGTTCCAGGTGGACAGTTCCTATGCCTATCGCCATCTGCATGAGGCCTGGGACCACCTGGCCCATCGTTTGGGGAGAAGCCCCACTATCAGGGAAAAGGGAGAAATAAAACGAAAATTGGTCCAGAAGAATAACCACTTCTGGCTCAAAGGAACCTCCAGAGTGGAAATTTTTTGGTGGATCAGACAAAAAGAAAACAGGGGGATAAAATGTTCAAGAAGAACAGGAAAAAGTGGATTTTATTAAGTCTTTTGCTAGTGGCGTGGCCTTTCCAGCATGGCCTGGCGGCGGAAGAAAAAAAAGTGCCGCAACTCTTTCAACTGCAAGAGATCGAAGTCTCGGAACAAGAGCTAAAGGCCGATGCCGAGACCCCCAATATGACGGTGGTCAAGCCGGAGATCCTCTTGCAGGGCATGGGCACCACCCTGGACGGCGCGCTCAAGCGGCTGCCGGGGGTGGACGTGCAGCGCCTACAGGAAGTGGGGGGGGCCTTGGATGATGATTCCATCAAGATTCGGGGATTCGGCGCCCGCCGCATCCTGGTGACTATTGATGGCCGCCCTCTCAATACTCCCGGCACCGCGGGGGGGCATTTTATTGATTGGACCACCATTCCCTTGAATAATATCCAACGTATTGAAGTGATCAAGGGAGTGAGCGATCCCCGCTACGGCAACACCTTGGGGGGAGTGATCAATCTGGTGACCAAAAAACCGGAAACCCAACCACAGTTTGAACTCCAGGGCGGTTTGGGCAACTTCAACACCGCTACCGCTAACTTTTACCATGGTTGGAAGCCCGGGGTTTTCGAGTATACCGTCAGCGGCGGCTACTCCTCCAGCTCCGGCTATCTCCGGAACGGCAACTTCCGCATTAAAAATATCAACACCTATACCGGCCTCAATTTGCCCTGGCGGGGCAAAGTCTTTGCCAATGTGCAGTTGCTCTCCATCACCAAAGGCTTTCTGGTGAATAACCGTTTATCCAAGAATTTCGATTCGATCCTGTACGACACCCCCGTTAGCAACAGATACCCGGCTTCGGACGGCGATATCATGTACGGCGGCATGGGGGCCTATCCGGAAAACGGCAGTTATTGGACCAAGGACCGCATCGTGTTCGACGTGAACTATGAGCAGAAGGTGACGGACCAAGGTCTACTTAAGGCCCGCTTCTGGAAGAACTGGGGCCAGCGGGAGGCATACAATACCCGGGTGAACCTGGATCGGGTTTTCCATAAAAAGTTTTTTGATGACGCCTCCTACGGCGCGGACGGGAGTTACCGCCACACCCTGAAGAACCACACTTTTACCCTGGGCGTGGACTATTGGCGCTTCTTGGATCGGGGGGACAAGCTCTTCCCGGACGACTTCCGTTATAACAACGCGGCGGTGGCTAAGCAAAACGGCAATTATGTGAACTCGGAAATCCTGGGCCTCTATATTATGGATGACATTAAATTTAAAGAAAAATTTATTCTCACCCCGGGGTTGCGCTATTCCTGGATGGAAGCGAAACCCGGGTCCGCGGGCCGGGCGGAGCCGGACCTGATTACCCAAAGCCTGACCCAGGACGGCGTGGCCCCTTCCCTGAAGTTCACCTATCTCATGGGTCCCGACAGCCTGGCTTACCTGAGCGTTTCCCGGGCCTTAAGGCTGGCCACTTCCCCGGAATATTACTGGCACTATACCCAGGACAATGAGCCCTATTCCAGCTTTTTCCGTAACACTACCTTGAAACAAGAGGACGGGGTGCTGTTTCAGGGGGGAATCAAGTATAATCTGGGGGGCAAGACCAGTTTGGAATTCTCCCCTTATTGTTATATCGTGAACGATTTTATTCACTTCGACCTCATCAACTTCGTCTCCTACAACATTGACCGGGCCGTCCTTTATGGCGTGGAAGTGGGGGTCTCCCAAAAACTTCCCTGGGGATTCACGGTCTTTGGCAATTACACCTTCCAGAGGAGCAAGACTTCCGGTGACCCTTTTGTGGCTCAGTTTGTCGCTCCCCAGGACCGTGGTTTCAATGAAGTTCCAGGGCTGCCGGCCCATAAGGTTAATTTAGGCCTACAGTACAAAGGGAAGTTCAAAGAAAAAATTGCCTTCTACATGACCTGCGTCTCCAGCCAGAAGGTGATCTACAACAACAACACCCTGTACGACACCGACCTGCGAGTGAGGGGCCAAGCGCCTTATGTGACTTTTGACCTTGAGGGTTCGGTGCCCATCCCCATCAAGGGCCGGGATTATCTGGAGGTTTATACTTTCCTCCACAACCTGACGGATATCCGCTATCAGGAGAGGTTCGGTTACCAGGCGGCGCCGTTTACCGTGGGTGGCGGCATCAAAGTTAAGTATTAACCGGGGGCAGGTTGGCAGCGGGGACTCGCCCTGAGCACCGGGCTGGCCCCTCACCCCCCCCAAGGCTGAGAAGATGACACGTTCCGGCAGATGGTTAATCGCCCTGGGGGGCCTGATTCTAATGCTGTGGTTCCTGGGGTCCTGCACCCGGCCGGAAGCGCCGCCGGTGCGGGACACCCTGGTCTTGGCCTTCCCTTATGAGCCTGCCAGCCTGAATCCGGTGTTTCTCTCCGACCAGCTCTCGTATACGGTGAGCGGCTGGATCTCTCCGGGTTTGGTAAGGCAGCGGGGGGATCTCACTTTAGTGGGAGATTTAGCGGCCTCCTGGGAGATCCTGTCCGGGGGCCGGGAGATTCGCTTCCACCTCCGCCCGGGAGTGACATGGCATAACGGCCGGGATCTTACCCCGGAGGATGTAGTTTACACTTACCAATTAGTTACTTCCGGGCAAATTCCCACTCCCCACCGCAGCCATTTCGGTCCAGTGCAGGAGGTAAAGGCCCTGGACCGCCATACCGTGTCGGTCAAATATCAGGAGATTTACTCATCCGCCCTGGAGAGCTGGACCATAGGTCTGCTGCAACATCCGGCTCGTAACCAACCGGGACCGGAGGAACCGGGCCAGGGGCGCGCCCCCGTGGGCGCCGGCCCTTACCGGGTGCGGGACTGGGTGGCCGGTCAGAAGATCGTCCTGGAAGCCTTTCCCGGGTACTATGGGGGGACTCCCAAGATCCGGCGGCTCATCCTTAAAATCACCCCGGATCCCACCACCAGTTTATGGGAATTGAAGTCGGGCAGCATTGACGTGATGGAACTCACTCCCAGCCAATATGCCCAACTATCCCGGAATCCCGACCTGGAGAAGAAATTCCGTAGTTATCGTTGTCCTTCCGTAAGATATGGCTTTTTGGGTTTTAATTTCCAAGATGCCAGGTTCCAGGATAGACGCGTCAGGCAAGCCCTGAGCCTGGCCATCGATAAAAATGCCATCATCCGCAGCGTGCTGAAAGGATGCGGCAGCCCGAGCACCGGCCCTTTTCCCCCCGGGACCTGGTACTACTATGGGGATGTTGCCTCATACGAATATGACCCGGCCAAGGCCAAAGAACTTTTAGATGGGGTAGGATGGTATGAGAAACCAGGGTCGATTAGTAAGGAAGAGCAACCTGGTTTGAATCTGGTGACTAACTTCGAGAACAAGGAAAATATTTTAATAGCTGAAATTATTCAAAATAACTTAAAAAAGATAGGCATTAAAGTCAAAATTGAAGCCCTTGAATGGTTAACTTTCAGATATCGCATAATAACCAGAAAAGCCTTTGATCTGGTTTTATTGTCACGCCACTATATCTGGGACCCAGACCTTTATAATGTCTGGCACTCATCCAAGACCCGCGAAGGAGAATGGAATTTTCTGTCTTATGACAACCGCCAAGTTGATGAACTTCTCGAAAGGGGGAGAAAGACCATAGCCAAACCGGAACGCCAACTTATTTACCGGAAAATCCAGGAAATCATGGCTCAAGACCCGCCCTGCGTCTTTCTCTACAATGCCGACGGCATCTTCATCGCCAAAAAAAATATCCAGGGGATCTCTCCTTCCCCTCTCGGCATCTTCCACGATATCTCTAGCTGGTCCCTGGACGGGAAAGTTCGTCCGCCAGGGAATTAGGCTGGCTGTGAGAAGACATGCGTATCTGCGTGGTTGACGGCCAGGGAGGCGGTATCGGGGCGGCTTTAATCAGACGCTTCAAAGAGGTCTATCAGGAGGAGCATGAGGTCATCGCTTTAGGGACCAACCCCCTGGCCACCGCCCAGATGATGAAGGCCCGGGCTAACCGGGGGGCCAGCGGTGAGAATGCCATCGTCCACACGATACCTACTGCGGATGTCATCCTGGGCACCATCTCCATCGTTTTGGCCAACGCCATGATGGGCGAAGTGACCCCCCGCATGGCGGAGGCCGTGGCTTCGGCCCCGGGACTTAAGATTCTCCTGCCTCTAACCCGGGCCAAAGTGGAGATTATCGGCGTCATCCCGGAACCATTGCCGCACTTGGTGGAAAAGGTGATTACCGAAAGATTAAAGGAGTTGCTCGAAAATGTGTGAAGCTGCCGCCTATGTCCTGAAAGAGGGACAAGAAGAACTGTTGCTGTCGGATGTGGACATCATTGAACCCGAAGGCGATGCCCTACGGTTGGTCAACATCTTCGGGGAACAGAAAGTCATTAATGCCTCTATTCTCCGCCTCAACCTGGTGAATCACAAGGTGATCCTGGTGGAGAAATGACGGCGGCCCACCTCTGAAGTGGCCAACCACTCGGGGAACCTTGAGGCCAAGGGAGACTCGCCTTCGGCCCCAAGGTAATTTTCCCCTCTGCCGCGCTTTCCCTGGGACCATTTGCCTGGGAAACTGGGGTCAGGTTTGGAGTTTATTGCGGCCGCGCCTTAATCTAATCCCTTGCAACCAGAAGAGAAAGCCGGATAATCCGAAAATTACGGTTAAACCGGCCAGGATTCTCAGGCTTCTGGTATCAGCAACGCCGGCGGCGCCGGGGGTCGGCTGCACTTGTTTTGCGGCCTCCAGGCTCGTCACCGGCACTTTTACTTCCAGCTTATGCCCCATATTATCATCAGCCGTTAACCGCCAGTCTCCCAAGGCATCGGGGTAAAAACAGAAACGCCCGTTCTTGTCGGTATGGCCCACCTGGAAGGGTTGCTTGCCCTCCGGAGGGAAGATGGTAACTTTGGCATAGCTCATGGGTTCCCCCGTGCTATACCGGCAGGCTACCGCCACTCCCCCGGATTGCACCGTTCCCTCCACCCCATGGGCCGGAACCCGGGAGGGAGACAGCAGCAACAGCAACAATATTCCGGTGGTGGCCAATAAACATGTGGTCTTCATTTTGGACCTTCCCCTCCCTTTTTTTCGGTTTCAATACTGAAAGACCCGGCTCCGGATAAACGTATTTCGTCCACCACGTTCACCACCAATCCCAGCTGGGCTTCCCGGTCGGCCTTGATGCGCACCGCGGGCTTCTTCATTTTCTGCAGCTTTTGTTGGAGGGAATACATCAAGCCGGTGAGCATAATCCGGTCTTGATCCAGAAAGAGGGTGCCGTCTTTGGCGATGGTGATGATCACCTCTTTTTGCACCTCCGGCTGGGAAGTCTTGGAGTCCGGCAAGGCGATCTTGATGGTGGGCGCGGAGACAAACTGGGAACTGAGCATGAAAAAGAGCAGCAATAAAAAGACCACGTCCACCAGGGGCGTGAGATTGATATGCTCGTGTTTTTTCTGACGCCGGGCAAATTCAATCATGGATGCTCCCCTTGCAGGTCCAGGGTGATTTCCTTCATCCGCAGGGCCACTTCATCCAGGCTCCGATCCAGGTA
Source organism: Thermodesulfobacteriota bacterium (assembly GCA_049322315.1). Lineage (GTDB taxonomy): Bacteria > Desulfobacterota > Desulfobaccia > Desulfobaccales > 0-14-0-80-60-11 > SURF-52. Next base: position 13,114 of record JBMORF010000012.1, on the reverse strand, counting down.
GTGGGCGGCGATATGGGCCGGAATACCCACGAACAGCCCGGCGGCGGTGGTGATCAGGGCCTCCCAGATGCCCGCGGCCAGCAGGGCGGGGTCAACGTTGGCCCCCATGGCGGCGATGACCTGGAAGGCCTTGATCATGCCGGTGACCGTGCCCGTTAACCCCAACAAGGGGGCAATGGCGGCAATCAGGTTCAAAGACCCCATGCCGGTTTCCAGATTTTTCAGCTCCCGGGAGCCCACTAAGGAGATCTGCCGGTCATCCAAACCCTGGCGCACCGCCTCCAGGACCGGCGCCAGGAACCTGCTGCCCCGGCTTTGGATATCTTCAGAGGATCGGGCCAGGTCCCGCCGTACCCGGAAGAACTGCCAGGCCTTGCTGATGGTAATGGCCAAAGCCGCTACGGAACACAGGAGAATGGGCCACATGATGGGCCCGCCCTTGAGAAAATACTCCAACATTGCTAAACCTCGCTCTTAGTTTGACGTTTTTAGCCAAAGATGGTTTTACGAGCCCTATCCCAGGTGTGGCCTTGCTCCCGAGAGGCTGGCAATAAACTGAAGAGATCAGTTAAGACCTCCGCCTCCCTTTCTTGGCGTTTCAAGATGGGGAGCCTGGGTCCCGACAGATTGTTGCCGTCCACCAGGTTGACGACGACACACATCACCGCTTCCAGGTCGGCCTCGATCTGCCCCTTGGGATATTTGCCCACGGCGGGGCCATAGATCTCCGCCAGGGAAAGACACGCCCGAGCCACCACGGAACTCAACAACAGGGGCCAAATGATGGTGCCCCCCTTGAGAAAATAGTTCGGCATTACTCAACCTCGCGGCCGGGGGCGGCCACCGGGAGGGTGGCCGCCCCCGGTATAAAAAATCAGCTTTTAATTATTTCACCTCAAAAACAAGAGTAGCAATTTCACCTAGCATATCTGCGTCGGGATCATTTGGGGTCGGAGTGTTTTGGCTGGCGCCGACGATATTAAGACCGCTCTTATTAATGACCAGCACCGCCCGCCCATTGGAGTCTGTTTTCAGGGTGTTTTTCGCAACACCTGGAGCATTCACTGCCACCCCGGGCAAGGGCTTGCCGTTATACAGCACCTGGAATGGAAGTTTGTCTCCCGCCTTAAGGGCCAAAGGATTTTTCCCAGGTAAGATTTCCATCCTGCCCCCTAAGGGTTGGCTGAAACGGTTGTTCCATTGATTAATCTGTTTGACGCACTTCACCCATTTCCTCGATTCGACGGCGCCTTTGGCATCCCGCTTAGACATATTCTTCCAGCCTTCGGGAGTCTTGACCCTGGGGCCCGTGTCATAGACAAACTCCACCAGCGCGGGGTCTTTGGCAAAGGTCAGGAGAAGCTTGTTTTCCTGAGGCTTTCTGGTCACCCCAACCTCTTTCCCGGAGGCGTCATAAGCCTTGACGGCCTTCATTAACTGGGGATTGTAAGGATCGCTTTTGCCGTGGTGGCCGTGAATCACCACAAAATCGCCGCCTTCTTTAGCCACATAGGTGTCGTGGGCATACAGGGGTACAGCAAAAAGCAGGGTTAAAGACAAGATGAATAAAATAGATTTTTTCATGTTACTCCTCCTTTTTGTTATGTTCTCACCGGAGAACATTGTTAAAAGCAAAGTAATGTTGAGGTGAAAAACCGGCTTAATTAAAACTGGTATCTCACACCGGCCAACACGTCCCACGTTGGTAGGGGGATGATTTGAATCTCGCTGCCGCTCGGATTATAGTAATATTCCCCGGCATATTTTCGTGGAGTCAAAGTAGCGTCCAGCGAGAAAGTCCATTTCTTGTACCGATAGAATATTTTCCCGAAATACCGGTCCAATTGTGACCCGATGAGGGTACCCTTGGTATTAATCGGTTTCCGGCCGACGCGCAGCCAGTAAGCACTGAGACCTACCTGTTGCTCCCCCTTAGCCCAGGGCTTCTGAAACTCCAGGCCCAAGACGGATTGGTCCGGAGGTAACCCAGAAATATAATAGGCTCCCGGTGTCGCCGGGTTTTTCAGCCGCCCCCGCACATGGGCCCAACTGCCGTAAAGGGTAAGCTCCTTGGTGAGAAATATCTTGGCCTCCACTTCGTAACCGGTGCGTTTAGAAGCCCCCAGGTTGTCATACGTTTGGGTCGTGTTGTTAAACATCTGTTCCTTCTGATTCAAGGTATTGTAATAGCCAAAACTGATATAAAGCCTCTTGAACAAAAGGGCGTTGAAACCCACGTCCCAGGTTTCCAACTGGGAAACTCCTAAATTAAAATTGGGTTTTTGGGTTGCTGAGGCCGGGGACACTTGTGCGTAGTCGGGAGAAGCGAATCCTGTGCCGCGGTTGGCAAAAATATTGATGTCTTTATAGGGGGTGATCACCAATCCGATTTTGGGGCTCCAGAAGTCGGTGGAGCCGCTGCCGGAATTCTGGCGATACAAGTTGTTGTCCACCCCGGTATTAAAGATATCGTAGCGCCCACCCCCGATCACCTTAAGGAAGGAGAAGGGCTTATATTGGGCCTGAACAAAGAAACCTGTATTGAACTGGGTAAAATCCCAGGACTGGGTTGGTTTGGTGATAGTATAATAGTTTACGGTTTGCCAGGCATTCTTCCTGCCTACGTCATTACGCAAGTCATTACCAAACACGATGGATAGGTTATCGAAGGGCCGGTAATCATACATCAGTTTCCAGCCGTAGTAGCTTCCGGAGCTGTCAATGCGGGCTTGCGGCGAGGTGTAAAATGTCCTGCCGGTGGCGTTCCACATATAGCAATAGTAGAGAGAAGCGTGAAAGCCGGCCTCTCCGCCTTTGGGCTCATAATTCAAAACAAAGTCAGCCATTTCACTGTCGCCCCGGTCGGTCAAGTTTCTTGCATCTCTCCGGTTGACTATTCCAGCTTTCATCTGGGCTATGCTCAGGTAACCCGCGTCGCCCCAAGTCCTGGAGGCATAATGGCCTCGTAGCGATAAATTTCCTTGCCACAAAGGAACGGTGAATTTATTAAAAAATTGGCCCCGCTGGAAATCTTCATTATGGCGGTACCCTCCCCGGCTATATCCTTCCCACACCAGGAAAGGGGTGACATTAGCCAAGGATTTACTCCAGGATGGGTCGCTGATCACGCCCACCCCCCGAAAAGTATCAAAAGACCCCCCGAAACCTCCCAAGCTGGGAGACGGGTCCGACTTTTTGGTGACGAAATTGATAACTCCGGCCCGGGCGAAATTTCCATAAACCGCTGAGAAAGGTCCTTTAATGATTTCGATGCGCTCGATCATCTCCGGGATCAGCCAGCCGACATTTAATAAGCCGTGATACCAGTTGAGGGTATTCAACGGCATGCCGTCAACGAGAACCGCGGTTACGTTGTTGCCGATAAATCCCCGCATGCCCAGTTGGACCCCCATGTCCCCCCGGGGGAATACCTGGACATCTATCCCCGGCACTTTGCGCAACATTTGGATCGCGTCCCCCGTATAAGGCATCATCTTTATGTCTTCCTTGGTAATGATATTGACCTCCGCGGGCAGGCCTTCCGCTTTAATGGTTATTTGGTCCTGCTTCTCCACCAGGCGTTCGGTTTCCACCACCATTTCGGGGATGGCCTGTTCTTTGGCTATAGGTTTGGCTCTTTGGGAGGAGCGAGTGGCTTCTTCGTCAGCAGCAACGGCTTCCTTTTCCGCGGCTGCGCCTTCCTGGGCCGCGGCTCCGGCCGGGGCGATGCCTAAGGTTAACAACAAGATCACCAGTAATAACCATCTGTTGTACATTTTTTTCTCCTTTCCCCTTGTTCTCCTCCCTATTCCTTCTTAGAATAGAAACGAGGGCTTTGGTGCGTATTGGTACGGTTAACGGCCGTCAGTCGCCGAGGTCCTTTCAGGGCAGGGCCGCCTTGCCAGAGTCAGCCCCTGCCCTGATTTTTTTTACCCTCCGTCCCTCCCCTCCCTTGCGCACCCCGAATTACCCCCTGGGGCCGCCCCACCTCCTATTCCGGAATTTTGTGCTTTAAGCGAAAGGATTCTCCAAGCTATCCGCGAAGTAATTTTACTTTGCTTCGGTTCCCAACAAGAAAATATCCTTTACTTGAACCGGTATTTCAGTCCGCCCAGCACCTCCAAAAAAGGTAAAGGAGCGTAATACAACGAACCGACATCTGCATATATTTCAGCGGAATAGCGGCGAGGGGTGAAGGTGACGTCCACCGAGGCGGTCCAATTCTTGTAGCGATAGGCTACCTTCGAGGCATATTGTTCAAATTTTGATCCTATTAGAGTAGCAGTGGAATTGGCGGGATTCCGGCCCAGGAGGCGATAGTAAAAATCCAGGCTGAACTGCTGATTGCCTTGATCCCAGGGCTTCCTGAACTGGAAGCCGACGATCGCCATGTCTGCCGGGAGATAAGGAATATAACATGCATCAGGGGTCGGGGGATTTTTCAGGCGCGCCCGCACATGCGAGTAACTCCCGTAGATCGTCAATTCCTTAGTCAGGAAAACCTTGGCTTCCACCTCCAGGCCGGTACGTTTGGAAGTACCCAGATTATAGTAAGTCAAGGTAGTTGGATCCAGCCACGGTTCCCCCTGATACAAGGTATTATAGTAGTCAAAGGCGATATATAATCGTTTGAGCAAAAGGGCGTTGAAGCCCACGTCCCAGGTATCCAGCTTGGCCAGGCCCATAGTATAATTTGCTTTTTGGGTTGCCGATGACGGAGACAACTCGTCTTCGCTGGGAGAACGGAAGCCCCGCCCTTTGTTGGCGAAGATATTGATATCTTTATAAGGCGTGATGACGATGCCGAATTTGGGGCTCCACAAACTGGGGCTGCAATTGCCGGAATTCTGGGGGTATAGTTTATTGTTCACTTCAATTTGAAATTGGTCGAAGCGCAGACCACCGATGAGTTTGAGGAAAGAAAAGGGCTTGTACTGCACCTGACCAAAAACTCCGGTACTGAAATAATGGTATTCCTGGTTGCGGGTGGTATTCAGATAATTATAGTATTGGATCGTATTCCATTCTTTTGCATTGACTTGGTCAAAGCGCAGATCATCGCCGACAATCACAGACAGATTGTCAAAGGGCTGGTAGTTATATAACAGCTTCCAACCCCAAATGTTGGAAAAGCTGTCCTTCCGACCCTGCGTCCATCCCTCCCAGGTCCTGCCGGTGTCGATGCCATGATAGGCATAGTAGAGAGTGCCGTAAAAGCCTTGCTCTCCTCCTTTGGGGGAGTAGTTCAGAACCACATCGGCCATCTCGCTGTCCCCCCGGTCGTATTGACTTACCGCCCTGGTCCTGCTGTATAAACCTGCTTTTATTTTGTTTATGGATATGTAACCCGGATCACCCCAGGCCCTGGCCACGTAATGGGCCCGCAACGATAAATGCCCTTCTCCCAAAGAGGTGGTAAACTTGTTAAAAAATTGCCCCCGCTGGTAATCATTATTGTCCCGATAACCTCCCCGGGTATAGCCTTCCCAGACCAGAAAGGGCGTAACTTTATAGGAAGGGTCGCTTAAGACGCCAACACCCTGAGCGGTGCCATAAGTTCCTCCATATAAGCCAACGCTGGGGCCGCTGTCGGCTTTTTTGGTAATGATATTGATGACCCCGCCCAGGGCAAAATCGCCATAGAGCGGCGAGAAGGGACCTTTGATGACCTCGAGGCGTTCGATCATTTCCGGCACCAGCCAGGCAATATCTTCCATGCCATGGAGATAGTCCATGACATTCATGGGCATGCCGTCCACGAAAAAAGCGGTGTTCGCGCCATGGGCGCCAGCGGCAAACCCACGCATGGAGATCCCGCTGCCGAAGTTACCGCCGGTGTATCTTGCGATATTTACCCCCGGAACGTTTCGCAACATATCCAGATAATCCCCGGTGTATGGCGTTTGCTCCAAGTCTTCCTTGGTGATGATATTCACCTCCGCGGGAAGACCTTCTGATTTAATGGTTATCTTGCCCTGCTCTTCCACCAGGCGTTCGCTTTCCACCACCACCTCGGGTAGGGCCCGTTCTTTTTCCTTGGCCTTTTCGGCGCCGTATATCAAGGCTGGGGAAAGCAGAGAAATCAGGATGAGGCACAGTATTCTTCCCGAAAAATTCAGGTTCAGGCTCAGCTTCATGGTTTTTCCCCCTTTCTTTGGAATCACCCCCATTCTTTGGGATAAATTAAAAATGAGGGCTTTGGCGCATACGTATACGGTTAACGGCCGTCAGTTGCCGAGGTCCTTTCCGGGCAGGGCCGCCTTGCCAGAGTCAGCCCCTGCCCTGATTTTTTTTTGCCCGCCGCCCCGCCCTCCCCGGCGCACCCCGAATCACCCCCTGGGTCCGCCCCACCTCCTGGACAGAATTTTCGTGTCCCACGTAAAGATTCTCAGCCAATCCGCAGAATCTTTACTCCGCTTATGTAATAAAAAAAGCTCCTTTCTTAATCGCTTATTATTACCTCACCTCAAAGGTGATATTCGCCGTTTCATAAAGCACATCGGCGTCCGGGTCTTTGGGGGTATCGCTCTTGCGGGTGGCGCCCACGATATTAAGGCCCTTCTTGTTGATGACGATCTCCCCGCGGCCGTTGCTGTCGGTTTTCAAGGTATCTTTTTTCACCCCTTCCGCCTGCACCGAGACCCCGGCCAGGGGCTTGCCATCGTATAGCACCCGGAAAGGCAGTTTGTCCCCCACCTTCAGGGCCAAAGGATTTTTCAGGGGCACCAGCTCGATTTTCCCACCCAGTGGTTCGCTGAAGCTGTTGTGCCACTGCCAGAGATTCTTGCTGTAAGTCTCTCCTTTCATGGACTCAAGGACATTCTTGGCCTCCCGCTTGGAGATATTTTTATAACCTTCGGGGGTCTTGACCCAGGCCCCGGAGTTAAACACCACGATGACCAAAGCCGGTTCCTGGGGGAAGGCCAAGGCGGCCCTGTCGCCCTGTTTCTTCACCATCACCTTCATCTCTTTGCCGGAGGCGTCAACCCCCTTGGCGGCCTTGATAAATTCGGGCTTGTAAGGATCGCTTTTGCCGCCATGCCCCCACATCACCACGTAAGCCCCGCCGTCTTTAGCCACCCAGGTGTCATGGGCAGACGCGAGGGAGGCAGCAAACAAGGTCAAAGCCAATGCCAGCACCATAGCTTTCTTCATGGTATTACTCCTCCTTTCTTATGTTCTCACCGAAGAACAGTTGAAGTTATCCTTCTTCCAGGCGCTATCAGACTCTGGTTTTACGAATCCTTTTACTCCATGTAAGCCCCCCTCCCGGGGTTCCTTTAATGCCGGTTTTTGGCAGGCTTTGGCCGGTCCGGCACAGCCGGCTCGTTAAAATCCGGCATGGTAAAACGAGAGCCTTCCAGTGATCGGCCCACAATAATCAGGCCCATGAATTTCTCTTTTTCCGGGGCGATTTTCTCCAGGATGTTATTAAGGTTTCCTTTGATTATCTTTTCCTTATCCCGATAGCCGGCGAAGTAGACCACCGTTACCGGCAGGTCGCCAGGATTGAAATTTTTTAAGGATTCTACTAATTTTTCCGGCTCCCAGAGACCCATGTAAAACGCCAGGGTGCCGGGGATGTGGGAGAGGTCCCGGGCCAGGTCATGCCGGTCGGTTTTGCCGAAAAAGGAGGAAGGCTCGGTAAAGGCCACGAATCGACTGCCCCCGACGGTGCTGGGTCTTTTCAGCGCGGCCATGGCCGCGGACAAGGCTCCCACCCCGGGGATGACCTCCACCTGGGCATCGTCCAACCCTTCTGCGAAATAGAAGGCACTGGTGTAGACCGTTGGGTCACCAGTCACCAGTAAGGCCACGCTCTTCCCCTGGCTCAACTTATCCTTTACCTGTCTGCTAATATCTTTCCGGATTTTGACCCGCTTTTGCCAACGGGCGCGTTTTTCTTCGGGTGTGAGTTTTCTCCAGGGTTTCCCCGCGTCCTGTGGCCATGGATCAGCGAGAATCTCCTTATCTTTAAGGGGCACGGAGAAAAGGCTCTTCACATCTTTATCACATAGAATATAGTCAGCCCCTTTGATGACCTCCAAGGCTCTCTGGGTGGCGAGTTCAGGACCGGCGGGGCCTGCACCCACAACGTAAAACTTACCTGGGCTGCGCTTGCCTTGGGAAGCTGAAGCTACCCCAACAGTCAGCAGCAAAGATATGATAAAGATAATTGAAGTGGAGCGCGAACATAATGGCATGATTTATCCTTTCCTGGTAGATAGAGTAAGAATAGATTATTTAGCAGATTATATCTCTCCCGCCGTTCATCATTCATGTTATGTAAAGCAATTTGCATGGCATATTGATCAGAACAAATCTTTCTTATTTGAACTGATATTTTACCCCACCCAAAACCTCCCAGCGCGGCCAGGTAAGAATCCATGGCTCGTTATAGAAGGAGGCGCAGGCATCCGAAGCATATTGCCGGGGAGTAAAAGTGGCGTCCACCGACATGGTCCAGTTTTTGTACCGGTAGCCCAATTTTGACCGATATTGATCGAATTGCGAACCGATGGGGGTGCCGCTAGATTGGAGAGGTGCCCGGCCTATGCGTAAGTAGTAGAAATCAAAGTTTAACTGGTGATCGCCGCCCCCCCAGGGTTTTTGAAACTCCAACCCCACCACCGCTTGGTCCTCTGGGAGCTCGGCTATATAGAATTGGCCTGGATTTTGTGGATTTTTCAGGCGGGCCCTGACATCCGACCAACTTCCATAAAGGGTGAGTTCCTTGGTTACAAAGATCCTGGCCTCCACTTCGATGCCGGTCCGTTTGGAAGCTCCGAGATTCTCATACGTTTGGGTTAACGAATTATACATCTGTTCCCTCATATACCGGGTGTTGTAGTAGTTAAAACTGACGAAGAGCCGCTTGAGCAGGAGGGCGTTGATCCCCACGTCCCAGGTCTCCAACTTGGCAACCCCGATATCGAAGTTGGCTTTCTGGGTTTTTGAGGCTGGAGACAACTCCGAATTGCTTGGGGAACGAAAGCCGCGTCCTTGGTTGGCGAAGATGTTGATGTCTTTATAAGGGGTGATCACCACCCCCACTTTTGGACTCCAGATATCAGGAGAGGCGGTGCCGGAATTTTGGGGGTATAATTTGTTATCCACGTCGATATTGAACATATCGTAGCGCACCCCCCCCAAGATCTTGAAGAAAGAGAAGGGCTTATACTGCCCCTGGGCAAAAAACCCGGTGTTGAACCGGTTTATTTTATAAGAGCTCAGGTGTTGCAGAAGATTGTAATATTTTAAGGCATACCATTGGTTCAGACTGACATAGTCATAGCGCAAATCATTGCCGACCACCAAGGACAGTTGCTCGAAGGGCCGGTAATCATACAACAATTTCCAGCCGAAATAGTTTTCAAAGGTGTCTGTTCGGGTTTGGGAGGGGTTGGTACTAATCCAAGTATACGTTCTTCCGGTATTGTGCCCATGATAAGCGTAATAGAGGGTACCATGGAAGCCCGCTTCCCCTCCTTTGGGAGCATAATTAAGCACCACGTCGGCCATCTCGCTGTCGCCTCGGTCGATGTCATTCACCGCGCTTGTCCGACTGACTTTTCCGGCTTTCAGGTCACTTATTTTTAACCATCCCGGATCTCCCCAGGTTCGGGACACATAATGCACCCGGGCTGATAAATTTCCTTGCCAAAGGGGGAAGGTAAATTTATTAAAAAACTGGCCCCGATTGGAATCATTGTTGGTACGGTAGCCGCCCCGGGTGTAACCTTCCCACACCAGGAAGGGGGTTACGTTCCTCAATGATTCGCTCCAGGATGGATCGCTGGCGACGCCCACGGCCCGGCAGGTGCCGTAGGTGCCGCCATAGGCCCCCACACTGGGAGACGGGTCCGACTTCTTGGTGATGATGTTGATGACGCCGCCCAGGGCAAAATCGCCGTACAATGCCGAGAATGGACCCTTGATGACTTCGATGCGTTCGATCATTTCCGGGATAACCCATGAGATGTCACCCCACCCGCTAAGTCTGTAATCGAATAAATTCATGGGCATGCCGTCAACAAAAATGGCCACCTGGTTATTACTGGGATAAAAGCCCCGCATGCCGATGCGGTCCCCATAATCCCCATTGAGTTTGCTAGTATAGACACCCGGTATGTTGCGGAACATGTCCATATAATCCCCGGTGTATGGTGTCTTCTTCAAGTCTTCCTTAGTGACAATGTTAACCTTTGCGGGCAGGCCCTCCGGTTTAATGGTTATCTTGTCCTGGTCCTCCACCAAGCGTTCGCTTTCCACCAGCACTTCGGGTAGGGCCTGCTCTTTTTCTGCGGTCTTTTCGGCGCCGTAAATCACGGCCGGAGAGAGCAGGCAAACCAGAATGAGACACATCAATCTCCCGAAAAACTTCATAATTAATCCCCCTTTTGCTCTTGGCATCACCCCCATGTTTGCGATAAATAAAATCGAGGGCTTTGCTGCATACTTGTACGGTTAACGGCCGTCAGTCGCCGAGGTCCTTTCAAGGCATGGCCGCCTTGCCAGAGTCAGCCCCTGCCCTGATTTTTGCCGCCGGTCCGGCATACTTAGACGGGCGGCTAAGCCGCCGCGGCTTTCCCCGTTCAGTAATCCAGGCCGCGGCGGCTTAACTAGGTTTCTCCCTTATAACCTCCTTTCTGTCTCCAGTGGCGACACTGGGTGGCGTTGTTTATTACCTTAAGACAAATCTGATGGGCAGCCGGGCAATGCAGGCCACCGGTTTGCCGCCCAGGGTGGCCGGCCGGAAGGACGAACGTTTCACCGCGTCCATCGCCGACTCCTCAAAGCCATAGCCGGCTCCCTGGAGCACCTCCACCCCCAGGAGGTTGCCCCGGGCATCGATGCTCAGCCGCAGGATTACTTTCCCTTCCTGGCCCCGCCGCCGGGCCTGGGCCGGATAGACCGGCAGGACCCGGCGCAGAAAGGCCGGGCCGGTGGCGCTGCCGAAGGTGGTGACCACGGGGCCGGACGGGGCCGGAGCCGGCTGGGGCCGGGCCGCGGCCACCGGCCGGGGCATGGCTGTATCTGTCTTCACCGGTTCGGTAACAATGGGCTGGGGGCGCGGCCGCGGCTTGACTTTCCGCTTGGGCCGCACCGGCTCGGGTTTTTGCACCCGGGGGGGCGGTTGCGTAACCATGGGTTTCTCCGCCAGGGTCATGACAAATTCCACGGGCGGATAGGGCCGGGGGGCCTTGACCGCCAGGGAAATGGGAATCAGCATAATGAGTCCATGACATAAGATGGAAAAAAGCGCCCCCCAGGCGCGGGTGGCGGTCGGCATAACAAGGGTTCCACCAGGCATAATTGAGACTCCATCGTGAGAAAATCGTGACTTAACCGGCAGGCAATCCACGGGCCGCCGGGCGCCTGCCTTTCCGGTCCGTGAAGGACCTGGGAATCTTATGGTCTATGCAACCCTTTCCTTCTGAAAGGGCAAAGTAATAAGACGTTAGGAAAGCTGCAATACCGGCGATGCACTCGGGTAAAACGAGGGGGGAGCTGTTGGTTGCTGCCCCATTAAGGGTCCCGTTGGCATTTACCAGCCACAGACGAAGGGAACCAATGCCCACCCCCATTAATTTGCTTGACCATATCGCCTGCCGGACAGGTTTAATCCCTAAAAAAACCTTTGCGCCCCAGGCCGATGCAGGCTTAACCGGAGGCCATAAAAAAAGCCACCAGGGCGCTCGAGGTAAACGAGTCGCCTTCGTGGCTGACTTATGGCTGTAAATATATTATTTTTGTTAATGATTAACGGGGCTTCTGCCCCGGCAACGCTTCTTTGAGAAAAATAGCGCAAGCAGGTTGTTCTGTCAAGAAATTTTTTCAGGGAAATGGGGCGAAACACATTATTCCAATTACTCCCGGAAAAATGAGGGAAGAACTTGACAGAGAAGGGGCCAACCGGCTAAATTAATATATAATCAATTAGAAAGGAGGGAGGAGTGATGTGCTGCCACAACAAGGACAAGCATGAGCATGAGCACACCCACGAGGCCCAGTCTCATAGCCATGACGGCCATGAGCACACCCACGAGGCCAAGACTCATACCCATGAGCACACCCATGATGACGGGCATCATCAACACGGGCACACCTGCTGCCACTAACGGAAAGCCACGATTCTGCTAAAGAATTAAGCCACGAAGGCCTATTCCGGTCTGAAGACTGGAAAAAGAGCGTTCGTGGCTTTCCTTTTTCTACTTCCTCATCTGCAACGAACAATCCCCAAAACCTGTGATCCCCCCTCAATGTTCAAGGAAGCGTTACCAGCATGATGCAGGCTAAAAATACCCCAGTAACCTCAAATCTTGCATAACCATCTCTTTAGCTGGTTCCCGCCCGGCTCTTTCGCTCCCGGTGGAGTCCGCTTTTTGAGTACATGGCATGCAGCTTAGGGAGCGATAGCCTTGATCATACAATACACAATAAGGTAACCGGAAGGCATGGATATAGTCCCAGACATCCGCTTCGGAAAAGTGCAGGAGGGGATGGATGCGCATATGGCGCGGGTCTTCTCTGGGGGATAAAGGCTGCTCATTACTCCTTATTTCTTGTTCATCCCAGCGAATGGCGGTAATTAGACCTTGAATACCATAATGCGCTAAGGCCTCTTTAAGCGGGGTAATTTTAAGAAGCTGGCAACAGGTTTTCTTATCCTGGCCGATGTTCAGTTTTGCCGCAGCTGAGGCGTTTTTTAGAATAATGAGGTTTAGGTGCCACTGACGCGCCATTTCATCCCGGAACTCCAAGGTCTCCGGAAATTTTACGGTGGTGTCGATGTTAAACACCGGGATGGGCACAATCTCATGGCAAACGGTACGGATCAAATGAAGCACTACCAATGAATCCTTGCCCCCGGAGAAGGTGACTGCCAACGTCCCTTCATAAGTATCTATGACATAACGCAAAATACTCAGACTTTCTTCAATCTTATCGCGCAAAGTCAGCATTTTATCCCTCTTTGTTTAATTTACTCAAGTTTCGCACCCCTGCAAGGGGAAGAACTGGTTAAAACTATTGGCAATAATGTCCAGACAAGAACGAAATGCGGGGTCTGGATTAAAGAAATCGGCCAAGGTGTCTAAAACAGATTTCAGGA
>JBMORF010000011.1:0-28454 GCA_049322315.1 Thermodesulfobacteriota bacterium | reverse complement strand
GGGCGAACCTTGTGTTCGCCCCGGAGCCACGGGCGAACACAAGGTTCGCCCCTACAGTTCAACGTCCTTTGAATGCGAATTGGTATCAGATAAGGAAAAAGAAGCCTTGAGCCTAGTTGCCGAGACCTTTGTTTTGGCAACGGATGCGCAAGTTGGCTATCTTTTGCAGGAAGATTCCATAATGGAGGTGCAACACCATGAGTAAGATTTTGGATATTGCCCATGATATGGCCCGCGACCTGTTTAAGGCCGGGGCCATGGATGAAATTACCATGCGCCAGATTAAGGCGCTGTGCTTGCCCACCAAACGGGCGTTTCGGCCCGAGGATATCCGGCGCATCCGTCTGAAGAACCATGTCAGCCAGGCCGTGTTTGCTGCTATTCTGGGCATCGGCAAGACCACGGTGCAGCAGTGGGAACAGGGGCAAAAAAAACCAAGCGGCCCGGCCCAACGGCTTCTTGATCTTATTGATCGCAAAGGATTGGCGGCACTCGGCTGAGTCGATCCCCCCAAAACCCTTGCGGGAAATAATTTTTAGGTATTAAATATATAGATGGGGAATAATGGACATTGGTTCATTCCCCTTTCCGCGTTTCCACACGATTAAGTTTTGCGAGGAGATATAAGCTATGAGTGATTGTCCTTCCGGCGCCGATCCCAAGACCTGCGGCGCCGACCCCAAGTCCTGCCCCAGTTGCAGCCCGGAGCATCATCACCACGAAGACACCGGGGAAAGAGAGATCGCCCGGGCCCTGAAAAAGATCCGCCATAAAATCCTGGTCATGAGCGGCAAAGGCGGCGTGGGCAAAAGCAGCGTGGCCGTGAGCCTGGCTTTGTCCCTGGCCCGCCGGGGCCTGAAAGTGGGCCTGATGGACGTGGATATCCACGGCCCCAACGTGCTCCGCATGCTGGGCCTGACCGAGCCCATGGACCTGACCCACGCCCAGTTCCCCCTGCCCCCGGACCTCTTTGACAACCTCCGGGTGATCTCCATCGAGGCCCTGATGAAGAACCGGGAGCAGGCGGTCATCTGGCGAGGGCCGTTGAAACATCAGCTCATTCAGCAGTTTGTCACCGAAGTGCAGTGGGGGGCCTTGGATTACCTGGTGATCGACGCGCCTCCGGGGACCGGGGACGAGCCCATGAGCGTGGCCCAGACCATCCCCGAGGCCCACGCGGTCATCGTCACCACTCCCCAGGAAATCTCCCTGGCGGACGTGCGCAAATCCATCAACTTTTGCCAGAAGATCAACCTGGACATCCTGGGTCTGGTGGAAAACATGAGCGGGTATAGCTGCCCCCATTGCGGGGAAACCATCCCCTTGTTTAAGACCGGCGGCGCGGCCAAGACGGCCCAGACCGCCAAGATCCCCTTCCTGGGGGCGCTGCCCTTCGACCCCAAGGTGGTGGAAGCCGCGGACCAGGGGCAACTCATCGAGGTGCCGGAAGCGGAGAGCCCCTTCCTCCAGGCCCTGCGCCCCGTCGTCGATTACCTCCTGGAGACCCTCTCCCCCACCGTCTCCCGCCGGGAGCCGGGAGTGCTGAAGTTCGCCCTGCCGGTGGATAACGGCAAGCTGGCGGCCAAATTCGGCCAGGCCCAGAATTTTGCCGTCTTTACCGTCAAAGGGGGAGCCATTGTGGAGCAGGAAACCATCCCCACGCCCCCCCATGAGCCCGGCGGCATCCCCGAGTGGCTGGAAGATTTAGGCGTCACCCACGTCATCGCCGCGGGCCTGGGAGAGAAGGCCCAGGGACTGATCCAGCATAAAGATATCCAGGTCATTACCGGCGATCCCCAGGAATCCCCGGAAACCCTGGTGCAAAACTTCCTGAAAGACCATCCCGCGCCCTCGTGCCAGTGCAGTGCGCCGTGAGAGTGGAGCCAGTGATCAGTGATCGGTAATCAGTGACCAGTTGTTGTTACTGAATACTGATCACTGATTACTATCTTCTTCCTCTACTTCCTCCCAATAGTAAGCCAGGAGCAAAGCGTCTTCCTGGGTATCATCATAGTAGCGGGGGCGGCGGCCCATTTCCTGGAAACCCAGGGAATGGTAAAGATTCAAGGCGGGTTGGTTGGAGGGGCGCACTTCCAGCCAGGCCACTTGCGCGCCCAGGGTACGGGCATGGGTCATGGCCTGGGCCAGGAGGCGGCGGGCCAGGCCCCGGCGGCGCCTTTGGGGGTGCACGGCCAAATTGAGGATATGCATTTCCTCGGCCACCACCCAATAGATCAGGTAGGCCCAAACCTGGCGGCGTAAGGGTGGCCGGGGGCCGGCCACCAGAGTATGACTTAAGGATTGTCCCAGCTCCGTCAGGAAAGAGAAGCGGGACCAGGGGGTGGGGAAGGATACTTTCTCGATGGCCCAGATGCCGTTGATATCCGTTATGCCGGCAGGGCGGATGAGAAGTTCCGGATCATTTATGGTGCAGAACCTCGCTGGCTACGGTTATCCCTTTCTGGCCGAATTGTTTCAGGGCCAGGGCCACCTGGACCAGATCTTCTTCTTCCCGCAGTTGGGCCAGCTTCATGAGCATGGGCAGGTTGACGCCGGTGACCACCTCCACCTTGCCTTCCTGAAGAAAGGTGAGGGTGAGGTTGGAGGGCGTGCCTCCCAGCATATCCGTCAGGATGATTACCCCATTACCGTTGTTGACCTGGGCCAGAGCCCGTTGGATCTGTTGGCGGCACTCCTCCGGGGAGGCGTGGGGATCGAGGGAAACGGCCTGCAGAGCGTCCTGGCGTCCCAGGATCAGATCGCAGACGGACAGCAAGGCTTCGGCCAGTTCCTTGTGGGTAACGAGTAACACACCGATCATAAGTAACTCTCCTTGGGTGTCACCTCTCGATGATGTAGGGTGAACGGTAAATTCCCCTGGGTCAGATGCGCCGCCAGGACATTGGCGATGACCACGGACCGGTGCTGCCCTCCGGTACAGCCGATGGCCAGGGTAAGGTGGGTCTTGCCTTCCTTAATAAACTGGGGCAGCAGGTAATCCAGGAATTGGAAAAGGTGCTGCAAAAAATTCTGGGTTTCCTGTTGTTCCAGGACATAATCCCGCACCCGGGGGTCGTTGCCGGTCAAGGGTTTTAACTCTTCCACAAAAAAGGGATTGGGCAAAAACCGGACATCCAGCACCAGGTCGGCCTCCGGGGGAATGCCGTTTTTGTAGGAAAAGGAAATCAGGTGCAGGGCCAGGCGTTGCCGGGGTGTCAGTTCCGAATATTCCGCCTGGATCAGCTCCCGAAGTTGGTGGGGGCTGTAGAAGGAACTGTCGATGATGCGGTGAGCCAGGCGCCTGAGCCCTGCCAGAGAACGGCGCTCTTTCTGTAAAGCATGGGAGATGCTTTCCTGGTCCGTCAGGGGGTGTTGACGCCGAGTCTGGCTGAAGCGCCGGATCAAGGTGGCCTCATCCGCTTCTAGAAAGATCAGATGCAATTGGTAACCCTGCTTCTTCAGACGGCGGAAGACCCGGGAATAATTCTGGAGAAACCCCTCGGTGCGCACGTCCATCACCAGGGCGATCTTGCGGCCGTCCTGGTAGGAGCGGGACTGCTCCCGTAAAAACGGAGGCAGGAGACGCAGAGGCAGGTTGTCCACGCAGAAATAACCGATGTCCTCCAGGGCCCTGAGCACGGTACTCTTCCCGGAACCGGAAACGCCGGTGATAATCAGGACTGGAAACGACGCAAGTGGAGATGGTGCAGATTTCTGGTTTACCACAGGAATCCGGCTCATTACTGGAGATTTAAAACCTTGCTGGTAATGGCCCCGGCTGGCGGCCGGGGCCACGGGTCCGGGTTAAGCTTAGAATTCGGCGTCTTTTTCAGCAATCAGTCGTAAGATATCTTCCGCCCCGCTTGATTCCATCAAACTATCCCGGAAAACCTGGCTCATGAGCATGCGCGAGATCTTGGCCAGGGCTTTGAGATGCAGGCCCGAGGAATTGACCGGAGCCAGCAATAGGAAAAAGAGGTGGGATGGCTTGCCGTCCATGGAGTCGAAGTCCACGCCCTGAGGGCTGCGGCCAAAGGCCAGAAGCATCCGGGAAAGCTGGGGGAGCTTGCCGTGGGGAATGGCGATATTATCGCCGATGCCCGTGCTCCCCAGGCGTTCCCTCTCCAGCAGCACCTCCACCACGGTTTGCAGGTTTATCTCTTTTTGGCCGCTCACCAGGGCGGCGGCCAGTTCCTCCAACACCCCCCTCTTGCTGGAAGCCTGCAGGTTCGGCAGGATGCATTTGGGGTCCAGGAGATCAATGATTTTCATGGGGTTTGGGGTCATCCTAACTCAGATCTGGCTCCACCAGGACAAATTGTCCGTCTTGCCGCCGGTAGAGTATTCCTAAAGCACCGTTGGCCACATTGGTGAAGACCAAGAGCCTATCATTGCCGCTCTGCATCATCTCTACGGCGTCGGCCAGTTGCAGGGGCGGCACCTCCACCCTTTGCCGGCGGACAGGGGGCATCTCCGGGCTTTCTTCTGCGGCCGCCACCGGGGCTGCGGCCCGGCTCCGGTCGCCTTTAACGTCCCGCATCTTACCCCGCAGCTTTTTCAACTGCATATCGATCTTATCCATCACCAGGTCAATGGCCGCGTACATATCGGCGTTCTCTTCCCGGCCTTTGATGATGCGGCCATTGCTGTCAATGGTCACGTCCGCCAGGTGGCGGAATTTTTCCAATCCCAACACTACATGGGCCTCCACCGGCCCATCCAGATAGCGCTTAAACTTATTTAAGCGTTCGGTCACATAATTTTTCAAGGCCTCCGTGGGCTCAAGCTGCCTGAAAGTCACGGATATCTGCATTCTTTCCTCCTAGATGATGACCCCGACGGAAAAGCAAGATCAAGAGGGAGCAGTCTCTGACAGGTCTTTGCGCCGGTATCCCGGTCGTTTGCGTTTGCTGGAAGGGAGCACCCCCAGCATACCTCGATATTTGGCCACCGTTCTCCGGGCGATGATGACGTTGTCCCGGTGGAGGATATCGGCAATTTCCTGATCGCTTAACGGGTTTTCGGGGTTTTCTCCTTGCACGATCTGACGAATCTTCTCTTTCACACTCTCCGAGGCGATCTGGTCTCCCAGGATCTGGTTGATGCCGCTGTTAAAAAAGTATTTCAGATCAAACACGCCTTGGGGGGTGTGGATATACTTATTGGTGGTCACCCGGCTGATGGTGGACTCGTGCATCTGCACGTCCTCCGCGACCTGCCTTAAGGTCAGGGGTTTTAGATGAGCCAGGCCCTGGTCCAGAAAGTCCCTCTGGAAGCGGATGATACTTTCAGTGACCTTGTATAGGGTCTTCTGACGTTGATGGATACTGCGAATAAACCAGAGGGCGTTGTCCAGATGTTTTTGAATGTAGCTCTTGACGTTATCCGGCAGGTTCTCGGGGGAGCGCAGGGCCTCCAGGTAAAAGGAGCTCACCCTGAGCTTGGGCAGGCCGTCTTCATTCAAGCTGATGACATAATCATTGCCTACCTTATCTACATGGACATCGGGGTTGATGTAGTCCGCGTCCTCGGCATCGAACTCCCGGCCCGGCTTGGGGTCCAATTTGAAGATGACCTCGCTGGCCAGGAAGATCTTTTCCAGGGGCACTTTCAGGTCCCGGGCAATGGCCTGGTAATTCTTATTTCCCAGATTAGGCAGATGTTGGGAGATGATGGCGGTGACTAAAGGGTCTTGCTCGCCGGAGGCTTTAAGCTGCAACAGGAGACATTCCTTAAGGTCCCTGGCCGCTACTCCCGGGGGGTCCAGGCCCTGGATAATCCCCAGGATTTCCTCCACCTGCTCCGGAGAAACCTGCATCTCCCCGGCGATTTCCTCGACGGTGGCCCGAAGATAACCGTCCCGGTCCAGATTGCCGATGATCAGCGCGCCGATGGCCTCAGCTTCTTCATCCAACTCCATCATCCGCAACTGCCAGATGAGGTGGGATTTCAGGGTGGTTTTCTGGGCGTTCAGGTTCTCAAAAGGCGCGGCTTCCCGCTCCTCAAATTCCCCGGCAGTGGGGGAAGGCATCAGCCGGTCCTGCAAGTAACTGTCCCAGTCCCATTCCTCCGCGGCGGATTTGCCGTCGGCGCCGTTAGTGGCTTCGCCCTCCACGGAATCGCCATCTTTAGACAGGGAGAGCATTTCCGCCTCCTGCTCCATCTCTCCCTTTTCTTCGATTTGAGACTCTTCCAGAACCGGGTTGGTCTCCAGTACCTGGTGAATCTCCCCCAACAGCTCCAACCGGGAGAGTTGCAGCAGTTTAATGGCCTGCTGCAACTTCTGGGTCATGATGAGCGTCTGGGTGAGCTTCAGGTTCTGTCGAATCTCGAGCGCCATCTTTTTAAACTCTCGGATTAATCCCCTTGAAATCAGGCCCCGTCTGGGGCTTGGCCTTAATATATTATAACTTAAAGGTCTCCCCCAAGTAAATTCTTTTGGCTATCTCGCTCTGCACCAGCACTTCCGGGGTTCCTTCCTCCAGGACCACCCCTTCATTGAGGATATAGGCCCGATCGCAAACCCCCAGGGCCTCCCGCACGTTATGGTCGCTGATGAGCACCCCTAACTGTTGTTCCTTTAACTGGCGGATGATATTTTGAATATCGGTCACCGCCAAGGGATCGATGCCGGCAAAGGGCTCGTCCAGGATGATGAAGTGCGGCGCGGTGACCAAAGCCCGGGTAATCTCCACCCGGCGCCTCTCCCCCCCGGAGAGGGCCGAGGCCTTCTGGTGGGCCAGATGGGAGAGGCGCAATTCCCCCAGCAATTGCCGCAGTCTTTCTTGCCGCACCTGGGGCTCCGGCTCCAGGGTCTCCAAAATGGCCATAATGTTTTCCGCCACCGTGAGCTTGCGAAAAACCGAGGGTTCCTGGGGCAAATACTGCACCCCCAGCCGGGCCCGCTGAAAGATGGGCAGAGTGGTGATATCCTCCCCGTCCAGCAGAATCTGGCCCTGGTCGGGATGCAGCAGGCCCACCAACATGTAGAAAGTGGTGGTTTTCCCCGCGCCGTTGGGACCCAAAAGTCCCACTACTTCGCCGCTGTGCACTTCCAAATTGACGTCATTTACCACGGTGCGGCCATCGTAACTTTTCACCAGATGGCTGAGGGCGAGGCGATGCATCCCTGATACTACCGTGCCTTCCGGCTCTTGGCTCCCGGGAGGAAGCTCTTGCCCCCCCCCGGCGCCTTCTGGCCGGAGGTATAAAGGTGGGCTTCCACCCTCTTTTTGGGGGAACTCTCCACCGTCACCCTGTTGGTGCGCAGATTAAAGACGATGCGCTCGCCCTTCAGGGTATTTTCCCCGCGCCACACCTGGGGATTGCCGGTGAGCACCACTTCTTCTTTGGCCCGGTAATACGTGGCTTCCTTACCCGTGGCCACCCGGTCCGCCTGGACAAACCGCACCCCGCCGCTGGCCACAATGCGGTTGATTTTCTCTCCCCCCAGGTCCCCCAGGGGTGAGGTCTCTTTTTTCTCCGGGTCCTTAGGCTTGGCGCCGGCGTCCGGAGGTTCGTAATAAACCCGCAAGCGCTCGGCATATAAAATATTATCGCCGTAGTCGGCCTTCACCTGGCCGCTGAAGGTGATGACCCGCTCCTTCTGGTCTGCCTCCAGGCGGGCCGCGCTGATGTGCAGGGGTATGTCCTTGGGGGGCTTCTTTTGGCTTTGGGCCCCCGCCGCGGTGGGGGCCAGCCCGGCGCCCAGCAGGAGCAGGCAGAGTACGCCGGCCCAGCCTCGCCGAAGAATCCTGGTTATCACGGTATGCGCTCCTTAAGCGAAACCTTGATCTGGGTGAGGCGGTGTTGGGCCAGGATCAGCTTCTTCTCCGCCAGTTTCACTTGCAAGTCCTTCCCCTGGATCTTCAGGCGGGGTTCTTCCAGGGTCACCTCGTCCGGGGCCAAGAGGAGCCGCTCGACGGGCTGATAGGTGACCCGGTCGGTGGTGATGCGCAGGTCGCCGCTCACCATCTCCACCCCGCCCTGAAGCGTCAGGACCCGGGTCTTGGTATTGATCAGCCCTTCTTTGGCCTTGACTTTCACTACCTTATCAGGCCCCCCGAAAAATTCCACCTTCACGCCCTTGATCCTGACCTCCATTTTGTCCTTGAGAAAATCCGCGGACTGGGCGTCCAGGGTCCAACGTTTATCCCCTTCCTGGATTTCGGTGAGGGCCAGGGTCTCCATGCGGGCCCGGGCTTTCCCCTGGGCCTGGGCCTGGGGCTTGGGAGGCGGCGGGGGCGGGGGCTGCGTCCAGGCATAAAGGCCCCAGACGCCCAACCCCGCCAGGATAAGCAGGCCGGTCAGGCTCTTCCATCCTAGAAACTTCCGCCAGCCCTTCCTGGGCTTGATCAATAAATTTTCCATGCCAACTAGGTCGGTTTTCCTAAGAATTATATTAACACCCTGGGAAAAAGTGTAAAGGCTTATCTGGCGTGGAGGGGGGAAACATGGGGGGATAAGTGCGATTAGTTTGGGAACATTCTTTTTTGTAAAATAGCGGTCAGCTTTTAGCAAAATAGCAAGTTATAAAGTGGAGGTTCCTAATCAGCCTGCCAGGGTCTAACTATCCCCTCCCACTTTCCCTGTGCCTTTAAAATTAAATCACAGACCTCCCGCACCGCGCCTTTGCCTCCCGGCAGGCTGGTGACCCAGTGGGCCGCGGCCTTGACCTCCGCCGGTGCGTCGGCCACCGCCACCGCCAGGCCCACCCGGCGGAAAAGGGGCAGGTCCACCAACTCGTCCCCCACCGCGGCCACCGCCTCGGCGCCGATATGCAGGGCGGCCATGATTTCCTCCATCACCGCCACCTTATCCCGGCAACCTTCGTGAAAGCGGTTGATGCCCAACTCCCGGGCCCGGTGAAAGGCCGCGTCCGAATGCCGCCCGGAAAGAAAGACCACCTCGAGGCCCGCCCTCTGGAGCATCTTGATGCCGTGGCCGTCCCGGACGTGAAAGACCTTCAGGGCCTCGCCCTTGGCGTCGAAATAAAGGCTGCCGTCCGTGAGAACGCCGTCCACGTCCAAAATCAGCAGGCGGATGGCCTGGGCCCGTTGCCAGACCTCCGGCGGGTAGTCTTGGGAATTCAAGATGTGCTTCCTTTATGGGTGAGAATCATCTCACGCAAAGACGCCAAGGCGCCAAGGCGCAAGAAAAAAATGTGACACAGCCGCCTCCGACTGTTCTTAAGATTAACCGGGGCGATATTTGTTTTACCTCAGCCAACCAAAATCCCCCTAAATCCCCCTTTAATAAAGGGGGACTTTTATGCCCCCCCCTTTAATAAAGGGGGACTTTTATGCCCCCCTTTTCTAAAGGGGGGTAGGGGGGATTTTTCATCCTAAGGGGTGTGATGTTTGGATTCATGAATGTTTCGGAAAAGAATTCACTTTAGTTGAGTATCTGTAACCCGCTTCTCTTTGGGAGGAAATTCTTTTTCGAAAATCTCCAGTTCATCATTTTCTATTTTAAAAACCCGATCTTCATAAAACTTGCCGGAAATACCATGCAAACCGCCGTCACCAAGTTCCAAGGCCATAAATTCCTCAAAATTTTCCCCCCATGAGGTTTGAATCCGGTATTTTTCGGCGTTTCTAAAGCCGAAGCGGTGATAATAATTCGGGTTTCCGAAAATAATTACGGCCTTATGTCCCAACTGCTTCGCCTTGTCGATGGAATGATTCATTAACAAAGAACCAATCCCTTGTCTTTGATAAGAGGGTAATACTCCAATCGGTCCCATACACAAAACTTCAAATTCATTATTTTCATCATTGCTTATCTTTGCTTTTGAATAAATTATATTGCCGACAATTTTATCATCCTCACAGGCTACAAAAGACAATTCTTTAACAAATGCAGGCACTTTTCTTATTTTATGAACGAGCAGATGTTCATCGCATCCGGGCTTGTAGACATTCCAAAATGCCTCTCTGGTCAGATATTCAACATTTCTATAATCATTTGGTTCCTCTAATCTAATTGAGATGTTCATCTTAATTTCTCTTGATTTTCCCGCTGCCGGGTAAATTCATGCAGCGCCTTAAGCTCCCGCCAGAGAGGCAAGACATCTTTAAGCGGCAGGGAATTGGGACCGTCGCATTTGGCCGCGTCCGGGTCCGGGTGCACTTCCATGAAGAGGCCGTCCACCCCCACCGCCACCCCGGCCCGGGCCAGATGGGGGATGAATTGCCGCTGACCCCCGGAACAGGTCCCCTGGCCCCCGGGGAGTTGGACGCTGTGGGTCACATCCAGAATCACCGGGCACCCCAGGCCCCGGAGCAGGGGCAGGCTGCGGAAATCCACCACCAGGTTGTTGTAACCGAACATGGCCCCCCGCTCGGTCAGAATAATATTATTATTGCCCCCGGCCCTGGCCTTCTCCACCACCGGGGCCATGTCCCAGGGCGCGAGGAACTGCCCTTTCTTGATATTCACCGGTTTGCCGGTTTTGGCCGCAGTTACCAGCAAGTCCGTCTGGCGGCAAAGAAACGCCGGGATTTGCAGGACGTCCAGAACCTCAGCCGCGGGCCTGACCTCGATGACCTGGTGCACGTCGGAAATGACCGGCAGGCCCGCCTCTTCTTTGACCCGGGCCAGAATCTCCAAACCGCCGCGCAACCCCGGCCCCCGAAAGGAGCTTAAAGAAGTGCGGTTGGCCTTATCATAGGAGGCTTTGAAAATCAGGGGCAGGGACAACTCTAAAGAAATATCCTTCAGGGCCCGGGCAATCTCCAGGGTCGCCCCGGCGGACTCGATGACGCAGGGACCGGCGATCATGACCAGATCGCCGCCCCCCAACCAGAAATCTGCGACGGGTACTTTAGAGTTCATGGTTAGTTGATGGTTCAAAGTTCAAAGTTCAAAGTTCAAAGTTCAAGGTTCAAAGTTTTGGGTTTTGGGTAATGCAGGCTGTTTTGCCTAGATCTAAGGTAAAATATTGGATGGGCGCCTGAACAGCCTAATTTCATTAAACTTTGAACTTTGAACCTTGAACTTTGAACTAAATCTCCGTATCTGCCTGCCCCAGCCCCCGCTTATACGCCAAGGCCGCGCCGATGTAGTCCCGGAAAAGCGGATGCGGCCGCATGGGCCCGGATTTGAACTCCGGGTGGAACTGGCAGCCCAAAAACCAGGGATGGTCTTTTAGCTCTACGATCTCCACCAGTTCGCCGTTGGGGGAGGTGCCGCTGATGATCAGGCCCGCGGCGGTAAGCCGCTCCCGGTAATCATTGTTGAATTCGTAGCGGTGGCGGTGGCGCTCCATGATCTCCAGGGTCCCATAAGCCGCGGCCGCGGCTGACCCTTCCTTGAGCACACAGGGGTAAGCCCCCAGGCGCATGGTGCCGCCTTTTTCCGTTTCCCGGTCCCGGTGGATGATGGCGTCCCGGCGGTAGTCGTACCACTCCCGCATCAGGTAAATCACCGGGGCCGGGGCTTCCGGGTCGAACTCCTCGCTGGTGGCGGCGTTGATCCCGGCCAGGTGGCGGGCGAACTCGATGACCGCCAGTTGCATGCCGAAACAGATGCCTAAATAAGGGATTTGGTTCTCCCGGGCGTAACGGATGGCCAGGATCTTGCCTTCCACCCCCCTAACCCCGAACCCCCCGGGCACCAGGATGCCGTGGAGATGGCCCAACAGACCCTCGGGGCCCTCCCGCTCCACCCGTTCCGAGTCGATGTAGGACAGGGCCACCTGGGATTCGTGGGCCAGCCCGCCGTGCACCAGGGCTTCGTGCAGGCTCTTGTAGGATTCCCGGAGGTCCACGTATTTGCCGACGATGCCGATCTCCACCCGGTCCTTGGGACCCCGGATGCGGGCCGCCAGTTGTTCCCAGGTTTCCAGGCGGGGGGACCTGGTCCAGATGTTCAGCACCTCCACCAGGCGCTCGTCCAGCCCTTCTTCATGGAAGAGCAAGGGGATCTCGTAAATATTGTCCACGTCCCGGGCGGTGATCACCGCGTTGGGCAAGACGTTGCAGAAAAGGGCGATCTTGGCCTTGATGTCCTGGCTGAGATTTTTTTCCGTGCGGCACAGGAGAATATCGGGCTGGATACCGATGGAGCGCAGTTCCTTGACGCTGTGCTGGGTGGGCTTGGTCTTCACCTCCCCGGCGCTTTTAATATAGGGCACCAGGGTTAAGTGGATGTAACAGACGTTTTCTTTGCCCAGATCGCCTTTGAGTTGGCGGATGGCCTCTAAGAACGGCAGGCTTTCGATGTCCCCCACGGTGCCGCCGATTTCGATGATGGCCACATCCACGCTGGGCGCGACCTGGAGGATGGATTCCTTGATTTCGTCGGTGATGTGGGGGATGACCTGGACGGTGCCCCCCAGATAGTCGCCCCGGCGCTCCTTGGTGATGACGTTGTTATAAATGCGCCCGGAAGTGAAATTGTTCTCCTGGCCCAGGGTCACCGTGGTGTAGCGCTCATAATGCCCCAGGTCCAGGTCGGTTTCGGCCCCGTCTTCGGTGACGTAAACCTCCCCGTGTTGAAAGGGGTTCATGGTGCCGGGGTCCACGTTGATGTAAGGGTCCAATTTCTGAAAAGTGACCCTGAGCCCCCGTGATTCCAACAAGGCCCCGATAGCTGCGGCCGCCACCCCCTTCCCCAGAGAGGAAAGGACCCCACCGGTAATGAATATGATCTTGGTTTTCACCATCCCCCCTCCCATTTTGCAGTATACCGCCCCCCGCAACATTGGTCAAGAAAGTGAGCAGTGAGCAGTAGTCAGTGGTCAGTGGTCAGTGAAAAATCGGAGATTTACGTTGATTGGCTTGTTCTTACTTCTCACTGCTTACTGCTTACTACCACAACAGGTGCACATTGCCCAGGTGGACGTTCTGTAGGCCGGCTTCCTGGGCGGTCTTTCGGGCTTGAAAGGCGAAATCCCGAGAAGTGATGGGGAGGTCGTCAAGATAGAACCGGGGATAGAAACCCAGGAGGCTGTAAGGGATGGCCGGGTTGAGGCGGGCGAGGAAGCGGGCCAGGCCGTGGATCTCCTCCAGGTCCACGTAGCCGGGGACCAAGAGGGTGCTGGCGCAGAGCAGGGGCACTTCTGGGCGCTCCTCCAGGTGGGCGGCCAGGGCCGCGAAATTTTTCAGGGTTTGGGAATTGGAGACGCCGCAGAGGGCCAGGTGGATTTCTTCGCTGAAGGCCTTGAGGTCGAACTTGATCACGCCGCCGTTGGTCAGGGAGCTGACCACCAGGTGTTTAAGCCATTGCCCCTGCATGGCGCCGTTGGTCTCCCAACAGATGCGGAGACGGCGGCCCTTTTCCCCGGCCTGTTCCAGGGCCAGACGGGAGGCGGCCAGGGCATGGGGTAGCTGGGGCGTGGGATCGCCCCCGAAGTAACAGATGCAGCCGGTGTTTTTCTTCACCGCCGCGGCCAGTTCCTGGGCCGAGACTTTTTCGCCCTTAAAGGTGGCCTTCTTGAAGGTCCAGTTCTGGCAGTAGAGACAGTTGAAATTACAGGCGTGGTAAAAGACGGCGAGGTTTGTGTAGCCTCGCTCCGGACCCGGACACGATGAATACTGGGGATAGCCCGCGCCCGTGCCCCCGGGGCAGAACCAGTCGGCCACGCAGTTGGTGGGCAAAGGATCGTAGTAATAGCTCAGGCCCGCGCCGGCCGCGGTCCCGCCCAGAATCTTGCCGTCTTTGACATACCTGGCCCCGCAGAATCCGAAGCCGCCCTCGGGAATGCGGCAGGCATGGAAGCAGAAGGTGCAGGCTTTGCCCCGGGGGTCTTGGGGAGGAGCAAGAGGTAGGTTGAAGGCCCGGCGGCTTTCCTGGTGGAGGGCTTCGATTTCCGGCCAGACCTGGTCAAAGTGGCTGCGGATGCAGGCCGCGCAATAGCCCAGGCGGGGGGAAATGGTGCGGTCGGAGACGCCACAGTGTCGGCATTTGACCATAAGCAGGAAAATAGTATTTTAATTACAATGAATGATCATGTCGGCATAATTATTATTGCGGCTACGAGCTTATAACAAAAACCTTCAAATGGGTCTCCGAGGCTTAATGTCAATAGAATTCTCTCGTCTCCTTTTAAGCCTGGTTCGGTCAAGGGATGCATTCCATAGGGCAGATCTAGCATTCTTGCTTTCCACCATGGATCAGTAATTGCTAAATTATAATGTATCTTGCCAAGTTCAAAAAAGGCCCTGCTCCGTCTTTTTCCTGCATAATCATCGATAATCCAACGCAATTTCTTCGGTTGAACTAACGCCAAGGAGCTAGCCACCGCAGTTTCCTTAAAAATATCGTGAGCCACCCGGTCCAGAGGGTTGCCAAATAGTCCGGGGCCTGAAACCAAATAGGATTCCAAGAGCTTGAGACACCTGGCAGAGGCGGGTCTTTCCACCAGTCTCCATCTTTTCTTGGATATCAGGAAGTTTTCCGGTTGGTGCGGTTCTGGAACAGGGCGGGAAAGGTCAACCTCAAGAACGTCCAATAATTTTGGTTCGGAGTAGTCATTAAGTCTGTATTGTTTAGAGGATAGCTCTCTGGAAGAACTCGGCCCCACCGGCCTGATCCACCCTTTCCCATCCAGGCGTAATCCGGCAATACACCTGCCTCCCATTTTGTTGGAGTTTGCCAGACAGATAAACCTGACGGGGGGCATTGCCAGTCCTCTATAAGTGGATAATTTTCACGTCACCCCATTTTTCCTGAAGATACTCAACGATAAGTCTTCTATGGCAATGATCTGCTTCTGCTTCGCTACATAGTAAGGCAGTTGGGATTTTAAAAAGTTCAGGATCAAGATTATTATCAATTTCGCGATCAACCATTAATTTATTAAAGATTGATTTATAATCCTCCCAACTACATTTTTTCTGCCTATAATCTTTCAGCAAGTTATCAGTAGGAGCCAATAGAGGTTCATGAATATAATCAGCTTGGCAAATTTGCTTTAAAAAGAATTTAAGGTCGTCTTTTTTGGTAAATCCGGCAAGTTGCGATTTGTTATTCAACCTTACATCAATTATACGCTTAATTCCAACTTGTTTCAGCTTTCCAAAGAAGTCGGAGGCCTTTCTGCCGGCAAAACCGATCGTATAGATTTCCACTGATCTATCTCCTTCACCTTTGCAAACATCGAAAGCTGAATTGGGATATGTTCCGATTCTACCTCTATAGTGCCATTGCCGCGGATATGCCTGACTTCTATGTTCCTGCGGATAAGGACGCGAGCCACCAAAAGGCGCCGGTGGCATTCCTCGGGGTCTTCTTCGCTGCACATGAGAGCAATTTGCAAATTTTTTCTTAAACCCTCTTCCAGGCGAGAGATGCCTTCGAGAAATATAGGAGAATCGGCCAGACGGCCATATAAAACATACCCTTCAGAATTATAAAATTCTTCTCCGGCTGGTTTACCGCCTAATTCTCTGCCTAGAAAGAGATATTTCATCCCGGTCTCTTTGATCGCCTGTTCAAGTTCCTTTCGGTTGAAATGAGGAACATATTTTGAGTAAGGCTCTGATCTTATATCAACCAAAATCTGAATCCTATGAAAATGTAATAAGTTAAGGAAATCCTCTATTGTTTGATTGGAGTGGCCTATGGTGAATATGGAAAATCTTTTTCTGATAGTTTTTTCCATCAGTAGCATCCCTTAGAATAATCGCGGGATTTTTCCATCACTTGGTCCCCTTGCAAAATACTCCACCGCCCGGGCCTTGGCTACCCGGCCCCGGGAGGTGCGTTGCAGGAAGCCGCATTGGATGAGGTAGGGTTCGTAGACGTCTTCCAGGGTGTCTTGCTCTTCACATAAGGCCGCGGCCAGGGTGCCCAGGCGCACGGGGCCGCCGTTGTATTTTTCCAGGATGGTGAGGAGGTTCTTGCGGTCCATGCGCTCGAAGCCCAATTGTTCCACCTCCAGCAACCTTAGCCGCGTTGCCAATTTCCCAGAACAACACAAAAACCGCCTCAATTTCGGGGGTTCCCCCCAAAGAGTAACTGAATAAAAAACTTGGGGTTTCTGAGTAGGCCCTTCATGAATAACCTCACGGTCTTGTTGTTAAACGCCAGCTTGAGGATTTCCAGGCCCCGCCCCCCTCCACGCCAGGTTTTTTGGAAGGTGCGGCGAAATTCCTGTTCCCGGACTTTGATGGTGGCTTTGTCCAATTGCCCGGGGAAGCGGGAAATCAAACGGCTGCTGGTTTTTTCCAGGCTTTCCGGGGCTTCGGGGCCGTTGATGGTGTCCCAGAGGCCACTTCCCGGATAGACCATGAGGGGGTTGATTTCGGCGAATTGGGGTTTGACTTTGCGGACGAATTCCTTGCTGGCCTCGTGGTCGGCCGCGGTTTCCCCGGCATAACCGGTGATAAAACTGGCAATGACTACGATATTGGCCTTTTTCGCCCGGAGAATGTCCTCCGCCAGCTTCCGGCTGGTGGTGGGCTTCTTGTAGCGCCGGAGCTGGGCGTCGCTGCCGCTTTCCACGCCCACGAAGATGACGTCAAAGCCGGCCCGGTGCATCAGCTTCAGGGTGTCATCCGGCACCTTGTGCAACACCCCGGCGCAGGCCAGATACATTTTCAGATCATGCTCCAGGATCAGGCGGCACAACCGGTTCACCCGCTCCACGTCCCCGGTGAAATTATCGTCAAAGAAAATGACCGCTTCAAAACCGGCGTTAGCCAACTGCAGCAATTCCTGGAAGACGTTTTCGGCGCTACGGGTGCGCAGCCGGTCGCCAAACATTTTGGTACAGGAACAAAAAACGCAATGGTAGGGACACCCCCGGGAAGAAGAGGCGGTGGCTAGGGGGGGGAGGCCCGGAAAATTGAACCCATACCATTGAGTCCCGTAGCTGGTATCAGCCAACAGGCTTCTATCCGGCATGGGCAGAGAGTCCAGGTTCTGGATGCGCTGGATTTCTCCCCGGACCACTTCACCATTATTGCGGTAAGAGATGCCCGGAACCCCGGCGAGGTCCCGGCCCTCCAGGAGGCGCCGGCAAAGTTCAGGAAATCCCTCCTCTCCTTCTCCCCTGAAAACAAAGTCCAGTGCAGGGATTTCCTTGAGCAGGAGGGTGTCAAAGATGGTGGGATGAATGCCCCCGAAGATGGTCCGGGTGTCCGGCCGGGCCGCTTTGACCCCGGCCGTCAGCTTCCGGGCCTCCCGGAAGTTCTTGCTGGTCACGGTAACGCCTAAGAGGTCCGGGGAGCAAGAGAGAATCCGCTCCACCGACTGGTCCATATTCAACCCTTCACAATACGTATCTATTACCTTAACCTCCACCCCCGGGAGATTTTTCACGCTGGTGGCCACGTATAACAGCCCCAGGGGTGGAAAAGACCCCTCGTTCCAGGGACTGTCTTCATCAGGGGCGGTGGCTAAAACGATATTCATTAAATCTCCATTAAAATAAGGTGGGTGATGAGCCTTTCCGGGGCATTTTCTGAAAATACTCTACGGCCCGGGGGGTGGCCACCCGGCCACGGGAGGTGCGTTGCAAAAAGCCGCATTGGATGAGGAAGGGTTCGTAGACGTCTTCCAAGGTGTCTTGTTCTTCACAGAGGGCCGCGGCCAGGGTGCCCAGACCCACGGGTCCGCCGTTATAATTTTCCAGGATGGTAAGGAGAATCTGCCGGTCCATGCGGTCGAAGCCCAGTTGGTCCACTTCCAGGAGGTTGAGGGCCGCGTCCGCGATTTTTTTGGTAACTCGGCCGTCGCCACGGACCTGGGCGTAATCCCGGACCCTTTTGAGCAGCCGGTTGGCGATGCGCGGCGTCCCCCGGGAGCGCCGGGCGATCTCCCAGGCCCCTTCTTCCTCCACCTCCAGGGCCAGGACCTGGGCGGCCCGGCGGGTAATCTTAGCCAGGTCGGCCGCCGCGTAAAAATCCAGGCGCAGCATCAAACCGAAGCGGTCCCGGAGCGCGGGAGTGAGGAGGCCCGCCCTGGTGGTGGCCCCCACCAGGGTGAAATGGGGCAGTTCCAATTTCAGGGAACGGGCGCCGGGACCCTGGCCGATGATCAGATCCAGGCGGAAGTCCTCCATGGCGGGATAGAGGATCTCCTCCACCACCACCGGCAGGCGGTGGACTTCGTCAATAAAAAGGACGTCCCGGGGCTGAAGATTGGTGAGCAGCGCGGCCAGGTCCCCGGCCCGCTCCACCACCGGCCCGGAAGTGGTCTTGATGCCTGCGCCCATCTCCTGGGCGATGATATGGGCCAGGGTGGTCTTGCCCAACCCCGGGGGCCCGTGCACCAGGATATGGTCCACCGCCTCGCCCCGGGCCCGGGCCGCGGTGATGGCGATCTCCAGGTTGCGGCGCACCTCGTTCTGACCCACAAACTCCGGCAGGGTCCGGGGCCTGAGTCCCACCTCCAGGCCCAGGTCCTCCACCTGCCGCCGGGGATTGACGAGGCGCTCTTCTGTGTCCATTTGAGGCTAATTTACTCTAACCCCAGCAACTTTGCAAGCTGCTGCGGTTTTCCTTTAATTTAGAAAATCTTGGCCCCGGGGAGCAGGTTTGGTAGACTTAAATCTGTCCCTTGGGTGTCAGTGATTAATTTAAATAATTAAGGAAGGCCTGGGGTATGAAAGAACCAACTCCAAGCAATAAGCCTGCTAGCGCCTCAAACCTGCGCGATCATATGGCGAACGAAAGGACCTTTCTTGCCTGGATCAGGACCAGTATCGGCATCATGGCATTTGGTTTTGTCGTCGAGAAGTTTTCTTTTTTTATGAAGCATTTATCCTTTTTCTTTGAAAAAAGTGCTCCTCACCATGTTACTCCATCATCATTTAGCTATTCCTCAATCTTTGGCATTGTCCTGGTAGCGTTGGGCGCCTTTATGGGTTTGCTGGCGCTTATCAGATATAAGAAGGTTGAACGGGAAATTAATGAGAATAGCTACCAACCTTCGATATTAATCGACATCCTGGTGGCCATGGGAATTATGATCATCGGCATCTTCCTGATATTTTATATGATTCATACTATCTCGTCTTAAAAGCACAACCATGCAGCCAGCTATCTTTGCGGAAGGCATCGGCAAATCGTTTCGCACCGGGTTTTTCGGACCTCGGAAACAGGTGTTACAAGAAGTGGATCTAGAAGTGGGCTCCGGGGCCATTTTCGGCATTCTGGGTCCCAACGGCGCGGGCAAGACCACTTTTATCTCCATCCTGGCCACCCTCTTGCGTCCGGATGCCGGCCAGGCCCGGGTTCTGGGGATGGATGTAGTTAAAGATGCGGCCCGCCTCCGGGAGCGGGTCAACCTGGCGGCCAGCGGCGCCCATTTCCTCTGGTGCCTGACGGTGGAGGAAAACCTGAAGTTTTATGGCCGTCTCTATGGTATGGGGGGCAAGACCCTGAATATCAAGGTAGGTGAACTCCTGGAGTTGTTCGAACTTCAGCCCCACCGCCGGGTGACTTTCGAGCGCCTCTCCACCGGCCTCAAGCAGCGCCTGGCCCTGGCCAAGGCCCTGATCAACACCCCGGAGTTGCTCTTTCTGGATGAACCCACCAGCGGGCTGGACCCGGAGATGTCCCGCCATCTCCGGGAGGAAATCCTGCGTCTCAACCGGGAGGCGGGGCTGACCATCCTGCTCACCACCCATAATCTGCGGGAAGCCGAGATGCTCTGCGGCGAGGTGGCCTTCCTGAAGGAGGGGCGCCTCGTGGCCCGGGGGACTATGCCGGATTTACAGGCGCGCCTGGGTTTGGGAGACCACCTGAGCCTGTTCTTCCAGGACGGCCCCGGGCCTCTGGATTATGGCCTGCTGCCGGGGGTGTTAACCCATAGGCGGGAGAACAACCGGGTGGACCTGCGGGTGGACTGGGCCGAGGAGCGTCTGGCCGCCATTCTGGAGGCGGTGTCCCGGACCCGGACCAAAGTCATCCAGGTGCAGCTTAAAGAAGTGGACCTGGCCGAGATTTATCATGAAATTACGCACTGATTTCTATAAGATCCTGGCCTTCGCCACCCGGAGCGCCCTGGTGAACCGACGCAACGTCTTTGCCGTTTTCGAGATGCTCTTCTGGCCGGGGATCGGCATCTTTTCCGTGGGCCTCCTCACCCGGTTTTTGCATCTGGATGCGGAGACCGTGACCTTCATCCTCATCGGCGCAGTGAGCATGAACACCATCCAGATCGCCCAGTTGGACCTCTCTTACGCCCTGCTCTATTCCGTCTGGGCCAAAAGCCTGAAACACGAATTAATGGCTCCCGTAAGGTTGGCCCACATCCTGGTGGGCGCAAGTCTGGTGGGCTTAATCCGGGGTTTTCTGGTCTTTACGGTTATGGGCTTGATCAGCACGTGGCTCTTTAACATGGACCTGGCCCGGCCCGGGGCCGCGGGTTTGCTCTTCTTCCTGGCGGGGATGTTTCTCAATGCCGCGGTCATCGGCGCGGCGGTCCTGGCCTTGGTGCTCAGGTTCGGGCAGCGGGCCGAAGTCGCGGCCTGGGCCTTTTCCTATCTGATGCTGCTGTTTTGCGGACTCTACTACCCGGTGTCCATCCTGCCCCCGGGGATCCGGGAGTTGGCCCAATTCATTCCCCTGACCTATTTTCTCGAATATTTCCGGCACTTCTACGGCTTCCCCCTGACCTCCCCGCATCCCCTGCTTTACGGTTTCTCCCTGAGCGTGGTATATTTGTGCGTCTGTTACGCCTTGGTGCATTACACCTTAAACGCGGCGTTGCAGCGGGGCACCTTGCTGAGATTATCAGAATAAAATGTAGGGGCGAACCTTGTGTACGCCCTGGATGCTGGGCGAACACAAGGTTCGCCCCTACGGAAAAAATGATCGGCGTCTTTGACTCAGGGTTCGGCGGGTTGGTGGTGCTCCGGGAGTTCTTAAAGGTCCTCCCCCAATACGATTATCTCTACCTGGGGGACAACGCCCGCATCCCTTACGGCACCCGCTCGGATAAGGTGGTGGTCCGCTTCACCGCCCAGGCGGTGGATTATCTCTTCCGCCAGGGCTGCAAGCTCATCATCCTGGCCTGCCACACGGCCTCGGCCAAGGCCCTGCGCACCATCCAACAGATTTATCTGCCGCTCCATTATCCGGAGCGCCGGGTTTTGGGGGTGGTGATTCCCACCGTGGAAGAGGCCCTGGCCCGGAGCCCGGGCAGGCGCATCGGCGTCATGGGCACCGAAGGCACGGTCTCTTCCCGGTCTTTTGAAATAGAACTGAAAAAATTGGCCCCCGGCGTGGCAGTAGTGCAGCAGGCCTGTCCCTTGCTGGTGCCTCTCATCGAATCCGGGGAACAGGAGTGGGAAGGCACCGGCCTGATCCTGAAACGCTACCTAACGCCCTTACAGGCCGCCCGGGTGGACACCCTGATCCTGGGCTGCACCCATTACTCTATTTTAATGGAGCAAATTCGGGCCCTCATGGGGGACCATCTGACGCTGATCTGCTCCGGCCAGGTTACCGCGGTCAAGCTGGCGGATTATCTGCACAGGCACCCGGAGATGGAAACCGTTCTCAGCCGGGGGGCCAGCCGCCGCTACCTCACCACCGACCTGACTCCCAGGTTCCAGCAACTGGCCAGCCTCTTCATGGGCCAGGCCCTGACCCCGGAAGTGGTGGAGTTGTGAAAAGCAGTGACCAGTGATCAGTGATCAGTGGTCAGTGGTCAGTAAGGGATGATCGGTTCTTATCCGCCCATTGCTTCGATAAGTTCAAAGTTCAAAGTTCAAAGTTGCTTTGGTAGAACTGGACAATTCGTGCTATTTTGTCCAAGAAAATATTCTTGAGCAGATAAATATGATGAAGCAAGATAGACGATTAAACTATTTTGAAATGAAAAGAAAAATATTATATCTTCAACAACTTTTGAAACGTAATGCAGAGCCTCAAGAATATCTACCTATATTAAAATTGATGGTGAATAATGTTCGCTGTTTAATGGCAGTACCCATAATAAATGATTATTATTATAGGGGAAGAGTAAGTAAGTCAGGAAGATTATTTAATAATCTTTCTGAAATAACTTATCCCAGAAAAGAAATAGTTAAAGTTAAAGGTAGGCTAAATGATGTTGGTGAAACTATTCTTTATGCTTCAAATAGTGAATTAGGTACATTAGTTGAGATGGATTTAGAAAGATATAGTTTTTTTACAATTGCAACAATTAAATTAATAGATAGGGGAATATATTTTGTTCCCTTAGGAATAACAGGAAAAGATTATAGTCCAGTTCCACAAACGAAAGCTGAAGAACTTTTAATAAATTACTTTAATACAGAAATTACAAAAATAATATCTAATCATATTGAATATAATCCTACGATCGCATTAGCCCATTTATTTTTAAATGACCCTGTTATTAATTGTAAAATGGGAAAAATGGCAGGAATAATTTATCCTAGCTCAAAATCTAAAAATATGTCAAATAAAGTAACATATAATATAGCAATTCAACCTGAAATATTCGATTCTTGTTATATATTCGGGGAGATATATGTTTATTGTATGACACATGAGAAAAATCATCCACAAATAAAAGAGAGTTTTTGGCAAATGACAGGGGTGAATAAGGTAGTTTCAATCAGTACCGATGGAACATTAAATTGGCTTTATAATTTTGAGGAAATGAAAGATAGGATTTCTAAAGGACTGATTGTAGAAGGTGGAACCTGTGATAATCTCAAAGGCATGGAGAAGTACTTATAAATTTCAATCCATAGCTTTCCGTTCTGACCAAATATAACTGGACAAAATCCCGCCTGTTGTCCATATCCTACAAAGGCCCCCTCACCATACTTGAGGGTCCGGGCCGACTTCGCCCCAGAAACCGGACAAAATGACAAATCACCGATTACTGATCACTGACCACTGATTACTGATTACTGATCACTCTCTCAACAACTCCGCCTTTTGGTAGTGCAGCCCAATATCCCTCCTTAACGCCAACCGGTTCCCCTTCTCGTCCTCCCGGGGGATCGCCCTGATTTTGCCCAGGTCAAAGGCGTTGAGCAGCCGTTGGCGCAGGCTTTCCACCACCTGGCCCCGTTTTTGGCCCGGTTTCACCGTGGCGTTGGCCACCAGAAAGGCCACCCGGGAGCCGTCGGACTTGAAGACGCCGTCCTCGGTGCAATCCATGGCCGAAGGGATGATGGTGATCTTCTTTTTTTCAAAATAGTCGAAGTCGATTTCCAGGACCTCCCCCTTGGTCAGGGACCAGGGGTAGCCCTTCTGCTGCTTGGGCCCGCCGGGGCCGGTGACCAGGGCCAGGCACAGGGAAATTTGGTCCGCCCGCACTTCCGGGGAAACTTCGTGCAGACGGCCTGCTTTCATGGCTTGCAGCAGTGCTCCCAGGTTGCGCAGCCGTTTGACCACCGGCTGAAACTCCGGCTCTCCCGGGCGGATGTTGATTTCGCAGACCCGGAGGGACCGGGGCTGGAAATCGGCGGCAAAGGAGGCGAAGCAGCCGGGATAGAGGACGCAGGGCCGCAGGATACCCTGCTCTTGCATACTCTTAATCAAGGGCCGGGCAATGGTCTCTTCCGCCAGGGCCATTAAGGCCGGGGATTCCAGGGGGTGGGGGGAGATGGAGCCCATGCCCCCGGTGATGGGGTTGTCGATCCCCGGCGGCCCCGCGAACCTTTCCGGGTAGTCCATGGCCGTGGGCAGCAGTTGGTAGTTCCCCACTTGATCCACCAAAATCGTGAAACTGATTTCCACCCCGGACATACGGGCCTCGAGGAGCAGGGGCCAGGGGTTTTTCTTGCCGCATATCTGTTTATAAGACTCTTTATAGTCATGGAGCAACAGGTCGTAGACCTCCCGGATTTCCCAGGTATTCAAAATGATCCGGGCCCCCTTGCCCCCGGCGCTGTAGGGGAACTTCAGCACCGCGCCCCCGAAGTCATGGAGGTAGTCCAGGCAGACCGCCAAGACCGCGGGATAATCCCGGGCCTCCACTTCGGTCCAGGCCGGGGCCACGGGGATGCCGGCCTCCCGGCAGAGGCGCTTGCAGGCGATTTTATCCGCCTCGATGAAGGCTCCCTTTTGGTCCAGGCCCAGGAGGCGGCCGCCGTAGCCGGCCTCCGCCAAGCGGTCCACCAGGCCGTCGAAGATCATGGTCTCGGGCATGACCATGGCGATATCCAGGGTATTTTCCGAAAAAGCGGTTATCAGGGCCGCGGCATAGGCCTCCACGGTATTGGCGGCCACCGGGATAAACCCCACCGGCCAGTTCATCTTCCGGGCCAACGGCGGCATGGCCGGGGTGCCCCGGACCACCAGGCCCTGGTAATCGCCGGGGTAAAGCTCGCTGGTGGCCCGGGAGGTCTCCAGGGCGGCCAGAAAACTTCTGCCGTCCGTGCCGATGAAACCGATTTTCACTTTCTCCATGAATTGCTATCCTCTCGGGACCCGGTTGGGGGCGGGTATTGTCTCCTTATAGCAATAAGGGGAGCGCAAATCCATTAAAAATGCCAGGGACTCCCGGTTCATCCGGTTCTCAAAGATGATTAGGCCCTCGGAGAACCTGCATCAATTGTCAGACGGAGGAATTATAGCTACTTAAGAATGACCAAATAGAGACTTCTCCGAAAAGCCTTTTTTGTCATCCTGAGCGAAACGAAGGAGCTCGAATGTTAGCACCCGGGATTGCCGATATGCGTGGAATCATCGGCTTGGCCTAGAAAAGTTGTGCCGCCCCAAGACGAGATTCTTCACTCCGCTCCGCTCCGTTCAGAATGACAGAAGAGGTCCTTTCGCAGAGGTCTTAACTACTTGGAACCTGGAACCTGGAACTTTACCAAGCAGGAAATATTTCCGGTCCAGGTGTTATTATTTAGCTGACCGCTGACTGCTGATAGCTGACAGCTTGGTCCCGATTCTGTTATTATGGCCGGAAATCACTGGTAACAGATTTTTCCCTGACTGGCGAAATGTCCCTCTCCCTGGAACTGACCATCTTCAGCAAGCTCTTTGCGGCCGTGGCCGAGGAGATGGGGATCGTGCTGCGCAAAAGCGCCTTTTCCCCCAACATCAAGGAGCGCCGGGATTATTCCTGCGCCCTGTGCACCTCGGCAGGCGAACTCCTGGCCCAGGCCGCGCATATCCCGGTGCATCTTGGGGCTTTGCCCCGCACTATGGCCCGGGTGCTGCCGGATTTCCCCTTAGCCCCTGGAGACGTGCTGCTGCTCAATGACCCCTATTGCGGCGGCACCCATCTCCCGGACCTCACGGTCATCGCCCCGGTCTATGCGGAGGAGCGCCTGGCCTTTTACCTGGTAAACCGGGCCCACCACGCGGACGTGGGCGGCTCGACCCCCGGCTCCATGCCCCTGGCCCAGAGCTTGGAGGAAGAAGGAGTGGTCATTCCCCCCTCCTATCTGTTCAAAGAGAAGCGGCTCCAGGAGGGTTTTTTAAACAGCCTCATCTCCCGCATGCGGGTGCCAGGAGAGCGCCGGGGGGATCTTCAGGCGCAATTGGCGGCCCTGCACCGGGGCCAGGAACGCCTCCCCGCCTTGGTGGCGCGCTACGGCCTGGACAAACTCCTGGAGATGAGCCGGGCCTTGCGGGACTATTCCGAGCGGGCCATGCGGGAACTGCTCAAAGCCATCCCGGACGGGACCTATTCTTTTACGGATTACCTGGACGATGACGGCTACGGCCGCCGGGACTTGGGCATCCGGCTGACCCTTACCATTAAGGGCGACTCGGCGGTATTGGATTTCCGGGCCAGCGACGACCAGGCGACCGGCGGCGTCAACGCGGTCCCCCCGGTGGTGGACGCGGCCTGTTATTACGTCTTTTTGACCCTGCTGGCGGAAGAGTACCCCATTAATCAGGGCTGCTTCCGGCCTCTAAGCGTTCTCACACGTCCCGGCAGCCTCCTGGACCCTTTTTGTCCTGCGCCGGTGGCCGCGGGCAATGTGGAGACCTCCCAGCGCCTGGTGGACGTGGTCCTGGGGGCCCTGGCCCCGGCCCTGCCGCAGGTGATCCCCGCGGCGTCCCAGGGCACCATGAACAACCTGGCCTTCGGGGGGCTGAACCCGGACACGGGCCGGGAATTCACCTACTACGAGACCATGGCCGGAGGCGTAGGGGCCGGGCCGGCCCGGGCCGGCCTGGACGGCGTGCACACCCACATGACCAACACCCGGAACACCCCGGTGGAGGTCCTGGAGCATGATTATCCTTTGCGGGTGGAGCGCTACGCCTTCCGGGAGGACTCCGGCGGCTCCGGGCGCTTCTCCGGGGGCCGGGGGATTGTGCGCGACTTCCATTTTCTGGCCCCGGTCACCGTCAGCCTCCTCAGCGAGCGGCGGGTCCATGCCCCTTACGGTCTTCAGGGCGGCGGGCCGGGAGAGGCGGGAGAAAACCTGCTCCTCACCGAGAAAGGCGCAGAAAGGCTGCCCGGGAAGATCAACCTGCCCTTACCCGCAGAAAGCCGCCTTTCCATCCGTACCCCGGGCGGCGGCGGGTGGGGGGCTTGAGATTTCCGGATACCTTAACTATCCCCAAAGTCACAGTTCTTTTTATCCCAATGGAGAAAAAAATGGAGGAAAAAAACGGCGAACATCCATACGGCGATCTGGGACAGTTGATTTTTTTAGGCTTATTTTTGATGGTTTGGGTGGCAGATTCGTTTTTCCTGCACCTTTCGACTTTTCCGGCGGCCTTCATTCCCCTGGCCCTCCGGCTGGTGGTCCTGGGCGGCGCGCTGGTTACTGCCGCTTATCTTGTTAAGTCCGGCCATGTAGTGGTCAGCCACGGGGAACGTCCCACCAGCGTGGTGTCCACCGGAGCCTTCCGGTATGTCCGGCATCCCTTATACCTGGGGTGTATTTTGTTTTACCTCGGCCTGACGGTTTCCACGGTCTCACTTGTGGCCTTGGCGCTCTTAGTAATAATTTGTATTTTCTATAATTTTCTGGCGGACTATGAAGAAAAACTGCTGGAGAGAAAGTTTGGAGAAGAATATCGGCAATATAAGAACAAGACTGGGAAATGGCTCCCAGGACTAGGGTAAGACTTAGTTAATGGCTGGAAAATCTGGGGTCTGCCGGGCATGCCGCATTTCAGCGGCTTTGCTATTGCCGGCTCTTCCCTTCCTTACCTGGGGATTTTGATATTTTCCTTGTTGATCTCCGTACTTGCTGAATGAGGTCAGTTCATGCTCACCACTTTCCAGGTGGTCTCCAAACCGTCATGATCGCCATCCCTTCATTTTTGCTGGGTACCGCTTTGGGGATCAGCGACACCGCCGCGGCCTTGATGATCGTTTTTGCCATTATGGCCCATAAGGGCACCGCCGCCTTTGCCCTGGCCCTGGCCATGGTGCGCAGTACCATGACCAAAGCCCAAACCTATGTGCTATTAGGGATCTTTGTCTGCTCCACTCCCCTGGGGATACTGGTGGGCCATGCCGCGCTGGTGGCCAAAGCCACCATCCTCTCTTTGGCTGCCGGGGTCTTTCTCTTCATGGCCACCCTGCACGAGATGAAACACTCCCCCATCATTATTCATTGCTGCACCGTCAGAGGCTTCGGCCACATGCTCGCCGGCCTGGTCATTACCGCGTTTGTCCGTCTGATTCTGGGCCTGGCCCACACCGGCCACCCTCTTTGCCTAACCCCTAGCAACGGACCTGAAAAGATAAATGATAACAGTTAATAGCTTAATAATATTATGTATATCGTTTCTGTTTTTTCACCCTGCGCTAAGCGGTGTTTGTGGGGCTAAGGATTATAAAATTGCCATTGATCTGGGCCATACCCCCAATATTCCCGGGGCCACCAGCGCCAGGGGGGCGCCTGAATATCTCTTTAATAAGAACATCGGCGTCCTCCTGCACCAGATACTCCTACAGAATAAGAGTTTCAGGAGTTCCTTTATCATCAATGAGACCGGGGCTGATATCTCCCTCTTTGCCAGAGCCGCCATCGCCAATAAACAAGGGGCTGAT
The DNA here is from genome assembly GCA_049322315.1 of Thermodesulfobacteriota bacterium. Classification (GTDB taxonomy): domain Bacteria; phylum Desulfobacterota; class Desulfobaccia; order Desulfobaccales; family 0-14-0-80-60-11; genus SURF-52. The sequence goes on along the minus strand of JBMORF010000011.1, from coordinate 557 downwards.
CTGTTTATCTCCATACATCACGATTCCGTGTACCCCAAGGATTTGTCTCTCTGGCGTTATCAGGGAAAAATTATGCCCCATTGCGATAAGTTCAGCGGACACTCCATATTTTACTCGGAAAAAAACGGCAGTCCCCTCGACAGCCTCGTATTTGCCGTAATCCTTGGCTCCGAGATGTTGCGGGCCGGTTTTCACCCCACCTTGCATCACGCTTGGAAATTTACCGGTGGAGATAAAGACCTGATTGACAGAACCAGGGGTATTTACAAATATAACAACCTGGTGGTCTTAAAAGAAACCGATATGCCGGCGGTATTATTTGAATGTGGTATTATCAAAAACAGAAATGAAGAAATAAAGCTTTGTAATCAAAATTATCAACATAAACTGGTCGCTACACTTTTTAGGGCAATAAAAAAATATTTTCGCCCATTAGTGTACGGCACAGAAATTGAATAGGGACAATTGGCCATTTTCAGGGAAATACTCCTTGGGTGAAAGGATGTCCCAGAGTTTACAACGTTCCATCAGCATAGTTTGGATGAAGCGGGAGAGTT
>JBMORF010000010.1:0-3846 GCA_049322315.1 Thermodesulfobacteriota bacterium | reverse complement strand
GCGCGCCAGTCCTCGACCCTACTGACGAGGGGGCGCTGATGAAGGCTGGTCCTGTCATGAAACGCAGTAGTCGCGTGCGACGAAGTGCTCATGGTCCGGGTCTCTCTCATCAGTGCTCTACTCTACCGGTCAAAGAAGTAATATTTTTCTGTCATTCAGGATGACAAAGAAACATGGCTTCCTTTCATCTCGACTCGCTTAAGTGAACAGCATTGCGTTTAGGGCGAACACCAGGTTTGCCCCTTGTTATACCGATTTCGCTTTCAACTGCAACAAACTATTAATGTAAAATATTGATAATCTTTATTTCTTTTAACCGAAAACGGAAAACTGAAAACCGAAAACGGTATTAAATTCCTTTTAGACTGCAACTTGGTATAAAATGCGGGTTGGTAGGGGGTGCTGAGAGGAGGGCAGGGACCTCAGGTCCCTCATCCTCCCGCCGCCAATCATGATCACCCCAGAACTTCGGTATAGCCCTCCAGGCGTTCCATCTCCTTTTTCTTCAAGGTGACGCCCTCTTTGTGCAGGAGATGCTCCACGATGGTCACCAGTTGGTTGCCTGCCAGCCGGTTGGGACGCAACACGTAATCCGCCCCCTCCTCGTAAAGCTTCCGGGCGGCCGTGGGATTTTCCGCGGTGACGACGATCTTGGCCAAGGGGCAAAGCCCCCTGATCAGCTTAATTAACCTGGCATTATCGATCCCCACCAGGATGCTGTCAGGAATAGTGGAGAGCACCAGCTTGGACTCCTCGATGCCCGCGTGGTGCAAAGTCTCCAGGTTGCTGATATCCCCATAGACCACCTTTACTCCCTGGGCCTGCAGTTTGCCATAGACTTCGGGATTGAAATCCACCACCACCAGGCGATCTTGCAGGTCCGGATTCAATTCCTGAATTTCGCTGAGGAAAGAAGAGGCAATCCGGTAAAAACCCAGGATCGCCACCTCCTTGGGAGCCCCGGCGGCTTTCTCCTGGGGAGCCTCCCTGAGCCCCCTAAACCCCACCTTGCTCAGGACCTTGCTCAAGAACCCCTGCAAGGCATGGCTGGATTTGATCATATAAGTGGAGGCAATGGAGGTCATGACGAAGATATAGATGATCAGGGTCTGAATATCGGGGACGATGTGCTTATATTTGATGCCGATGGCGGTGATCACCAGGCTGAATTCGCTGATCTGGGAGAGATTGATGGAGGCCAAGAGGCTGACCCGGTTGCCGTTCCCCAAGAAGTAGAGCAGAGGGTACACGGAAAGGAAGCGGGTGGCGATGACAAACAGGGCCGCCACTCCCGCCAGTTTCAACATTCCCAGGTTCAACAGGGGATTGGGAATAACCATCCCCAGCCCCACAAAAAACAAGGTGATGAAAAAATCCCGGATGCTGACGATCTTGGCAATAATATCCAGGTTATAAGGAAAAGTGGAAATGGCCGCGCCTGCCACCAAGGCCCCCATTTCCAGGGAAAGGTCGAAATAACCGGCCAGGCCGCAAACGAAGAAACACCAGGCCAGAGAGGCCACCAACACCAGTTCCGGCAATTTGGCGATCTTCCGGAAGAGATATCCCAGGAGGTATTTGCTCAAGACCAGGCTGACGATTACCAGCAAGGCTCCTTCGGCAAAATTTATCAGTAGATTAAGTATCTTGGGGTTAGCCAGACTGGGCTGCACGCTCAAGACGATAATGGCCCAAAGATCCTGGAAGACCAGAACCCCGATAGTCAGCCGCCCCGCCAGGGTATCCAGCTCAAATTTTTCATAGAGCAATTTCACCACAATGGCGGTGCTGCTCAGGGCGATACAGACCGCCAGATAAAGCAGGTCGTATTCCCCGCCCAGGACCTTGACCCCGAAAATTCGGTATTCATAGGGCGGCCCGATGGTAAAGCCCAGCAATAAGAAAAACCCCAGGCCCATCAGGGCGCAGAGTACAAACTGGAAAGTTCCGGTAATGATCAGGGATTTACCGGCATCCTTAATTTTTTTCAGATCGAGTTCCAGCCCGATCATGAAGAGCAAGAGGATTAAGCCGATTTCGGCAATGATGGTAATATCTTCTTTACTGCGTACCAGGCCCAAACCGAACTGGGGGCCGATGGCCGCGCCCGCGGCGATATAAGCCAGCAGCAAGGGCTGCTTGAGCAGGTTGCCCAGGTAGGCCAAAATGGTGGCGGCAATGATGCTTACGCCGATGCCGAAGAGCAAGTGATGGCCGCCTTCCCCGCTCCCGGCCCAGGCGATCCCCGGGGCCGACAGCAACAGCAGCGGCAGGCGCCATAAACAAAACCTTAATTTCGGAGGTATCTTTAAAGGATTCATAGTCTGCAGGAAGCCTCCCCCGCAAAGGATCAACTCGACAGCTAAATAATACCTTTTCGAGCAGCCAATTGTTAAGGAGAAACTTAAGAAACCTCTAAGGTAAAAGCCTCGGATGCCTAAAAAGGAAGGCGATTATTGCCTTTGCTCCTGTTTTGATTATAGTTTATTTGGGATTTTACCTATTCATCCCCTCCGTTGGGGGGCCAGTCGTTGAACCTACTTTTGTATCTTATGGATACGCTTAGTATTTCCCTCCACAGGGGAGATGGCAGGGTGAGGGGGGCATCTTAACGCCACCCCCACCCCGGCCTCCCTCCTCGAAGGGGGAGGGGGTTATTTTTGCTTCTGAATCACCAAAATCAAGGAGCTTTGTGGTTTTTTGGAGTTAAGGCAATAAATAAAAAAAGAAAAGCCCCGAGGCCCCAGGGGACTTGTCAAAAAAAGTTTTTTTGATTATATGTTAAATCTAGCCAACAGGGGCGGTTAACTCAGTGGTAGAGTGCCATCCTCACACGGTGGAAGTCACTGGTTCAAATCCAGTACCGCCTACCAGCAAAATCAAGGGGTTACGGACTTAAACCGTGGCTCCTTTTTAATTAGAGTTGGTCGGAGCCCGATGAGCCTCAGATTCTGCTAGGACGGGTGAGGTTACCATGGAAATGAATTGCGCCAAGTGCAAGACAGGAGACAAAATCTGTCGAAAACCGGACGGGCACGGACCCGAATTTTGTCCGAGCCAAACGAAGCGGGACATCATCGAAAAATCGCTGGGGGAGTATGACAGGCCGCTCCTGCATGAGTTTGCCCGGCAGGCTTCCATTCAGGAGGGTGAATGCTACGCCAACCGCAACCTCAAACCCTATGTGATGCAGCCGGTGAAGACCCGGGTGGCGGAGACCATCGAATTTGCCAAAAAAATGGGATACCAAAGATTGGGGCTGGCTTTTTGCACCGGGGTTAGCCAGGAGGCGGGAGTGTTAACCGAGGTGCTGGAAAAGCATGGGTTCGAAGTCGTAGGAGTCTCCTGCAAAGTTGGAGGAGTGCCCAAGGAGCGGATCGGTCTTAAGGAGGAAGAGAAGATCAATATCGGCAATCATGAATCAATGTGTAACCCGATTGGCCAGGCCATGATCCTGAACGATGCCAGGACCGATTTCAACCTCATGTTCTGCCTCTGCGTCGGCCATGACTCCTTGTTCCTGAAGTATATCAAAGGTCCTACTACGGTGCTGGCGGCCAAAGACCGAGTTACCGGCCACAACCCGATGGCGGCCCTCTACACGGTCAACTCCTATTACCAGAAGCTCAAAAAAGGGGAATAGGGAAGCCGGGAGGAGATGGAGACCTTTAATAGTGAAGGAAGATTTGCTTTAACTATTGACGAGGGCCTAGCTCTAATCAATGCCGTTGACTTAAGGAAAATTCCGAGTTATAATCGTGCATAACTTATTGAAATAAAAGGAGGTCACATGATCACACCGTGAAAATATCATGCCACGTGCGACAGAAGATGCTGCTTCTGCCG
>JBMORF010000009.1:0-28862 GCA_049322315.1 Thermodesulfobacteriota bacterium | reverse complement strand
GGACTATCTATTAATCATTGACCAATATAATCCGCTAATATCTTCAGACCTTCCTACACAATTTATAATTGCCCTTATCGTTTCTTTTCTTAATTCAGCTTTCTTAAGAATTATTTCTCTTTTAACATAATCAGCCAATAATTCTTGACTTATTGGATAATAATCATAAACACCAAATAAAACCCAAGTTCTCTCGTGGAAAAAATCGAAATTTTCCCTAATTACATATACATTATCATTAAAATGGCAACCCTCTCTATCGGGTCGCCATTTTTGTTGTGTAGTTGTTATAATTGGTATGAAATGTTCGTTAAGAAGAGGGGTATTTAATATTATAAAATATTTATTTGCTCTATCACCATCACGAAAACGGAAGTCTAAATGAAGATAAACCGTTCCTTGCTTCATTGAGTGAATAAAGACCTCACTTCTTTCATTTCATCTAATATTTCCTGTGCCCTCTCTCTTGATAATGATTGTTCGGTATTGTCAAATGAAAGCATGTAGTCAATTTCTGCTTTTTCTCCTTTTGATTTTATAGTCTTATCCCACGGATCATTGGGTAAATGGGTTACATTTGTCATATCCTCTGCGATAGCTTCATAAAATATTTCGGCAACTTGGTTCATTATTCTGAGTTCACGTTTTGAGAAATACAATGGATCAAATTTTACCCCTTTTTTGATCCTTAGGTGGCAAAACTCACCAGGGGCAATTTTAGGAATAAATAGGAATTTCTGCAAATCGGCAGGAGGTTTTTCAAATTCATTAAACAGATCAGCAGGAACTGGACCCCACGGGAAGGCATTATAAATTAACCCTGTTACGGGTTTTGCTGTTTGTTTAAAATGAATAAAATCTAAATAAAATAATAACTTAAATATCTTTGTTTTTCCGCAATTCCTTGTATTTTTTATAAAAAACACTAAGGCATTGAGCAATTTTTGCCTAGCGAAATCGATAAAAATACTATCTGTGACGGATGCTGTCATTTTGTGAGATTCTACACAAACTCTTGGTAGTTGGTCAATTTAATTTTAAATCGCCTTTGATTATGGTCAAGAACCTGTTCTTTATTTTGAACAGGTGACCTCCTTACACTTATAAAAATGCAAATTCCTTGCCAAATAATAAAATCAAATTAGGACACTACCGGAGATCCCAGAAAAATGTCTGTCTGCTGTCAGCCATCAGCCTAAAAATAAAGATGGCATCTTAATCTATTGCTGAAAGCTGACTGCTGACAGCCCTCTTCAAAACGCCTGGCCGATGGTGAAATGGAAGCGGTAGCGGTCCTGGCTGGGATTGATGGGATTGAGGGGAAAGCCCAGGTCCAGGCCGATGGGGCCGATGAAGGTGTGGTAACGCAGTCCGAAACCGGAAGCATATTTCAACTGGCCCACATCCAGGTCCCGGACATGGAGATAGACGTTGCCGAAATCCAGAAAGGCCACGGCCCTGAGCTCTTTGTAGATAGGAATACGGGCCTCGACACTGCCTTCCAGCAGCGCGTCCCCCCCCAGAGGCGAGCCTGCGGGGTTGCGGGGCCCCAGGTAGTCCAGGCGATAACCCCGCACGCTGTTATAGCCGCCGGCGAAAAAGCGCCGGAAGATGGGAATATCGCTGGTGGACTGCATGGGCGAGATGACTCCCAATTTCAGGCGGCCCGCCAGGATAAAGTCCGTGTCCCCCAGGGCCTGATAGCGCCGGGTTTCGGCAATGGTGCGCACGAACTGAATCTGGGAGCCTAGAAAAGTAGGAGCCACCTCCTGAGCCAGGGAAAGTAAGCCCCCCCGGTGGGGGTCGATGGCGTTGTCCATGGTTTCCTGGCGCAGACCGAAGAGCATCATGGAGGCGCGATAGAGTTTGCCGGTCTGGGTTTCGCTCAGCAGAGCCAGGGTCTCCTCGGAAATGTTGAAGGGGCGGGTGAATTCCAGGCCGTAGCCCACGTAACCCCGGATGCGCCAGGGCAGGTCCCGCTCCAGGCGGGCCTGGGAAAAATAGGCCTTGTCGGTGAAACCCGGCAGGTAGCGGCGGATCCAGCCGGTCTGATAGACAAAGTCAAAGTTGCTGCCCCAGAGCAGGGGGTTGAAAAAGGAGCCCTCCACCCGGTATTCCAGGCGGGAAAACTTGGTATCCACGTCCAGGACCCGGCCGCCGCCCAGGGGGTTGCGGACGCGCAAGCCCAGGCGGGCCCGGAACTGGTCTTCAGACCCATACCCCAAACCCACCTTTAAAGACCGCTTTTTCTTTTCCCGAACTTCCACGGTGATGGGAATCTGCCGCGCTGTCTCGGGAACCTCCGCCGGGATCAGGGCCACGCTGGAGAACAGGTCCAGGCTATAAAGGCGCTGCTGGCTGTTATAAATTTCTTTGAAAGAAAAGAGCTGGCCCTTTTTGAAGGTGATTTTCCTTAGGATCACCCTTTTCGGGGTCTCGGGGGTCCCCGTGACCGTAACCTCCCCGAAATAACACACGGGTCCGGGTTTGACGGCCACCTCCACCTGGGCCGTATTTTTGGCCTCATCCAGCAAAACCCGGCCCTCGACTTGGGCCCGGGGATAGCCGTGATCCAGCAGATAGTTCAAGTACTGCTGTTTCAGGGCATCATAGTATTCCTCGGTGAAGCGCTTCCCCTGTTTGAGTGGGTTTTGGGCCTGCAAATCGGCCAGGACCTCGGGGGTGAAGCCCGCCTCCGCATGGACCTGCACCTGGGTCACCAGTACTTCCGGCCCTTCGTCGATGTCAATGTACAGGGTCACTTGCTGGCCCTTGACCTCCGCGTGGGAGGTGATCCGGGTATGGTAAAATCCGTAGCGGCGGTAAAGGCCTTTGAGTCGCTGCAGATCGTCTTCGATCTCGGCGGGGTGATATACCGGGGGCTTTTTCCAAGACCAATTGCGGGGGAGGAAGGCTGACAACCCACCTTTTTCCACTTCGGGACGCAACACCGGGAGGTTGTTCCAGGGCCAGCGGGAGGGTAGGGGGGTAATCATCTCCTCCTTGATTTCGTCCACCTTGAGGGCCTTGGCCCCGGTAATCTTTACGGACTTAAGGATGAGAGTTTTCGGAGAAGCGGCCGCGGTGCTGGCCGGCAGGCTCCGGGCGGCGGCCAGGAGACCGAGGAAGGCCAGACAGAGGATCAGAGGGGGAACCGCCCCCCGGGGGCGGCTACCAGGAAGGCGGGGGGGCTTAGCTTGAGGCGGCCAACCTTTTTTACTCCAGGACCTCAAGCAGGGCATCTGTCTCAGGCTCCATTTAGCGTGCCTTTTTCTGGCGGGGTGCGATCTCGGGAAACAATTGAGGCTGCCGTCTCTGCCGCTGGGCGGCAACCGGGGACTCATCCTGCCTTTCCAGTATATCCGGATTGAGGGCCTGAACCAAGGGGGAAAGAAGGGTGCGGCGCTTCTTGCCCCAGAGGATGCGGGTCTTAGCCCGGGTCAGGAAAACCTGCCGGGAGGCCCGGGTGAGCCCCACGTAAAAGAGGCGATTTTCCTCCTCCGGATCCCCATACCCATACCCTTCCCCTTCAGGTTCCCAGGGCAGGAGGCCGGCTTCGCAACCGATGATGAAGATATAGGGAAATTCCAAGCCCTTGGCCGCGTGCAGGCTGAGTAGCTTCACTTTTTCCGCGGCCAGGTCCAGACCGTCCAGTTCCGGCCCCACGCTTTCTTTAGGGAGCTGGCAGGGGATGCCCGCGGCCGTGAGGTGGCGCTCCAGTTCCGGGCCCAAGGCATGGAGACGGTAGAGCACGGCCACGTCCCGGAAACCGGCCTTTTCCTCGGGATGGTGCCGGACTTTTTCGTCCTCCAGGGCCAGGTGGCTTAAGCCTCCCACCAGCTTCTCAATTTCTTTGGCTACGGCTCGGGCTTCCCCGGCCTCCGTGGCCCGCTCCAGCAGCAGCAGGGGCTGCTCACCGGGCTGATGGGTCATCATGGCCGGAAGGGTAACCCGGGCCGCGGCTCTAACCTGCCGGGCCGCCTCCAGGATGGGCGGGGGCAGGCGATAGGTTTCGCTAAAATTGAGGGTCAGCGCCTCGGGCCAGTCCTGGCGGAAATGGGTGAAATATTGGGGTGAAGCTCCCCGAAAGCCATAGATGGCCTGGTCCGGGTCGCCGATGACCATGATCTCGGCGTCCGGGCCGGCCAGGGCCTTAAAGAGCCGGTATTGGGCGGCGTTCAAGTCCTGGTATTCATCCACCAACAGGTGCCGGAAGCGCCGCCGGCGGGCCTCCTGCAAACCGGCATGCCGGGTGAGAAGCAGGGTGGGCCGGGCGATCAGGTCCTCATAATCCCACAACCCTGCTTGGGCGAGCGCGGCTTCATATTCTGTGAAGGCCGCCACCTCCGGGGCGTTGACTTCTTCCAGGTCCTCCGGGTATTTCAGGTCCTGCTTCCAGCGGATGATGTGGTTTTCCAGAGACGAGAAAGAAATCTTCCGGCCCTTGGCCGCCTGGCGCAGTAACTGGCGCCGCGTCTCTTCCGGGGCCACCTCCCGGGGTTTTTCGCCTTGGGCTTGCAACATCTGGTGGCCCAGGGCATGAAAAGTCTTGATGGTCAAACGCTCCAGGCCATGGAAATCCGGGAGCAGCCCCCGGATGCGGGCCTCCATTTCCCCCGCGGCCTGGCGAGTGAAGGTAAGGGCCAGGATATTCTCCGGGTCTACCCGCCGGCGGGCCAAAAGATAGGCCAGGCGGTGAGTTAAGGCCCGGGTCTTGCCGGTGCCCGGACCGGCCTGGACGATCAAGGGTGAACCTTCATGGAGAACGGCCTGGCGTTGGGCGGCGTTTAAGCCGGCCAGCAAGGGGTCGTCCGGGATTTCCGGCGCGGGTTCGGAGACTCTGAAGAGGGGTATATCTTCCGGGGGAGCGGGGGAGGGTGGAGGCAGAGGCCGGCTTCCCTCGGCAACCGGCGGGGCCGGAGTGTTCCAGAAAGCCACCTGTCCCTGGACTTGGCGGCGTTCCTCCGGGGTGAAGAGGCGAATCTCCCCATAGACCCCGTCATAGCCCGGGGCGATGTGCGCCTGGCCCCGGCGCATTTTATCCATGCCGTAAGCCAGGAGACTGCCGCCCTCCCGGGCCAGGTCCGCCAGGGGGGCCCGGCGCAGGATGGTCAACTCCGGTCCCAATTGTTCCAGGAGACGGAAGTAAAGGCGGTGCACCTTCTTACTGTTGGGATTGACCTCCAGCACCTGGGCCAGCACTTCCGGCAGGGGGATCAGGGACTCGAAAGGCCGGGCCTGGGGCGAGGGTTGTCCGGAGGGGCGGTCCGCCAGGTCCAGGACCCGGTGCATCACCCCATAAGTCAAAGGTTTGCGGCAGTGAGGACATTTGCCCCCCCAGGCCGCGGTTTCCTCGGGGGTGGCCCGCAGGTCGCAGGCCCGGTGGCCGTCCAGATGGTATTTGCCTTCCTGGGGAAAAAACTCGAGGGTGCCCCCGAAGCCTTCCTTGGTGCGCAACGCCCCGGCCAGGTCCGGGTAGGTGGGAGGGACGTGGAAGATATTGGCTTCCCGGGCCAATTTCGGGGGGGAGTGGGCATCGGAGTTGGACACCAGCAGATACCGGTCCAGGCCGCTCACCCGCCAGTTCATGGCCGGGTCGGAAGAAAGCCCGGTCTCCAGGGCGTGGATCTGGCCGGTATGCTCTTCAAAACATTCTTCCAGGGAATCGAAGCCGCTTTTGGCCCCCAACACCGAAAACCAGGGGGTCCAGATATGCGCCGGGATGACCAGGGAGTTGGGGTCGATCTCCAGGGCCATCTCCAGGATGAGTTTGGCGTCCAGCCCCAAAATGGGGCGGCCGTCGGAGGTGACGTTTCCCAGGCGGCCCAGGCGCTCCGAAAATTTTTGGGCCGCTTCCAGGCTGGGGAGCAACAGCAGCAGGTGAACCTTGCGGACCCGCCCCCCTTTCTTATAGATGGCGCTCACTTCCCCGGTGATGACAAAACGCACCGGGGGGACTTCCTCCCAATGGGGCCCCCGCAGCTTGAGAGGCAGGGCCAGACCTGGTTTTAGCTCATAGACTCCGGGGGCCGCGACCTCCAACCCGGCAGCCAGCTCCTTGAGCCATTCGGGGTGGGTGCAATCGCCGGTGCCCACCACCTGCACTCCCTTATAACGGCCCCAGAGATCCAGGTGCGGCAGATCGGCTTCTTTGCCGGTGGCCATGGAGAAACGGGAATGGATGTGCAGGTCGGCGATCACTTCCATGGTTGGTCAACTTATCACAAAACCTGAGGGGAAGCCAGAAAACCGCCTACCGGGAAAATTCTCCCACTGCCCCCTGGACCCGGGGAAAATGATGATTACCTCTAGAGCAGACGCCAACCCAACGGCAGGGTGAGAGTCGCTCCCGGCCTCCAACCCCGGAGACTGCCAGCAATTCGTTATCAGAGGCCTAGTCTTGGTAAATGAAAGCCGGATCTTCAGTGGGGCTGATGCTCCGGTCGTTGCTGCTGGCGCCCGGGGCTACAGTCCTGGCGGCGCCGCCGGAAGTTCAAGTGATAGACGCCGCCACTCTGAGATGAGATTTACCCGGGTGCAAGCCCTTAAAGGGGATGGAACGGCCGGGTCGCAGCAGGATACCCCACCGGACCCCATAAATAAGAATGACCGGAGGCAGACTCAGGTTAAGGCGCAAGTGTTAGGATGAGGACAAAAAAAGGGCTGCACCGGGGGCAAACCCGTTTTGCAGCCTTGACGCCATGATTTACCGGCGCCGGAAAATGCCGAAAATTTATTGACCACTAAGCCCCCGGCCCCCGGGAGCTTTTAATTACCTGTTTATAAGGAAGCCTTGGCAGGCCAAACGGGTCGGGACTCCTTCTCAAAATACGGCTGAAAGACGTCTTCATCCAAGCGCAGCATCAGACTGCCGCATTGGGTACAGAAAGCCGTGTGGTCATCCAGACCGGCCACCCTTTGGTCCCGACTCTTACAGTCGACACATTGATATTCGTAAATCGGCATAAGATCTCCCCCCTTCGCTATGCCTTTATAGTAAGCAATAATCATGCCCAATATGGGGATCAAGGGGGGATAATAATTTTTTTATAGAAATTTGAAGTAAATAGCTTCAAAATAAGGCATATTCATTTAGCTGGGTTCTCTAAAGCGCTAATGGGGAAATTGACATATGTTACTTTTTGCATCATTGGTATTGGTATAATTGCCCCATGTCCGCAAGGGGCCGCCAAATCTGCAAAGGAGGACAAGTGTCTGTTTTAATGCAAAAAAGACGTACAAAGATTGTGTGTACCCTCGGCCCCGCCTGCGCCGGTGAGGTATTAAAGCACTTGATTACCGCCGGGTTGAATGTGGCCCGCCTCAATTGCTCCCACGGCACCCTGGAGGAACACGCGGAGTGGATCCGCCGGGTGCGGGAGATTTCCCAGGCCAAAGGAAAGCCGGTGGCCATTCTCCTGGATCTGGCCGGACCCAAACTCCGGGTGGGTGAGGTCCCGTCGGGACAAATGCCCTTGAGAGCGGGGCAGGCCTTCACTTTGAGCCTGGCGCCCGTCCCCCCGGAGGAGGCGGGAGTGCAGGTGGATTTTCCGGAGATCATTGCCGAAACTCCCCCGGGGGCCCGGATACTCCTGGCTGACGGCCAGATTGAGCTGCGGGTGGAAAACAAGACTGGAGAGGCCCTCCATTGCCGGGTTTCGGTGGGTGGGGTATTACGCTCCAGGGTGGGGATCAATTTTCCTTCCCACTCCTTATCGGTTCCGGCCCTTACCCCCAAGGACCGGGAGGATATCCGCTTTGCTGTAAACCAGGGAGTAGATTACCTGGGCCTCTCTTTCGTGCATTCCCCCCAGGACGTGGTGGACGCCCGGGAGTTGGTCCGCTCCCTGGGGGGCGATCTCTCCATTATTGCCAAGATTGAAAAGCACGAGGCCCTGGAGAACCTGGACGCCATCCTGAAGGAAGCCGACGGTCTGATGGTGGCCCGGGGAGACCTGGGGGTGGAAGTGGCCCTGGAACGGGTGCCCGTCATCCAGAAACAGATCATCGCCGCAGCCAACCATGCGGGCAAACCGGTGATCACCGCCACCCAGATGTTGCTCTCCATGATGAACCATTCCCACCCCAGCCGGGCGGAGGCCACGGATGTGGCCAACGCCATCCTGGACGGCACCGACGCGGTGATGCTCTCCGAGGAGACCGCCATGGGCCGGTATCCGGTGGAGGCGGTTAACTTCCTGGATAAGGTAAGCCGGGTGACGGAGCAACATTTCCCTTATCTGCAGTGGCTCCGGGACCGGATGCCCCGGGGCCGACAAGACATCTCCGAGGCCATCAGTCACGCGGCCTGCGAAATGGCCCTGGACCTGGAAGCCGGGGCCATCCTCACCAGTACGGATAGTGGGGCCACCGCCCGTCTCATCAGCCGCTTCCGGCCCCGCACCCCCATCATCGCGGTCACCTACCGGCAGGAGACCTGGCGCCGCCTCAGTTTAGTGTGGGGGGTTTCTCCCCTCCTGGCCCCCCAAATCGAGAACACCGACCACATGTTGCAAGTGGTGGAAGAGGTAGCCCTGAAAGCCGGCTGGCTCAAATCCCGGGAGCGGGTGGTGATCACCGCCGGCACCCCCATCGGCGCCCGGGGCACCACCAATTTGATTAAGGCGGATATTATCAGTTAGAGAAAAGTTGGGGTTTTATCAACGCGGACCTGATCAATTGGAGAAACGTTTTTCGTTTTCCGTTTTCGTTTTCCGTAAAATGAAAAAGATAGAAAATCAACCTGGTTAGAGGATAACGGTTAAGAAGATGGTGTATTTCTGATAAGTATTGTCAATTTCAACGAAAAACGTAAAACGAAAAACGAAAAACCGTCTTTCCACCGGAGGACCAAATGCCTGAACACCTGGGTAGCTTTACTTTCGTGCTCCACTCCCACCTGCCTTACGTCATCGGCCATGGCCGCTGGCCCCACGGCATGGACTGGCTCAACGAAGCCGCGGCGGAATCTTATATCCCCTTGCTGCAAGCCTTTGACCGTCTGGCCGCGGAAGGCGGCCCCACCGGAGTCACCCTGGGCGTCACCCCCATCCTGGCGGAGATGCTGGCGGCGGACGTCTTCCGCCGGGAGTTCAAGGAGTATCTGGATAACAAAATCCAGGCGGCCGGAGAGGACCTGGAGACCTTCCAGCGCCTGGGAGATAAGCATTTCGCCTCCGTGGCCCGGATGTGGGAAAACCACTACCGGGATTTGAAAAAGGTTTTTTGCGAGGACTTCGGGGAAGACCTCCTGGGGGTGTGCCGGCGGCTGATGGACGGCGGCGCGCTGGAAGTAATCACCTCCGCGGCCACCCATGGTTATCTGCCCCTGTTGGGGCGGGACACTGCGGTCCAGGCCCAGGTGAAGCAGGGCGCGGCCGCGTACCGGCGTCATTTCGGCCGGGACCCTAAGGGCTTCTGGCTGCCGGAGTGCGCCTACCGGCCCCGCTACCCCTGGGCGCCGCCCTTGAAGGACCTGGCCACCGCACCGGTGCTGCGCAAGGGGGTGGAAGAATTCTTATCCGAAAACGGCCTGCGCTATTTCATCATTGATTCCCACCTTTTAAAAGGGGGGAAGGCCATCGGCGTTTACAAGGATCGCTTCGAAGCCCTGGAGCGCCTCTGGGAGCGCTTCGCGGCCCAATACCAGGAGAGGCCCGAAGATGAGGAGAAATCCCCCTATCTCCCCTACCTGGTGACCTCCGCGCCGGAGACCAAGCGGCCGGAAGCCATCTTCACCCGGGACCCCAAGACCGGGCTCCAGGTCTGGAGCGGTGAATGGGGTTATCCCGGGGACGGCAATTACCTGGATTTCCATAAGAAGCGATTTCCGGGAGGGCTGCGCTACTGGCGGGTGACCAGCGCCAAGGCCGATCTGGCGGACAAAGGCCCCTATCATCCAGAGTGGGTCACCTCCCGGATCCACGAGCAAGCGGATCACTTTGTCTCCCTGATTCACGACATCCTGGCCGAATTCCGGGCCGCCCACAACAAACCGGGTATCATCACCGCGCCGTATGACACCGAGCTTTTCGGGCACTGGTGGTTCGAGGGCCCGGAATGGCTCTACCAGGTGCTGCGCCGCCTGCAACAAAGCGCCAAGGTGAGCCTCAAAACCGCGGGCAGCTTTCTGGAGGAGGCCGCACCGCTGTCGGTCATCTCCCTGCCGGAAGGCTCCTGGGGGGAGGGGGGCTATCACTGGATCTGGCTGAACGAGATGAACGACTGGACCTGGCGCCATATCTACCCCGCGGAACAGGAGATGGAAGAACTGGCCCGGCAGTGGGGGGATGACCCGGACCCCCGCCTTCAGGACCTCCTGAAGCAGTGCGGCCGCAGCCTCTTTCTTCTGGAGGCCTCGGACTGGCAGTTCCTCATCAGCACCTTTTCCGCCCGGGATTATGCGGAATTGCGGCTGGTGATGCACCACGAAGATTTTCAACGGCTGGCGGGTATGGCCCGGCAGTACGCCGCGGACCGTGATTTGCCCCCGGAGGACTGGAATTTCCTGGATTTATGCCGGGAGCGGGACGACATCTTCCCGGATATCGAGCCTAAGTGGTGGTCCCGCCTGGAATATCCGCCGGAAGAGGTGGTCTGAGCCAGTAACGTTTTTCGTTTTGGGTTTTTCGTTTTGCGTGGAAAGAAATTGCTATTTACATAAAACTCATTAAATTAATTAATATAATTCTGTGAAGGGGTGGACCTGGGGTTCGCCCCTTTGTTTAAATCTTTTTCACGAAAAACGGAAAACGCAAAACGGGAAACGGTCATTCAAGGCCGTGGGTTTTTCGCCACGGCTGCGAGCAGTTTGTGGTTTTTTTACCACAAACTCCAAGGAACGGTGGTTTTGGGGAGATAAGAACCGTTCTTGATATTATGCTGATTTATCAGTCCCTTAACCTCCAAGAGCGTTACCGCTCAAAATAACCGGAGCCTGGTATAGGGATTGCACCCTGCAAAGCAATATGTTTTGGCAAAAGACTCTGGCACATCCCTTAGAATTTTCCGGCATCGGCCTCCACGGGGGCCAGGCGGTGGCTGTGGCCATCTATCCGGCCCAGGCCAATCAGGGCCTGCGGTTCGTGCGCACCGACCTGCCGGGCCGCCCCCAGATTCGGGCCCATTACTCCCGGGTGACGGATTCCACTCGGGCCACCACCTTGGGGGAGAACGGCTGCACCCTGTCTACCGTGGAACACCTCCTGGCGGCCCTGTGGGGGCTGGGAGTGGACAACGCCCTCATCCAGGTGCAGGGGCCCGAGGTGCCCATCATGGACGGCAGCGCCGCTCCTTTTGCCCGGCTCCTGGCGGAAACGGGTCTGCGTTCCCTGCCCTGGCCCCGGGCCCATGTCCTGGTGCAGCGGCCCGTGGAATTGCGGGAAGGGGACCAATGGATGCGGGTCTTCCCCGGCGATCCCCGGATCAGCTACACCATCGATTTTCCCCATCCCCTGATTCGCCGCCAACGTTACTCCATCGCGGTGAAACCCGGGAGTTTCCGCCGGGAGATCGCTCCGGCCCGGACCTTCGGCTTCTTGAAAGAGGTGGAGTATCTGAAGGCCCACGGTTTGGCCTTGGGGGGCTCTTTGGACAACGCCGTGGTCCTGGACGACACCGAGGTGCTGAATCCCGGGGGCTTAAGGTTTCCCGAAGAGTGCGTGCGCCACAAGATCCTGGACGCGGTGGGGGACCTGGCGCTTTTGGGCATGCCCCTGGTGGGCCGCCTGGAAGTGGGCCGGGGGAGTCACACCCTGCACCTGAAATTCATGGAGCACCTGATGACCCAGGATGACGCCTGGCGCCTCTGGATACCCACCGCCCGGGAGCGGAGCGGCCGGCCCCGCTGGGCCCCCGCGCCCCTCTGGGAAGGAGTGCCGGCTTAAAAGACAGTTTTCAGTTTTTAGTTTTCAGTGGGCAGGCCCCAGGGCCTGCCTTTTAATTGTTTGAAAACTATCAGCTAATCGGTGTATATCGGCGTGCATCGGCGGTAAATATTGAACCGCCGATAACCGCCGATTAACGCCGATTAACCTTAAATAACCTCCCCCACCAAAACATCCCCCTGGACCTCCCGGAAGCGCACCTGCAATATGCGGTTTTGCCAATCCAAAGGGCCGGGGAGAATCACCCGCAGGTAGTTGGCGCTCAGGCCTTTGAGCCAGCCGGGCCGGGGCAAGGTGCCTTCCACCAGTACTTCCCCGGTTCTCCCCAGTTGTGCTTCCAGGAATTGCCTCTTTTTCGTCTGTCCTAGTTCCCGCATGATTTTCGCCCGGTTTTGCACTTCCCGGGCCGGGACCCGGCGCAGGTTGGCCGCAGGAGTGCCAGGCCGGGGGGAGAAGGGGAAGACGTGGAGATAGGTCACCGGCAGGGACTCCACCAGGGCGCAGGTGGCCTCGAAGTCAGCCGCGCTCTCCCCGGGGAAGCCTACCAGGACGTCCAGTCCTAAGCCCGGGTCCGGAAACAGGCGCTTGATCTCCCGGATTATTTCCCGGAATTCATCCGGGCGGTAATCCCGGCCCATGGCCGCCAATACCTGTGCCGCGCCACTCTGAAGCGGCAGGTGGAAATGGGGGCAGAAACCGGGAAACCCGGCCAACTCCGTGAGCAAAGCCGGGGTGACCTCCTGGGGTTCTAAAGAACTGAGGCGAAGCCGGGGGGGGCGGGGTAGGGGACGGAGACGGTACAACAGCGCGGCCAGGCCGGTGGGTGGGTCCAGGTCCAGGCCGTATTGCCCCAGGTTGACCCCGGTGAGCACCACTTCCCGGTAGCCCGCGGCCGCCAGTTTTTCCAAGGCCCCGGCCACTTCCTCAAGGGGCAGGCTGCGCCGGGGGCCCCGCACCTGGGGGACGATGCAATAGGTGCAGTGATGCTCGCAGCCGTCCTGGATTTTCAGGCGAGGCCGGGTGTGGCCCGGGAGCAGGGGCGCAGGCAGGTCCTGGAAGGCTTCTGCCGGGGAAAAAGCTCCCACCTCTATCCTGGGACTTCCTTCCTGGGCTTCTTCCAGTAAAGCCGCCAGCCGGGCCTTCTCCCGATTTCCCAGGACCAGGCGCACGCCCGGAAGCCCGGCGAGTTCCTCCGGGGCCCGTTGGGCGTAGCAGCCGGTGACCCAGAGGGGCACGTCGGGATATTCCCGGGCCAGGCGGCGGAGGGCCTGGCGGGCCTGCTGGTCGGCCCGGGCGGTGACGGTGCAGGTATTCACCAGGATCAGGTCCGGTACGGTCCCCTCCGGGGCCGCCTGCCAGCCCTGGGCCATCAGCTCCTGGGCCAGACCCGCGGTGTCGCACTGGTTCACCTTGCAGCCGAAGGTGAGGATGCGGAAGAGAGCGGTTTTCTTTTTCCGTTTTTCGTTTTCCGTGGTCATGTTCATTAGCTTTAGGATGAAGAAAGCAAATTTTGCCAAGACTTGAAAAGAGAATGGTTTTTTTCAGCCTGCTGCGGCACCGGCTGGAAAGCCTGTGCCATCGGTTTGTTGTCCAACCCAAGCTTGGACTGGAGAAGGAAAGTAGAGGTCAAATCAGCTTGACGTTCATGAGGCTACTCAGCCCAACTTGGGAAAAAACATGAGTATCTTATACCAATTCGCATTCAAAGGACGTTGAACTGTAGGGGCGAAACTTGTGTTGGCCCGTGGCTCCAGGGCGAACACAAGGTTCGCCCCTACGTATAGTATCTTTTTGACTGCAACTCGGTATTAATTCCAGAAAAATTTCCAATCTTGGCAAGGGATTAAAAAAAACGGTAAACGGAAAACGGTAAACGGAAAACGGTAAACGAAATCTCACCTTCCCCTCTCCTCGATCCAGCCTCCGCCAATAAGCCGGTCTCCCTGGTAGAAGGCCACGGCTTGGCCCGGGGCCACCGCGGTTTGGGGGGTCTCGAAGATAACCCGCACCTCCCCCGGATTTTCCAGATGGACGCGGGACATCACCCCGGGATGGCGGTAGCGGATCACCGCCCGGGCCGTCAGTTCCTGAAGCGGGGGGTCGATGAGCCAGTTTACCCCGGTGGCCCGGAGACCGGCGGCAAAAAGTTCTTGCTTAAAACCCAGGACCACCTGGTTGGCTTCCGGCCTGATCTCCACCACGTAGTAGGGTTCACTCGCGGGCACCCCCAACCCCCGGCGCTGGCCCACGGTATAATACTCCAGGCCCCGGTGCCGGCCCAGGACCCGGCCCTGGCAGTCCACCAGGTCCCCTAATGCTCCCAAGCTCCCCTTAAGCCTAAGGAGAAAATCCTGATAGGAACCCTCAGTAATAAAGCAAAGCTCCTGGCTTTCCCGGTAGTCCCCCAACAAGGGCAGGCCCAGCGTGGCATAGCGGCGGCGCACTTCTTCTTTGGTCATCTCCCCCAGGGGAAAGAGAATCTGGGGCAAAAGTTCCCGGGGCAGACGCTGGAGAAAATAGGACTGATCCTTGGTCCGGTCCCGGCCCCGGCGCAGTTCCAGGTTGCCGTCTGCCCCCGGTCGCAGTCGGGTATAATGGCCAGTGGCCAGATAAGGGATGCCGGCTTCTTGGAGCAGATGCCGGAGGCGGCCGAAC
Organism: Thermodesulfobacteriota bacterium; assembly: GCA_049322315.1. GTDB lineage: Bacteria > Desulfobacterota > Desulfobaccia > Desulfobaccales > 0-14-0-80-60-11 > SURF-52. The sequence goes on along the minus strand of JBMORF010000009.1, from coordinate 14,322 downwards.
TTGACCTCGGCGTTGCACCGGACGCACGGGTTGGGAGTGCGGCCCCGGGCATACTCCCCGGCAAAATAAGCCAGCACCCGGCGGGAAAAATCCTGCCGGAGGTCCACCTCCACCCAGGGAATTCCCAAGCCCTGGGCCAGGGCTGCCAGATGCTCCTGAGACGGGCCCCCCGCGGCCAGGCGCAGATGGACTCCCACCACCCCCGGCCCCTGATCCCGGAGCAGGGCTGCGGCCACGGCGCTGTCCATACCGCCGCTCAAGGCTACCGCCACCCTGGCGCCGGCCAGGGTGTTGCTCAGGTCCATGCTTACACTCTGTTTAATTTTCTTAAAATTGGTGTCAGATTTCCGACCATTTTACTAAATTTATAATTTATTGATATTTTTGTAAATATGGAAAAAAGAGAACAAACCTGGGGAATTGAAGTTCAGATTGTTGAACAAAAAGCGATAAGGTGAGGCAGGTGCTCCAGCTTAAGGAGCCGAAAAAGTGAGTTCCTCCAGAAAGCGGACGGCAACGCCGCAGGCCCGGTCAGCCCCCAGGAGGTGATCCAGGCGCAGCACTTCCCCCCTGGCGGTCAGGTGGGAGGTGCCTAAGAGATCCAGGGGCGGGACGGACGCGGCAATATTGAACTGTAAAATCTGCCCCTTCCGCAGGTCTGCTGGCTGCGGACACTCGAAATAAAGACCGCCCATGCTGATATTTTTGAGGACGCCCAGGCCCCCGGACTCTTCCCCCAGAGCGGCGGCCACATCGTGAAAACGCACCGGCAGCGACAGCACCAGGCGGTTATGGCGGCGTTTTTCTCCCATCATGTCCCCCCATAAAATGAGCGTGAATTACTTTTTCACAATGCAGGTATCGTGCCATCTGCACTTTTCCCCGACCAGGTGTACAGACGCGAGGGACCGCCAGAATATTCCTTGACTGCAAGCCAACCATCCTTTAACATTTGAAAAAAAATACTAAAGTTTGACGCGAGTCGCGTCATCAGAAACAAAGGTCGCATTATGGCATTCATCGTGGCCATCCTCAATCAGAAGGGAGGCACCGGCAAGACCACCACCTCGATTAATTTTGGCGCCGCTCTGGCCCTCAAGGGCCACCGCACCCTGATGGTGGACCTGGACCCCCAGGGCCACACCACCATCGGCCTGGGTCTGGAACCGGATTCCTTCCGGGAATCCATGTCCGAAGTCTTCACCACTCCCAAAAAAAGCATCAATGACGTGGTGATGCCCACTTACATTCCCAAGCTGTTTGTGGCTCCGGCCACCATCCACCTGGCCACGGCCGCGGAGCAGGTCTACTCCCGGGTCTTCCGGGAGTCCATCCTGGCCCAGGCCCTGAAGGGGGTGGACTATGAATTCGTGATCATCGACTGCCCCCCTTCCCTGGGAGTGCTCACCACCAACTCCCTGTTTGCCTGCGACTTTATCATCATTCCCTGTCAAATCTCCCGCTACTCCCTGGACGGTTTGGCGGACCTGCTGACCACCATCGAGAACGTCAAAACCCTGGGGTTGGAGGAGCTGTTCCAGGGAGATCATTTCCGCATCCTCCTCACCATGTTCGACAAGCGCAACCGGGTTACCAACGAATACATCATGGAACAGCTCAAACCTTACCGGAACAAGACCTTTTCCACCCCGATCATGAAGAACGAGTCCCTGAACCAGGCGCAGATTGCTCAAAAATCGATCTTCGACTATGACCCCAAGAGCTCCGGGGCTCAGGATTACCTGCACATGACTGCAGAATTTCTGGAGATATGGCAAAGAAGAAAAAGTTTGCCGGAAAAAAGACCAAACTTGCAGAGCTGCCTCTAACCCGGATCCTGGAACAGAAGGCCGAAAACGAGGCCACCTGGATAGAGCTGCAAACCTCTGGGGCCACCGGTACGCGGCAACTGATTCTTTCCCTGGAAAGAACCGCAGACGATTCTGCCGGGCTGCTGGCTGCCACCTATTACCAGGTGCTGCAGGAACTGAGGGGCCTGCAGGCAGACCTGAAAACGGACACCCCCTCCTTGCCTGCCACTCCGGCGCCCCTACCGCCCCCGGCCTTAGCCCTGCCCCGGAACCTCAAACAAGCCTTGCTTCTAGCCCGGGAGGGCCTCGAAGAACTCCACCGCCTCTTATCGAAGTAGAGAAGAAGCTGGTATTCGCCTGGTTAGCCCCTGGTTATTTTTGGGTTACGATACGCTCCAGTAAGGTCTGGGAGGAGGCTGGCATGGGCAGAGGGACAATGTGGTTTAATCCACCTCGGGGGCAGGGCAGGGAAGCCAGGCGCCCAGACTTCCTCCGCCCTCCCCTTTAGCTGGGCCAAAAAAAAGGCCCAGGTTCCCACAAAAACCCAGGCCTTACATGGAGGGGTCATGAAACTGTTATATACATCGGTACAATCGGAGAAACCATTAATCGAAAATAACAGTTTACACCAAGTTCTCCTCCAGACTAAAAAAGCCTAACCCCCTAAGGTTATCGGGGGCTTGACCTTCTCTCCCCCAATTTGGCGTCCAGCACCCGGCGGATGGCCTCATGCAATTCCACGGCTGTGACGGGCTTCATCAGGTAGTCTTTAATGCCCAATTTCCTGGCGTGCTCCGGGGACACCACCTTGCTCTTGGCGGTATAGAGGATGATGGGCGTACCCGGACTTAGACGGTTCAATTCCCGGGCCAACTCCACGCCGTTCATCTGGGGCATGGTAAAATCGGTGATGACCAGATCGTAGATTTCGGGTTGCCGGCGCACCGATTCCAAGGCGGCCATGCTATCAGTGTGCCCGGTTACCTGATAACCAAAATATTCCAGCAATTCCTGCCCGACCTGGACAATCATCTTTTCATCATCGACGATGAGAATGTGTTTTTTGGAATCGGGGGAAGCAGCGGGCCTGGTCATGGGCCCGCGGCTCACTAATTTTCTTACGGGTTTGGGATGATGGGGCCTTAAGGAACGCTCCGGCGCCACGATACTCCTCCGTCGGTTTTTACCGTCCTTGGCCGTAAAAACTGACTCTCCACATTGATAAAGCCAGGCTGGTCGCAGATCCGGTTTCATCTTCCCAGGCAGGTTGCAGATGCACCCCCACCCCGGGAAGAAGACCTGGACTTTAACCACCTGGGGTTTAGATCGAATAAGACTCCTTTATGTTAGCCCTCAATTTTCTCTAACAAGATCAAGGTCTTTGCCTCGCTCCACAGGAAATAAAGATGAATAACGAATTGTTTCCCCCGGAACAAGACAGACGTGAAGGGCAGGAGGCGCGTTCTGGAAAAAAAATATAAGTCCTTTCTCCAGCCCCGGTCAAAGGAGGTGAAGCCAAATTGAAATTAAGCCGGTTCCGCCCCGGGGTGTCCCTGAAGCGCTACCGGGGTGGGGTTGGCCGGAATTAACCGGATATCAATAATTAATTAGTAATAACAACATGATAAACTAGTATTTGCCCGGCTTCAGGCCAAGCGGGGGGGATGTGCCGGGGCTTTAGCCGATCTTTCATTTCCTGCTATTTACGCCGATTTTCATAGGGCTCCAGCCGGAAAAGGGGCAAAAATGGCTATCAGTTGAAATCTAAACTAAAAATCTCTTAAAAAAAATTGCCGGCCTGAAGAAGGTAATTACCGGGGAGCGCAAGGAAGGTAAAGGCCGTTCAGCCGTGGCTCCCGTTCCGGCGGATTATGCTTAACAAGAAAATTATGACTACCTTGGGATATGAGGTTGCAGGCTTACCCCCTTCCGGTTTAAAAAATAAGGTAATTCGGGGAAGGAGACCGCGTTATGTATAAGCTCGTGTTGTTGCGGCATGGAGAGAGTGTGTGGAACAAGGAAAACCGCTTTACCGGCTGGATTGACGTGGGGCTCTCCGAGAAGGGCACCGAGGAGGCCAAGGAATCCGGGCGGGTGCTGGCCAAGGAGGGTTTTGCCTTTGACGTGGCCTATACCAGTGTCCTGAAACGGGCCATCAAGACTCTGTGGCTGGCCCTGGAAGAAATGGACCTGATGTGGATTCCGGTGCATCATAGCTGGCGTTTGAACGAGCGCCACTACGGCGGGCTCCAAAGTCTCAACAAGACGGAGACGGTGGCGAAGCACGGCATGGAGCAGGTGAAGATCTGGCGCCGGAGCTACGACGTGCCGCCCCCGCCCCTGACACCGGACAGTCCCTACTATCCTGGCAAAGACCCGCGCTATGCCCAGGTGCCTCAGGATGAGCTGCCGTTGACGGAGTGCCTGAAAGACGTGGTGGCCCGCTTCCTGCCGTACTGGCACGAGACCCTGGCTCCCGCGGTGAGGTCCGGCCAGAAGGTGATCATCGCCGCCCACGGCAACAGCCTCCGGGCCCTGGTGAAGTATTTAGATAAAGTGTCGGACGAGGAGATCGTCTCCCTGAACATCCCCACGGGTATCCCTTTGGTCTATGAGCTGGACGGGGACTTAAAGCCCCTGAAGCATTACTACCTGGGAGACCCGGAAAGGGTGCAGGCGGCCATCCAGTCGGTGGCGGACCAGTTGAAGAAGAAATGACTATCAGGAAGGGGGCCAGGGGCTGGCATTTAGCAAGACGCCAGTGCCCCTGGCTCCTTTAATTGCCCAGGGGCAATTTTTTTCTTGACGACGTTATTCTTTATATAATATAACGACTACCAACCCCTTCTGTAGGAGGGATATTTTTTGGCTAATCGTTATATTTTATAAAGAATAGCGAATAAAAATATAAGCTTTCATCCCTCTTCCACTCTCCGAGAGGGTTCTTTTTGGCTTATCGATATTTTTTCTAAAATATAGCGACTGAGGGTGCGGCCAAGCCATGAGGTGCGGTAACTATGGAGGTGAAATGGCTTTGCGAGGTCGCCTTTTGGGCGTTTTTGGGTTTGGCCGCGGTGACTGCGGCCGCGGCCAGGTGTAAGCGGGCGTTCCTGGCCAGAGGCACGGGGGTCCTGGCTCTCTTTTCCGGACTGATTCTGCTAGGCGGCATTTGCGCCCAGACCGGCCGGCCTCCCCTCAGCGGGTCATTTGAAGCTTTCTCCTACATGGCCCTGGTGTTGGTCATTTTGGCTCTTCCTTCTCAATTCGGTAAAGAGGCCGACCGCGCCTTGGCCGTGCTGACCTGGGGAGCCGCGTCGCTGCTGTTGGCGATCCTGGCGCTAGTACCCCGCCAGGTAAATCCCGATTGGTACATGTACCAATACTACTGGACCAGGGCCTTTTTTCTTTGCCGTCTTACCTCCATGGCCCTCTTGTTCTATTCGGCCCTGATCGCCCTCTCCTGGCCCCGCGGTTCCCTGGAAAACGAACCCCTTCGCTCTTATGTCACCAGATCCCGCCGTTTCCTCATTTTAGGCACTGCCGTGTTTCTGGTGGGCGAGGTTTCGGGCTTTTATTGGCGCCTTACTTGGCTGGGTGATTACTGGAGTTGGAGCCGTAATTTTCTCGAGTCCACCATGATCTTTATCCTGGCCAGCATAGCCCTGCATCTGCCACCCAAGCTGGCCGTCAAACCCCGGGCCTTGCGGGTGGCCTATAGTTTGCCGGGCCTGTTGGCCCTAAGTTCCTACCTGGCGCACCTGATCACGGAGTCCTTCAAATGAAGCGGCTTTCGTCTCTGGTCCTGACCTTGTACGCCTTGAGCGGGGTGGTGCTCTGCCTGGCGGTGGGCATCGTTTTGGCCCAGGTGCAGCCCTACGCCGCGGCTATGAACAGGATGAATCACGGGCTGCTCCTGGATTGGCTGCTGGCGGGAGGGGGAGGGGAGCCCGGGTCGAAGGTGCTGGTTCTCTGGTTTTTAGGGCTCTGCGCGGCCGTGGGGGTCCTGGTGCTCAACCTCTGCGCCTGCACCTGGACCAGGCTGCTGCCGCGGCTGCAAAACCGCTCCCCCTGCCAATACTGGCTCCTGCTCTTGTCCCACGTGCTCATGCTCCTGATCCTGCTGGGACATCTTTCCCAGATGACCATGGGCTTCAAGGAAGAGGGCGTCAAGTTTCTTCCCGGACAAAGCCGGATTCTTCCCGGAAACCTCCGCCTCACCGTTGAGGGGGTCCATTTCGTGAATGATCCCGGTTTACTCAATCTCACTTACCGCCAGGGGCGCCGGGCCCACACTGTAGCCGCGTTCAACCGCGTCGCCAACACGGTGCGGATCGCCCTGTGGCAGGGTCCGCAGCAGGTGGCCGGAGGCGACCTCCGCATCCTGGAACCACTGTTGGCGGGGGAGGTAAGGCTCACCCTGTCCGATTTTTTCCGGGACGACTCCGGGGAGAAAAGTCGGGTGGGAGCTGTGCTGGTCATTGCTTACAACCCCTTGACCAGTGTCTTTTTCGCGGCCTACCTGGCCTGGATCGCGGTGTACCTTCTCCTGGCCGTCAAGGCCTTCCTCAGGGGGGACAAGCCGCCAACCAATGATCAACCAGCCGCGCACCGCGGTTGACAAAGATAAGGGGGATTTTGTCATGAAAAATCTGATTCGCACTACCACTCTTGTAATTTGGTTGGGTCTTTTCTTGCCGGGGGGGGCGGGGGCCGAAGAGAAAAAAGGGTCCCTTGATTATCAAGTCTTCCAGTTGGGGGAGATCGTGATTACCGGACCTAAGACCGCCGGCAGCCAAACGGCCACCGTCAGCACCTTCACCGCTCAGGATATCAAGGAGACGCACAGCCTCACCGTGCCCGAAGCCCTTTCCTATGTTCCCGGGGTCTCGGTGACCACCGGTTTCAAGAATGAACCGGATATCAGGATTCACGGTTTTCAGCAGTATGAAGCTCTCATCCTGATTGACGGCGTACCCTACTATGAGTCCAACTACGGAAAGCTGAACCTGAACCAGCTCCCCACGGACATGATCGCCCGCATCGACGTGATCAAGGGCGCGCCTTCGGTCCTCTATGGCCCGGGGGCCATGGGCGGGGTGATCAATATCATCACCAAGACCGCCACGGACCGGGCGACCTTTACCGGCACCGGCGAGGCGGGCAGCAACGACGCCTATCACCTCTCCGCCACCCACGGCAACCAACTGGGCAAGTTCAAGTATTGGCTGAACTTCAGCCGCCGGGGCATGGACAGCTGGCCCCTGGCCGCCAGCTTCGATCCCCAATGGGGGGATATCGTTAAAAAGCCCGGAGGCACCACCAGGGCCGTTTTGGAGGACGGCGGCAAGCGCAACAACTCGGATCTTGAGCAAACCAGCCTTTGGGGCAAGGTGGGGCTGGATCTGGGGCCTGAATCCAAAATATATCTCAGCTCCTATTTTCTGGATTCTTCCTGGGCCTTCCCCGTCTCCACCCGGCAAGTGCTCATCTTCCCCAACCGGCCGGCCTTTTCCCGGTTCGCCCGCATGGACAAATACCGGGATTTTGGCCTGGACGTGAATGGAGAGCACCGGATTAACGATGCCTTAAAGCTGCGGTCGAAGTTCTTCTACCACAACCATATAGACGCCTTCGAATCCTATGCCGACCAGCAAATGAGCCGGCAGATAGCCACCAGCACCTACCAGGATTACATTCTTGGGGGTTCCCTGTTCGCGGACCTGGACCTGGTGTCCTGGGACACCCTGCGCGGGGCCTTCCATTTCCGGGGGGATTCCCACCAGGAACGGGACGACGCCTACCTGCCCTATGCGGCGTCCTTCTCCTACACCGGCTCGTTGGCCCTGGAGAACGAACTGCGTCCCCTGGAGGGACTGTCGATCATCACCGGGCTGAGCTATGACTGGTTCAAGGTGGACAAGGCCGAGCATAACCTGACCGACAAAAATGGCAACTGGACGGCCACGGAAAACCTGCCCACCAGCCCCACCAAGGACGCCTGGAACCCCATGGTGGGCGTCAGCTACTCCTTCCCCGACCAGACCAGGCTGTACGGCTCGGTGGCCCGCAAGACGCGCTTTCCCACTTTGCAGCAATTATTCTCCTCTAAAGGTGGCAACATTGAATTGAATCCTCAAAGGAGCCTCAACTACACCCTGGGGCTTTCCCGACCCTTCGGCAAAATGGCCTTTGGCGAGGCGTCGGTGTTCTGCTACGACATCAAAGACCGCATCAGCCGGGACGCGCCTTACCCGGACGCCATGTACCACAACTATGCCAATGTCAGGATCTACGGCTTCGAGCTTACGGGTAAGGTCACTCCTTACAAAGACCTGGACCTGCGGCTGGGCTATACCTTGTTGCATGCCAGAGACAAGAGTCCGGATCGGGTCATCACCTATGTGGTGGGAGTTCCCAAGCACAAGGTGGACCTGGGCGTCAATTACCGGATACCCCGGCTGCACACCCGTCTGCACTTGGAGGGATTGTTCCAGGCCGGGCGCTGGGATCAGCTTCCCACCCCCGCCAGCCCGGACACCGAGGCCCTGAGGACCGGCAGCTTCTTTTTGGTCAACTTCCGCATCGCCCAACCCCTGGGCGATCATTTTGAAGCCTTTGCTTTTTTGAGTAACCTGTTTGACAAAAATTACGAAAGCCAGAGCGGCTTCCCCGGACCGGGCCGCACTTTCTGGTTGGGGCTCAATGCCAAATACTGATTTAAATGCCGCCAGGCGGGCGCCCTCGGTTCTGGCGGCATTATGTTTGCCGTCCCTCAACAAGCAAACTTCCGGAAGACAGTTAGGAATCGGTGGGCAGTGCCCACCCTACGTTATGTCATTCTGAACGGAGCGCAGCGGAGGAAAGAATCTCTGCTTTTCCAGGAAGTTAGAGATTCTGCGTTTGCCTCTGGCTCCCTCAGAATGACATTTTAAATGACTTCCTTTCATCTTGATACGCCTAAGTGAACAGCATTGGGATTAGCCGGACATAACGGATAACCTTCGCCTCCTCTGTAGTACGCCGCCATCCTCTCCCTCCCGCCGGGGAGGGAGAGGAGCTTGACTAAGCCCTTTCGCATCTTACTATTTGAGGAAAAGGACCGCCAGGCTTCCTGAGAGAGGTGGCGGTAAGTCCTGGGGAGAGGTGGGCTTATGAAAATTTTGGGAATTTCCGGGAGTCCCAGGAAGGATGAGACCTCCGGAGTGGCGAAGCTGGTGAAAACCGTGCTGGAAGCCTCAGACTGTGAATATGAATACGTTTCCTTGCGGGGCAAGAAAATCTGCGGCTGCATCGCTTGCCTGGGGTGCGTGGAGGATAATGTCTGTAAAGTCCAAGACGATTTCACGCCCCTGAGGGAGAAAATCGTGGAGGCGGACGCCTACGTCATCGGCGCGCCGAATTATTTTACGGGCCTGAACGCCCTGACCCACGCCCTTTTGGAGCGCTGGTTCCAGTTCCGCCACCGGGAGTGCGCCCTCCAGTGGGGCAAGCTGGGGGTGGCCGTGGGCGTGGGGGGCACGGCAGGGAAGGCCCCGGCGGACGACATCGAGAAATTCCTGGCTTATAATTTCATCGAAACCGTGGCCAAGGTTACGGGGCAGGGCGCGGCTTCCTGTTACGCCTGCGGCTTCGGAGAGACCTGCAAGATGGGCATTCCCTACTTTTTACATGGCGAGGGGGTTAAGATCACCCCGGAGATGATTCCGGACGTGGGCAAGGAGCCGCAACTGCTGGAGGCCGCAGCCGCCGCGGGCCGGCTCCTGGGGGAGCGTCTCCGTAGGGATGAGAACCGTATGGCCATAGCCCAAAGGATGATGCGGGCCATGCAGGAGAAGTTCAAGGCCTCGGCGTGAGGTTTAAACCCAGGTTTGAGAACAATAGTCTTTAGGGACCGGGTAGCGCTCTTCTCCAGGGTGCTTTCCGGCCTCAATTTTGGCGGCGCCCCGCCTTACCTCCGGAAGAAAGAAAAACCCGGCCGGGTTCAATTGACATTAATCTGATTACCCACTAACATGCCATTAAGTTTTTGAAAGTTGAGAAAAAGCCGATATGGTCTAACGGAAGGCCAAATTTCCCGGGGGCTGCCAGCTCCCTGGAGGCGGAAACGCGAATTTCACAAGAAAGGTGCCCGATAATGAGAAAAGGAATAGTGCGTTTGGCAATGATCCTGTGGGCCACGATCCTGGTTCTCGCCCTGGCCGGATGCGCGGTGGTCAAAACTGTCCAAAAGAATGAGGCCGCAGATAAGGAGCAGTTGCTCGCGGCCGCGGGCTTCAAGGTGAAGTTGGCCGATACTCCCCAAAAGATGACTCACTTACAGGCCTTGCCCCAAAGGAAGATGTTCACCAAGGAGCGTCAAGGCAAAGTCTATTATCTCTATGCCGACCCCTTGAACTGCAAGTGCCTCTATGTGGGCGACCAGGCGGCCTATCAACGTTTCCAACAGATGCAGGAGGAGCGCCAGATTGTGGCCCAGGAGCGGATGGCCGCGGAGATGAACTACGAAGCGCAGTTTGATTGGGGCATGTATGGGCCCTGGGACCCCTGGTGGTAAGTTAAGGGTTCCAGGTTCCAAGCTCCCGGTTCCGGGTTGAGGCGGAGTCCCAACTGTGCGCCAATGTGGGTTGGGGGACAGGAATGCCCGCCTTCCGCCTGTTTTTGAGTTATTAGGGAGCCGGAAGTCCCAGAGAGATTATCAAGCGCTAGCAAAGGTGAAATGCTATGTCCGTTCCCGCTGAGGATACTTCGCCCAAATTCCTGCTGCCGGATATCCAGGGGTTGGCGAAAAACTGGAAGTGGTTGCTGGTAGTGGGGATTATCTCCATTATCGTCGGGGTCTTCGCCCTGGGCTCCTCGGTGCTGATGACCCTGGCCTCGGTGATCCTCTTCGGCTGGATCCTGCTGCTCATGGGGGGCATCGAGATCGGTCACTCCTTCTACCAGAAGCAGTGGGGGGGCTTCTTCCTGCACCTGGTGAACGGGATTCTGGCCATAGTGGTGGGTTTTCTGCTGGCCACCAACCCCGGCGCCAGCGCGGTGATGTTAACGCTGCTGTTGGCCATGTTCTTTATGGTGGGGGGGATTTTCCGTATTATCTCCGCCCTGATGATGCGTTTCCCCAGTTGGGGTTGGAGGCTGGTAAACGGGATCGTCGCCCTGGTGCTGGGCATCCTCATCTGGAACCAGTGGCCCGTATCCGGACTCTGGGTCATCGGTTTTTTTGTGGGGATCGACCTGGTTTTCAGCGGTTGGTCTTCGGTGATGCTGGCCCTGGCGGCCCGGCGATTGGAGACCCCCGCCGCCGCAGAGGTTGAGGCCCCTAATACCGAGTTGCAGCCAAAATGATACTGAACGTGGCGAACCTTGGGTTCGCCCTGGCGCGACGGGCGAACACCAGGTTCGCTACAGTTCGGCGCCTTTTGAGTGCGAATTGGTATAAAAGCCCCTGACCCTGAATAGAACCAGCCAGACCCGCTGCCAACCGCAAAATTCACCCAGATCTATCAGACAAACGGCCAACCAGCCGGCGGTGGCGCCGGCTGGTTGGCCGTTTTAGGCGCGGCCCGGTGTACCGCCGGTTTATGCCCTATTTCTTTTCCGGGGCGGGCTTGGTCGGAGCGGGTTGGGCTGGCGCCGGTGTGGGAGCCGCGGTTTGAGCCGGGGCAGGTTTGGCTTCCGGCTTCGGCGCGGGGGTGGCCGCAGGCTTGGCCGGCGCCGGCGCCGCCGGGGCTGCTTTGGAGGCCGCAGGTTTCTGGGTCTTGGCGGGTTCTTCTTTCTTCTGGCCGCAGGCCATCACCAGAACCAGCGCCAAACAGGCTATTCCCAACAGCAAAACCAATCTTTTCATGAGCCATACCTCCTTAGATTTTTTCAGAGTTAAAATTCTTGGCGGTTTGCGGCTGACGCCCACCGCGGCGGCGAAAAGGCTGCTATTTTTCACTTGAGAGTAACGGGGGGACCGGCTTTCACTCCCCCCAGACCAGATCGTTGCGGACCCAGCCCAATGGTTGGTTTTCCAGGTAATAACCAATTTTCACCCAATTTCCTTTTTCTGCGAAGATCTTATAAATTTCTCCGCCTTCGGCCTTATTAACCACCCGGAATCTCAGGCCGGGGCCTTTGCGGATGTTGACGCTGTCCGGGAGCACCAGCGCGGTTTGCACCTTCTTATTGATCAGGGGCCGGTAAACCCAACCGCTATTGCCATCCCAGTCTCTGATTTGCGCCCAGTCCCCTTTGGTCTGTTGCACCTCCACCGGGAAGCCGAAATGGATTTTGAAGAGTATGTCAGCTTTAATATTGGGAGCTTTGCGGACATTAACGTTTTCCTTGCCGATGCTGGCCATGGAGGCGTGGGCGGGGCCCAGGGACATAAGCGTCAAGATAATCATTAGGGATAAGGTTCTCAGCATCGCCATAACCGCCCTCCTAGTAGAAAAATATTATCCTCCCCAAAGGTTGGGTAAGGCAGTCCCTTAATTAAGTCTAAGTTGATTGTGAGGCCGGCGAAAAGCTGACTGAGAGCCTGCCTGCCGGGGTTACAAGTTTTTGATTACTCAAAAGGAAGGAAGATCACCGCTTGAAAAACACACCGGGATATAACCAGGAAGCAGAAAAAACATTTCCCCGTTCGCCAACTGGTTCTATCCTACAAAGACTAAAATGGCCTGTCAACCCCGAAGGTAGGGGGTACTGTGGTTAATTTAATGAAATTATTACTTATATTAAAGAATTTTTCTTTACCTTTCTTGGAACCGGTTTAAATTAAAGGAATTTAAATAAAAAGATATTTGATATTGATATACTGGCAAAAAAGAAACCGCAGCGGCCGGGAAAAGTGAGGGGGGAAGCCCGATTCCTAAGAAAACGCCTACTCACGGTAAGAAAAAAATCCCTGAGGCCCGAGCCTTGGCCCTGGAAATCCTGGCCGGGGCCCAGCGGCGGGGGGAATCCGTGGAGGACCTGCTGAATGCGGCGCTCCGGCGGCATGCCACTCTTCCCCGCCAGGAGCGGGCCTTTCTCCTGGAGTTGGTCCAGGGGGTGAAACGCTGGGAAATCCGCCTGGACTACCTCCTTTCCGGCCTGGCCTCTCTTCCCTTGAAAAAGATGCATCCCCTGGTCCTACACCTCCTGCGGCTGGCTTCGTTTCAGCTCCTGTATCTGGATAAGGTGCCGGCCCGGGCGGCGCTCAATGAAGCGGGAAAACTGGCGAAGCAGCGGGGCCTGTCTTCGGCCCAGGCGGGTTTTATCAACGCGGTGCTGAGAAGGCTGGCCGCCGGGGACCTGCCCCCGGAACCGGACCCGGCGGCGGCCCCGGTCTTGGCCCTGAGCGTGGCCCATTCCCACCCAGAGTGGCTGACCCGGCGCTGGCTGGCCCGCTACGGCTTGGAGGAGGCCGGGGCCAGAATGGCCGCCAACAACCGCATCCCCCCCCTGACCATCCGGGTAAATACCCTGAAGACCGATCCGGAAAATTTGATCCACAGGCTGGCAGGGGAGGGCGCCATCGCGGAGCCGTGTCTCTTTTCCCCGGTGGGCCTGAGGCTCATGGCCCTGGAAACCGCGCCCCTGGAAATGCCTTCCCTCCGGGAGGGTTTGTGGCTCTTCCAGGATGAAGCCGCACAACTGGTAACTCTTTTAAGCGCGGCGGTTCCGGGGCAAAGAATCGCCGAAATCGGCTGCGGCCGGGGGGGCAAGACCACGCACCTGGCGGAGATGCTGGCGGGTGAGGGCCTGCTGCTGGCCCTGGACTACCACCGCCGCCGGCTAAGGGAAGCCCGGCTCAACCTGGAGCGCTGGGGCGCGGCCCGGACGCAACTCCTCCTGGCGGACGCCACCCGGCCTCTACCGATAACAGATAAGGGCCTGGACACGGTGGTGGTGGACGCTCCCTGCTCGGGGCTGGGGATTGTCCGCCGCCACCCGGAGATCAAGACCCGGCTCATGGAAGCCGATCTCGCCACTTTTCCCCCCCGGCAACTGGCCATGCTGGAGCAGGCCGGGAGCCTCCTAAAGCCCGGGGGCCGGCTCCTTTATGTCACCTGCACCACCGAACCGGCGGAGAATGAAGAGGTAATCGCCGCGTTCTTAGAGACCCACCCCGAATTTCACTTGGGGGCCGACTCCAAAACGCTCCCTCCCGCTGTTCAATCAATGATGGAACCACCGGGATTTTTCCGGACATCCCCAGCAGCTCACAATCTGGATAGCTTCTTCGCCGCGGTGATAGTGAGGAAGTAATACCGGGTTAGCAGTCAAGGAAGTATTAAATCGTAGGGGCGAACCTGGTGTTCGCCCGAGAGCTCCAGGGCGAACACAAGGTTCGCCCCTACAGAAATTACCCTTTGATTACCAATTGTTATGAGCAGGGCGACAATGACTAAAAGTGCCGCCGGTAAATCTTTTCGCCTAATGACTACTGGCTACTGGCTACTGGCTACTAACTACTGACTACTAACTACTGACTACTGGCTACTGACTACTGGCTACTGACTACTGACTACTGACTACT
>JBMORF010000008.1:0-29868 GCA_049322315.1 Thermodesulfobacteriota bacterium | reverse complement strand
GATAGTCCTAATTTCCTGCTTTAAAATCCTGAACAATCGCTGCCCTAACCGCTTTCTCTGACGAATCTATCGGGGAAATATGAAGTACGGCATAATATCGGCGCTTGGTGCTCCCTTCTATAGTCGAGGACCAAGCATAGCTTTTGTCAGTCTTGGTGTGTCCCTTTAGCCTAAAAACAGACACAACCGGCTCTCCCCCAATCTTTCTTTATATGTTAAAATCATCTATGCGGCGGTTCGCTTATCTTTTCCTGGCGCTGGTGGCCGTCTTGCTGGTGGCGGCTCTGGCGCTGTGGCCCCTGTCCCAAACCGACATGGCCTGGACCTGGGGCGGCCAACGCCTGGCGGATTTTGCCCGGACCCGCATCTACGGCGAGATCGAGGTCCGGGAGGTTAAGGGCAATTACCTCACCGGTCTGCATTTCCGGGACGTTACCATCCGGGGCCGCCGGGGCGAGGTGCTCCGGGCCTCACGTCTGGACCTGCGCTTTTCTCTCTGGTCTTTTGTAAAATTGCAGCCGGTGATCGCCCGGCTGGCCATTTACGACCCCCATCTCACCCTCACTGAGTACCCGGACGGCCAATGGAACGTCACCAACTTTTTCCGTCCCAAGCCGCCGCCGCCTTTCACCGTCATTGATTTTCCCCGGATTATTATCCAGCGGGGGGAAATCGCCCTGACCCGGAAAGGGACCACTCAAGTTTACCGGGATCTGAACTTACAGATGATCCTCACCGTGCTGCACCCCGAACAGCCGGATCAGTCCATTCTGGTGCGCCGGGCTGCCCTGGCCGGGGACACCCCCTGGGGACGCCTGGGCTTGCAGAGCCGGTTCACCTATGGCTCCAATCTCCTTAATCTCTTGTCTCTGGTAGTGACGCAGGCGGACCGCCCCCTGGTCTCCCTGGGGGGAGAAGTGCGCTTCCATGAAGCTGAACCCCTGTGCAAGCTGCTGGGGGAAGTCGGCCCCCTCCCCGGTAAAAAGATCCAACGGCTGTGGCGGCCCTGGCCCGGGGCCTGGGACCTGGGAGGCAAGTTTCAACTCACCGGCGCCCCGTCCCACATGCAAATCAGCGGGGAAGGCCCTATCCCCCGGGGGAAGTACACCCTGGTAGGGCAGGTGGGGCGCAACGCCGGGGAATGGGCCTGCGATCTGGGCCTGGAACTCGAGGGCTTCCAGCCCTGGGCCTGGACCAGGGGCGAGGAGCCCTGGGCCCGCCCCCTGAAAGACGTGCCCCCCCTGGCGGTGCAACTGCAAGTTAAAGGGGGCGGCCTCTCCTGGCCCCCCCCAAATCTGGAGTGCACCCTGCAAAGCCGGCCTTTCAGCTACCGGCGGGCCCAAGTGGAGAAGTTGCGCCTCAGCTTGACCGCCAACGGCCGGGAACAGCGTTTCCAGGGCCTCCTCAAGGGCAACTTCGGGGAGCTCCAGGCCCTGGCCACCGGCCCCCTATTAACCACTCTCTCCGGGCAGGTGAAAATTGAGGCTGTAAGCTGCCAACCCGGTATTTGGGACTTGCCGGTTGCAGCCGGGGCCCTGCTCAGCGGCAAATTCTCCGGAAACTTCCGCCTGCCGGCCCAACTCTCCGGGGACCTGGAAGCCCGGGGGAAGTGGGGAGAGCAGCCCCTAAAAGACCTCAAGGCCCGCCTGACCTTAAACGGCCCCAGAGTGGAGATTGCCCGGGCCCAGGGGCAATGGGGCTCCCTCCACGCCGACCTCAAAGGTACGGTGGCCTCCCGGGAAGTTGATCTCCAAGGCCGGATTAATCTGACCCTGGACGGCTCCTGGCCTCTGCTGCCCGCCGATCTCAAGGGGCGGCTGAGCGGTGAGGGCACGGTCAAAGGCCCCTTGACCTCCCCCCGATTTACCCTTAAGGGCCAGGGGCAGGGGCTCTCCTGGCGGGATTTCGCCCTGGCCCAGGTCAGCCTCCAGGCCTCCGGCGCCGGCTGGCCTCCTCCCGGGGGACGGGTGGCAATTAAAGGCGCGGGGTTTAAGACCCCCGCCGGGGTCTTTTCCCAGGCCGCGTTCCACGGCCGGGGTGAAGGGGGCAGATGGCAACTCGGTTTCGCCGCGTCCTCAGCCAAGGGCCTTAAAGCCGAAGTGCGGGGCACTACCGATCTGCAAGCCCGGCCCCGGTCCCTGAATTTATCCCTCTGCCGCTTCACCTCCCCCAAGATTACCGCGGTTAACGCCTCCCCCATCCAGGTCCGCTTCCAGCCGGGTTTGGAAATACCCCCGGCCGTCTGGCGGGTCAACGACGGTCGCCTTACTCTCCAGGCCCAAACCCGGGGCCAGGAGCTGACCGCCCGCTTGGAGGCCGTGGATTTGCCTGCGAACCTCTTTCATCTAAAAGGGGCCTCCCTGGCAGGAAAGGTCCAAGGCCGGCTAGATCTCAGCGGCAGCCTGGAACATCCCTCCATGCAGGGCCGACTCACCTGGGGGCCGGGAAAATGGGGGGATTTTTCCTTTCGCGGCCTGGAGACCACGTTAAATTATCGGGAAGAAACTCTGCTGGTGAAGGGCAGCGTGGAAGAAAAAGCCCAGGGCCCGCGCCTCGTTTGGGATGGCCGCATCCCCTTGAGACTCTCCTTCAGTCCCTTGAAATGGGATTGGGGGGAGCGGGACCTGAACCTGCGGGTTCAGGGCGAAAACGCCAGTCTGGCCCTGCTTACCGCCCTATCTCCGGAGGTGCTGGCCGCGGAAGGTTCTTTGTCCATCATGGCCCAATGGCAGGGCAACCCGCGCCATCCCCGGGTCTCCGGCAAGGTCCGCTGGGGCGAGGGCAGGTTGCAGTTCCGCACGGCCGGCAAGGCTTTTCGTCTCCTGCCGGGTGAGGCCACCTTACAGGGAGAAAAGATAGTCATTCCGGATCTCGCCCTGGAAAGCGGGGGTATGGCCCACCTCCGGGGCGCCGTCACCCTGGTAGGCTTCCGGCCCCACCGCCTGGATCTCCGGGGCAATCTCCAGGATTTTCAAGCCCTGGGCCGGGGCGGCGCCGAAGCCAGCGCCAACGGCAACGTTTCGTTGCGCGGTCCTTGGTCCGCACCCCTCCTGCAAGGAAGGCTGCTGGTCTTAAAGGCCTACTTCCGCCCCAGCTTTTTCCAGACCGGGATTCATGAGGATATTGTTCTGAAGAAAACGCCCCCGCCGCCCGCAGCCAATGCGGACACCAACGAGGAGCTGGCTGTGTGGCAAAACCTGCGGATGGACATCACCCTGGTGTCAACCGACGGCGCCCGGATCAAAGACAAACGCTTGAATATGATCTTGGCCGGGACCCTTAAGGCCCGGAAAAAACAAGGGGAACCCTGTTACGTCTCCGGAGTGCTCCGGGCCCGGGGAGGCATCTATGAACTCCACGGGCGTCCCTTTAAGATTGAACGGGGTGAAATTCGCTTCCCGGGCAAGCCCCATGCCGACGTCACCCTGGAAGGCCGGGCGACCCACGAGGTCTCCGGGCTCACCTTGATCCTGAACGCCTCCGGCCCCGCGAGCAAACCCGTGGTGCGGATGGAGAGTATCCCGCCCCTGCCCCCCTCCGATCTGTTGGCCTACCTGGTCTTTGGCCGCCCGGCCCAATCTCTGACCCGGGAAGAATACCAAACCGTGGGGCAGCAGGCTCTGGGTATTTTAGGAGGCATTTCCGCCCAGAAAATCAAAGATATTTTAGGGAAGGATTTCCCCCTGGTGGGCAACGTCCACATGAAAGGCGGCCAATCCGAAGGCCGGCAGACCGTGGGCATAGCCAAACCCATCACCAAGGACATCACGGTCACCTTCGAACGCAAGACCAGCCCCCTCTACCGGGACGACACCAACCAGGTGCGCCTGGAATACAAAGTGAATAAATACCTCAGCTTGGAATCCCAGATGGGCCAGCGCAACTCCGGCGGGGACGTGCTCTTTAATCTGGATTTTTAATTTGAGCCACCACCTCCTCCAGCCGGGGAAATTCCCCCGCCTTCTCCGCCAGCCGCCGCTTTAGTTCCCGCAACGCTCCGGGAATATAACGGGCAAAATGGGCTTTCTTCTTGGCCCGGGCGAGGAAACCGAAGGCCCCCAGAATTTGCAGGTTGCGGCTGAGGGCCAGGTAAGAATACTGCCGGCGCCAGGCTTCCTCCTCCACCGCCAACCGCTTTTTAAGTTCCTGGAGATAATAAGCCAAAAATTCTTCCTGCCGCTCAGGGCTTAAGCCCAAGTAAGGGTCGATGAGCAAGGCGGCCACGTCATAGCCCAGGGGTCCCAGCCGCGCCCCCTGAAAATCGATGACCCGCAAACGCCCGTCTTTGATCATCAAATTCCGGGACTGGAAATCCCGGTGCAAAAAGAAGCGCTCGCCTAAAGCAACCGCGGCCTTGGTGAGCCGGTCAAAATCGGCGTACAGCTCCGCGGCCGCTAGCTGCAGGCCCTGGTAGCCCTGGAGAAAAGCCAGAACGAAATAGAGGCACTCCCGCTCCCTTAAGAAAGGCCCATCCACCACCGGGGTGTCAAAGCACCAGGCGGTGTCAAAACCCTCTTGGCCCGCAACCTGCATCTGCAACAGGAGATTTAGGGCCTCACGGTAGCGGAAGGGGATTTGCGCCTCACCGGCCCGGCCTCGCAAAGCCGACTCCAGGTGGATATCCCCCAGGTCCTCCAGCAACAGCCAACCCTCTTCCGGGCAGTAATGGAAAATTTCCGGCGCCGGCAAGCCTTTGGCCCGCAAATGGCTGCCGATGCGGTAATAGGAATCGTTTTCATTGACCTCGCCGCCGGGGGCATAGGGATACCAGAGGAGAACCTTGGTGGGGGAGCCCATCAGCCGGAAAAAGCGGCGATCCGAACCGTCCCCGGCCAGGGGCTGGGCCCCGGCCAGAGATAGTCCTTGGGCCGCGGCCGCGTCCTCCAGACGTTTGGTGATGATGAACTCAGGCATGGCGTTTACTCCTAAATGAGGTATCCCCAGTCTAGATCAGGCAAAAGGGCTGGGTGTGGGTGCAATTGCTCGCCATCACCTTAAGTTATCCCTTTCCACCCTGCCCCCTGGCTCCTGATCCCCGGCCCCTGCCTCTACGCCAGCGCCTCCCGGGCCGCGGCGATGTCCGTATGGATCTGGGCGGCCAGGTCTGCGAAGGAGGGAAAGCGCCGTTCTTCCCGGAGGCGGGCCACGAATTCCACGCCCAGGGTCTCCCCGTAGAGTTCGCCCTCAAAGTCCAGAATATGGACTTCCAGAGAAAACTCCTCGTTTTCAAAGGTGGGGCAGGTGCCGATGTTGGCTGCTCCCGGGAGGACCTCGTCACCCCGGCGGACCCGCACCGCGTAGATGCCGGTGGCGGGCAGCAGTTCGTTTTCCGGACGGATATTGGCGGTGGGGATGCCCAGGAGTTTGGCGCCCCGGCCTTTACCGGTGACCACCTGGCCCACCACCCCGTAAGGCCGGCCTAAAAGACGCGTGGCTTCCTCCACTTTCCCCAGACGCAGCATGGCCCGGATGAGGGAACTGCTCACCACCGCGCCCTCCACCTCCACGGCCCACACCACCTGCACCGTGAAGCCGTGGCTTTGGCCCATTTCCTTGAGGAGATCGATGTTGCCCTCCCGGCCCCTCCCGAAGCAGTAGTCATGGCCCACCACCACCTCCCGGACCTTAAGGCGCTCCAGGAAATAGCGCTGCACGAACTTCCGGGCCGGCAGCCCGGCAAATTCCCGGTTAAAGGGGAGCACCACCACGGCGTTCAGGCCGGACGCGGCCATCAGCTCGATCTTCTGTTCCGGGGTGTTGAGCAGCGGCAGGGCCACTTCCGGGCGCAGCACCTTGATGGGGTGGGGATCAAAAGTGACGGCCACGGATTGGGCCTCCAGTTCCTGGGCCCGTTGTACCGCCCGGGTCAGGATGGCCCGGTGTCCCAGGTGGACGCCGTCGAAATTGCCGATGGTCACCACGGTCCGGGAGAAAGAAGCCGTCCCCAGCGGCAGATCATGGTAGACCATCACTCCGGGCCGCCTTTCCCAGTTAAGGCTTGACAATTCATAAGGACCCATTATATATTTTTAAGTTGAAAATTGCCAGGCGGGATTACCTGTCCGGCGATTCGCCGAAGTGGCGGAATCGGGAGACGCGCTAGGTTCAGGGTCTAGTGGGGGTATCCCCGTCGGGGTTCAAGTCCCCGCTTCGGCACCAGTTGATAGGAATAGGCGTAATTCCAAGGAGTTACGCCTTTTTTATTGGCTTTATGGAGCTTCTGGTCACGGTCTTATCACGGTTTCTGCTGGCAGACTGGCAGCTTATCCTTTGCCGTAAGATTGGCCCCGAACCACTTAGATCATACCTGGAATTTTTAGCCTTACTAAATCTCTAGCGCCTCTCAGAATGGGGGAGGTTAAGAAGCGTCGCTTCCTGCCTACCCTGCGGATCCTTTATTTTGCGACTTTCAGTCCCATAACAGCAGAGCGCGAGGGGGCACGATATCCTCTCGCAGCTTGGCGATAAAGGCGTCGGTATATCCCTCGCAGGTGGGATAGAGGGCGTTGTGGATGGCGAAATTCCAACTGGCGTACCCTGTCACATAGGCAATGCTGGAACCCCGGTACAAGGCAATGCCTCTGCCCGAGGAGGGGTCATAGGATGATAGATAAGTGCAGTAGCGCAGGACATCTCCGTTGGCGTTGAGTTTGGCTACGATAGTTTGAGGACGCCACCACGACACGGTGTAGGGCAAGGGATTCTTGGTGGGGAAATCGCTGGAACCGGACTCGCCAGTGACATAGGCGTTCCCGGTTTTATCCACCGCCACCCCATAGCCGACATCATCCGGACTGACCATTCCCACCCCGGGAAGGCTTCCCCCCAGAAAGGTGGAGTAAACCAGAGTATTCCCGGCGGCATTGATCTTGGTGACAAACACATCCTTGCCGCCCTGATAAAGATAAAGGGGATTTGCGGTGGGGAAATCGGAGGAAGCGGTCTCCCCGGTAAGGTAAGCATTGCCGACCCCGTCCAAGGCCAGGCCCCGGCCGAGGTCATCAGCCTCCCCCCCGAGGTAAGTGGAATAAACCAGGCTCAGGCTCGTGGTGACTTCATCATAGCTTAATTTGGACACAAAGGCATCCTTCCCCCCTTGCGCCAGATACATAGGACTTTGGGTGGGGAAATCCGAGGAGGCGGTCTCTCCAGTAACAAAGGCATTGCCGGCCCCGTCCACAGCAATAGCGTAACCGATATCCTCGCTCCCTCCGCCAAGATAGGTGGAGTAAATCAGGCTGGTGGTTTCGCTGATGGCATTGAAGGCGATTTTGGCCACAAAGGCGTCTTTATAGCCCTGCCAAGTATAAAGTTCATGGAGCAGAGGCAAGCCCGAGTTGGCATACCCCGTCACATAAGCGTTGTCGGTTCCGTCCAGGGCGATGCCCCGGCCGGAAGAGGGGTCGTAGGAGGAAAAATAGGTGCTGTAATCCAAATCGTTGCCGGCGGCATTGATTCTCGTGACAAAGGTTTGTGGCCGCCACCAGGATGCCGTGTACGGCAGGGGGTTTTTGGTGGGGAAATCAGAGGAACTGGTTTCCCCGGTGACATAGGCGTTTCCGGCGCTATTCACGGTAATGCCGTAGCCGATATCATCCGGGTTCGCTGGCCCCACCCCGGGGGTGCTCCCTCCTATGAAAGTGGAATAAATCAACGCGGTGCCGGCGGCATTGATCTTGGTGACGAAGACATCTTTGGCGGCCGCATAGGGATAGATGGGTCCTAAAGTAGGAAAATCGGCAGACTGGGTCTCCCCCGTTACGTAGACGTTGCCGACTTGATCCACGGCAATGCTGTGGCCGATATCAGGTTGGCCGCCACCCAGGTAGGTAGAGTAAACGAGCACCGGGTCGATGATAAGGGGTATCGTCTTGTCGTAGGCGGCCACTGAGAAGCCGTAAGTAGGTGGGGACGAATTCCGGAACAATCTGAAATTACCCTCCCGGGGCACCTGCCGGCCGGCGATTTTCTGGTAGACTACCGGCTTCTTTTGGAACAACCTCTTGCCATCTGGCAGCATGATGACCAGATCCCCTCCAGGGACAATCTCCAAACGCTGAACCCCTTCATAGCTAAACTTTATCCGGTTGAGATCAGCGCCGGGCCGGACTATGATGTCGTATTCCAACTGCTTCCCGGTGCCATAGAACTTGAGGTTAATGCCCGGATAGGCATCCTGGTAAAGTATCGCTCCATAGGTGGGGATAGCGGTATGCCACTTCTTGGGGTCGTTGCCGATGAAGTAATTGACCGTGGCCGCCTGGGGTTCTTGAGGCACCAACCGGGTTCCGGAACTCAGGCCCACGGGGGATAAGCTCACCGTTGCCGCGCGTCCCGTTTTAATTGCGGGCGCGGTCAACTCCACGCCCTTCCTGGTAAAGACCAGGGTGCCACCGCCAATCCGGCTGTAGAAGTGCACCCGGGGCTTCATTTGCCCCTGATTGGCTATGAAATAGAGGGGCAGGCGGTTATAACTGTCCTGGGTTATCACACCTGCTGGGGCGGCGGCCGGAACACGGCCCGATGCGGGGGAGGTTGCCAAAGAAAGTTGGGTAACTAAAAACGCGCTTACCAGGAGCCCTATCCGTCGATACCATCTCAGTCTGGTCATGACGTTCTCCTTCTTAAGCTTTTAGAGGTTGACGGGAATGTTAACTCTTAATGTAACTCACTAAATTCACTCTCAAGTTAAACGTTAATCACTTTAATTACAAAATCCAGCAGGAATAACTTCCGGTGAGGGCAATGCCAGGAAAAACCAAGAATCTCAAGCGCCTACCTTCTGCGGACATGATAAGCGACTATTTATCATGGAAGTATTAAACAAAGAATAGCGACTAACTTGCCAGGGTAGGTAATTATCGTCGGATCGGTGAAAAGTCATGATATTATCCTAATATCAAAACTTGCAAGGAGCCTATAAGGCATTGTCTGCCCGCATAAAACGATACACGCCTGTCCCAGGGAAAACTTACTCATTGTTTGCCCAGGGCGATGATAGCGACCATTATTACGGCGAAATAAAGCGCTTGGCAGATATTTTCCTTCAGCGCTGCCCTGATGAAAAAAGGCTTTTGGACCTGATAAAGAAGGTGGGAGAAAGGCCCTTTTTTTTGGGCTTGAAAATCACCAGGACCGATCGCCAGACACTCCAATTTATCAGAGAGACTCTCAGGAAGTCATTGTCCATCTATACTCAAAATGTTGCGAACCATTTGCAAACCTTACCCATGGCGAAGAGGATTGACAGTACGCTGGCCACGCGGGAGGAGAAATACCACCTGTACATGCTCGAGATCGAATTAGTGAACAGAATATTCAGGGAAGAATTCAAACGGTCCGCATACAAATTCGCCCTCATAGCCCATTGCCTTCGTGATTTCAGGCCGGAGTGCCGCTCAGAAGCAGGTGAATTCGAGGCCGTGTGCAAGGGTTGCACCAAGGACTGCCTCATTCACCTGGGGAGTGTCCTCCTCGAGAAATATGGCATCGAACCTTATATTTCTGTGGAAATGGACCAGGAGAAGCTTTTTAGCAGACTCAAGGAAAAACACCCAAGCATCGGTGCTCTCGGCATCGCCTGTATCCCAGAACTTGCCCTGGCCATGAGGTTATGTATCCGCCTGGGCATCCCACCAATTGGCATTCCCTTGAATGCGAATCGCTGTGCCAGGTGGATGTCACGGGCTCACGAAACCTCGTTTAATCTTGAACAACTCGAAGAGTTGCTTAAGTGATTAACCTTTGTCGCAAGACCACGCCGGACAAAATGGGTTGAATTTCTTTCAAACCTCGATATTCTTAACCCTGATCATCGGTATTCCCTATCCCCCTTCGAAGCCTTCTACCTGGCGACTTTGGGAGGAGCCAGGGCGCTTTCTCTGGACGACAAGATCGGCAATTTTCAAGGAGGTAAAGAGGCCGATTTCCTCATTTTGGATCTGAAGAGTACCCCGTTTCCGGAGTTCAGGATGCAATACGCCCGGACTTTAAGCGACCAGCTTTTCGTGCAGATAATGATGGGTGACGACCGGGCCATTCGGGAAACTTATGTCTACGGCGCCCTGGCCCGCCGGCGGGATGGCTAGAACGTCTTACCAAACCGAGGCGAAAAGCTTTTATACCGTTTTCGCTTTCAACTGCAACAAACTATTAATGTAACATATTGATAATCTTTATTTCTTTTAACCGAAAACGGAAAACCGAAAACCGAAAACGGTATTACCCCTGCCCCAGTCCGGAAAGCGAGGGCCGCCAACCTGAATTTGCCCAGCCGCATACATAAGGGAGGAAAAAACTTCAATGACCACTAGCGGCGCCATGGCTCTTCCCCTATCCCCTGAGGGATACGCCCACTGTTTTATCATATTCAGAAAACATTCCACCGAGTGGCTGGCCATGCTCCAGTGGTGTCAGGAGCGCCTGGCGCCGGGGCTTGCCCTGAAATCTCCTTTTACTGTCTTAAGCGTGGGCGCGGGCAACGGCGATTTCGACCGGCGATTAGTTCCCATTCTTCAGTCCCGGCTGAAAAACCTGGAATATGTCATGGTGGAGCCCAATGCGGCTCTCTGCCGCCAGCTTCGGGAGCAAATGGCCAGAGATGCGAATGACGGGGTGCAGTGGGAAATCGAGGCCCTCAACTTCGAGGACTTTTCCTTCCGCCGTCCCTTTGACCTGGTGCACTTCACCCACTGCCTCTACTACATCCCTGACCGGCAAGGAGCCATCGACCACGCCCTGAAGGCCCTGGGTCCGGGCGGCTTGGCGCTCATCTTCCATCAGACCCCCTGGGGCATCGATCAGGTGCAGCAGCGGTTTATGAAGCGGGTCAAGGGCAGCGACCAGGAGATGTTCTGCAGCCGGGAGATCCAGGAAATCTTGGACCACCGCCGGATTCCTTATCACCTGGAAGTGTTGGAGAGTCACATCGACGTCTCCGCCTGCTTTCGCCCCGGCTCCGCTGAGGGGGAGGCCCTCCTCAGCTTCTTCCTGGAGTCCGATGTCCGGGGTCTGAACCCGGTCCTCAAACAGGAGGTGGTGGATTACCTTTATGACCTGAGCCATCCCCGGGAAGACCGCCGCCTGCTTTATCACCCGGTGGCCGTCTTTAGCCTGCCGTCACCAAAAGAAGTGGGGTAAATTACGGCATCATTTGCCCAAGACCAGACTCCGCGTCCCCGGCTCAAGGGCCAAATAAAAGGGGCGAACCCGGTGTTCGCCCCCTCATCTTCATACCTTGATTGACGGCTAATCCTTATCAGTCTCTCTGGCTCCCGAAGATCCGCAGCAACATCAAAAAGAGGTTGATGAAGTCCAGATACAGGGCCAGAGCGCCCAGCACCGCGCTTTTGCCCTCCGTTTCTTCATCCGCAAAACCCTGGAGGGCCATTTGTTTTAATTTATTGGTGTCGTAGGCGGTCAGGCCCACAAAGACCAGAATCCCCGCGTAAGTCACCACCCAGTACACCATGGGGCTCTTCAAAAAGATGTTCACCACCGAGGCGATGATGATGCCGATCAGACCCATGAAGAAAAAGGAGCCCCAACTGCTCAGGTCTTTTTTCGTGGTATAGCCGTAAACACTCATGGCCCCGAAGGTCCCGGCGGTGACAAAAAATGTGCTGGCAATGGAAGCCCGGGTGTATGCCAGAAAGATCACCGAGAGGGTCAGGCCGTTTAAGGCCGAGTAAACAAAGAACATGGCCGAGGCCGTCGAAAAATGCATCCGGTTGATGCCCGCGCTCAGCCAGATTACCAGTCCCAGTTCGGCGATAATCAGACCGAAAAAAACCAGGGTGTTCCCGAAGATGAACTTCAGGAGCGTAGGATTGCCCGCGGTGTACAAGGCTATCAGGGCCGTAGCCGCCAGCCCCAACGCCATCCAGTTGTAGACCCGGCGGATAAACGCCCCTTGTACCGCTTCAACCCGGTCTCTTTGATAAGATATTTGACCGTTCGTCATATCGTCCCTTCTCCTCAAGAATGGTGATCAGACAGGCAATGCGCCTGCCGTTTGTGGCTCTTTATCTTTGCCGGTTTCATTATATCATGGAATTATCCCCTTCCCGGGCCGTATTTTTTGGTCTAATTTTAAGTCCTGCAAATTATGAAGCAAGACCCGGGAATCGTTTTCGCCACCGTTTTCCCCCTCCACCCGAGCACCGCTCCTGGCCCAGGTCTTTCAGGGGAGCTATCCTTACTTATCGGTTGAAAAGGGATAAATTTAAGGATATTTTTCAGGGATTATTTGTCTTGGAAAAAAAGTACTTATAGGCCCACAGCGCCGTAAAAATGCCGATAAACGCCCCAAACAGCACATCGCTGGGATAATGCGCGGTGACCATCACCCGGCTCACCCCGATCAGCGTCGCCAGGGAGAGAAATACCACCGTAAAGCGCCGATACAGCAGAGATAGGGCCGTCAACAGGGTAAACGCCCTGATGGTATGACCCGAGGGCGTAGAGTTCAACTGCCACTTGGAGGCAAAGAAATGCAGCCCGTAAAGGTCATGCTCAAAGAGCATAATGGGCCGGTAGCGTCCCAAGAAATATTTCCAAGCTTCGCCGATAATAATGGCCACGGCCCCGGTGGTGCAAACATAGAGCAAACCGCGGCTCCAGCCCCTGGTGAGGCCGGGATCAACCACGATGACGAGCAGAAACCCCAGGGCTAATCCCAGCTTGATGAAGCTCCCCTTGGCTAAACAAGAGATATAGGTCCCCGCCTGGAAGACCCAGGAGGCGGCCCCCTGCTGATGCACCCAGAGATCCACGGCCCGGTCCACCCAGATAAACAGCACCAGGTAAACGGCCAGGGTTAGGCCCCCGGCGATAACCGTCTTCTTCCTTAGATTTTCCATGTTCTCAAGAAGCCGTCATTCTTTGGCGTCCAACACCTCCCGGACTTTACGCACCATGGTTACCGGCTTAAAAGGCTTTTGCAGGAAAGGCACGCGTTGATCCAAGACACCATGATGGGTTATGGCGTTTTCCGTATAGCCTGACATAAATAACACTTTCATTCCCGGTTGTAAATGGGCCAGCCGCGCCGCTATTTGGGGGCCGCTCATCTGCGGCAGGACCACGTCCACCAGCATTAGCTGGATGCGCTCCGTGGCCTCTTCACAAATCAGCAGGGCTTCCCCGCCATGGCGGGCCTCCAGCGTCCGGTAGCCGAATTTTTTTAAGGCCTTGCAAATTAGGGCCCGGAGAGCGTCCTCATCTTCCACTACCAAAATAGTTTCCGTACCATACGGCAATTCCGCGGGCTTCTCCGCTTTCACCGTTTCCACCGCGGCATCGACCCGGGGGAGGTAAATCTTGAAGGTCGTGCCGTGCCCCGGTTCGCTGTATACCCAGATATGGCCGCCGCTTTGCCTGACAATGCCATAGACCGTGGCCAGGCCCAGGCCGGTGCCTTTGCCCAGCTCTTTGGTGGTAAAAAAGGGCTCAAAAATATGGTTTCGCGTCTCTTCGTCCATACCCAGGCCATTGTCACTTACCGCCAGCATCACATAGGGACCGGGAGAAACCTCAAGGTGGCGCTGGGTATAGGCCTCATCCAGAAAAAAATTGCCGGTTTCCAGGATGATCTTCCCTCCTTGAGGCATGGCATCCCGGGCATTAACGGCCAGATTCATGACCATCTGTTCGATTTGGTTGGGGTCGGCGGTCACCGTGCCCAGTTCCAGCTTTAGGTCCAATACCAGCTCAATGTCTTCCCCGATCAGGCGCTGCAGCATTGCCTGCATATCAGTGAGGGTATCATTGAGATTAATGCCCCGAGGCTGGAGAATCTGTTTACGGCTAAAGGCCAGCAGTTGTTGCGTCAGAGAAGTGGCCCTATCCGCAGCCCTGAGGATCTCCTCCACATGCTGGCCCAAGGGATCTTTCCGGCGCAGCTCCATCAAGATTATCTCCCCATAGCCGGTGATGGCGGTCAATAAATTATTAAAGTCATGGGCTACTCCCCCGGCCAACCGTCCCACGGCCTCCATTTTCTGAGCCTGCCGGTACTGGCTTTCGAGCTGCTTCTTCTCCGTGATTTCCTCCATGCTGCCTTCGTAATAAGTGTCCCCCGAATCGGCGTCCTGGACCACGCGGACGGAATCCTTGACCCAGATTTTCTTGCCGTCATAGCGCCGCAGTTCTATTTCAAAATCCCGGACAATACCCACCTCTTCCAAAAGAGCCTTCTTCTTCTCCCGATCCCCCTGGTTCACATAGGATTCGGCCACATTAAGGGCCAACAGGGATTCCCGATTCGGATAACCCAGCATTTGCACCAGGGCCAGGTTGGCATCCAGGATTTTCCCGTCCGGGGTGGTGCGGTAAAGGCCCACGGGAACGCCGTCAAACAGGCTGCGGTAGCGGGCTTCACTAGACTTTAGGGCCTCCTCGGTAGATTTACGCTCGCTGATTTCCTTCTGCAATCGGTCATTTGCCGTTAATAACTGCAAGGTGCGTTTGTCCACCATCTCTTCGAGGTGCTGGCGATATTTTCTCAACTCTTTTTCCGCTTCCCTTTTCTCCGTCATATCCCGGGCCACACCAACGCTGCCAATCATGTGGTTGGCGCTGTCTTTTAACATGCTGATGGAAAGGCTAAAAACCACCACCTCTCCATTTTTTCGGCGCATCCTAATTTCATGCTCTTTGACCACCTTATTATTACGTAACAAATTTAACATGTTATCCAATTCTTGCTGATCTTCATAAAACTCAAAAATCTTTTTCTCTTTGATTTCTTTAAAACTGTAACCAAAAAGTTTCTCTGCGAGTTTATTCCATTTCAATAGCCTGCCATGCTTATCCACAATGCCAATAGCATCGGGAGAATTTTCCAAAACATTTTCCAGACAGTCTCTGGCCATCTCCAGTTGAGTCACCTTTTTACGCAACCCCTTTAATTCCCTGACAAGTTGCTCTTTGCTCTTTTCCGCGTCTTTCATGCCGTTCCTCTCTTTGCAGGTGACCAACATTTTCTAATAATCTAAAAGTGTATTTGCATAATCGGAAAAGTTCCTGGGTTAGTTGATCTGATACTAACCTGACCCCAACTCTACTCTGTTATCGGCTAAGGACTTGGATCACCGTCTATATCTCTCTAAAACCTTATCTCTCTGATTCTTAACCCTGACCTGATTGGCCCAACTCAGGATAAATTCCCCACATTCCCCCGGGGCCTTAATCCCATAAGCGGCTACGCCAACAGCAGCTATTTTCGTTCGCAAATCAGGAATTTTAGCCGGGAGGGGGCCTGGCCACCACAGAGTGGGGGGAGGACGGCAGCAATGCGCCATGCTGCCCATATCGTTGCAGTCAACATGCGTAGGGGCACCAAGTCCGTGCCCCCTCATCTGGTCTTATAATCATACCGGCCATCGGTTTTTTTGAGAAGGGCTTTTCTCCGCTACCCGTTTAAATTCCCTGCCCCCGTCCACATCCAGGAACAGGCTGCGGGTCCGGCCGTAGACGCCGATGCGGAAGGCCGCCTCCCCCGGCTCTGAGCCCCGGTCCACCCCGGGCAGAGTATAGCAGCATGGGCCAACCCTCCATGGCAAGATGGCGGTTACTTCCCGGCAGGCCTCCGGTCAAGAGCCCCCCAGCCCCGGAATTTCCTGGATCGGCAGAGACAATCCCTCAATGGCAGGCAACCAGTCAGTGGCTGCGCCCAGGCCCGGGGCCGGAAAACCCTCCCGGGACCCTAACGGCTTCAGCGTTTCAGGATAGTATGGAATTTTCTCAAAAGTCAATTTTCTTGGATAAAGCAAAGGGAACCATCTTGCTGGCCTGGGCGCCAGAGGGAGGGAAACACCGCGGCGGAGGGAAGAATCTCTTATTTGTTGTTATTTATCGCATTTACAAGATTCTTCGGTCGCTTCACTCCCTCAGAATGACAGAAGAAGGACTTTCGCAGAGGTCACAACCTGAAGCTTTTCCGGCCAGAGTAATGATCACCCTGATGTCACCTAATAGCGGGAATAGGTGATAACATCCTTTTCAAACTCCACGGTTACGCCGTCGGTCAAGGAGGGGCGGATGGTGGGCAGAATTTCAAAAATGGTGTCGGTGGTCACCCGGTAATCCTGCCCGGTGGCCAGTTCCTGCTCAAATGCGAACTGGGCCACCTGCTGAAAGAGATATTCAATATCCGCGGGGGTAAATTTTAGGGTCATCTTGATGATCCGGTGCAAATCCACTTCCCCGATATTTAACTTGGACAGGTAATATTCCAGGATATTGGCCCTCTCGTCTTCATTCAGGGTCCCCACCGGAATGACGCAATCAAACCTGCCCGGGCGCAGCATGGCCGCATCGAGCTGCCTGATATAGTTGGTGGCGCAGATCAAGAGGATGTTGGTCCCCTGATTCTTAAACAACGGCACCTGTTTTAAGAATTCGTTGGTGATGGATTTATCCAGGCGGTTAGCCTCATCCCGGCTGCCGGCAATCTCCTCAAACTCGTCAATAAAAATGACGGCCTCTTGCAGGCTCCGGGCTTTTTCCAGGACCTGGCGCAGATTGGCCCCCAATTTTTCGGCGCCGTCCACCATCAGCATGCTGGGGGCGATCTCGATGAACCACCAGGACAGGGCTCCGGCTATGGCCTTGGCAAAATGCGTCTTGCCGGTGCCCGGAGGTCCGAAGAAGATAATGGTCTTGGGCGGCACCACCCCATGTTTCTTTGAAAGATTCTGCCTGGTCAGGGGCAGAATAATTCTCTTTTGCACAATCTGCTTGGGCGGTTGGGTGTCGGAGATGGTCTCCCACATTTTGGGGCTGAGGGTCTGGGCCCCCATCTCCTTCAGGATATCCCGCTGTTGATAGGCCAGGTATTCCTCCCGGGCCTGCTCCATATTTTCCAGAAAATCGATGCAGGCCACCCGCATCCCCACGTCCCGGCCCAGTTTTTCCGACATCAGCCATTTATGCCGCATAATTCTGGGCCACAAATCCGCGGCCACCTCCGGTTCCATCCGGGTGCCGTTAATCTCAAAGATTTTACTGGCGCACAATTGCGGTGAAATCACTTCCGGTAAAGCCGTTTCCACGGTTCCTCTCCTCCCCATCAAACAGCAGCGTTACCAAAACCGGTCTTAGACCAATTATTCATTAAAGAGACACTTTCCGTACAAGGGGCGAACCTGGTGTTCGCCCTGTGGCTCCGGGGCAAACGCCAAGTTCACCCCGATGGCTTAACATCTCTTTGACTACAACTCGTAATCTCTGCGAAAGCACCTTTTTTTGTCATCCTGAGCGAATTTTTGTCATCCTGAGTGTAGCGAAGGATCTCGTATTTTATCGCCCATTATTCCCCCTCAGGGAGTAATCATCGGCCCGGCCTGAAAAGGCTTTGCTGCCCAAAAGAGATTCTTCCCTCCGCGGCGCTCCGTTCAGAATGACAAAAAATGGACTTTCGGAACAGTCTCAGCTCAGTATTAATGCCAAGTTGCCGTCAAACAGGCAATTGTGGTCAGCCGGAATGTAGGGGCGGGGTCTCCCCGCCCGCCGTTGTTGGGTCATCGCTCCCCCAGGCGGGGAGACCCCGCCCATACCTGTTTGACGGCAACTTGGTATAAAATACCTCCAGGGGCCGCCTGATGCTTGTTCCATGACCATCTCATGAAAGACATCATCCCGCAGTTCTCAAAATTGGGTAATTTACGGATTTTAGTGCAATGAAGGCTAAAGCTTGCAGGGTTTTGGTTGATTAAGAGGCATGCCCGCTGGTCCATTCATCTCGGTTAATGGAAATATTATCATCTTCCGCCCATTGAGCAAGCTAGAATTTTGCTAGTTTAAGATTATCTATAATTCAGGCTTCTTCGACCGGAGAGTCATTCTTAATAGGCAGGCCGGCGCCCGCGCCGGGCACCAAAAACGTCTGTAGGGCCTCTTCCACCCTTTCCAGGTTCACCAGGGTGTCGTAGCAAGGGCCGTGGGGGCGGTGGTTGATGACGCCGTAGACCGGGAGGGGGTAGCTGTCCTGGATGCCGCTGGAGAGATCCCGTTCGCAGGCCACGGCGATGATCATCTTGGGCCGCCGCTCCACCACGATGCGCCGGGCCAGGGTGCCGCCGGTGGCCACCGCCAGGCCCACCCCGTATTTCTCCGACAGTTCCACCAGCCCCTTGATGGGGCACTTGCCGCACTTCTTGCAGTGCACCACGTTGCCGGTGATGCGGAACTGGCACTCGTGGAACTGGAGGCAATGGGGCATGAGGAGCAGCAGTTTGTCCGGGGTGGCCCGGAGCTGCTGGGCCAGGACCAGTTGATTGTTGATCTCAATGAAGGAGCGCTGCACCTGCTCCTTCGAGACGCCGCAGAGTTTGCCCACCCCGCTCATCAGGGGCAGCAGCAGCTTGATCACCACCCCCCGGAGCTTTTTGGAAATGAAGAGGTCCCGCCCCAGAATTACGGTGAAGGCCAGCATGGCCACCACCCCTAAAACCAGGCACAACAGCACCAGGAAACTGGCGCCCAGGATTAAGGGCATTTTGGGGTGCAGAGAGGTGAGGCCCACGTAGGGCACGTACCAGAGGATGGTGAGGAGGGCGGCGAAGAGAACGCAGGTAACCACCAGCAACCCCAGAAAGATGCGTTTCTGGGGCCTCAGGGAATTACCGCCATCCAGGATTTTGGGGGCGTCGTCCATTTAAAGCCGTTTTCCGTTTTTCGTTTTCCGTTAAAAAGACAGCTCCCCTATTCTTGCCATTTACTACTATATTTTTGCGTCTTACTTTGCGCCTTTGCGTCTTTGCGTGAGGCTTTTTGGGGACAGGTCTTTGGTATGAACTACCCCAATACTTGATTAATCAAGTGCTTCCCCCGAAGGAATTCCGCCGCGGCCAGGCGTTTTTGCCCGGCCAGTTGCAACTCTTGCACGGTGATGCTGCCCCGACCGCAGGCGATCTCCAGCCCTTGGGGGAGGAGACGCAACGCCGTGCCCGGGGCCGCCAGGATATCTATCTCCTGTTGCACCCGAGCCCCGAAGAGCCGCAACCCCTTCCCCTGGCTGAAGGTATAAGCCCCCGGCCGGGGGTCCAGCCCCCTGATCCAGTTGGCCACCTCGGAGGCCAGGAGTTTCCAATTGATGAGGCGCATCTCCGGGATGATCAGGGGCGCATAAGTAACCTCCGCCTCATCCTGGATTTCCCGCACGGCCTCCCCCTGGCGCAGCATCTCCAGGGCCTGGACCAGCAGCACCGCGCCCCGGGCCGATAATTTTTGGCCTAAGGTGCCGGCGTTGTCTTCTTCACGGATGGGGAAGCGCTCCTTTAAAAAAATCTCCCCGGTGTCCACCTCGTATTTCAGCCACTGGATGGTGACCCCCGTCTGCTTATCCCCCCGGATCAAGGCCCAGTTGATGGGCGCGGGGCCCCGGTAGCGGGGCAGCAGGGAGGCGTGGACATTTAAGCACCCTACCGTGGGCAGGGCCAGGATTGCCGGGGTGAGGATGCGGCCGTAGGCCACCACCACCATCAGTTCGGGCTCATAGGCCCGGAGCGCGGCCACGAAGTCCGGATCTTTGAGTTTCCAGGGCTGCAAAACCGGCAGGTTCCAGGCCTGGGCCACTTCCTTCACCGGCGAGGGACTGACCTGGCGTCCCCGGCCCCGAGCCTTATCCGGCTGGGTGACCACTGCGGCCACCTCCTCCCCCGCAGCCAACAAGGCTTCCAGGGAAGGCACGGCAAACTCCGGGGTGCCCATGAAAATCAAGCGCCAGGGTTTGGTGTTCATCGGCCCTTGGCCGCCAACTGCTTTTTGAGCCGCCTTAAATAGAGACTTTTTTTCAGCCTGCCGACGTGGTCGATGAACAACACCCCGTTCAGGTGGTCGATCTCATGTTGCAGGACCACCGCCAGCAGCCCTTCGCCGGTGATCTCCATGGGTTTGCCTTCCCGGTCCACCCCGCTGACCGTCACCCGGGCATGGCGGCGCACCTCCGCCGAGAAATCCGCCACCGACAGGCACCCCTCTTCCCGGACGATCTCCCCTTCTCCGGCCTTGATACAGGGGTTGAGAATCACCTTCAGGTCCTTGGCGCCGTCCCGATAGGCCACGTCCAAAATAATGAGCCTTTGCAGCACTCCCACCTGGTTGGCGGCCAGCCCGATGCCCGGCGCGGCGTACATGGTTTCCGCCATGTCGTCGATGAGACGTTGCAGCTCGCCGTTGATTTCCGTAACTTCCTCAGCCTGCTGCCGTAAAACCGGCTCCGGTAATTGGAGAATTGGTAACTTTGCCATAGCTTTATCTAACAAGTGGGAATAATTATTGATTCTACGGCATTTAAAGAAGCTTTTCAAGGGCTAGCTGCGCGGGAGGGGAAATTTCCAAAAGGGGTATTTTGATTTTAAGAAAGGCAGCCGGCAACAACTGCGTCTTGTCTGCCGTCATCTCCCTGCCTTCCAGTTTTTCTTCAAAAAAGGGCGGGACCTCGTGGTCACCGCCCTTTTCATATTGACGCTGAGGGGTTAACTACCAGCCGCAGCCGGGTCCCATGCCCATTCCCGGTCCACCACCGGCCATGGCCATGCCCCGGCCCATTCCCTTGCCCATACCGTGGCCCATACCCATGCCCCGGCCCATACCTTTACCGAGTTGGGGGCAGATTTTCCGGGCCTGGATGCGGAAATCCACCATCTTGGCCTGTAACTGTTCCCTGAGAGCGTTCATCTCCTTCTGCTTGGCCTGAATCGCTTTGGCATCCGGGTTCTCGGCCCGCCACAGGGTGCGCAGTTCCGCCTTCTTGATCCACATGGCCTTGCGCAGTTCCGCGGTATCCTGCATGAACTTTTCTTTGAGATCAAACATCTGCCCCGCCTGTTCCGGGGTCAGGTTCATGGGGCCGCGTCCGAAACCCTTGGCCCAGGCCGCGGTGCTCAGGCTCAGGACCAGGGCCAACATCAGCATCACGGGTATTCCCTTGGTCAACATTTTCCGTTTCATTAGTATAATCTCCTTGATTTGTTTGCCGGCAGGTTTTGCCGCCGAATCGCGGCTCTTATCTATAAAACCCCTGAAGGTCCCAAACCCGGCGCGGAGAAAAAAAAAAGTAATCGGTGATCAGAAAAAACTGGCCACTGATTACTGATTACTGATCACTGATTACTTAGACTACTGCCCTTTAGTCCGGATTATTATTGCCCGGAGACGTTCCCACCACCGGGACCAGGAGACCGGCAGCAAAGGCAGCTCCCGCACCGTGCGGCGCCAGAGGTAAATGGCTACCCCGGTGAACAACAGGTTGGAGACCCAGGGGGCCAGGGTGGGATTGAGATGGGCGCTGAAGGCCAGCCGCCAGGAAGCCGTAAAGACCACGTAATATATCAGAAAGACCAGCAGCCCCAAAATCAGCCCCCAGGTGCGGCCGTGCTGACTGGAACTCATCCCCAGGGGCATGGCGATCAAGCAGAGAATAAAAGCGCCGCAGGGCAAGGCAAATCTCCGGTTCAATTCCACCACCAGGTGAATATAGTGCTCCGAACCCCGGGGCTCCTGAGCCAGACTCCGCCATAATTCCCCCAGATACATCTCATCTTCCGATTTCTTGTCCTTCAGGGCAAAGCTGAACAGGTTCAAGGGCAACTGGTAAGCCTTGAATTCCACGGTCTGCCACTTGGTCAGGCCCTCTCCCCAGCGGATCACCCGGCCCTCCGCCAGATGCAGCATCAGGGTCTGTTGGGAGGGATCAAAATCCAACTGCCCCTTTTTCGCATAGACGGTGTTGGGATTTTCCGCGTCCCGGGAGTCATAAATGAAAATGCCTTCCATTTTCCCGCTCCGGGGGGGCACATGGTTGACAAAGAGCATCAACCCCTGGAAATCGGTATTGAAGACCTGTTCTTTAATCCCCAGATCCGCCCGGCGTTTGAGGACCTCCATCATCAAATCCCGGGTGGCCTTCTGGCCCCAGGGACTGCCGTAAGCCGTGAAAAACAGGGCCAGCATCGCCGTGGCCAGGGAAAACCCCAGGATCGGCGGCAGCAACTGGGTAAAGCTCAGACCCGCGGTCTTCAAGGCCGTGACCTCCTGGTCCACGCTTAAGCGCATCAACGCCAATAAGATCGCCACCGTAGCCGCCATGGGCAGGGTGAAGACCAGGAGATAGGGGAAGAGATAGACACAGGACTTGAGGACCTCCATCAGGCCCACGCCCTTCACCACGATCATCTGGGTCACCTTCATCATCCGGCCCAAAAAGACAATGGTGGTGAAGGCCAGCAGACTGGCCCCGAAAGGAGCCATAATCTCCAGCAGCAGGTAGCGGTAAATAATGGTGGGCATGATTACAGGGCGCATGGCTTAACCGCCGGGAGCCGGCAATCCTCCGGGGATTACCTTGGTTCCCGCATTTCTCCCGGCTTGCACGGTTTCTTCCTCATAGCGTATTAAAATACTATTTTTCTGCCGGGCCAGGAAGTGGTATTTGCCCGGAACTTCCTGCTCTAAATAGGGCAGGCTTTTAGGATTCAGGAAAAAAAAGACCAGGGGCCGGCCCCGTACATACGCGGCCATTTCCTGGGAAGTATCAAAAAAGAGGGACGAGGGCCGGGCCAACTTCCGCCCATAATCCAGTTCCGTGGAGAAATAGAGGAGATGAAAGATCTGGCCGCTGTAAAAGGACAACCCCTGGGAATAAAGGCGGTAACCCACCAGGCTCGCGCCCGGCCGCCATTGGGACTTCAGGATCAAGCCCATCTTCCGGGGCGAGCGCTGGGTGCTCACCATTTCCATCCCCCAGGGGACCAGGCAGCTCAACAGCAGGGCCCCCGCCACCAACACCCCGGGACACCGCCAAATCAGGGCCAGGGTGGGAGTCAGGGCCAGAATTAAGAGACCGGGGAAAAATAACAGCGCCACCAGAGAACCCTTGGCCAATAAGGTGGTTACCGGGTGCGGAGGCTGAAAATAGAGGCCCAGCAGCCCCCAGCCCAGGAAGGCCCAGAGGACCAGGCTGAACAAAAAGCCCCGGCTTCCGGCAAACCCGGTCCCGGAGCGGCTCAGCTCCGTCAGGCTCTGCCCCAGGAGCAGGGCCAGGGGCAGCAGGGCCGGAAGGATATAAGGCGCCAGCTTCCCCCGGGAGACGGAAAAAAAGAGGAACACCACTCCCGCCCAGATCAATAGAAAGAGCCGGTCCGGGTCCCGCCCCGGCCTCTCCCGTACCAGGGCCCAGGGGAGCAGCCAGGACCAGGGCAGCATAAATCCCAGGAGAATCGGTACATAGTAATAAACGGGGAATTGATGATGGATGGCCTTGGTAAGAAACCGCTCCAGGTGGTGTTCCAGGAGGAAGAACCGCAGAAAATCCGGATAGCGGATTGCCGCCAACCCAAACCAGGGTAAAGAGACCGCAGCCAACAGCGCCACTCCCCGGGGATGGAGCCAGGAGCCGATTACCGGACGCCCCTGGAACCAGGCCCAGGCCGCCCAAATAAGGGCCGCCAACACCAGGACCACCGGCCCCTTGGTGAGGACCCCCAGGGCCAGGGCCAGGTACGCCCAGAGCCACAGGCGCGGCCGCTCCCGGCGCAGGGCCAGGTATCCCAGGGCTATCCCCAGATTGAAAAACAGGGTCAGGGCCATATCCAGGGTCAGCAGCCGCCCCAGGGCCACGTAACCCCCGCAGGTAGCCAGGATCAAGGCGCTAAGGGCCCCCGCCCGGGGACCCCACAGGGCCCGCCCCAGGCCGTAAGCCAGCAAAACGCCCCCCAGGGCGCTCAAAGCCGCAGGCAGGCGCGCCGCCCACTCCGTGAGGCCCTGCCCCCAGAAACTCAGGGCCGTGAGCCAATAGACCAAGGGCGGTTTTTCCAGATAGGGCAGCAGATTGAGATGGGGGATAATCCAGTCTTTTAAGAGCAACATTTCCCGGGCGATCTCCGCGTAGCGGCCTTCGTCCGGGTCCATCAAACCCGGGACCCCCAGGCGGTAAAAAAAGAGGACCGCGCCCACCAGCAGCAGACCCGCCACATAGCGTCCTTCCCGGGGCGCCCGGGTATCGCCGGGTCTGGCGGTATTGCTCTCAGTCAAAATCGTCCTCCCTCAATAGGCCCTTTTTGCCGGGTTTTCAGGCACTTCATCCCGACACCAGCATAACCTAACGATATTACTATCAATTCACCTACAGACATCTGGCTCGATAGTTGCAAAGCCTCCCCCTGAGAACATGGTTTCTCCCGGCGCCGGTGTATGGTCACACCGGTTTCCCCCAACCTCTAAGGGCGGGTGGGGGAGGGAGACCTGGAGGAGCGCGCCTCGGTGTTAACAGAGCATAGCCAAAAACCAGACATATTAAACCCCTTTTTTTACTGCTCGCCGCGCATTTCTCTCCTCCGCCCCTCCCCCCATAAGACCCCCGGCCTTTCTCAAACCGTGCTTAAACCCTGCCCCCGGCTGGCGCTCCCGGGAATAATGCCCTTGCCGCCCGGAACTGCTTGAGAGGATGAAAATATGAACGTGTTGCTGGCGACCTCCGCCGCCCCCCATCAGTCCCCGTTTTCCACCACCGAAAAAAGGCCTCCCATCGGTCTGGGTTTCCTCATCGCCGTGCTTCGAAACGCCGGCCACCAGGTCTTTTTCCTCGATAATTACCTGCGCCCCAGCAATTTCCTGGAGACTGATTATCTGAAGCGGCACGCCATCGACTTTGTGGGCCTTTATGCCAATACCATCTGTTTCCGGGATACCCGCCGCATTCTCTACCGCCTGGAATACCTGCGGCAGAAGGGAGACTGGCAGGGAAGAATCATCGTCGGCGGACCCCATACCAGCGTGGCCCTGGAAACCATTCCTCCCTTCGTGGATTTCGTGGTCCAGGGCGAGGGCGAACAGGCCGTCCTGGATATCGTCGAAGGCCGGGCCGCGGACAGGGTGATCCGCTGCCGCCGCCTGGAGAACCTGGATGAGCTGCCCATGCCCGCCTGGGATTACTTCATCGACCAGCCCTACAACTGGGGCGGCGACTGGTTTCCCGGCACTCCCGTCTTTACCATGAACACCAGCCGGGGCTGTCCTTTCCAATGTACTTTCTGCTCCTTGGGCTCCATCTGGGGGCGGAAGTACACTTGCTTCAGCGCCGCGCGGATCGTCGCCGATATTGACTACTTGATCAAGACCTACGGCGCTCAGGGCATCTACTTCCGGGAGGACAATTTCACCGTCAACCGCCAGCGGACGGAAGAATTCTGTCATCTGCTCCTTGATAAAGGCATAAAAATCGCCTGGGCCTGCGAAACCCGGGTGGATTCCCTGGATCGGGACCTCCTGGCCTTGATGCGGCGAGCCGGTCTCTCGGCCCTTTACTTCGGGGTGGAGAGCGGCTCCCAGAAGATTTTGGACCTCCTGAAAAAAGGCATCACTCCGGGGCAGACCCGGGCGGCGTTCCGCTGGTGCCGTGAATTGGGCCTGAATACCGCGGCCAGCGTCATTGTCGGCGTCCCCGGGGAAACCCTCAAGGACCTCAATGACACCCTCTCCCTGCTGAAGGAGATTCAACCCGCCGTCACCTGGTACAACGTCTTTGTGGGCATTCCCCAAAGCCCCTTATACCGGCAGGTTATTAAAGAGCAACTCTATGAATTCATCGACGACCGGGGCCTGGTCTATCTACACGGCCATAATCAACGGGTGAAAGGTTTTTACGGCGGCCGATGGGACGCCGACATTCCGGTCTGTAAAAACACCCAGGGCGAAATCGAGGCGCCCCAGATCAGCGTGGTGATGCCGGTGGCCCACCCCGGGCCTGATCTGGAATCCGCCATCCACAGCGTCCTCCAGCAGACTTTTGCCAACTTCGAATTCATCATCGTCAACGATGACTCCACCGGGGAAGCCGCAGAAATTCTTAACAGATTCGCTGATTGCCGCCTCCGGGTGATCACCAACCCCGAGCCTCTGGGTCTGACCAAGTCTTTGAACCTGGGCCTCACCGCCGCCCGGGCCCCCTTTATTGCCATCATGGAGGCCCAGGACCTCTCCCTGCCCCACCGCCTGGAGTTGCAGCGGCAATTTCTGGAGGATCACCCCGATTACGCCCTGGTGGGCAGTTCCTATTACCGGATTGACGCCGAAAACCGCCTCCGGGCCCTGGTCCCGGCCTTAACCGGTAACGAGAACCTCCGGGCCGGATTGCGGGAAGAGAACCAATTCCGCCATGGCAGCGTCATGATGCGTAAAAATGCCGTGGTCAAACTCCAGGGTTATGACGCACGCTTCCAGTACGCCCAGGACTACGATTTGTGGCTGCGCCTGGCAGAGGTCTATAAAATCGCCAACCTGGAGGAACCCCTCTACTGCTGGCGGGATCTCAAGCCTGCCCTTTCCCCGAGCCAGATCAAGGAGCAGGAATATTTTGCCAGATTGGCCCGGAAAAAGGCCGAGGCCCGGGAGGACGCTGGGGAAGGCGCGGCTTTAGAACCCGCCACCGCCACGCCCCCCCTGGTTTCGGTGATCGTCCCCACTCACAATCGTCCCGATTTGCTGGTGGACACCCTGCAAAGCATCCTCGACCAGACTTACCCCCACTTTGAGATCATCGTGGTCAACGACGCCGGGGTGGAGGTGGGCAACATCGTGCGTTGGCTCAATACCCGGCAGAACATTACTTATGCCAAACACGGCCGCAATCTGGGGCTGGCCGCGGCCCGCAATACCGGCATCAAACTGGCCCGGGGTCAATATATCGCCTACCTGGATGACAACGACCTGTTCTACCCCCAACACCTGGAAACCCTGGTGAAGTTCTTGGAAAACCGCGATTTCCGGGTGGCCTATACGGACGCCCACCGGGCCCACCAGGTAAAACAGCATGACCGCTACGTCACCACCCACCTGGACCTGCCTTACTCCCATGACTTTGACCCGGACCGTCTCCTGGTGGCCAATCAATTCCCGGTGCTCTGTCTGATGCACGAAAAAACCTGCCTGGAGCAGGCCGGTTACTTTGATGAGAGCCTCACCATCCACGAAGATTGGGATCTATGGATCCGGCTCTCCCGGCATTACCCCTTCGCCCATCTCAAGCAGGTCACCTGTGAGTTCTCCTGGCGCCAGGACGGCAGCACCATGACCAGCCAAAAGGCCGCGGACTTTGTCCGCACCCTGGAGATCATTCACGCCAAATACCAGGACCAGATAGCAGACCGGCCCCATTTAAAGGTCTGGCAGCAGCAATTTTTGCAGAGGCAGAGGGAGGCTTTAAGAGTTTCGGCCACGGCTTGCGAGTCTGGGGCCTCCGGCGGCGACAGACTGCTGGCCCTGGCCACCACCGCCATGGAGAGCGAGGATTGGCCGGCCGCGGCAAAGCATCTCCGGGACCTCACCCAAAGCTTTCCGGACCTCCTGGAAGCCCATCTGTCGCTAAGTGACGTCCTCACCTTGCAGGGCAAACACCAGGAAGCCGCAGAAGTCCTCCGGGCCGCCCGCCAGGTGGATGCCGAGGCTTTGCCCTTACTTAAACGCCAGGGCCTCAATTGCCGCCAGCGGGGCGACCTCAGCGGGGCCATGGCCGCCTACACCCGGGCCTGGTCCCAGACTCCCCGGGACCCCGAAATTCTGGGCCATCTAGGGGCCACCTGCATCGACCTGGGACTTTTTGCGGAAGCCCAGGGCTATTTACAGGATGCGGTCCGGATCAATCCCCGGCAGCTAGACTCCTGGCTGGGGTTGGCCCGGATAGCCCAACATCAGGGAAATCAGGAAGCCTTCGAGACGTCCCGCCGCCAGGCCGGGGCCTTGGATCCCCGCCACCCCAGGCTGCTAGAGCTAACCCAGGGCCGGATACCGGCAAAAGCCGCAGCTCCCCCGCCTCCTCCGGCTAAGGCCCCTGACCGCCCCCAATTTCCCGTGATTCAGGATTTATCTTCCATCATCATCCCGGTTTTCAACAACCTCTCCCTGACCCGCCAATGCCTGGAATCTATTGCCGAAAATACTGACAGCCCCCATGAAATCATCCTGGTGGACAACGGTTCCAGCGACGGCACCCGGGACTATCTCCAGGAACTGGAAGCCGCGGGCGAGGTGCGGGTCATTAGCAACCGCACCAACCAGGGCTTTGCCCGGGCCTGCAATCAGGGAGGCCGGGCGGCCCAGGGAGAATATCTGGTCTTCCTCAACAACGACACCATCGTCCAGCCCGGCTGGCTCCAGGAGTTGGCGGCCTGCGCCCGGAAAGACGACAAGATCGGGGCCGTAGGCGCCAGGCTGCTCTATCCGGACGACACCATCCAGCATGCCGGGGTGGTCTTTAATGATCGGAAACTGGTGCATCATATTTATAAAAACTACGACCGGGATCATCCCGCGGTCCTGAAAGAAAGGGAATTCCAGGCCGTGACCGCGGCCTGCATGCTCATCAGGAAAGCTTTATTCTTGGCCCTGGGAGGCTTCGATGAAGCCTACCTCAATGGCTATGAAGACGTGGACCTGTGCTTCCAACTGCGGGAGCGGGGCTACAAGATAGTCTATAATCCCCGGGCGGTGATCTACCACCTGGAGAGCAAAACCCCGGGCCGACACGACCGCGGTTTGGATAACTCAAGGATTTTCAAAGAAAAGTGGTTCGACAAGATCATTATGGATATGGATGATTACCATCAAGAAGACAAGATCGTCGTGGAAATTTTGGAACGTCAGGGCAATAGCGATGTCATTCTGGTCCATGACGGCAACG
This sequence comes from Thermodesulfobacteriota bacterium, assembly GCA_049322315.1. Taxonomy (GTDB): domain Bacteria; phylum Desulfobacterota; class Desulfobaccia; order Desulfobaccales; family 0-14-0-80-60-11; genus SURF-52. The sequence goes on along the minus strand of JBMORF010000008.1, from coordinate 1,190 downwards.
ACAACCCTTTTTGGCGGGAAGCGGTACAATACCGGCAGGAAGGGATGCTAGAAAAGGCCGAGGCCTGCTATCTTAGGGCCATGAAGTTCAACCCCTTTGATCCCAAGAAGGGCCTCATTGCCCAAGAGTTGGGGGAAGTTTATCAAATCCTGGGCCACCACTCCCAGGCGGAAGAAATGCTGCGCCTGGCCGCGGCTCTGATACCCAAAATTCACCGGGCCGCCCCGGAAGAGTGCGGCCGCAGCGCCGAGGCCTTTTAGGGGTACCCGCCCTGCTGGCATAAAGGTTATGCCGCTACTTTTGGAGGTCTTCCATCACTTCCAGGTGGAAGACCTTTTATATCACCTCAGACCTTATCCCATGGACCCTTGCCCCCCTTGATCGATTATGATATCGTAAAACAAATTATCTATCGATGGAGATAACCATGAAGGCAGTCACTGTCTCCCCGAAATTCCAAATAGTGATCCCCCGGGAGGTGCGGGAGTCCATGGGGCTGAAACCCGGCGCCCGGGTTCAGATCCTCCAATATGAAAATCGCCTCGAACTCGTACCCTTAAGGGAGCCCCAAGCGTTGCGCGGCTTTATCAAGGGGATTGATCCGGAGGTGGTTCGGGAAGAGGACCGTCTATGAACCTGGTGGATTCCTGCGGCTGGCTGGAGTACTTTGCCGACGGGCCTAATGCCGACTTCTATGCCCCGGCCCTGGAGGACCCGGCTTCTCTCCTGGTGCCCACCATCTGTCTCCTGGAAGTATTCAAGCGTATTTTCCAGCAAAGGGGGGAAGACGCCGCGCTCCAGGCCGCCGCGGCCATGCACCAAGGGTTGCTGGTCCCTTTGGACGCCAACCTGGCTCTCAGCGCCGCCAGAATCAGCCACCAACTCCACCTGCCCCTGGCGGACAGCGTCATTTTAGCCACCGCCCGGGCCTACGACAGTGTCGTCTGGACCCAAGACACCCACTTCCAGGGCCTCGCAGGCGTTAGATACACAGACAAAAGATAACCGACAGAATTCTTCAGAAAGCTTCTCCCCCTTTTTCTTAACCGGCGCTCTTTGGCTTCTATCTCACCCCTATACTGGTTGCTAAAAGTTTTTTCCGCCCCCCCCCTCACCCTGGCCCTCTCCCCCCGCGGGAGGAGAGGGGATTAATACCGAGTTGCAGTCAAAAAGATACTATACGTAGGGGC
>JBMORF010000007.1:0-30867 GCA_049322315.1 Thermodesulfobacteriota bacterium | reverse complement strand
ACGGCGAGGCGGGCTACGATCTTAAGACCGGCTCCCTGGTGCTGACGCCCCTGGTCTCCCTGGCCTACTCCCAGCTCTGGGTGAACGGCTTCACCGAGAGCGGCGGCGGCTCCTTGAACCTGCACGTTGACGCCCAGCAGGCCGACTCCCTGCAAACCGGTGTAGGGGCCAGGATCGCCGTGCCCTTAAAGCGTAACGGCGTTACCGTAGTACCCCAGGCCTATGTCACCTACCAACACGAATTCTCCAACTCCAGCCGGGGCCTGGACGCCCGCCTCAGCCAGGGCGGCCCCTTCGCCTTCCAGAGCGACAACCTGGGCCGGGACTTCGCCGTCCTGGGCGCCAGCGTCACCCTCATGAGCCCCAAGAATTTTTCCCTCTACCTCGACTACAACACCGAAATAGGCCGGGAAAACTACACCGCCCACAACCTCACCGCCGGGCTACGCTTTGAATTTTGAGGCCATTAGAAGCTAGCTGCTATGATTCTTGACTTATCAAGAACCTAAAAATATTCGATAATCAAATCATATCTTGGAATTTTTCCCAGCTCAACGATAACTCATCATGGAGGTACATCATGCCGGAAATCAAAGTCAAAGGAATGAGTTGCGGCCATTGCGCCGCGGCGGTGACCAAGGCCCTGGAAGGCCTGCCGGGCGTCTCGGAGGTGCAGGTGGACCTGGCCCGGGGCACGGTCAGCTATCAAAGCGCCGCCCCCCTTGCCGCAGAAGACCTGGCCCGGACCATCAAGGCCGCAGGCTACGAGTTGGTGGCAGGATGATCTTAACCAAGTGGTAAAAACAGTGGCCCGGGTTTTCCAGCCTGTGCCTGGTAAAACTTGTGAGAACAACTGCTTATGGGCCTAAGGCTCACTCGGAACCTGAAAATATTGGTGGGGCGGATTTCAGTGCCCCCAATGGCGGGGGCGGCCAGAGACGGCCGCCCCATCCAAAAATCATTTTTATGACTTAACTTGCCTTTGGGCGACGCGGTCTTAAAGTCAGCAGTGTCTACTAGGAGACAAGCCGGTAGCTTGGATATATGTCAATGACTGTTAATGGCCTAAAGACCATGGCGAAAATGTGCGTGTGCTACAGGGTAGGCAACATCTCCAGGTTAACGCTCCTGGTGTTGACCGCTTGGGTCCTGGTTGGTCTAGCCGGCTGCGGGGTCCGGCAATTGACCCAGGGGGAGCTGGAGGCCCCTAAGGTCAAGTTCCAGTCCCTGGCCGTGGGCCTGCCCACCGGGCAAGGTCTGCCCCTGGATTGCACTCTCCTGGTGGAGAACCCCAATCCCCAGGACTTAAAGGTGCTGGGCTACGACTATGAGTTGCAGTTGGAAGGCCGGAGGGTGATCCAGGGGGAGAGCCGGGAAGCAGTGACCCTCCCAGCCCGGGGCCAGACCCTGGTAACCGTGCCCATCCTCCTGAAGTTAAAGGCCCTGCCCGTGGTCCTGCCGGCCGTCCTTAAGGAGCAGCCTATCAATTATCGCATCTCCGGGGGGGTCCGCCTGGCTTCCCTCCTGGGCGGCTTCCGGGTGCCTTTCCAGGCTTCAGGCCGGATGACGCCTAAAGAAGGGATGGGACAATTGCGGCTGTTTATGAAATGAGCGGTGAGCAGTAAGCAGTGGGCAGCAGGTTTTAGGGGGCCACTCTCTCTTACAGCTTACAGCTTACAGCTAACTGCCTACTCCCCAAATCTCCAAAACTCGGATAAATTTCCTGCGGCGCCGCGATATGTTAAAATAACCACCATGAAGTCCCACCTGCCGGCGGTGCTGACCTTGATTTTCGGCCTGGCAGTGATGGCCGGGCTCCTTTACCTGGGGGCCTTGGCCCAGAACTGGGTTGCGCCCCTTTGTTTTCTCGGGGTGGCGGTGGTGTTCCATACCTGGATGGCGCAGTTACAGCGTCTTTTCTCGCGTAATTTGAAAGGCTGGGACGAAGACGATGACAAGCCCATTTTTCCGGGTTGAGATCGAGCCGCCCCCCTGGCTCTACCACCTGCTGGCCCGGGGGCCTTTCTTTAAACGGGTTTATCGCCTTTTCTTAAACGACCTGACGGCCGGGGTCCCCGCCGGGGCCCGTCTGTTGGACGTGGGCACCGGTCCCGGTTATCTCCTGGATTATCTGCTGCCCTTGCGCCCGGACCTGCGTCTATTCGGGCTGGATTTGTCCCGGCGGATGCTGCGCCGGGGGCAGAAGCGCCGGCGCCGGCTCTCCCTCCCCTTATGGCCCGGGGTGGTGGCCCCGGCCGAGGGGCTCCCTTTCAGCGACGGGGTTTTTGATCAGGTCCTCGCCACTTTCAGTTTCCATATCTGGCGGCGACCGGCTTTAGGGGTGGCGGAACTCTCCCGGGTCCTTAAACCCGGGGGCCGGGCCTGGCTCTATGAAATTAACCGGGAGGCTTCCGCCGGTGATTTGCGCCAGTTTGCCGCAGCCGAAAAAATCCCTTTTCCCCTGGCGTACTTTGGGTTTAGAACTCTGTGCTGGCACCACGCCCTTAGGGCCAAGGATTTTGCCCGGGTCTTTCAGGAGGCCGGGGTGCGGCGCTGGCATCTGGTGCCGGTGCATCACCTCTTCTGGCGGGGAGAAATCGCCGCCTAATACCAAGTAGTAATCAAAGGGATATTTGCCGTAGCGAACCTGGTGTTCGCCCGATGGCTCCAGGGCGAACACCAGGTTCGCCCCTTGAATTAATACCTCTTTGACTGCGACTCGGTATAAGATCATCCCGGGACCCAAGATGATATCTAAACCTGAAAGATTTGTTTCCCCCACCCTGTGCTCCTTTCCTTGCCCTTGATTGCCGCTCCTAAATTTAATCGTAAACAAAAACGGTCCCTAAGCTGTCTAACAGACAGCAGGTAATGAGACGACAGCCCGGATCCCGGGGTTTGAGCCGCCGGGAGTTAAAGATTGCGATCAAGGCGGTTCCTTTAGAGGAGTTGAAAGATGAAGGCTTATCAGAAGATACTGGGCGCCACAGCGGCCTTGACTCTGATGATCCAGTTCTTCCTGTTGTGGGGAGCGGCTTCCCCGGCTGGGGCGGCCCAGGAAGATGTGGCCATGTTCTATGATGAACTGACCCGCTATGGCAACTGGGTGGATTACGGCAAAGTGGGGCGGGTCTGGTATCCCTCCACGGTCACCAGCAACTGGCGTCCCTATGTGGACGGCCGCTGGATGCCCACCGACGACGGCTGGACCTTCGAGACGGACGAACCCTGGGGCTGGGCCACCTATCATTACGGCAACTGGATGCCCACCGAGGAATACGGCTGGGTATGGGCGCCGGGGTCCACTTGGTATCCCTCCACCGTGGCTTGGCGCAGCAGCGACGATTACGTGGGTTGGGCCCCTATTCCGCCCCCCGATTATGTCCCGCCTCCGGCCTATTATCCCCCGGAAGGTTACTGTCCGGGCGCCCCGCCCCTGGACCTGATTGCTCCGCCTTTTTGGACTTTTTGTCCGGCGCCCAACTTTCTTTTGGGGTTCGGGCTGCCTTATGCCCCCCTCTATTCTTATTACAACAGCGGTTTTCTCGTGCCTTTCGGCTATATCCCCTGGATCTTTCCCCGCACCTTCTGGCTGTGGGATTATTATTACTATCCTTTCGCGCCCAGCGCTTGTTTCTTTTTTGGACCCGGTTTCCCTTATATCTCCCGGGTTACCAACATCAATATTGTCAATATCAATAATTATGCGCGGTCCAATCATTTCAACCGGATTCATAACGGTATACCCCCCCAGAGGGTGTTCGAGCGCCATCCCTATTTCCGGGACTCCGTCCCTAAGGGGATACAAGAGGGGCGCCGGGTAGGGGTCCAGCCGGCCCGGGATGTGCGCCAGGCCCGGGCCAATGTGGGGCGTCCCAATGCAGTGGCGGCGCCCAGAAATATCACCAGCCGGGGAGCAAGCTCCGGGGTGGCCCGGGGAACGCCCCAAGGTCGGGGGGGAACCGGCGCTATCCAGGGGCCGGGCAGCCGGGGAGGGGCCGGCAGTCCCCAAGCCTGGCGCAGTCGTGACCAAGGAACGGTTAGCAGGTCCCGGACCGGGGCCGCCAGCCAAGGGAGGCAAAGCGCCCCCACGGGGCAGTGGCGGAGAGGTGCGGGTTTTCCACCCCAGTCGGTGCAGGGACAACGCACCATGCAGAATCAGGTCCGGCGTCAGCAACAGTATGAACGGCAATTACCCCGGGCGCAGCAGCAGCAATTCCGGCGACAGGAGCAGCAGATTCGCCGCCAGGAGTTGTTCCGGCCCCAGTATCAACATTCGCCACAATACCGGAGCAACCAAGCCAGGCGCGCTCCCCGGACGGCCCCAGCCCCGCAAATGCCAGTCCCGCAAATGCAGGCCCCGCGGATGCAGGCGCCCCGCGTTGCGCCCAGCCCGGGTGGCGGTGCCCCGGCATTTAGAGGGGGCGGTGGCGGCGGCGGTGGCGGTCCCGGCGGCGGTGGCCGTGGCGGCGGGGGCGGAAGCCGCCGGTAAAGCTAGCAAAGCGGTGGCCCTCTAATTATCCTGAAGCAATAAATAATACCGTTTTCGGTTTTTGGTTTTCCGTTTTCGGTTAATAAAAATAAAGATTATCAATATGTTACATTGATAGTTTGTTGCAGTTAAAAGCGAAAACGGTATAAAAGGCCCGGCGCCAAGCCGGGCCTTTTAGGGATACTGTTCGGATAAGTTCAAGGTTCAAAATTGATGGCACTGTAAAAAGTCGAAAAAATGCTGATTTTCTGAAATCGCGCTCAATAAAATCAGCCACTTAAATTGGCGAATTTTGGAATTTTTAACTTTTTACCAGGCCATCAAAATTGAGGTTACGGTTTAAACCCTGCCCCAATTTTTTGCGTCTTTCCCTTTGCGCCTTTGCGTCTTGGCGTGAGGCAAGATTACGTCAGATAGGAATGCAGCCCCGGCAACAGGAAGCTCACCCCGAAGTAGGTAAAAAGCACGGCCCCGAAACCCAGCACCGCCAGCCAGGCGATGCGCCGGCCTTGCCAGCCTTTCACCAGCCGGGCATGGAGCAAGGTGGCGTAAATCAGCCAGGTAATCAGGGACCAGGTCTCCTTGGGGTCCCAACTCCAGTAACGGCCCCAGGCGGTTTCCGCCCAGACCGAACCGGTCAAGATCCCGATGGTCAATAGCAAAAAGCCGATAATGGTAGCCCGGTAGAGGAGCCGGTCCAACTGGGGCAGGGGCAGCAGCGAGGTCCGGGGCCCCTTTTGCTGGACCAGATAAAGGAGGGCCACCCCGAACCCCAGGGTAAAGGCGGCGTATCCCAGAAAGCAGGTCACCACGTGAATCAGGAGCCAGTTGCTCTTCAAGGCTGGCATCAGGGGCTTGATGCGGCTATCCACGCCCCCTAAGGAGACGTAAGCCAGGAGCAGGCAGGCCCCCAGGGCCACCACCATCCCCAGATAGTCCCGGAGGTAACGGCGGAAGGTGATCAAACCCAGAAAAGGCAGACACCAGGCAAAAAAAACCAGTGATTCATAGAAGTTGGACAGGGGCGCCTGTAAAATCACCAGCCGCAGTTTCTCGGATAAGTGGGTCAGGGCCCCGTTCTCCAAGGCCAGGTGATAAGACTGCCACCAGCGCCCCAGGATCGCCACGGAATGGGCGGCCAGACCCGCGGCCAAAAACGTCCGGGCCCAGCGATTGAGAGCGGGGGAAGCCCAGAGGCTCGCGGCCAAAAATACCAGGGCCACTCCCAGATAGAGCAGCATCACCCAGCCCAAGACCGTGCTCAGCATCACGAGGCTCCTTTTTGAAGACGCTCCAGCAGCCGCTCTGTGTGAATTACAAAGGTCTCCCGTCCCCGGGGGCTGGCCCCCAAAAGGCGCCCGTCCCACCGGCCCTTTTTCCCCCTTTCCAGGACCACGGCCCACCGTTGGGAGGGCCGTAAAAAGGCCAGGTACAAGCCGATGAGCAGCAGGAGAAATCCCCCGTAGACCCACCAGACCCCGGGGTCATGCTTCACCTGGAGTACGGAATAGTACTGCATTGCCATAGGACCCAGGGCCAGGCGCAGGGACCCCAAAGGCGCCGCCATTTCCGGATGCTTCTCCAACAGCCAGAAGACCTGGGGATGCTCGGAGCCGGAGCGGTAGCCCAGTTGCACCCCGGGCCCGTGGCCCTGGAGATTCGCCTCCACCCGTACGGCCATGATCCGGCCCTGGCCCTCCGGCAGGTCTACCCAGCGTCTTAAGGGCAATTCCAGGGTCCAGCTTTTCTCCCCTTGAGACGCTTTAAGGGGGATGCTCTTCTGGGGCATGGTGCCGTAGCTGGATTGATAAAAAGTATAGTCCCCAAAGGTCACCGGTTCGTTCACCCGGCAGACGACCCGGGCCTTTTCTTGACCATCCTGGAAAAACCGGAGATCGGAGCGGAATTCTTTAGGGGTGCCGCCTTCCTTATAAGAAAAGATCTGAAAGCGGTCCAGGCGCACTTGAAAGGCCAGAGGCAGGGTTTTTCTGGGATTATTCAGCTCCATGGAGCTAACGTCCAGACCCGGCTGGAGTAACATCCGCCCCTCGACGCCCCAAAATTTGCCCACTACGCCCCCCACCAGGATCAACACCAGGGACAGATGTACCAGATAAGGTCCCAGGGGACGGAAGCGGCCCCGGCCATAGAAGAAGACTTCTTTCTCGCCGATGATTTCGTGGCGGGGCCGCCCCACTTCCCGGCCCAGGGCCTCTTGGGCCAGAGCCGGGGCGGCGGCGTCTGCGGGCCAGATAAAACGGCCCCGCTCCGGCATTAAGAGAGCCATCTCCCCGGTGAATGGCCGGGCCGCCTTCCTGAGGGCCTGGGGCAACCCTTCCACCAGACAGGCCAGCAGGTTCAGGGCCAGCAATCCCAGGGGCACGAGAAACCAGAGCCGGTAATAGATGTCCGGGGCCGCCACGGTCCCCACCACGGCCACCACCGCCAGGATCAAGAGCAGGAAAATGGTAAGGCGGATGGAGGTCAATTGCCTCCACAGCCGGGAAGGGAGAGGAGAATTAGCGCCGGATGAAGACATTAGTCTATTGCGGTCTTAACCACCCCAGGTTGCTAGCGCCTAAGGGCCGGGGACCGGGGGAAATTGCCGGAGAGAATTGGGGGCAACCAGATAGCCAGAGGAAAGTTATTCTTCCTCCATCTCTACTTCACTCAGATAATCTTCGTATTCCTCTTCAGTGAGCAGGTCCTCAAACTCCTGGCCGGAAGGCATCTCCACCTTAAGCAGCCAGCCCTCCGACAAGGGGTCATCATTGATAATTTCCGGAACTTCCAGGGCCTCATAATTGACTTCGACCACCTCTCCGGAAATCGGGGCAATCAACTCCCGGCGACCGTTTTTGGCCTCCAGCAGACCGAAAGATTCCTCTTTGATCAACTCCTCGCCTTCTTCCGGCAATCTGAGGGAATAAATCTCCCCCATCTTGTCCTGGAGAAAATCAGTCATTCCCAGAGTGGCGCGGATTTCGTCGTCCATCTTGACCCATAGATGGTCCCGACTAAAAAGGATCTCGCCGATGGTACTCACCTCTATCTTCATAAAGTTATGGAAACTGCTGTAGACGTTTGGGAAATATAATAACCAAAATAATGTTTGGCAAGTAATTTTTGCGGAATTTCCGGGTTCCGGGCTCTATCCTTGTTCCTTACGGCCCGGGGACGCCTGGTTTTTTGGCTTGACAACCCCTGGGGCCATTGATAGAAGTTTTCCCTGGTATTATCTTAAGATCCTACAAGTGACTTCACCTAAGGAGGCTGCTAGATGCCAAAGGTCGAAAAGATCCTTCTCCCCATTGATTTTGCGGAAAAATATGAGAACTTTTTGCCCTGGGTTTCCACCTTTGTGGAGAAATTCGGAGCTACTCTGTACGTGGTGTTCGTAGCCCAGGATTTGTCTGAATATACCTCGTTCTACGTGCCCCATACCAGCATCCAGGGGCTCCAGGAAGAGGCCCTGCAATCCGCCAAGAAAAAAATGGCCGCGGCGGTCCAGGAATCATTCGGAAAATTCCCGAAACTTGAGACCCAGGTGACCGTCGGCTCGCCGGCGAAGAAGATCCTGGAAATTGCGGCCCAGGAAAAGGTGGATTTGATCATCATGGGCAGCCACGGCCGCCATGGACTGGAACGCACCATCTTCGGCAGCGTGGCCGATCAAATCGTCCAGGCCGCCACTTGTCCCGTGATCACTATTCGCTCTTAATAAAGACCTCTAAAAAAATCAGTGGGAACAGCTACCCCCGCCTCTATTGAGCAGGCGGGGACGGCTGCCCCGCTTCTGCGTTTATTGCCGGGCCTTGCTCTGATACTAGCAGAGGGTTTTGTCAAAATTTTTCTACGCCAGGTTTCATGGCCCTCCCCCTCTCGCCGCCACCGCGTGGGCTTACCCAATATTTATCATCCTAAAACACCGGGCCCCTTCATTTCGCCTCTCGTCCTTGCCATAACCTTTGACAATAATTATTCACCATAGGGACAACTCTCCTAGAAGCGAACCTGGTGTTCGCCCCTATGGTTTAACATCTCTTTGACTGCAACTCGCTGGGCAATTCTCCGCGGCGCTTCCGGGATTGCTTAATTTCCAAAACATGACAGAATAAGACCTGAAAAATTCTTACCGGCAAAAACCTGCCCTCAGGAATTTTTCCCTCAAATACCCGAGAAAGGGACCTCTTCAGCCTAATCTCTCCCCAGGATGATTGACCCGTGAGTTTCTTAATCGGTCTTTTAGCAGGACTCTTCGGCGGTCTGGTGGGCCTCGGCGGCGGGGTGATCATCATCACCCTGGTGGTCCGCCTATTTAAATTCAGTCAGCATCAGGCCCACGGCACCAGCCTGATGGTCCTGGTATTCACCGGTCTGGCCGGCGCGGCCACCTACTACCTGAAGGGCTCCATGGACTTCCTGGCTGCCGGTATCCTGGCCGTCTCCGCCATCTTCACCGCCAGATGGGGCGCGCTTTACGCCAATGCCTTGCCGGAATGGCAGCTCAAGAGGGCCTTCGGCATCTTCCTGATTTGTGTTTCTTTTTTACTTTTGAGCAAACCCTATCTGGCCCATCTGGCCTTTTTGTCCCAGGCGGCCGCGGGCTGGTATAAAGTTGCCGCCTTGCTGGCCAGCGGCGCCGCGGCCGGTTTTATCGCCGGGATGATGGGGGTGGGGGGCGGCTCCCTCATGGTGCCGGCCATGGTGCTCCTGGTGGGTGACTCCCAGTACACCGCCCAGGGGAGTTCCCTGTTGGCTATGGTCCCCGGCGGCGCCATGGGCGCTTACACCCATTGGCGCCTGGGCAACGTGGTGACCCGGGTCCTGCCCGGCATGATCCCGGGTATCATGATCGGCGCCTACGGTGGCGCCACTCTGGCCCATTTCCTGCCGGAAGGCGCCCTGAGGCTGATCTTCGCGGTGATGCTCATCTGGATGGGCCTCCGGGATATCCGCTCCGCCGGGAAACTCAGGGCTGTACAAGCCCCCGGGCTGCAAACGGACTGATTTCAGGGGAAAATTTTTCTCGCAAAGACGCAAAGATCGCCAAGTTTTTTATCCTCTCTTTGCGCCCTTGGCGTCTTTGCGAGAAACAATAAAGGGTTTCTTGAAAAGGTACATTACGCACAATTATGGCGCGTGAGACGCGTCCTACGATGGACACCTTCAGAACAGCCAAGGAAACCTTATATTAGAAATTGCTTTCTTAAGGAACCCAAGATGAAAGAGATTACCCCCCAGAAATTAGCAGACCTGATCCGCCGCCACTCCCGCCTGGTGGCCTTGACCGGCGCGGGTATTTCCGTGGAATCCGGCATCCCTGATTTCCGCAGCCCCGGCGGCCTCTGGACCCGCTACGACCCCATGGAGTACGCCAGCATCCGGGCCTTCCGCAAACATCCCGCCAAGGTCTGGCAGCTCCTCTTGGAAATGGACGCCACCATCACCCCGGCCCGGCCCAACCCGGCCCACTGCGCCCTGGCGGCGCTGGAGGCCCAGGGAAAACTCCTGGGCGTCATCACCCAGAACGTGGACAACCTCCATCAGGCTGCCGGTAGTAAAAAAGTAGTGGAATACCACGGCAACGCCCTGCGCTTCGTCTGCGACCACTGCCGGGGCCATCATCCCCGGGAGACCCTGGATTTTTCCCATCCGCCCCTTTACTGCCTCTGCGGCGGCCTCATCCGCCCGGACGTGGTCTTCTTCGGGGAACCCATCCCTTCTAGCGTCCAGAAAGAGGCCAAGGAACTGGCCCAAAACTGCGACCTGCTGCTGATCATCGGCACCTCCGGGGAAGTCTCCCCGGCCAACTACCTCCCCCTGATGGCCAAAGACCACGGCGCGGTGATCGTGGAAAACAACCTGGAGCCCACCATCCTGACCCGGAGCGTCACCGACTATTTGCTGCAGGGGCAGGCGGGAGAGTTGTGGCCTTTGGTTTTGCAGCATTTGCAGAAAATTACCCCTGAGCAAAATCTTGCACTGCCATAATCCGAAGGCGCACAATTAAATTTTGAGAAAAGATACGCCTGGACTTGCAGGTGTGCATCTGCATCTTCGGGAGGTTAGGTATGGATAAAATTGAAGCCAGGGCCATTTTGGAAGCATTTCTGCATGAACTAAAAACCTGCCCCTACCTCGAACTGCAAAAACTTATCAGTAACCCTGTCTGTCTAAAAAAACAGGGCCAGAGCGGCGCCAGCTATCAGATTGAATACGAAGCCGTATGGGACTTCGAACCCGGGGGAAACTTGCGCATCATCGCCTCCATCGACGACGGCGGACTGGTGAGCGCCATGGTACCGTTGTGCTTGGACTTCCTGGTTACCCCGGCAGGAAAAATAATTGATTGATTACTAGCAGAAACTTCTTCCGGTTCCCAAACCGAAGCGGGGGAATGAAAAGAAGACTATAGTCTTCCTCATTTCTGCCGATCTTCCCCTTAAAGATGATAAATATGGTATTCTGGGCTTATGCCCATTGAGGAGAGGGGAAAGTCATGACTCACTCGAAACACTCGCAGCATACACATCACTCGGAGAAAAAGCCGCCCCGGAAGGGGCTGCATAAAGACTGGCGGGCCTGGCTGGCCCTGATCCTCATGTTGGCGGCCATAGGCATGTATGTCCTCACCCTGGATGATTCGGTGGTACCGGAAATTACCACCACCAACGCCGCCCCGCCCCCGGCCGCCACCGCCGGGCCCCCCAAATAAGTTATCCGGCATTAATCTTGGGGCTAGGGTGCTTGGGGCAGGAGTGGGAACAGACGGCCCGGGATTACCTGCCCGCCTCTAATTGCCGGCCCTCTCCCCAGCCGCCACGCAGTCGATGATACTTAGCAAAAAGGCCGGGCTTAGCCCGGCCTTTTTGCCGTCGTGTAACTGGCCTTCTCATTCGGCCTTGAAAGTCAGCCCCTCTTTATCCGCATCCACCATGATGGTATCCCCTTCTTTGAACTTGCCGGAGAGCAGCATGGGGGCCAGTTTGTCCTGCAGGTAGTGCTGGATAGCCCGGCGCAGCGGCCTGGCGCCGTATACCGGATCGTAGCCCGCCTCCGCCAGATAGTCCCTGGCTTTGTCCGTCAGGTCCAGATGTAGTTGCCGCTCTGCCAGGAGTTTTTGCAGCCGCTGCATTTGCAGGGTGACGATGTCCTTGAGCTGCTCTTTCGTCAGGCGGTGGAAGATGAGGATATCGTCCACCCGGTTCAGGAACTCCGGCTTGAAGTGGAGCTTCAAGGCCTCCATGACCTTATCCCGCATCTGCGCCTCATTGCTGACCTCGGCGATGTACTGGCTGCCGATGTTGGAGGTCATGATGACGATGGTGTTCTTGAAATCCACGGTGCGGCCATGGCCGTCGGTGAGGCGGCCGTCGTCCAGGATCTGCAGCAGGGCGTTGAACACCTCCGGGTGGGCCTTCTCGATTTCGTCAAAGAGCACCACGGCATAAGGCCGCCGCCGCACCGCCTCGGTGAGTTGCCCCCCTTCCTCGTAGCCCACGTAGCCCGGGGGCGCGCCAATGAGGCGGCTCACCGTGTGCTTCTCCATGTATTCGCTCATGTCCAGGCGGATCATGGCCTGCTCGGAGTCGAACAAAAACTCTGCCAGGGCCCGGGCCAACTCGGTTTTGCCCACTCCCGTGGGCCCCAGGAAGATGAAAGAACCCAGGGGGCGGTTGGGGTCCTGGAGGCCGGAGCGGGCCCGGCGCACCGCGTTGGACACCGCCTGCACGGCTTCCTCCTGGCCCACCACCCGGGCGGCCAGGCGCTCCTCCATGTGCAGGAGTTTTTGTTTTTCCCCTTCCAGGAGCCTGGTCACCGGGATGCCGGACCATTTGGAGACCACTTCGGCGATATCTTCCGCGTCCACCTCTTCCTTGAGCATGGCCCCTTCCTGCTGGCGTTCCTCCAGCTTGCGGGTCTCGGCCTCCAATTCTTTTTGCAGATTCAAGAGCGCGCCGTATTTCAATTCCGCGGCCTTGGCCAGATCGCCGATACGTTCGGCCTGGCTCGCTTCAAACTGGGCCTTATCGATCTGCTCCTTGATCTCCTGGATCCGGGAGATGACTTCTTTCTCCTGCTGCCAGCGGGCCTTGAGGGCCGTGGACCGCTCTTTCAGGTCCGCCAGGCTCTTTTCGATCTTGGCCAATCTCTCTTTGGAGGCGGGGTCTTCTTCCCGTTTCAAAGCCTCCCGTTCGATCTCCTCCTGGGTGATTTTCCGCTCCACTTCATCGATCTCCGCCGGACGGGAATCGATCTCCATGCGCAACTTGGACGCGGCCTCGTCGATCAAATCCACCGCCTTATCCGGTAGGTGCCGGTCGGTGATGTAGCGGTTAGACAGCGTGGCCGCGGCCACGATTGCCGCGTCCTTGATGCGCACCCCGTGGTGCACTTCGTAGCGCTCCTTCAAACCCCGGAGGATGGCGATGGTGTCCTCCACCGAAGGCTCGGCCACCATGATGGGCTGAAAGCGCCGTTCCAGGGCCGCGTCCTTCTCGATATACTTGCGGTACTCGTTGATGGTGGTGGCGCCGACGCAGTGCAACTCCCCCCGGGCCAGGGGCGGTTTGATCATGTTGGAGGCGTCGATGGCCCCTTCCGCGGCCCCCGCGCCTACCAGGGTGTGCATTTCATCAATGAACATGATGATCTTGCCCTCGGCCTCGGTCACTTCCTTGAGCACCGCCTTGAGCCGGTCCTCAAACTCCCCCCGGAACTTGGCCCCGGCAATCAGGGCGCCCAAGTCCAGGGCCACCAGCCTCTTGTCCTTCAGGCTTTCGGGAACGTCGCCGTTGACGATGCGCTGGGCCAAACCTTCGACGATGGCGGTCTTGCCCACCCCGGCCTCGCCGATGAGCACCGGGTTGTTCTTGGTGCGCCGGGAGAGCACCTGGACGATGCGCCGGATCTCCGAGTCCCGGCCGATCACCGGGTCCAGTTTCCCGGAGCGGGCCATGGCCGTCAGGTCCCGGCCGTATTTTTCCAGGGGCTGATACTTTTCCTCCGGGGCCTGGTCCGTGACCCGCTGCGCGCCCCGTAGTTCCGCCAGGGCCTTCAAAATGGCGTCTTTGGTCAGCCCCTGGCCGGCCAGCAATTTACCCACGTCGCTGGATTTATCCGCGGCCAGGGCCAGGAAGAGATGCTCCGTGGAGACATACTCGTCCTTCATCCGGTCCGCCTGCTTGAAAGCTTCGTCCAGGGCCTTATTTAAAGCAGGGGAGAGATAGACCTGGGCCTCGCCGCTGACCCTGGGCAGCCGGGTGAGGAGGTCTTCCGTCCCCTGGATGAGTGCTTGGGGATCGACTTCCATCTTTTTGAGCAAGGGGCGGATCAGCCCCTCGTCTTGGGCCAGGAGGGACCGAAGCAGGTGGGGCGGCTCGATCTGGGGATGGTTCAGCCGCCGGGCCAACTCCTGGGCGCCGGAGAGCGCCTCCTGGGCTTTATAGGTTAATTTATCCATACGTACTGCCATTATTTCCCCAACCTCCCTCTATACTTGGCTAACTTTTAGAAATCACTTAAAAAATGATAAGCAGTAAAACATTTTTGTCAAGCGCTTGTGCACAAATGAATATGATGCCAGGGAATAAATTTGACGGAAATTGTGTTCTGGATTATTATGAAATTGATACGAAATAATCTAATTTTAGATAAAATACAATTAATTATCTTCGATGCTATTAATCATCCAATATTAATTATTCCACCACTTAGCCTTGATGAAGTTCAAAAGTCTTTAGATGAGAAATCTTTTGCAGGAGCCACCGATAAGATGGTTCTGGCCCCCCTGGTTCCCAAGCTCCAAGTTTGAGAACCGGAGGATAAAGTGGACGGTCCTGCTATTTTTTGGTAAAAACCCTTTAAGATATTGCCTTGGCCCAATAAAGTTGAGGAATTCCCAATATGACCAGCCCTGAGATCTCCCTCATTCTCCAGACCTTGGAGCGCTATAGCGGCACTTATGAACGGGAGGCGGTGGATGCAGCCATCGCCCACCGGGAGGAAATTACCCCATATCTTATTGAGTCCTTGGAGAAGTTGGCCGCCGATCCTGCCTACTACCTGGCGGATTTGAATTATTACTTATACATTCATGGACTCATGCTGTTGGGGCATTTTCGGGAAACTAAGGCGCATCAGGCTATCATCCAGGTCTTTGGTCTTGCCCTTTCCAACGACGATCTCTATAAACTGTTCGGTGACATCACCACTGAGCATCTGCCCATCATTCTCTTCAACACCTGCGGTGGCTCTTTCGACCTGATCAAATCTCTGGTGCTCAATCAGCACGCCGATGATTTCGTCCGGGGCGCGGCGGCTCAAGCCCTGCTTTATGGGGTGGCGGCCGGACAACTGCCCCGGCAAGAGGTCCTGGACTTTTTCAGCACCCTGTTCACCGGTGAAGAGGCCGAACCATTTTCTGCTTTCTGGGACCATATTGGGAATTGTATCCTGGACCTTCAACCCCAAGAGCTCCTGCCCGTGCTTCAAGCAGCAGGTGAGAGGGGTTTACTGGACCGTATCTTATTCGCTGACGAGTACATCTCCCGGGCCCTCAGTCTTTCCGTTGATGAATGCCTGAATAGAATCCGCCGGGAAATGGAACGAGGTTCCCTGGACGATCTGCATCGCCATATGTCATCATGGTCCAGTTATCCAAATGAGGAACCTTTCCCGGACCTTCCCCTGGAACCCATTAAGACCAAGGGTGACAAAAAGAAAAAGAAGAAAAAGAAGACAGCCAAGGCCTCCCGGCGCAAAAACCGCCGTTAATCAAATCCCTTCCTTGAGATTGCCATGAAAACCATCGCCCTCATTCCCGCCCGCTATGGCTCCTCCCGCTTTCCCGGGAAGCCTTTGGCCCCGGTTTTGGGAAAGCCCCTGATCCAGCGGGTCTATGAACAGGCCCGGCAGGTGGCCGGGTTGGATGCCCTCTGGGTGGCCACCGATGCTCCTGCCATCCGGGCCTGCGTCGAGTCCTTCGGGGGGAGGGCGGTCATGACCCGGGAGGACCATCTCTCCGGCAGCGACCGCCTGTCGGAGGCCGCGGGCCTCCTGGAATTGGCCCCGGATGACCTGGTCATCAATATCCAGGGGGATCAGCCGGTCTTTCCCCCGGAACTCATCGGCCAGTTGGCCGCCGTGCTGCGCCGGGACCCGGCCGCGGTCATGGCCACCCCGGCCCGCCGGGAGGACGATCTGGAACTGGCCTTAAACCCCAACGTGGTCAAGGTGGTCTTCGATCAGCAGGGTCGGGCCCTTTATTTCTCCCGCAGTCCCCTGCCTTTCTGGCGGGACGGCCAGGCCCCCTACTTCTATAAACATATCGGCATCTACGCCTATCGCGTCGCCTTTCTCAAAAGATTCATCACCCTGCCCCCGGGCCGGTGGGAGGAGGCGGAAAAACTGGAACAGCTCCGGGCCCTGGAACACGGCTTTCCCATCCAGATCGTGGAGACCCCAGGGGACACTATGGAAGTGGACACTCCGGAGGATTTGCGGCGGGTGGAGGAGTATTTAGAGAATTACAGTTTTTAGTTTTTAGTTTTTAGTTTTTAGTTTTTAGTTTTTGGTTTTTGGTTTTTGGTTTTTGGTTTTTGGTTTTTGGTTGAATTAAATACAGATATCGCTTGGACCGCAAGCCTTCCCCGGCTCAGGCTGGAAAGCCTGAGCTTTTTTATGGAATCTTATACCGAGTTGCAGTCAAAAAGATACTATACGTAGGGGCGAACCTTGTGTTCGCCCTGGAGCCACGGGCGAACACAAGGTTCGCCCCTACAGTTCAACGTCCTTTGAATGCGAATTGGTATTAAAGGACTTTGAGGTGGAGGGATGAAAGATTAGGGCTTCTGGAAGGTTATCTCGTTTCCTATCTACAGGCAATAGATCGTTGATTGTTACCAATTGATTCTCCAAGAAACTTTCAACTAAAAACCAAAAACTAAAAACTGTATTTAGGGAGGGTCCGCGCCGCCCTGGTTCAACTTGGCGGTCACCTTCTCCGCCAGTTCTACGATCATCTGCCCCAAGGTCCCGATCTGCCGGGGGTCCAACCTCACCCCGCCGGGGGTGTTCAGGCCCATGGTCACCAGGGAAGACCCGAAGGCCTTAATCCGGTTCATTTCTTCGCCAATCAAAACCAGGGGTTTTCCCCGCTGGGTCTCCCTGTCTTCCCTGCTGAAGGGTTCCCGGCTAACTCTTTCTTTCTGTTCCTGGAGATTCTCATTAATCGCCGTGGCCGCATTGATGATCATTTCTCCCAGAGACTTAACCCGGGCATGGTCTAAGCCCGGCACCTGTTTCTCGTCAAAGGCCATGGCCACGATGGATTCCCCCATGGTCTTGAGGAATCGCAATTCCCCGGCGATGGTTTGGAAATAAGAGGGAATGGCAGTGACGACCTGGTTGTCATCGGATTTGATGATCTCGGTTACTGGTATTGTTTCGCCCCCGATTTCGGGTTCCACACAAGAGGAAACCCTTTCCAAACTTTTCCAGATTTCCCCCGCCAGTTTATGGATAATTTTCAAGCATTGATCGGTGGAGGAGAATCTTTCCCAGGGAGTGCCCTTGACATAGTCCCCTAAATCTTCACTCAACAGGGGGGTGGTTTCGGCAAAATGCATGCCGATGGCCGCAAAGAAGCCGATGGCCTCAATCTTTTCCAAGACTTCATCCAGGACCTTCTTTCTTTCCTGATCCAGGGCCATCTCTTCCTCCTGTGAGCCTACCCTCCAGAACGTCAGAACTTAAAAGGGGTATTAAATCTTATCGGCTTTTCCCAACAATTTCAGTAGACTTTTTTCCAACACCGCACTGGGAAAGGGTTTCAGCAAATAACCGTCCCATTTGCTTTCCACCGCCTTGGCCATCATGTCCCTGGTAACCTCTCCGGTAATCATTAAAAACGGCATCTCCCTAAACCGGGGAGTGGCGCGTAGGAGTTGCTTTAGTTCCAAGCCATTCATCCGGGGCATCCGGATATCACAAATCACCACGTCATAATCACTTTCTTGCATCATCTCCCAGGCTTCCTGGCCATCCTCGGCTTTATCAATGCGCCCTTCCACCCCCAAGCCCCGGAGAATCTGGGTAAGGATATTCCTCACCGCGGAAATATCATCCACCACCAGGATATCCAGATTTCTGAGAATTCCTTTTTTGTTAGTACTCCGAGTCTGCATCGTTATAAACTTTAACGTCAATTTGCCATCAATTGATTAAAAGCATGGTTATCTCTTATAAAATGTTTACCATTTTATTAGGACATTGTCTTATTCATTATTAGCGCTGGAAAAATTATCTATTTCTTTCCTGCCGATTTTTTTTAAGACCCATGGTGTGCCGTTCTAAGCTTCCCTGGTCCCCTGGCCAATAGACTCATAAGCCACCCGGGCCAGGATGTCCAGTTCCTCCCCGGATATGCACAGAGGCGGCAGAATTACCAGCACGTCCCCCAAGGGCCGGAGAATGACTCCCCTTTTCCGGGCCTCCAGGATCACCCGGTGGCCGGTGCGCCGGGCCGGGGGAAAGGGCTCCCGGGTCTCCCGGTCCTGAACGAGCTCGACACCCACCATCAAACCCCGCTGGCGGATATCTCCCACATGGGGATGGGCCTGCATCTCCGCCAACCAGCGGCTCAGCCTCTCAATTTTGGGGGGGAGAGAGTCGATCACCGCCTCTTGCTCGAAGATTTCCAGACTGGCCAGGGCCGCAGCCGCAGCCAGGGGATTACCGGTATAAGTGTGGCCGTGGAAAAAGGCCTTAAAATCCTGGAACTCTCCCAAAAAAGCCCGGTAAATTTCCTCAGTGGCCAGAGTCGCGGCCAGGGGCAGATACCCCCCGGTGATGCCCTTGGCCAGACAGAGGAGATCGGGACTCACCCCTTCCAGTTCGCAGGCGAACATGCGGCCCGTACGCCCGAAACCCGTGGCCACCTCGTCGGCGATGAGCAGCACGTCGTGGCGCCGGGTGACCTCCCGGACCCGGGCCAAGTAGCCGGGGGGTTGGGGGATCATCCCCGCCGCGCCCTGCATCACCGGCTCCAGGATCACCGCCGCCAGTTCCTGGTGGTGGGCGGCCACCAGTTCCTCCAGCCGCTCCAGGCACTGCTCCCGGCAGTCCTTTTCTTCGGGACAACGGTAGCAATACGGCGCTGGGGCCTCCAGGGTCTCAAACAACAGGGGGTGAAAAATGTCATGAAATAGGGCGATGCCCCCCACGGAGACCGCGCCCAGAGTATCGCCGTGATAAGCGCCGCTCAGTTTCAAAAAGCGCTGTTTTTGGGGCAACCCCCGCAACTGCCAATATTGGAAGGCCATCTTCAAGGCCACTTCCACCGCGGTGGAGCCGCTGTCGGAGTAAAAGACCTTGGTCAAGCCCGGTGGCGCGATCTCCGCCAAGCAGCGGGCTAACACAATGGCCGGGGGGTGGGCCAGCCCCAGCAAAGTGCTGTGGGCCACCTGCTCCAACTGCCCGCTCACGGCCCGGTCCAATTCCGGCCGGCCATGGCCGTGGACGTTGGTCCACAAGGAAGAAACCCCGTCCAGATATCGCCGCCCCAGATGGTCAAAGAGATAGGCGCCTTCGCCACGGGTAATAACCAGTAGTTCCTCATCCCGGAAACCCTGCATCTGGGTAAAGGGATGCCAGAGATACTCCCGGTCCCAGTCCACCAGGGTTTCATAGGGGTAAAGCATGGGTTCTCCTAAGGGGGTATATGATTTAAGTCAGGTTCACACTCAGAGGACCGGCCCCCTAACGGTTTTTAATCAGGGCCACCCGACGCCTGCGCCTTGTTCAGTCTTTCTCCTACACTTTAATTTTCTTAAACCAATTTTTAAGAAATCGCCATAAAATTAGCTTCGGAAAATATCTGCAACCTCATCCCCTCCAGCCTGCCCGCACTTTGCCCGGCTCTAAAAATCCTTCCGGGTCTCGGCAGTGGAGTAAGGCCCGGTCTGACGCCGGGGGTCAAGCAGATGCAATTTTTTCATCTTATTGAAAAGGGTGGTGCGGCTGATGCCCAGGGCCTTGGCGCTGAGCTGCCGGTTCCACTGGAACCGCTCCAGGGTGCCCCACAAAATTTCTCTTTCCGCCTGGCTCAGGGCCTCCTCCAGATTGAGATCACCGGCCGCAGCCGGCCCCGACTGACCGGCAGCCTTGACCTCCGGGGGCAAAGCCTCCGGGACGATGAACTCCCCGGGGCTTAGAAGGATCGCCCGCTCTATGACATTTTCCAATTCCCGGACATTACCGGGCCAGGAGTAGCGCAGACAGGGGGCCACGGCGCTCCGGGCCAGGCCCTTGATCCGGCGGTTATGACTCCGGTTGAACCGTTGGATAAAATGCTCGATCAAGGGTTCGATATCACTTAGACGCTCTCTTAAGGGCGGAATGTTGAGATTGACCACATTGATGCGGTAATAAAGATCTTCCCGGAAGTTGCGATGGGCCACCTCCTCCTGGAGAGAGGTATTGGTGGCGGTGATGATCCGCACGTCCGTCTTAATGGGGGTGTTGTCCCCCACCCGCTCGATGACCTTCTCCTGGAGAACCCGGAGCATCTTCGTCTGCAGGTTTAAGGAAGCGGTATTAATATCGTCCAGAAAGATGGTGCCCCCGTGGGCCTCTTCGAATTTGCCCTTCTTGTCCCGGATGGCCCCGGTGAAGGCCCCCCGCACGTGTCCGAAGAGTTCGCTCTCCAGCAGGGTTTCCGATAAAGAGCCGCAACTGATCTTGCCGAAGGGACCATGCCGTCGGGAAGAGTGGTCATGGATGTATTGGGCCAGCAGGGATTTGCCGGTGCCGGATTCACCGGTAATCAAGACCGTGGCCATGGTGTCGGCGATGGTGTGGACCAACTCCAGGAGTTGGCACATTTTCCGGTCTCTAAACACCAGGTTTTCCGACAGTTCCCAGGGGCGCAGACGCTTTTTCAAATTTTGATAGGAGTCTTTCAACGCCACCTGTTCCAGGGCCCGGCGCAAGGTCAGTTTGAGGCGCAGATCCTCGATGGGCTTGGTGATGTAGTCGTAGGCCCCCAGTTTGATGGCCTCCACGGCGCCGTCGATGTGCCCGTGGCCGGTGATGAAAATGATGGGAGTATCCGGGGACCGGCCTTTCAATTCCCGAAGAAGCTCCAGGCCGTTGATCCCGGGCATCTGGATGTCCGACAGGATGACCCGGTAGTGCTCTGCCTGGAGTTTGGCCAGGGCCTGCTCTCCCCCGGGGGCCGTATCCACCTGGTATCCCTCTACCAGGAGCATTTCCTTCAGAGAGTCGCACACCAGGGGATCGTCATCCACGATCAGAAAATCTTTAATGGTCATGGCCTTGGTTATTAATCGCCAGGGGCAGAAAGATGCTCACCTTGGTGCCTTGCTGGGGCCGGCTGGTTATCGTCAGCCGCCCCTGGTTCCGCTCCACAATTTTCTGGCAAATGGGCAATCCCAGGCCCAAACCCTTGGTTCCCTCCTTGGTGGAATAGAACGGTTGAAAGATTTGCTCCAATTCCTGGGGAGAGATACCGGCCCCGGTGTCTTCAAAAGTGATCTCCAGCTCCCCCGGGTGCAACAGGCCGCTGATCTGCAGGTGGCCTCCCTGGGGCATAGACTGGAGGGCATTTTTGATGATATTGAGGAATACGTGGTACAGGTCCCCGCTCATTACCACCTGCTGCAACTCCCGGGGGGGGTGGAGGGACACCTGCACCATCTGGTCGGAGGCTTGAAACATCATGATCTTCACGGCGTCCTGGAGCAGGTTCAGCAAATTATCCTTGGTCCGGGTCCCTTTCAAAGGATTGGCGGAAATCATCAAGGACTTGATGCTGGCCGCCATTCTCTGGAGACCCTTCTGGGCCTCGGTGAGATACCGCTCCACCTCCTGGGGCTCGTCTTTCTTAATCAGGGCCAAGGAGAGGTAACGGCTGACCCCGTCCAAGGGGTTGTTCAGCTCATGGGCGACACAGAGGCTGAGCTTCCCCATGACGGCCAGGTGCTCGAAGAGTTGCAGGCGCTGCCGGAGCAGTTCCACTTCGCTCATATCTTCCAGCAGCACCAATCCCCGGGCAGGGCCATTTTCTTTCCCGGGCATGGAGACTACTTTGATCCCCAGGAACCTCTCGCCGGCGCCGTTGGGATGGGCCTTGAGGGAGTAAAACTCCCGGGGGCCCCCCCCGGCCAGGGCCTGCCGGCAGGCCTCCTCCATCTCCTGCTGCTGCCGGGGATCGAGTCCCAGGCGGGGAAACAATTCCTTCCCGGCCAACTCCTTTTCCGGTAACTCCAACAGATGCTCCAGGGCGGGATTGGCCTGGACTACCTGCAGATTTTCATCCACCAGGGCCAGGGCTATCGGCACCTGCTGCTGCACCCAGGCCGCGGGGTAAGTAACCTGTTCCGCCGGCTGGGGCGCCTGCCGGGCCTCCAGGACCTCCACCAGCAGCCGGCCCAGGAGCCACCCCAGGAAGAGGTCCCGGGGGCTAAAAGACCCGCCATCCTCCCGGTCGGTGAGATTGATCACCCCCCAAAACTTGCGGCCCATAAGGGGGATCAGCATTAAACTGGCGCTGCGGTAAACGTCGCGCTGGGGCACCATGGGAAAACGGGTGTCCTCCTGGAGATCGGACACCAGCAAGGGACGAGGGTGAGTTACCAGATAACCCATGATCCCGGAGTTGGCCGGCACCGACAACCTGGCCCGGTATTCCTGGTTTGAGCCCAGGGCCGCCAGTCCGGTGAATAATCCCTGGGAGGAGTCAAAAAGAAAGATGGAACCGTGGGTGGCACCCACCAATTGCCGACTCGCCTCCAGGAAGCGCCGGGCTGCGGCCGTGAGGTCCTGCTCCTGGCGCACCTCCTCCCGCAGGTCGCTCAGCACCGCGGCTTCCGGGGTATCGTCCACCAGCTCCAGGGCCTGCCACCCCAGGGACTCAGCCCCCTGGAGCACCATTTCCAGGTCCTGCTGGGACCGGGTGAGGCGGCTGAATTCCAGGGCCCGGTCGATGGCGTGGCGCAGGATCTCGGCCCGGATAGGCTTGGTGAGATAATCAAAGGCCCCCAGCTTCACCGCGGCCACCGCGTCCCGGTAATTGGCGTGGCCGGTGAAGACGATGGTCAGCGTCTCCGGATGGTGCAGCCGCACGTATTGCAGGAGTTCCAACCCCTGCATCTCCGGCATCACCATGTCGGTGAGCACCAGGTCGTAGGAACAGGACTGCAGCCGCTCCACCGCCACCCGGCCGTTGCGGGCCACATCCACGCCGTAGGAGCCGGAACTCAGGAACTCCCGCATCAACTCCAAAATGATGGGGTCGTCATCCACCAACAGGATCAAGGGCTGCTCTTTCATCATCTTGCTCAAACTACGGCTGCGCCGTATTGCTGTTGCAGGTATTCCCGGTAAGCCCCGGAGCGCACCCGCTCCAGCCACCCCAAATGCGACAGATACCAGGATATGGTGCGCCTCAACCCCTCCTCCAGGTCCACCTGGGGCCGCCAGCCCAACTCCCTCTCAATCTTGTCGATACTCAAGGCATAGCGCCAATCGTGGCCCGGGCGGTCCGGGACAAAAGTGATGAGATCTTCCGGATTTGCCAAATCCGGCCGCATCTCCCGGAGCAGCTTGAGAAGCAGGTGTACCAGCTCCAAGTTGGGTTTTTCCTGCCGCCCCCCCAAATTATAGGTTTCCCCGATCCGCCCCTGCTCCAGCACCAGGGCGACGGCCCGGCAATGGTCTTCCACAAAGATCCAATCCCGGATATTGGTGCCGGCGCCATAGATGGGCACGGGTTTCCCCTCCAGGGCCTGGCTGATGGCAAAAGGAATGAGCTTTTCCGGAAATTGAAAAGGTCCGTAGTTATTGGAGCAATTGGTGATCAGGGCCGGCAGGCCGTAGGTATGGAAATAGGAGCGCACCAGGAAATCCGCGCCCGCCTTGGAGGCCGAATAGGGACTGTTGGGGGCGTAGGGCGTCTCTTCGGTGAAAGGCGGATCCTGTGGTCCCAAAGACCCGTAAACCTCATCGGTGCTGATATGCAGAAAACGGGGCCCATCCTCTTTAAGCCCCTGCCAGGCGTGGCGGGCCGCCTCCAAAAGAGTATAGGTGCCCAGGACATTGGTGCGCACAAAGACCCCGGGGTCCATAATGGACCGGTCCACGTGGGTCTCCGCGGCAAAATGCACCACCTTGGTGATGGGGTAGCGGCTGAACAAGGAGGCCACCAACTCCCGGTCGGCCACATCACCTTTTACCAGCATATGTCCGGAGTCTCCTTCCAGGGCCGCCAGGTTTTCCGGATTCCCGGCATAGGTGAGGAGATCCAGGTTGATGATGGTCCATTCCGGGCGCTGCCGCCTGAGGTAATGGACAAAATTGGCGCCGATAAACCCTGCGCCCCCCGTTACCAAGACCGTGCTCATAACTGTTCCCCGTAAAGGTCCCAGAACCGGTTATAGGCCTCCTGCCAGGAAGGCATCAAGTCCAGTCCTGCCAATTTCAATAAACGATTCTCCAGAACGGAGTTCGCCGGCCTGGGGGCCGGTCGCGGGAATTCCTGGGTGGTGCAAGGCCGCGCCTTGACAGCCAACCCCGCCCGCTCCAGAATCAGCAGGGCAAATTCATACCAGGTGGCCTCCCCCTGGCAGGTGGCATGATAGGTGCCGAAGGCCTCGGTGGCCGACAGGGCCAGGATTTGGGGGGCCAGGGCCAGGGCGCTGGTGGGAGTGCCCCGCTGATCATCCACCACCTGCAAATCCTGTCCTGCCTTAGCCCGGGCCAGGATGGCGTTGATAAAATTGGGGCCGGGCAGGCCGTAGAGCCAGGCGGTGCGCACGATAAAATGATCCGGGCACTGCTCCCTCACCAAAGTCTCCCCCAGCAGTTTGCTCATCCCGTAAACCGACCGGGGCCCGGTCTTATCCCACTCCACATAGGGACCCGCCTTGGCCCCGTCAAAGACATAGTCGGTGGATACCTGCACCAACTTGGCCCCTAAACGGCGGCAAGCCACTGCCAGATTCCGGGGCCCCAGGGCGTTGACCTTCAGGGCCAGGTCCGGGTCCGCTTCCAGGTCGTCCACCCGGGTGGCCGCGGCGGCGTTGATCACCACTCCCGGCCGGGCCGTGGCGACCAGGCGCGTCACCGCCTCTTGGTCGCTGATGTCCAACTCCGGCAGGTCGGTGGCCATCAACTCCTGATCCCGCCGCCCCAGTTCCTCCACCAGGGCCCGTCCCAATTGACCGGCCGCGCCAGTGATTAATATCTTCACTGTCTTCTCATGCCAGCCGGAAGGGGCAGTCGGAGTCATCCTCGTAGCGGATTTCATCCACCGGCCCCCGGCGTCCCGGGCCTCTATAAAGGCGGTTGGCGCAATTGACCACTGTGCCTAAACGATCGCTGATATTTAAGTAGCCGTGGACCACCCCGGGGGGGACTATCAGGATGCCCGGACAATTTTCCCCCAGGTGAAACTCCTGCCTGACTCCGAAACTGGGGCTCTCCGGGCGGTTATCCCAAAGAATCACCCGGAAGTCACCAGGGCCGGGAAAACAGAAATAATCGGTCTGCTCCCGGTGGGCATGGGGACCGCGCCCCACTCCCGGTTTCGTCAGAGAGATATAAGACATCACCGGCGCCAACTCGGGGGCCAGCTCATCCTGGCGAAAAAGTTCCGCCAGCCAGCCCCGGGCGTCTTCATAAATCACCAGGGCCCGACAGACCACCCCGAGGATCGCCACTTCAGGAATGGTAAATTTTGTAGTTGCCGTCATAGATCCTTTGAAACCCAAGGCCCGGTTTCCGGCCTGGAAGAATGATCCTCCCACTTTATATAGCGGGAAAAGTGCCATTTCTCTTTAAGCTTTTTTAAGCATTTTTTAAATTTTATTGCAAATTTTTCTTATTTTTTTGCCGCCAGTAATAACTTGACAACTGGGTAACGGTTCAAGACATTTTTGCTACCCTAAGGATAACAGCATGTTACCCAATGGAAAACTATAGCGCGTTTAACTCCCATCCCTGGAGCCTTTTTACAGAAGGGAGACAACCCGGCATCGTTCAGGTGGCGGTCCTGTTCCCCTCCCGGGGGCTTGGTCTCCCCGCAATGCAGGGAAAGGTACCGGCAGATTCGCCTCTCAATTGCTTGCGAGATAGCGGTAGATAGACCTGATGATGGGGTCGAAATAAGGACTGAAGATAGTATGGTGACTGATCCGCTCCAACAGCGCCAGGGCCAGGACCATAAAAGGACCGGCCTGGAGCGCCAGCGTCCTGAGCCGGGCATCCATTTGGGGCATCAATTCCAAAACCAGGTAGCCCATGGCCAGGGGCGGGATCGGGATCAAGTTATAGATGGCCGTGGTGAGATTAACCCCGACGACCATCAAAAAGACCCGGGGATTATAGCCCACTAGGCCAAATATCCAAACCGCGCTGGACACAATACTGGCCATCAGCAGATTTGCCACCGGTCCCGCGGCCCGGCTTAATACCATATAGAGCCGGGGATACTCGAATTTACTGCTATCGATGTCGAAATACCGGGCCCAGCCAAAGCCGCCCACAAAATAACAGATCGTGCCCATGATATCCAAATGGAGGAAGGCGTTAAAATGGAGCCGATCCTTGGGGGCGGTACGCCTGTCCCCCAGAAAATTGGACATGAAGGCCTGGGCTTCGGCATTAATGGTGATGGCCACCAGGATCGACACACAAAAAGTCACCACCGCATCGATGATTAAATTATTGGGATCGAGAAAAAATGGCACCGGCCACGAATCTTCCGGAAACATCAGGATTACCTTGATCCTTTACTCAGAAAAAGCCTCTTTGCCTTAGTTACTTAAAAGGAGCATTTCCCTGTTTGGGGGTGCTAACTGATTAGGAAGATCTGAAAAATCCTCCACAATAAGGAGAAGGCAGGGTTTACGCCGCCCTGCCTTCTCTGATAGCTCCAGTTTTACCTGTTCCTCACTCCGGCGTCAACCCAAGGTGCACCGGAGTGAGGAAGTTAGATTTATTCCGTGGTGTGCATGGGTCTCTTGGTCACCCGGGAGATAATCACCGCGATGATGAGCACGATGGCCGACAGGATGAAGGCCCAGGTTAGAGAACCGGTGATATCTTTAATGGTGCCGCCCAAACGGGTCATGAAGAAGCCCAGACCCCACCCGAGGAACACGATGCCGTAGTTCATGCCCAGGTTCTTGGGGCCGAAGAAGTCGGCAGTGTAAGCGGGCATCAGGGCCAGGCCGCCGCCGTACTGCCAGTAAGCGATGCCCACCGCTATAAACAGCAGAAAGATGTTGCCGCCAGCGATGATCATGGGCAGCAGGAAGAGGCAGAGGGCCGACACCAGGCAGTTAATGGTGTAGGCGTTGTCCCGGCCAATCTTATCCGAGTACATACCGGTGCCCACCCGGCCCAGGGCGTTCACCAGACCGCCGTAAGAGGCCAGGATCCAGGCGTTGGCTGCGAAGAAAGGGATCCCCTTGGCCGCGGTGGCCAGGATGCCAGCCGCGTTGCCGATGATCAAGAGACCCGACTGGGTGGTGCCGATGAACATCAGGATCAAGGCATAGCACTGCCAGGACTTCACGATTTCGCTGGGAGCCCAGTCTATCAGGGTGCCCGCGGCCTTGGCCGGGGCCGCGCCTGCTTTCACCGGGGCTGCCGGAGCTACATATCCCGGAGGCGCTTTGGCCAGCTGGGAACCGGCGATGATCACCACCGCCGCGAAGAAGATGCCCAGGAAGACCCAGCTGTAAGTCACACCACCAGTGGCGATCAGATAAGCAGCCAGGGGCGAAATATAGAGAGCCGCGCCGCCGTAACCGCCAACCACCAAGCCGGCTACCAGACCCCGCTTATGCGGGCCGAACCAGGAGAGAGCCGCCGGCGTGGGCGCGGCATAACCGATGCCCATGCCGATGCCGCCCAGGACGCCGAAACCAAAAACCAGACCGCCATAACTCTTGGAAAGACCAGCGATGATACAACCGATGGCCAGGAAGAGACCGCCAGTGATGGCCCCCACCTTGGGACCCAATTTATCCTGGATCCGGCCGCCGGGGATCATCAATAAAGCAAAGATAATGACGCACAAAGAAAACGGCGTGGCCGCCTGGGCATTGGTCAGGTAAGTCCAACCAGCCGCGGGGCCTTCGGTAATAAGCTGCCCGGCTTTTGGTACATTGATCAGGGCCTTGGTCCAAACACTCCAGGCGTATAGAATCCCCAAACAGAGGTTAACGGCTGTGCCCGAAAATACAACTACCCACGCCTTCCCTGGAACTTTGTCTGCCATGAGATCCCTCCTCAGTTGAGATTAACAGTAAGAATAAAGCCAAAAAATAGATAACCTGCTAATTACCCTACCGATTGCCAACCATCACCTCCTTTCTATAAAAAGATCACCAGCTATACTACTGCAAGGTGCCTGCCAACCTGCTGGTCTCTCAACTGATCAAGTTTGGTGAAAAAAATGGCTATAATTATTATATTAATTTTTTCACAATGCTGGTTCTGGCCGCTTCAAAGCGTTGTCTGGAGGTCATCTTCGGGATATTCTCCCCAGAGAAAGGGGCATTTTTCCCCACCCTAACATAATAGTCACAAAAAGCAATAGATAATTTTCCCCGGTTTTTCAACTCCCGGAAAGCCGGCTCCACACCCGTTCCGCTGCGGCCACTGTATATTCCAGGTCCCCTTGTTGGTGGGCCGCGGAGATGAACCAGGCCTCGAATTGGGAGGGCGCCAGGTAAACGCCGGCAGCCAGCATCTCCTGGAAAAAGGTTTGGAACCGGCTTAAATCCGACCCCTTGGCCTCCTCCAGGCAGGTAACCGGCTCCCCGGTGCAAAAAACCGTAAGCATGGAGCCCACCCGGTTGATGGTCACCGCCGCCCCCTGGCGCGCCGCCGCCGCAGCCAGCTCCCGGGCCAGCCAGGCCCCTTTTTCCTCCAGAGACTCATAAATTCCCGGTTCCTTCAGGGCCTCCAGGGTGGCCAACCCCGCGGCCACCGCCACCGGATTCCCTGAGAGAGTTCCGGCCTGATAAATTGGTCCGGACGGCGCCATCTGCGCCATCAAATCCCGGCGCCCGCCGTAGGCCCCCACCGGCAGGCCTCCGCCCATGATCTTCCCCAGGCAGGTAAGGTCCGGTTCGATCCCGTAGAGGGACTGGGCTCCGCCCCAGGCCACCCGGAAGCCGGTGATCACTTCATCAAAGACCAGGAGGCAGCCGGCCCCATCGCAGAGGCGCCGCAGCCCCTCCAAGAATCCCGGCTGCGGCGGCACCACCCCCATGTTCCCGGCCACCGGTTCCACGAAGATGGCCGCCACCTCCCCGGGATATTGTTGCAGGGCCTGCTCCACCGCCTCCAGATCATTGTACGGCAGGGATAAGGTGAGGGAGGCGATCTCCGGCGGCACCCCGGGGCTGCCGGGAATGGCCTGGGTGAGGACGCCGCTGCCCGCAGCCACCAGGAAGGAGTCGGCATGACCATGGTAGCAACCGTCGAACTTGATCACCCGGGGCCGGCCCGTGGCGCCCCGGGCCAGGCGCAGGGCGCTCATGCAGGCCTCGGTGCCGGAGTTCACCAGGCGAACCATCTCCAAGCCCGGCACCGCCTCCACCAGCATGCGGGTTAACTCCACCTCCCCCGGGGTGGGCGCCCCAAAACTGGTGCCCCGGGCCGCAGCCTCCTGCACTGCAGCCACCACCCGGGAATCGGCGTGCCCCAGGATCAGGGGACCCCAGGAACCCACGTAGTCCAGATAAGAATTGCCATCCACGTCATAAAGCCGGGCCCCCTCACCCCGGGCGATCACCCGGGGGCCGAGTCCCACCGCGCCCCAGGCCCGCACCGGGGAGTTCACTCCCCCGGGCATTATTTGCGAGGCGGCCTGAAAAATCCGCTCCGAATCAGCAAAAGTGGGCATCATTTCTCTCCTGATATGTAGGAAGGTAAGGAGTAAGCGGTGAGCAGTGAGCAGAAAAAAACACGAATCCATCTCACTGCCCACTGCTCACCGCTTACTGTTCACTTTCCCTAAAATAGCGCATGGTGGTTTTTTTCAGTTCGGTTTCGCTGAACAGCATCTGGTAATCGTCCAGGCCAGTTTCCGCAGCCATGCGCGCCGCGGTCCGCACGCAATCCTCCGGGGTCTTGCCGTGGATCATGGAGTAGAGATTATAGGGCCAGGAGGGCGCCGGGGTCCGGGCGTAACAGTGGGACACCTCCCGGTAGGCGGCCAGCTTTTTGCCGATGGCCGGGAGATCTTTGTCCGGCACGCGCCAGACCACCAGGACATTGGCGGCATAGCCGGACTGTTGGTGGCGCAGGGTGGCGCCGAAGCGGCGGATGTAACCCTGATCCATGAGGCTGCGGATGGCGGCCAACAGCTCCTCCTCCGGTATCCCCAACTGTTCCGCCACCTCCAGGAAGGGACGGGGGGTGACCTCCAGATCCCGCTGGAGGGCCAGGATGACTTTTTGTTCCAGGTCGGTCAACATCAGCATCCTCCGTCTGTCAGGGCAATATAAAACAAGGAATCCAGGTTGGCAAGAATTGGTGGGGGGGCGTTGGGGAGGGAGATGGGAGGCAGGGGAGCGGTGCTAAGGAATTAACCCGGTGATGCCGCTCTTTGTCAGGCTCACTGCTTACTGCTTGCCGCTCACTTCCTCCACCCGGCTACCACTTCACCGGATCGCCCACTTTCAGGCCGTGGCGGTCTGCGAACCCCCCGGGAACTTCCAGGACGAACTTCACCGGTCGGGGGGAACAGAGGTCGCCGGTGAACCGGGGCGAGATGTTTTTGGCTAGGCCGATGATTTTCTCCTGGGCTATCCAGATGATATCGATGGGGAATTTCATGCCCCGCATGCAGAAAATCTGGGGCTCCATCCGGGGCATCAGAAAGAGCATGCCCCGGCCTTCGGGCAACTCCTGGCGGTAACCCAAACCCAGGTAGAGTTTTCCCGGGGCACGCACTAC
Organism: Thermodesulfobacteriota bacterium; assembly: GCA_049322315.1. GTDB lineage: Bacteria > Desulfobacterota > Desulfobaccia > Desulfobaccales > 0-14-0-80-60-11 > SURF-52. The sequence continues at coordinate 374 of JBMORF010000007.1, read as the reverse complement.
CTCGGCTTTCACCCCCGTCGGGCCCACGGTCACCCAGACGAAAGGGTTGCCGTATTCGGAAAACTCCGCCCCGTAAAGCAGCCCCGGTCCGCAGCACCAACTCCATAGACAAATTATGGGTAATAACTGGCGCAGTGTCATCTTCAAACGGGCAGCCCTTAAGAAAGGCCTCTTGGAGGCTATTTGGAGGCTATAAGGTAAAAGAGGGAGTTGGGCCCGGCGGCACCGGCGTCTCGTCCGGGTAGACCTTATACCAAGTTCGCATTCTCAAGCAACAATCCTTATGATGAACGGCGTTTATCGGCGTACATCGGCGGTTAATATTTAACCGCCGATAAACGCAGATGGACGCCGTTTGCTTTTGCTGTTTTAAT
>JBMORF010000006.1:0-169948 GCA_049322315.1 Thermodesulfobacteriota bacterium | reverse complement strand
GGCGCACCTTGGGTTCGCCCGGGGCTCCGGGGCGAACACAAGGTTCGCCCCTACGTATAGTATCTTTTTGACTGCAACTCGGTATGAAATATTGGCTCTGGCATTTTTTGCGAAGGCATAAAGAAAAATAATCCGTTCTACATTGGGTTTTTTGTATCCTATAAGAAACCGATAGCCCCCCCCGTTTTCCGCTGCCTACCCGCGATATGCGCTACTTGAATATACCACCCCCGAGATCAGCCTCCACCCGCCCTGCGACAACCTCCGCCGCCGCTTGCAGCAAGACGGAATCCAAAATGTTTTCCCTTCGCATCCAGCGGGCGAACCATTTGTTCTTGAAGACTCTCATTTAAAACAAATATAACACCAAGTGAGATACTTTATCAAGTATTTTATCTAGGCTAAACGGGAATTTGAGGAAGATTAAAAGGGGGCGCGCAGGAAATAATAGCGGGCGAGACGCCCGCCCTACCTTTAATGCATGGGGTTGAGGGAGGGGGTTTGGGAGAGTGGACTCAGGTCCACAGGCGGGATGCCTGTGTTACCGCTCCTGGCCCCTTCCCCCAAAATTTTTCCTACTCCTCCCCCCATTTTTTGCGGCTCAATTCGATCTTTTTGCGCACCGCGGCCCAGGCGGGTTTGGTGAGGAAGGATTCCTGCCAGCGGGCGGCCATGCGTTGAAACATCTCCTGGGGCACCGCGAAGGTGATTTCGTCGGGCTTGAGGAATTTGCGGTCCGAGGGGTCCCAGCCCCCCAGCACCGCCTTGAGTTGGCCCCAATGCCGGTACTTGAGGGGCCAGGTGACGATATTGGCGCAGCCCGCGCCGAAGGGCGACTGCACCGCCTCGAAGTCGTTGGTGACAAAGGTGGCCAGTTGGTGGAGACCGGAGATGGACTCGGGCCGGGCGAAGAAGATCACCACCTCCGGTTCCTCGTCGGCCGCGAACTGGCTTAAGGGTTTAAAGACACAGAACCGGGCCGGCGCCGGGCGGGGGTCGATGGTTTCGTAGAAAAGACGGGTGACCTCCGGGGACTCCAGATAACACTCCCCTTCCAGGATATTGGGAATGCCGGTGGAGACGTAATGGACGATGGTCTCCAGTTGGGGCTTGAGATAACCCAGGAAAAAGGCGCCCCCCAGGCAACCGAAACGGGTCTGGTCGAAGTAGGCCGCCGCCCCCTTTTTCCGAGCCCGCCAGAGGTGGCTGATGATGCAGGAAAAATTGGCGAAGGTCTCGTCCCAGTCTACTTCTCCTTGCACCTCCATCTCCCTGGTGGGGAGGGTGTAAGGCGTGGGGGAGAGGCCCTCCCGGGGTTCCAGTTCGGTGTAGTAAACCCCTAAGGGCTCTTCCACCAGGCCCAGGATCTCCAACAATCCCCTGACTTCCGGCGCATTATCCTGGATGGCCATATTTTTCACCCCTTTCTCTTTAATGACCGGGGGGTTCCAAGTTGGTATTGGCAGATGATTCCCCCAGGGGAAAAAAGTAACAAAAAATTTCCTTTGGTTACTTTCCGCCCCATTTTCCGATATCAGACGATAAGTATTAAAATTAAGCATTTTACAGGCCCGGTCAAGGTTTCTCCAGACACGCGTATTACCGGGCGTCCAATTTTCGCCATTTTCATTCTTTCTTGACTTGACAGGTAATTTTTTCTAACATGACTAGTGGCGAAATTCACAATATCTATCCATAGTAGTGTATATAAATAACCCCAAGTATGGAAGGTGACTCTATGGCCAAGAAGGTACAGGCGAAAGACCCGGTTGGTAAAGTAATGGTGGTGGGGGCCGGTATCGCCGGGGTACAGGCTGCCCTGGACCTGGCAAACGCCGGTTTCTACGTCCACCTGGTGGAGAAAAAGTCGGCCATCGGCGGCGTTATGGCCCAGTTGGATAAGACCTTTCCCACTAACGACTGTTCCATGTGTATCATCTCTCCCAAGTTGGTGGAATGCGGCCGCCATCTAAATATCGAGATCAGCACCCTGTCAGAGGTCACGGGTATTAAAGGCGAGCCCGGCAATTTTACCGTGACCGTGGAGCAGGAGCCCCGTTACATCGACCCGGCCAAATGCACCGGTTGCGGCGCCTGCACCGAGGTCTGCCCGGTGGGGGTGCCCAACGAATTTAATATCGGTCTGAACGAGGCCCAGGCCATCTATCGCCTCTATCCCCAGGCCATCCCTGCTACTTTTGCCATTAAGAAATACGACCGGGCCCCCTGTGTCCGGGCCTGCCCGGCCAATCTCAGCGCCCAGGGCTACGTGCAGCTGGTCAAGGCCAAAAAATACCCGGAGGCCCTGGCCCTGATCATGGACCGGCTGCCGCTCCCCGGCACCATCGGCCGCATCTGTCCCCATCCCTGTGAAAGCGACTGCCGCCGCCAGGAGATAGATGAGCCCATCGCCATCTGCAACCTGAAACGGTTTGTGGCGGATCAGGTGGATTGGAGCGCCCTGCCGGCGCCGGAGATCGAGAAACGGGACGAGGCGGTGGCCATTGTCGGCGCCGGTCCCTCCGGTTTAAGCTGCGCCTATCACCTGGCCCTGAAAGGCTATAAGGCGGTGATCTTCGAGGCCGCGCCCGAAGCCGGCGGCTGGCTGCGCTACGGCATCCCCGAATACCGTCTGCCCCGGGAAGTCCTCCAGCAAGAGGTGGACTACCTGAAACGCCTGGGGGTGGAATTCCGTTTCCAGACCCCCATCGGCCCGGGGCTGACCATCAACGACCTCCTGACCCGGGACGGTTTCCGGGCGGTCTTCATGGGGGTGGGCTGCCAGGACTCCATCCGCCTGCCGGTGCCCGGCTCCGACGCCCAGGGCGTCCTCTGGGGCGTGGAATACCTGAAAGAAGCGTCTTCCACCGGGGCCAACCCCGTTAAGGGTAGGCGGACTCTGGTTATCGGCGGCGGCAACGTGGCCATGGACGTGGCCCGCACCGCTAAGCGCCAGGGCGCTTCCCAGGTGACCATCGTTTGTCTCGAGTCCCGGGAAGAGATGCCCGCCTCCCCCTGGGAAGTGGAAGAAGCGGAGCACGAAGGCATCGAGATCGTCACCCGCTGGGGCGTGAAGCAGATTATCGCCAGCGGCGGCCAGGTCACCGGTCTGGAAATGCGGGCGGTGGAACGGGTCTTTGACGAGGAAGGCCGCTTCTCCCCCACCTATTTTGACGATCAGACCACCACCCGGGACGCGGACGTGATCATCATGTCCATCGGCCAGAAGGCCAACCTGCAGTTCCTCACTCCCGAAGACGGCATTGAGTTGACCCCCCGGGGCCTGATTCAAGCCGACGCTGAGACCCTGGCCACCAGCCGGGAAGGCGTCTTTGCCGGCGGGGACGTGGTTTCCGGTCCCTGGATCGCCATCGCCGCGGTGGCTGCGGGCCGGGAGGCGGCCATTTCCGTGGACCGTTACCTGAACGGCCAGGATCTCAAGGCTGACCGGGAAGCCCCTTTACGCCCCATTCCCAAGGAGGAAGGCCACTGGAGCGAAATTAAGGGAGACGAGGAAAAGAAAAACCGGGCTGCGATGCCCCACACTCCCGTGGAAGAGTGGGTCAAGAGCTTTAAGGAAATCAACCTGGGCTACACCGAAGAAGAAGCCGTGGCCGAGGCGGCCCGCTGCATCAACTGCGGGGTCTGCTCCGAGTGCCTCCAGTGCGTGGTGGCCTGCCAGGCCGGAGCCGTGGCCCACGATCAAACCCCCAAGAAGCTGGAGCTGAACGTGGGCGCCGTGGTCATGGCCCCGGGCTTCCAGACCTACGATCCCACCAAGTATGCGGCTTATCATTACGCCAATTACCCCGGGGTGGTGAGCAGCATGGAGTTCGAGCGGATTCTCTCGGCCTCCGGCCCCTATGCCGGGCACCTCATCAGGCCCTCGGACCACCTGGAGCCCAAGAAGATCGCCTGGCTCCAGTGCGTGGGCTCCCGGGACATCAATCACTGCGATAACAGCTACTGCTCCGCGGTTTGCTGCATGTACGCCATCAAACAGGCGGTGATCGCCAAGGAACACAGCAAGGAGCCCCTGGACACCGCCATTTTCTTCATGGACATGCGCACCCACGGCAAGGATTTTGAAAAATACTACTGGCGGGGCGAAGAGGAGCACGGCATCCGCTTCCTCCGCTCCCGGATCCACACCGTCGATCAGGTGCCCGGTTCCGATGACGTGAGCATCCGCTACCTCACGGAAGACGGGGAGCTGAAGACCGAAGAATTCAACCTGGTGGTTCTCTCCGTGGGTCTGGAGGCTTCGCCGGACGCCCTGAATCTGGCCAAGGCCCTGGGGGTGGAGATCAAGCCGGAGACCCGTTTCGCCAAGACTTCCCCCTTCACGCCTTTAAGCACCAGTAAACCGGGGGTTTATGTCTGCGGCGCCTTCCAGAGCCCCAAGGATATTCCCCAGTCGGTGATGGAGGCCTCGGCCGCGGCCGCGGACGCCGGGGAATTACTGGCGGCGGCCCGGGGCAAGGATATGAAAGTGCAGGTCCTGCCCCCGGAGAAAGATGTCAGCGGCCAGGAGCCCCGCATCGGGGTCTTTGTCTGCAACTGCGGCATCAACATCGGCGGGGTGATCGATGTCCCCGCCCTGGCGGAATACGCCAAGACCCTGCCCAACGTGACTTTTGTGGATGAAAATCTCTTCACCTGCTCTGCGGACACTCAAGGCAAGATCCGCCAGGCCATCGAGGATAACAACCTGAACCGGGTGATGGTGGCCTCCTGCAGCCCCCGCACCCACGCGCCCATGTTTATGGAGACGGTCCGGGAGGTGGGCCTCAACCCCTACCTCTTCGAGATGGCCAACATCCGGGACCAGGACTCCTGGGTGCACATGCACGAGCCGGAAAAGGCCCTGGAAAAGGCCAAAGACTTGGTCCGGGGCGTTGTCGCCCGGCTGGCCAAACTGGAGCCCCTCCACAAGATGGAGTTTCCGGTGACCAAAGCGGCGCTCATCATTGGCGGCGGCGTAGCCGGCATGGAATCCGCCCGCTCCATCGCCAATATGGGCTTTAAGGCCTATCTGGTGGAAAAGACCGATAAGCTGGGGGGCAATGCCTGGAACCTGGTGGTCAGCGCCCATGGCCATAACTACCGGGGTTATCTGGAAGAGCTCATCGAAGATGTTAAGAATAACTCCAACATCGAAATCATGTTCAACTCCGCAGTCACGGAAACCAGCGGTTTCGTGGGCAATTACCGCTCCACCGTCACCACTCCTGAAGGCGACCGGGAACTGGAGCATGGGGTGACCATCATGGCTACCGGGGGCCAGGCCCTGGCTCCGGAAGAGTACCTCTACGGCCAGCACCCCAATGTCTACAATGCCCTGGAAGTGGATCAGCTCATTGCCGGAAAAGACCCCAAGATCGCCCAGGCCAAGCAGGCGGTCTTCATCCAGTGCGTAGGCTCCCGGGAACCGGAGCGGCCCTATTGCAGCCGCCTCTGCTGCACCCACTCCGTGGAGAGCGCCATTGAGATGAAAAAGCTCAACCCGGACCTGGATGTCTTTATCCTCTATCGGGATCTGCGCACCTATGGCGAGCGGGAACTACTCTACAAGGAAGCCCGGGAGATGGGCGTGATGTTCATCCGCTTTGATCTGGATGGGAAACCCCAGGTGGAGAAAGCTGCGGACGGCGGCCTCCAGGTGACGGTGACCGACCCCATCCTGGGGATGCCGGTGGTCCTCAAGCCGGATATCCTCACCCTGGCCAGCGCCATACTGCCCAACCCCATCGAGGATCTGGGCGAGCTCTTCAAGCTGCCCCGGAACGCCGAAGGCTTCTTCAATGAGGCCCACGCCAAGCTGCGGCCCGTGGATCTTCCCACGGACGGCATCTTCCTGGCCGGGTTGGCCCACTATCCCAAGCCCATTGACGAATCCATCGCCCAGGCCAAGGCCGCGGCGGGCCGGGCCGCCACCTTCCTGGGCCTGGAGAAGGTCTCCGTGGGCGGCGTGGTGGCCTCCGTGGAAGCGGAAAAATGCGCGGTCTGCCTCACCTGCGTGCGTGCCTGTCCCTTCAACGTGCCGGTCATCGACTATCAGATCGACGCGGCCTATATCGACCCGGCCAAGTGCCAGGGCTGCGGGGTCTGTGTCTCCGAATGCCCGGGCAAGGCCATCACCATGAAGCACTATACCGATACCCAGATCATCGCCCAGGAAATGGCTCTGGCGGCGAGTTAAAGAAAGGAGAAATCATGACCGAGCCTTTTGCTCCCAAAATCATCGGCTTTTGCTGCCGCTACTGAGCCTATAGCGCTGCGGACCTGGCAGGTTCGATGCGGCTGCAGTATCCTCCGGAGATTAAGATCATCTTGATGCCCTGCACCGGCCGGGTGGACATTCTCCACCTCCTCAAGGCCTTTGAAGGCGGCGCGGACGCGGTTTTCGTGGCCGGCTGCCTGGAGGGCGAATGCCACTACTTGATGGGTAATATCCGGGCCAGAAAACGGGTGACCAAGTTGAAAAAGGACTTCACCGAGCTAGGTGTAGAGCCGGAGCGGCTGGAGATGTTCAACCTCTCCTCTTCGGACGGGCCGAAATTCCAGGCCATCGCCAAGGAAATGGCGGAGCGGGCCGTGCAACTGGGCCCCAGCCCCCTGAAACGCGAAGAGCGGGCCGCCTGGCTGGCGGCCCACCCGGAGGCAAAGGCGAGCTGAAGAAACATGTGTCTGGGATAGGGGTAAAGGTGAGAGATCCTTAGCCCCGTCCCAACCCCTTAAATAAAAAAGGAGGGCCTAGGGGCCCTCCTTTTTTCATCTGCTCATGACCGGGCGAGCTTAAGCGCAATGCCTTGCAGATGAGCAATAAAATTGCCGGACTAGACAATCACGCATCAATCAGTTAATTTTTCCCCTAGAATTCTCACGGGCTTAATGGCTGGCGGCTCATAGAGCATATAACTTTGGACGGGATAGCGTGTTCCTCTCTCGTGGGTTTTCTGCAAGCCGTCCACCAGGGCTTCACATTCTCTGGCCGGAAAAGTGAAGAACATCTCTGCTTCATCCGTGCCTGCTAAAATACGCTCTCCCCGTCCGGGATGGACAAAGGCAGGCTTGCCGGTGAAACAAGGTTTTACCGCGGCCAGGCACGAGATGCCAAATCCGGTGGTTTTGGAGGCGATCAGCTCCCCGTGGTGATAAACATAACCGGCCGCTAAACGAGCCATTTGTGCCGGGGTTCCATAGATCAGAATGATGTCGGGATCGACCGGGGCCGCCTCGAGTGGAAAAAAGACTATCCCCTTGATTTCTCCCGCTGGTATAGGAGCCAGTTCTTTAGTGGCCATTTCGGCATGTTCCATATTGTCGAAATAACCCATATCCAGAAAATATTGAGCCAGATCGGCGTTGCTGGCAAGCTGCTTTAAACCCAGGGCCGCCAGACAGGGCGTGCAGTTGATATCTTCTGCCACTGCTCCAAAGATACGACCCCAACGTCTGGCCATGGTAGTCCACTGGCACAGAGAAATCTTAATGCCATACTTGGCAGGCCTTACTGCTTCCTTGGGCAGCATATTGCTATCTTTGACAAATTTTACGCCCAAAGGAAAAGATTGGGGGCGAATCATCTTGGAAATTTCCTCAGCATATGCTTGGCAGTTCATGAGAGTCTCCTTTCAACTATTGCTCTACTTATATGTAGGCCACGGCAGTTAATACCAATTCGCATTCAAAGGACGTTGAACTGTAGGGGCGAACCTTGTGTTCGCCCGTGGCTCCAGGGCGAACACAAGGTTCGCTACGTACAGTATCTTTTTGACTGCAACTCGGTATAAGAATCTGTTCTGGGTAGACCTCTCTCCTCCAGAATAATTCCTTCGTGATCAAAGACCGCTCCTTCAGCTTTTTTTTATTCGTTTTCCAGTTATAAGTAAAATTAAATGTATTTATATTATTAATTAATCTATCTTATAACAAACTCCTCTTAAATGCGGGCTTCCCCTCCCAAAAAAAAAGGGCAGCCCCACGTCCGCCCTTACGGTTACTCTCACTGCAAGCCTTCGGGTCATTGTTTAAAGATTACTGCTCACTCTTTTTATTCCAGCCAATAATTAGGCGCTTCCTTCATGATGATCACGTCGTGGATGGGGGATCTTTGCCCACAAGCTTAATGCGGAGACCGTTCTCTGATTTTGGCTCTATGTTTGGCGATCAGCTCCCGCACCACCGGCACCAATTCATTGGGAACGTCCATTGCGGTCTGGTTTACATTTTCAAAAGCAGCTTCGTCCTCGGCGACCGCTTCTTCTTCAGTCTGCTCTTCATAATGTGCCAAAACCCGGCGAACCCTTGCTTCATTCCATCCAGGTGGAAACTTGCCATGTTTTTTCATTTTTTCTTCCTTCGGCGGCGTCTTCGATAGGCAATTAATGGCTTGCCTTTCAATTCATAGGCGGTAATAACAAGAACACTATTCGGCTGCGGGTCTGGTACATAAATAACCCTCAGACAACGTTCGGATAATGTCTGTCCCATGGCCATCCGGGAACCTTCTTGTCCGGGCCGGTCCTCCCCAGTTCTATTTAAAACCTCTTCAACTTCTTTTTCACTCACTCCATGTTTATATATGCGGCTGACCAGTTTCCGGGTCAAGATAAAAACGGATATTCATCCCTTAGCTCTTAAGCAGGCGGTCTTATCATCCCTACTCCACCCAGTAATTCGGCGCTTCCTTCATGATGATGACGTCGTGGACGTGGGACTCTTTCAGACCCGCGGGGGAGATGCGGATAAATTTGGCCTTTTGTTGCAGTTCCGGGATGGTGCGGCAGCCCACATAGCCCATGCCGGAGCGCAGCCCGCCCATCAGTTGATAGATAACGTCCGGCAGTTTGCCCCGTGAGGGCACCCGGCCGACGATGCCTTCCGGCACCAGTTTGCACTCCAGGTCAAAGTCTTCCTGGCAATAACGGTCCCGGCTGCCGGCCTTCATGGCCTCCAGGGACCCCATACCCCGGTAAATCTTGTAGCTCCGGCCCTGGAAGATCACCGTCTCCCCGGGGCTTTCGTCTGTGCCCGCAAATAGACTGCCGATCATCACCACCTCCGCGCCCGCGGCCAGGGCCTTGGTGACGTCCCCGGAATATTTGACGCCGCCGTCGGCGATCAAGGGGATGTCCGCCTTGCGGGTGGCTTGGGAGCAATCCATGATGGCGGATAATTGCGGCACCCCCACCCCGGCGATCACCCGGGTGGTGCAGATGGAGCCGGGCCCCACCCCCAGCTTCACCGCGTCCACTCCGGCCTTGATCAGGTCTTCGGCTCCACCCGCAGTGGCCACGTTGCCGGCGATTAGATCTATTTCGGGAAAGATTTTTTTAGTAGCTTCTACTGCCCGTAGCACCCGCTGGGAGTGGCCGTGGGCGGTGTCGATGACAATCACGTCCACCCCGGCTTTAAGAAGGGCCTCCACCCGGGCTTCCCGGTCCGGACCCACCCCCACCGCCGCGCCCACCCGCAGGCGGCCGAACTCGTCCTTGCAGGATTGGGGATATTTGCGAATTTTTTCAATGTCCTTGATGGTGATCAGGCCCTTCAGGTTATAGTCATCGTCCACCACCAGCAGCTTCTCAATGCGGTACTTATGGAGCAGGGCCTTGGATTCCTCCAGGGTAATGCCCACCGGCGCGGTGACCAGCCGGTCTTTGGTCATCACTTCCTTGACCTTCTGCTCCAGGTTGGTCTCAAAACGCAGGTCCCGGTTGGTGACGATGCCCACCAGGCGCGGGCCTTCCACCACCGGGATGCCGGAAATGCGGTAGCGCTCCATCAGGTCCATGATTTTGGCGATGCTTTCTTCCGGACCGATGGTCACCGGATCGATGATCATGCCGGACTCCGACTTTTTCACCTTTTCCACTTCCAGGACTTGGGCGGCAATGGTCATGTTGCGATGGATAATACCGATGCCCCCCTGCCGGGCCAGGGAAATGGCGGTGTCCGCTTCCGTGACCGTGTCCATGGCGGAACTCAATAAGGGGATGTTGAGGCGGATGCGCCGCGTGAGCCGGGTGGACAGATCCACTTGACTGGGCAACACCGCGGATGCTCCCGGCAATAACAACAGATCGTCAAAAGTATAAGCGTAAGGAATAGACTCGGGCATCGGTTTTTCTCCGCAAAGATAGTGTTAAATAACTACCATTATTAAAAGATTACTTTATTTCTCTGCTCTTTCAGTGTCTCAACTTTGAACTATTCCTGGCTAAATTCTGCGGCCATCTCCCCCAGCGCTCCTTCCAACAGGCCGGCGTCGATAACCACCAGGGAGTCTTGTTGGCAAACCTCTAAAATACCCAGGATGATCAGGGCCCCGGCCACCATGACTCCGGACTTGGCTGGTTCCATACCCGGAAGCCGGGCCCGGTCCGCGGCCGACAGGCGGCAGAGAAGTTCCGTCAAGGCCGCCACCTGCCCCTTGGTCAGGAGCAGGTTATTGACCCGGAAGGCGTCGTAAGTGCTCATTACCAGAGCCAGAGCCGCCAGCGTGGTCACCGCGCCCGCGGTGCCCACCAGGCGGGGCTTTCCCAGGAGGCATGGCTGGAGGTTTTGCTGATGGAATACCTCCAACCGGCCGCGAATTTCCTGCCTCATGGCCGCCAGCGCTTCGGGCCGGGGCGGGTCTCCCAAGGGTCTAGTCTGGCTCAGGGTCAGCACCCCCAACGGCAGACTGGCAAATTGGGGTTCTTGTCCCTGACGGATCAGGGCCCATTCCGAACTGCCGCCCCCCACGTCAAAGACTATTAATTCCGGGGCCGCGATAATCTCCGGAGCCAAGACCGACAACACGCCGTTAAGGGACAGCCGGGCTTCTTCTTCCGGAGCTAACAGGCGCACCGGCAGTCCCAATTCCTGGACCTGCCGGATAAAAAATTCCCGGTTCCGGGCCTGGCGCACCGCCTGGGTGGCCACCACCCGGGTGACCTCCACCCCCTCGTCCCGCATTATCTGGACAAAATCCCCCAGGGCTTTGAGGGTGCGGCCCATGGGCTCCGGGGCCAGGGTCTCATCCCGGGCCAACCCTTCTCCCAGGCTGGTGACTTGCCGGTATTGCCCCAACACCTTAAACCGCCTCGGCCCGGTGAGTTCGGCCACCGCCAACCGCACCGTCAGGGACCCTAAATCCACCGCGGCAAAACGTAACGCCATTATCTTAGTGAGCAGATAAGCAGTGGGCAGTAGAAAAAGAATGGTCTAATTCGTCAAGTCGATACCGATCACTGCTTCCAGCCCTCCCCCCATCAACCCCTAATCATTTATCAGCTCATAAACTTCCGGCCAGGTCCGGTTCTTTTCCCCGCAGTCCAGGCCGTAGCCCACCAGAAAACCTTTCTCCACCACAAAGCCCGTGTAATCCAGGGGCACGTCCACTTGCCGGCGTTCCCTTTTATCGATGAGGCAGCAGATTTTCAGGGAAAGGGGATGGTGAGTGAGAAGGTGCTTGCGCAGGAAATCCAGGGTCAGGCCCAGGTCCACGATATCTTCGACGATGAGCACGTCCCGGCCTTTAAGATGTTCTTCCACGTCCTTGGTGATCTGGATCTCCCCGGAAGAAACGGTGCCGGCACCGTAACTCTTCAGGCGGACAAAATCCACCTCCACCGGAAAGGGGAGGGCTCGCACCAGATCGGCCAGAAAGATGAACGCGCCTTTGAGGACACCCACCATCACCAGGTCCCGATCTGCGTAATCATTGCTGATCTGGACCGCCAATTCCGCTACCCGCCGGGCAATGTCCTCCCGGGAAATGAGACAGCGTTTTTGCCCCTGCATCCTCCCTCCTTTATTCGCTAAAAAATATCAGAGAAGCCGGGGAAGTCAAACCCTAAATCAGGGGTTAGGGATTAGGGATTAGGGGGCAGCGAATAGTGGTCAGTGGCCAGTGGTCAGTGGCCAGAAAAGAAATTTACCCATCGGCATAGACCTCTTGCCTATACAAAAGTAAGCGAAGCTCGCCGATTCTTTTTGGAAAAAGGATGTTAGTTAACCGTATTGGGGTTACGAGGAATTTGAATGTAACTTAACTGACAACTGACAACTGACAACTGATCACTGGCCACTATTTCTTGTCCGGGCGGAAGACGCCGTCCCAATCTTCGGGGGGCGGCGACTCCTGGAGTTGGTGGCACAGGTCCCGAAACCTGGCGGAGGGGCCGTCTGCCGGCAAGTGATCCAGGGCGGCGCCAAAGGCCTGGGCGGCCTGGCTAAAGGCCCTCTTCCGGAAGAGCTGGAGGCCCTGGGCGAACTTTTCTATTCCTAAGCTCTGCTCCGGGGTCAGTTGCCCTTTTTCGCCCAGTACCTCATAAACGGTGACCGGCGCCTTCCGGCCTTTGACGGCCACCCAATCCAGCTCCCGGAAGGCCACCGCCTCGCCGCAGCCCGCGGCGGTAACCTCGCTGGCCATAATGGTGGTGCCGTAGAATTTGTTCAGTCCTTCCAGCCGGGAAGCCAGATTGACCGTGTCGCCGATGACCGTGTAATCGAAGCGCTTTTGGGAGCCCAAATTGCCGACAATGGCGTCGCCGGTATGGAGGCCCATGCGCAGGCTCAAGGTGGGGAGGTTGCGAGCGGCAAACTGCCGGTTTAAGTCCTTAAGGGCCGCGGCCTGGCGCAGCGCCGCCCGGCAGGCTAAGATCTCTTGATTTTCCTGGTCCAGGGGCGCGCCCCAAAAGGCCATGATGGCGTCTCCCTCGAACTTGTCCACCGTGCCGCCTTCATCCAGGATGATTTCCGTCATCCGGGAGAGGTAATCATTCAAGAGGGCCACCACCTTTTCCGGGGCCAGATGCTCCGACAGGGTGGTGAAGCCCGCCAGATCGGAGAAAAAGAGGGTGACCCGCCGTCGTTCGCCCCCCAGCTTCAGCTTTTCCGGGTGGGACAGGAGATGGTTGATCACCACTTCCGACATGTATTGGGCGAACATGCTGCGGATGGCGTGCTTTTGCCGCCCTTCGGTGGCGTAACTGTAGACCGCGGCCAGGGCAAAGCCGAAATTGAGGGACAAATCGGGCACCAGGGGATCGGCATACCAACTGCAGGTGAAGGCCAGAAAACAGAGGCCCAGATGCAGGGCGTTAAAACCGGCCAGGGCCGCCAGATTCGCCAACAGGCCGGAGGATACCAGAAGCACCGTCAGGACCATTAAAGCCGTGAGCGCCAAAGTCCAGGACCACCAGAGCCAGGTAGGCGCGGTCCGGAGAAAATCTCCCTGGAGCAGGTTGTCCAGCAGGGTGGCATGGAATTCCACTCCCGCATAAACCGCGCTCACCGGGCTGGCCTTCAGGTCCATCAGACCCGGAGCGGTGAGGCCGACGAAGACCCACTTGCCTTTAAGGGCCTCCGGGGCCACCAGGGGCGGATGGCCATGTTGCAGGCGGTATTCGGATTGGATCAGATTGGCTGCGGAGTAGCGCCGGTGGCTGCGGCTGGGCCCCCGGAACTTGAGTAAAAACCGTCCTTGGGAGTCTAAGGGTATCTGCAACCGGCCCTGAATCAAGGCGCCGTCCTGGAAGCGCCAGGGAGAACCATGATTAATGGAGGAGAAGGCGGCGAAGGCCAAAATCGGCAACAGGCGCCCTTGAAACGGGACAATAAGGGGCAGGCGGCGGTAGATGCCGTCGCTATCCGGGCGGGACTCCACGTTGCCCAAGGTCCGGGCCGCGGCCACCAGGGGAGGGATGGGAGCCAGCAGAGACCGGTACCGGGTGGAATCCGGGGGCAGGGACCCGGAAATAGTCAGGGCCGCCTTGTCCAGGACCTGAGGAGTGCCGGGGGAAGAAGGCTGGTCTTCCCGGGAGAGAAAGAAGGGAAAAATCACGTTGCCCGCTGCGGTTGCGGCTGCGGCGAAGCGCTGGTCGTCCTCCTGGCCGTAGGAAGAAGCCTCAGTATAGAGAATATCGAAAATCACCGCCTTAGCCTGGCTACGGCGGCAAAAATCGATGAGGGGCGCATAGATCTGCCGGGGCCAGGGCCAGGTCACCCCCTGCTTCTTAAAAAAATCCAGGTCGGGTTGATCCACCGTGACCACCACCACCTGGGGGCTGGCCTTGGGTAAGGGCGCCTGCCGGAACATCAGGTCCAGGGTCTTGAGGCGGTAGGGGGTGAGGACCCCGGAAAGGTTAAGGCCCAAAACCAACAGCACCGCGGCCAGAATGATGACCGCGCCGGCCTGGAGCTTGGCCCTGGTGGTGTAAACTGTGATGTCAGCCACGGGAATTCGCCTGGGTAGGGAGAATATCAGGGAAAAAGGCTGACTGCAAGGGGTGACGCTCGCCGGACCCTACCACCCATTCCCGGTGGTTTACGGCCTGTGGTTATCCGCTTGCGAGCGTGTGTCAGTTAATCCCGTGGTGTCTTAAGCGGTTTCTCTGTCATCTTGAACTCCAAAATACTGGAATTCGCCCCCACCAAACTCCTGATTCACTAGCCAAATCATATCCATATTTTTTAAGGGAATCTGGATAATTTTTCATCATGGCAGGATAGTAAGTTCCGTGAATGTAATAGTTCCCCTTTCTTGACAATGGGAACTCCCTTGTGGCATTGTGGATTAGAAATCCGCAAATTTCCCTCTAACTTCTACCTTGGGGAAGGGAAAACCATGTCAGTCCCTGAATTCCCAAAATACTTTCTCCCCTTTCTTGAAATAGTCAAGGATTCTAATGAACATACAATAAATGAGCTTATTGAGCGGCTTGCCGACTACTTAAAATTATCGGATGAGGGGAAAAAATGAATTGGCCCCGAGTGGTCGTGATACCAGGCATGTAAATAGCAGGCATGCAAATAGAGTAAATCTCTAAATTTCAAGATGTCTGAGTAAAGCCTGGACTAAGACCGTGAAGCAAGGCGCAGTGGCAAAAACTTAGACAGGGAAGGGGCCTGGCCCTGTTCCATGCCATTACAGGCCACAGCGGTTTTTGGCCCTGAGACCCGAGAAGGATGTAGCAAAATGAGAACATTGGTTATTCTGGTGATGGTGTTTTTTATTGGATTAGTTACTGCTCAGCAAGGGATTTCAGGAATTGTGACTGCTTATCAAGGAGGGAAAGAATATCACGGATGGGTTGATGATAACGGTCGTTTGATAATCCAGGACCAATTTGGCAAATCAATAATGTCCGGTTGGGTCAATAGGATGGGGAGGATAGATATTTATGATGAGAAAAACGATGAACTCTATCAAGGAAGAGTTAGACCCCTTGGGGAATGTTTATTAAATTCCCGGAAAGGGGGCCCTACTCTGCGCATTAAAATGGAGCGCTAGTCAGGGGCCCACGTGGGCCTAAGGTTAAGGCAGAAGTCTTGGGGCCTAAAGAACCCCTGGGGAGAGGGGGAAATAGCGATTATAGGCGAATGTCCCCAGTGCCCCAGTGACTGCCAGGGAGATGCCTTGATCTCGTGGAAACAGATAAATCTTTTGTTTCCTTTTAATGTCAGACTTGATCAAATCTCGGCTTGATGGTGGTCTGCTTAAATATTGGTCTCTAAATTTTGTGAGGGAACGATTTTTCCATCTTCCATTAGCAGCACTCGGTCCCCCAGCCTGGCCGCCTGGGCCGGGTCATGGGTCACCAGGATGATGGTGGCCTTACCCTCTGCCTTCATCTTCCTGATGATGGCTTCGATGATTTCGGTGTTTTCCTGATCAATGGAGGCCGTAGGCTCGTCTAACAGGATCACCTCCGGCTCCAGGACCATGGCCCGGGCCAATCCTAAGCGCTTGGCCTGGCCGGTGGAGAGGTCCAGGGCCCGCTGCCGCCTTTTGTGCGCCAGACCCACCACCTCCAGAATCGCCATTACCCTTCGTTCTATCTCCCGCCGCTTGACGCCCCGGATTTTCAAACCGTAGGCCACATTGTTAAAGACCGAAGTGTTAAACACCCCGACGCCGGGGAGCAACAGGGTGAGGCGGCGCTTTAAAGCCAAATCCGGGGCCAGGGGTTTTTTGTCCGCTAAATAGTTGATCCGGCCCTGGTCTGGGGGTTCCAATAAAGCGCAGATCCTTAGCAGGGTGGACTTGCCCGTGCCGTTGAGTCCCATTAAGGCGTAGGTCAACCCCTCCTCAAAGACCCAGGAACAATCTTGCAGAATTTCGTGGCCGTTATACCTCTTGCAGATACCGGCCAGTTCCAGGCTCAATCCCATAACACGACCCCGGAGGAGGCCCGGCCCAACCTCTGGAAGGCCCGGAGAGCCACGTTGATCAACAGCGACAGGCCCAGGAGGATGACGCCTAAGGCAATGGCCAGGGCGAAATTCCCCTTATCCGTTTCCAGGGCGATGGTGGTGGTCATTACCCGGGTATAACCGGCGATGTTGCCCCCCACCATGAGTACCGCGCCCACCTCCGCGGTCACCCGGCCTAAGCCGGCGATGCCCCCGGTGATGATCCCGTACCGGGCTTCCCGGATAACGGTGAGGGCCTCCTGCAGGGGGTTGGCCCCCAGGACCCGGGCCGCTTGCCGGATGATGGGATTGACGTTAACGATGGCGGTATGGGACAGGGAAGTGACGATGGGAAAGACCAGGATGAACTGGGCGATGACCATGGCCCCGGGGGTATAAAGGAGTTCCAGAAACCCCATAGGGCCGCTCCGGGAGAACAGCAGATAGACCAGGAGGCCCACCACCACCGGCGGCAGGCCCATACCCGTATTGACCACGCTGAGGATCAGCCCCCTTAGGGGCAGGCGTTTCAGGGCCAGCAGGGCCCCCACGGGCAGGCCCAGGAGGGTGGCCAAAATCAGGGCCGCGCCCGACACCTTTAAGGACAGCCAGATGATGTTGAGCAAGGTGGGATCAAGCGCCACCATCAGTTGGCAGGCGCTGATAAATCCCTGGAGTATGGTATCCATGCTTTAAAAGTGAGCAGTGA
This sequence comes from Thermodesulfobacteriota bacterium, assembly GCA_049322315.1. Taxonomy (GTDB): domain Bacteria; phylum Desulfobacterota; class Desulfobaccia; order Desulfobaccales; family 0-14-0-80-60-11; genus SURF-52. Next base: position 153,051 of record JBMORF010000006.1, on the reverse strand, counting down.
GCAGTGAGCAGTAAGCAGCAAGAAATAAGGCGCCGGCGGCTGGTCCTTTTCTGCTCACTGCTTCCTGCTCACCGCTCACAATTATTTAGCGTTGGGAATGAAGAGCTGGTTGCCGCGTTTATCCTTAAACGCGGCGATGGCCTTTTGGCCTTCCGGGGAGATGAGCCAGTCGATGAAGATCATGGCTTCTTTATATTTAGCATTTTTATGTTTCTCGGGGTTCACCGCCATGACCCCGTATTGATTAAAGAGAACGGGGTCCCCTTCCACGACGATGGCCATTTCCAGCTTATCCTTGTCTTTGGTGGCCAGCCAGGTGCCCCGGTCGGTGAGGGTATAGGCCCGCTTCTCATTGGCGATGCGCTGGGTCTTGGCCATGCCCTGGCCTACTTCCAGATACCATTTTTTCCCCTTGGGATCGAGCCCCGCGGCCTTCCAGACAGCCAGTTCCTTGGTATTGGTGCCGGATTTATCCCCCCGGGAGACAAAAGACCCCCCTCCCCCGGCGATCTTTTTGAAGGCCTCCACCGCGGACTTCAGGCCCTTGATCTTCAAAGGATCATTGGCTGGACCGATGATCACAAAATCATTGTACATCAAGTCATGGCGATTGACGAAGGCGCCTTCCTTCACGGCCTTTAATTCCTGGTTCTTGGCGTGGACCATCACCACGTCGGCGTCGCCCCGCTTGCCGATCTCAATGGCGGCGCCGGTGCCCACGGCCACCACGTCCACCTTGATGCCCGTCTTTTTCTCGAAGATGGGCAGCAGATAATCGAACAGCCCCGAATTCTGGGTGCTGGTGGTGGACGCGCACTTGATCCGGGTGGCCGCGGAGACGGTGGCGGCCAGGCACAGCGCGCCTAACAACGCCAAAATCAACAGCCTTTTACTCATGACGTTCCTCCTTGTTGACTGTCTTACCTCGGAGAGGCAAATTTATCCGCCCCCCCCGTGAGGTTTAATGATCGTATTGCTTGGCATACGCCGCATCGTTGTACAGCCCTTCCCCGAAACGTTTCTTGCCGTAGTCCTTGATGATCTTCTGCCCCTGGGGTGAGGCCACAAAGTCGATGAACTTGGCGGCCGTGGCCGCACCCGGAGTGGCTCCCGCCGGTTGGGCCAGGGCATGGTAGGTATTCACCAGCATCTTGTCGCCTTTGAAGAGAATTTTCAGGTTGGGGACCTTCTTCTTCTCCGCCACCCAGGTGCTGCTGTCCACCATGAAATAACCCTTTTCTTTATTAGCCCGTTTCAGGGTGGCGGTCATAAAATCCTTGGTGACCACGTACCAGTCGCCCTGGGGCTGGATACCCGCTTTTTTCCAGATGCTCAATTCTTTTTTATGAGTCCCGGAATTATCCCCCCGGGAGAAGAACTTGGCCTTGGCTTTGGCGATGCGGCGGTAGGCCTCCGGAGCGTCTTTGGCCCCGGCGATTTTGGCAGGATCATTGGCCGGGCCGACGATGAAAAATTCGTTGGAGCCCAGGAGAGTGCGCTTGGTGGCCCAGCCGTCCTGCACCGCCTGCTTTTCCGCCCCGGGAGCGTGCACCATGATCATGTCCACTTTTTTGTCTTTTAAAAGTTTTAACGATTTTCCGGACCCGGCCTTGTACCAGGCCATTTGGGCGTTATTCTCTTTGCCGAAGGTCTCCGCCAGGACCTTTAGCAGCCCTAATTCTCCAGGGCTGCCGGTAGCCAAAGAAAACTGGTGTGCGCCGCTGCCGTAAACCGCAGTGGGTTGGTCCCCGGCGTTGGCCGCGGCCCCCCAGAGCAGGCAGGCCGCCACCGCCAGGACCACTAATAGAGCTTTGATTCTCATGTGTCTCTCCTGGAAAAAATTATCGATATTTCTTCAAAAGTATAGGGAAGAAATAAAGAACTACGCAAATTTTTGCAAGATTTTTTTCCAAAGCCGGGGAATGAAGGGGCTTCAGTGGGAGGGGAGGGGGGCCCAAGAGGATAAAGAAGCCAGCAGGTTCTCTTGATCCTGGTCCTGGGCCGCGGCCATTATTTGCCGCACCCGGCCATGATCATAGACCACCAGGGTTTCCGCCAGGGCCGCCACGTCTTCGGGGTCATGGGTGATGAGCATGACCGGGATGGCGAACCGTTCCTTGATCCTCAGGAGTTCCTGGCGCATCTTGGCCCTAAGCAAGGCATCCAGGGCCGAGAAGGGCTCATCCAGCAGCAGCAGCTTGGGGCGGCGGATAAGGGCCCGGGCCAGGGCTACCCGCTGGCGCTGGCCTCCGGACAGGTCCCGGGGCAGGGAGTCCTTCACCGGGGTCAATTCGAAAATCTCCAATACCTCCTCCAGGCGCAGGCGTTCCTTATGAGGCAGACGCCAACTCCAGCCATGTTTCAGGCCGAAGGAGATATTGCGGGCCACACTCAGGTGGGGGAACAAGGCGTAATCCTGAAAGACGTAACCCACGTCCCGGCGCCGGGCCGGCACCATGATCTTGGCGGCGGAGTCGAAGAGGACCCGCTCGCCCACCACGATGCGCCCGGCATCCGGGGTGGTGAGGCCGGCGATGGCCTGGAGCGTCAGGGTCTTGCCGGCCCCCGAGGGACCGAAAAGGACTACCACGTCCTGTTCCGAGGAAAACGCCGCTTCCAACAGGAAGACCCGTTTCCCGGACCCTAAGCGCTTCTTGATATCAACGACAATCTTCATGGTATTAACGGCCCGGCCGCCTCCTGGGGGCCGGGCTGAACGGATTAAGCCGGGCCAAAGCCGTACTTTTTAAAAATAGCCTGGGCTGCGGGACTCAGGACGAAATCCAGGAACTTTTGGGCCGCATCCTTCTTCCCCGTGGAACTGGTGACGGCGATGGGGTAGAGGATGGGGGCATGTTCGGTCACCGCCAGGATAATTTTTACCTTGCCCTTGGCAATAGCGGCGTCGGTGGAATAGACAAAGCCGATATCCACCTCCCCCCGGCGTACATAATCCAGAACCTGCCGCACCGACTCGGCCATAATGTATTTAGGAGTCAGCTTCTCCCACAGACCGGCTTTCACCAGGGCCTGCTTGGAATAACGTCCGGCGGGCACCGTGGCCGGGCTCCCCACCGCCACCCTTTTAATCCCCGGCTTGGTCAAATCCTGGAGACTGCCCAGGGTCAGCTGGGAATCCATGGGGACGATGAGCACCAGGCGGTTGGTGACAAAGTTCTTCCGGGTGGCGGGCAGGATCAGCTTTTTCTCCTGGGCCTGGTTCATGGTCTTTTGGTCCGCGGCGGCAAAGAGGTCCACCGGTGCGCCTTGGGCCATCTGCTGCAACAGGACCCCGGAAGCCGCAAAGTTACAGACGATCTTGATGTCGGAATGCGCTTTTTCGTAAGCTACGGCCACTTCCTTCAGGGCGTTGGTGAGGCTGGCCGCGGCGGAGACGATGAGTTCCTGGGCGGCGAAGGCCGGCGTTCCCCAGAGAAGCGAGGCCGCCAATCCCAACAGGCAGAAGAGCTTGAGTTTTTTCATAAGCCAACCTCCTTGGAGCTACAGATATTTGATCTTAAAAATCTTCCCGGAAACCAACAGAATGCTGAGGCAGACCACGGAGATGATAATCACCAGGACGGTGGCCGTCTGGTCATTGCCCGCCAAAAAGGCGTCATAGACGGCAATGGACAGGGTTTGGGTCTTGCCCGGAAGGTTCCCGGCCACCATCAAGGTGGCGCCGAATTCGCCCATGGCCCGGGCGAAGGCCATCATGGCCCCGGCCAGGATGCCCCCCCAGGCCAGGGGCAGCGACACCCGCAAAAAGACCCCGATCTCGGATAAGCCGAGAGTGCGGGCGGCGTTTTCCAGATTGGGGTCCACCCCTTCAAACGCGGCCCTGGCCGATTTGTAGATGAGAGGCAGGGAGACCACGGCTGCGGCCAGGACCGCCCCCTGCCAGGTGAAAATCAAGGAGATGCCCCAGGTCTCCTGGAGCCAGTGGCCCAACCAGCCGTGCCGGCCGATGACGACGATGAGGTAATACCCCAGCACCGTGGGCGGCATAACCAGGGGCAGGGTGCAGATGGAGTCCAACCCCTCCCGGCCCCAGAACCGGCTCCGGGCCACCAGAAAGGCGAGAACCACCCCCACCAGAAAGCTCAGCAGGGTCGCCACCCCGGCCACCTTTAAGGTCAACCAGAGAGGAGTAAGATTGACGCCAAGGAGCATGATGCTATCTCCCAATCCCGGGCAGCTTTGGTCTTTGCCGCTGCCGGCCGGTCCGCCCGGGGAAACCGGTTAATCCACGTTTAAAATCACCGAAAACGCCTTGAACAGGAACGAGGCGCGATCGCCGACCTGCAAATTAAGGTTGGTAAGACTGGGAATGGTGATGAGAGTCACGATATTGGTGCCGTCGTCCAGAGAGGCGATCACCTCCGCCACGATTTTGCCGGCGTTGATTTTGGTGATCCGGCCGGGGAAACGGTTTCTGGCGCTGGTTTTGCTGGACTCGGCGTCTTTTTCGATAATAATCCAGGGAGCCTTGACAATGGCCGTGGCGATGGCGCCCGGGGCCAGCCCGAGATTCTGGAGGCTCTCGTTGGTAATGACCGAGACCAATTTCAGGCCGCTGGGAGTCATTAATTCCACTTCCGACATAACTTCTCCGGTGACGATGTTGGTGACTTTGCCCGTAAAAGAGTTTCTGGCGCTGGTCTTCATCCGCATTTCCTTTTGTAGGTAATATTGCGCCAATCTTTTCAGGTCTTCTTCGGAGAAGTCACAGTAATGGGCGGTTAAATTGATGCTGGCATGCCCCAGGATATTCTGCACGACTTGCAGCGGCGCGCCGCTGCGCAATAATTCAATGGCCCGGGAATTTCGCAGCACCCGGGGATTTCCCAGTTCCTGGGGCAGGTTGATGGCCTGGGCCTGTTCGTAAAATTTCCGCCGCACATATCCTTGATCCAACTGGAAGACCGAGCCCCTAAGCTCCGTAGTATCCTGCAAATAAGCAGTGATCTCAGCCATCGCCGCTTCCGGCAATTGCACCTCCCGCAAAGCCTCGCCGGTACGCGGCCCATCACCCCAAAATTTGATCACCCCGCGGACGGCATCGATATCCGTACGATCATCCAGGGCCAGCACCTCACCCAACCGGGCTCCCGTATACCGCAGCGCCAGGTAAACGAGCCAAACCCGGCCCCGGGCCCGGCGGATATCGGGACGGGAGGCTTTCTGGTACCAGGTCCGAAAAGAGCTGGTGAGAGCTTCCAGTTGCTCCGAGTCCAGATATTTGATGTCCGGGGGTACCGCAAAAGTGACCGCGGTAATGGCGTGGGCCGACGGCAGTCCCCCGGTAGGCGGCAATCCCCGGCTTCCCGGCTGGTAAGCGCGTTGGCCCAGCAATTCCTTGGACTTGGCTTGAATAAACGCCAAGTCCCCGGCATCCAACGATTGAATGAAGGCGATTAATTTATCTTCCATTAGTTGCATCCATAATCACGAAAAATAAAAGAACCGTGATTATTGTGAAAACCGGACATTTTTCATTTACTATATTTCCAGAACCTTGGAAACATTAATCACGAAAATAATAATTATCGTGACTATAATGTTCTGCGATCAACTTTCTTAAAGTATTTTTTATTTTACTAAGTTTAAGCAAGATTGATCTTAAAGGTAAATTAATTAATCAATAACCATCCTTCTTTTTATTTCGGTTATCATTTTAATTTCTGGAAGGATCAAAATTATGTTCTTTTTTTATTCTGGTTTGCATCCTGCTTATCCTGTATCCGCAAGTTTTATACCATAGCGCCAGGATAATTGTAACTATTCTTAATTGTTTATAATAATAAATGGTTAGCCTGAGTTCGGCTGCTGGCTTCGGTAGACAATATATACTATAATGTAGAAAACTCAAATGGCTATATATTCACAAGCTACATATTTGTAGTTTTAAAATATGGCGGCATATCCCTCCCCACCCCCGGCGGGCCCAGGGCGAATCCTCCCGGTAATGCCAAAAGAACCGGCCAGAATCGAGGAAAATTATTTACCGAAGGGGCATTTCTGGGGGAAGGTGCAGGTCTTGCAATTGCGGCAAAAAGCGCCGTGGCCCATCCGGGCCAGATCCCGGCGGGTAATTTCCAGTCCGGCCAGGAGCCGGGGCAGCAGTAAATCCAGACTGGTGGTCTTGAAATAGAGGGCGCAGGCGGGCACTCCCATGACCTGGACCGGGCCGATGCGGGCCAGCAGGGTCATGGCTCCGGGGATAATGGGGGCGCCATAGAGAAGATCGGTGACTCCGGCGTCCACCAGTCCCTGGCGGGTGATATCGTCCGGGTCCACGGACAGGCCCGCGGTGGTCACCAGCAGATCGATGCCGCAGTCCAAAAGTTCCCTCACCCCCTCCCTGATCAGGCGGCGTTCGTCCGGCACAATCAGGGATTTTAGAACCCGGCCGCCGTATTGCTCCACTTTGGTGGTGATAATGGGGACGAATTTGTCTTCCACCAGGCCCATGAAGACTTCCGTGCCGGTGACCAGAATGCCGACCCGGGGTGGGCGCAGGGGCAGCACCTGAAACAGCGGCCCCTCGCTCAGGACGGCCATGGCCTTTTCAAAATCCCTCCGGGGCAGGTACAAGGGGATGGCCCGGGTGGCCCCCAGCACCCGGCCCTGGGAGAGGACCGTGAAGTTCTGACGGCAGGCGCAGATGACCCGGGGCACCAGATTGAAGATCTCCAGGCGCTCCTCCTCCACCACCAGGAGCCCATTCCGGCCCGCCAGAAGATTGACTTTCCCTTCCCGGGGGGTATCGGCAAAAGTGACCCCTGCCCCGGCCATGGCCCGGGCGAAGGCCAGGGCGGCTTCGTCTTCGTGGACCCACTCCGGGCCCACCTGATTGTCCTCCTGGACATAGATATGTTGCCGCCCCATCTGCTGCAAGCGGCAGAGGTCCCCCACGCCGATTAGCTGGCCTTTCTCAAAGGCCGGGGCTTTGCTGACTCCGGGATTAATCATGGTCATGTCATGCAGGGCCCGAAGGCCCACCGTTTCCGCCAGGGGTATCCGGCGTAAGGCCGGGCCTTCCGGTTCGCCTTCTTCGCTCCATCCGTCATTAAGGTAAGGGGCGTCTCCCTGGCAGCCCCGGCAAATGCCGCCGTCCTGGGCCGGGTAGGCTTCCCGGCACAAGGGGCAGACGGCCATGCGGCCCCGGCTCCGCTTCCCGAGAAACTGGGGACGCACCGCAATATTGTGCCACCCTAAAATCTCCGGACCGGCTTCCTTGATCTGTTCCAAGAGCAAGGCGGAATCCTGCTCTTTCTTGGGTCTCAGCTTGAGATACCAGGCTTCAATCTCGGGCCAGGCGGCCGTTTTCACCGGGTCCAGGAAGACCCGCACCCCTTCCCCCCGGTATTTGTCGTAGAGGCTAAGGGCAAAACGGTCCAGATTCACCACCCTCAGCCAGCCATTGCCGGTGGTGCAGGGAGTCAGGAGCTGGATCGCGTCCGGGAGGCAATTCCTGGTCTCGGAGATGGCGTCGTAGAGGATGTCTGGGGGCAGACGCCTTTGGGCCAAATCCACCATGACGCCGCCGATGACAACTCCCGGCGCCAGATAACCGTGGAAGGATTTCACCAATGCCAAAAACTCGCCAAAAGAGTGGGGTCCGATTTTCATGATTTAATCACCGCGAATTACCGGGAGTTGAGAAAAGGGCACCCCCACCCAGGGGGAGAGATGGGTGGGGGTGAATGGGAGGTTTATGCTGCTTTAGCCAAATGAACCGCACAGACTTTATATTCCGGGGTCTTAGTCACCGGGTCCAGGGCCGCGTTGGTCAGACGGTTGGCGGCGTTTTCCGCGAAATGCAAGGGGATAAAGACCACTCCCGGTCTTACCCGGGTAGTCACCAAAGCCTTGGCGGTGATGCTGCCCCGGCGGCTGGTGGCTTTAATCTGGTCCCCAGCCTTGACGTCCAGGCGCTTAGCGTCTTCAGGGTTGATTTCCACCTCCACCTCCGGGTTTTCATGATGGAGGCTGGGACACCGGCGGGTCATGGTGCCGGTGAGATAATGGGTGAACAGGGTGCCGGTGGTCAGCCAGAAGGGATATTCGTCGTCGGGCGCTTCCGCCGGCGGCCGGTATTCGATGGCGTTGAACATCCCCAGGCCCCGGGAGAACCTGCCTTTGTGCAGGTATTGGGTGCCGGGGTGGTCCGGGGCGGGACAGGGCCAGCACAAGCCTTTCTCCTCCAGGCGAGGGAAGCTCATGCCCCCGAAAGCCGGGGTCAGGGAGGCCATTTCGTTAAAAATGTCCTCTCCGCAGGTATAACTCATGGGATAGCCCATGCGGCCCGACAGTTCCTGGAGGGTCTCCCAGTTGGCCTTCCCCGGGATGGGGTCGATGGCCGGGCGCACCCGCTGCACCCGGCGTTCGGAGCTGGAGTAGGTGCCGTCCGACTCCGCAAAGGAGCAAGCCGGGAGCACCACATGGGCAAACACCGAGGTGGGAGTGGGGAAAATGTCCATGACCAAGAGAAATTCCACGGCCTTCATGGCTTTTTCCACCCGGTTGATATCGGGGTAGCTGGTTACCGGGTTGGCTCCAAAGACTACCAACCCTTTGATTGTCCCATCCAGGATGGCATCGATCTGCTCGAACATGGTGAGGCCCGGGGTGGGTGATAACTTGACGTTCCAGGCCTTGGAAAACTTCTCCAGGTTTTCCGGGACGGTGATGTACTGGTAGCCGGGGAGAACATTGGGCAGGCAGCCCATATCACAGGCCCCCTGGACGTTGTTCTGCCCCCGGATGGGATTCACCCCGGTGGAGGGCCGGCCGATATGGCCGCAGAGCATGGAGAGATTGGCCAGGCTCTTGACGTTGTCGGTACCCGTGGAATGCTGGGTGATGCCCAATACGTAACAAATGGCGCTGGCCTCGCTTTGGGAGTACCATTCCGCCGCCTGCATCAGGTGGTCGATGGGTACCCCGGTGATTTCGGAGACCCTCTCTGGCGGATATTGTTCGATCACCTCCGCCAGGGCCGGGAAGTTCTCCGTGCGCTCCTCGATAAAGGCCTGGTTGTGCCAGCCGTTCTTACAGATGATATGCATGAGCCCGTTGATCAGGGCCACATCGGTCCCCAGGCGGTGCTGAATATGCAGGTCGGCCAGGGAAGCGATCTGGGTCCTCCGGGGGTCGGCCACCATGAGCTTGGCCCCGTTGGCTTTAGCCCGCATCAGGCGCATAGACCCGATAGGGTGGGCCACGGTGGTGTTAGTGCCAATCGCTAAGATACAATTAGCGCTTTCCAATTCCACGAAGGAGTTGGTCATCGCCCCACTGCCAAACGCGGCGGCCAGCCCGGCCACCGTAGGCGCGTGTCAGAGACGGGCGCAGTGATCGATGTGGTTGTGACCGAACACTGCCCGGGCGAATTTTTGAAAGACATAAGTTTCTTCATTGGTGCAGCGGGCCGAACCGGCAAAGACGACGCTCTCCGGCCCATACTTCTCCTTCAGCTCCGTCAGCTTGGAGGCGGCAAGATCCAGGGCGTCATCCCAAGAGGTTTCTTTTAAAGAGCCGTTCTGGCGCACCAGGGGAGCGGTCAGGCGGTCTTTATGATGCACAAATTCATGCACGTTCCACCCCTTGATGCAGAGACGGCCTTCATTACTCGGGCCCGTTTTCGCAGGTAGAGTGTTAATGACCTGCCCGTCCATCACCTGCAAAACCATGTTGCAGCCCACGGCACAATAGGGGCAGGTAGTGAGAACGGTACGATAATCCATACTCACACTCCTCTGCGCTATTCTAAAAAAAGAATAGCGCCGACAAAAAAATAATGGTAAAAAGAGCCTGCTTCAAAGCTGTTGATGTTTAATCCATTGCTGGAAATTGGCCACCAGTTGCCAGAAATCGGCAACCGCCTTTTCACCTGCGGGCGTAAGCCAAGCCCGGCCGCCCTTGCGGCCGCCGAAGGTCCTGGCTACCAGTTCTTCCCCGGCCAACCGGTTGATGTCGGCTACCATGGACCAGGCATGGCTGTAAGCCATCTCCATGGACCGGGCGGCGGCGGCGATGGAACCCAAGTCGCGAATTCGCTCCAAGAGCACCACCCGTCCCCAACTGAGGAAGGCCTCCCCGTCCTTTTCCAGCCAGAGGCGCCCTTTGACCTGCATCCCGTCTGCCGGCAGACTGGATGCCAAGGCAGTCCCCCGGCCATGATCTTTTTTCTTTACGGCCATTCGTTATTCTAAAAATAAAATAGCAGATTTCCCGAAAAAATCAACTTTATTCTCCTCGGAATTTTTTCATTCTACCAAAAAACTTGCTGGAAGGATTAAAGAAAAGGTTACTGCCGGTTTATTTTATCCGGTAAGGGCAGGGGACAGGAGGCAGGATCCGGGGGTGGGCCCGGTGGCTGCCTCCCCCAGGATGATCTTTCCCAGACCAAACTTTTTTATTAAATCCGGTTCAGGGGAGAGGGAGATGCTGAAAAAAATCTACCCCTAAGCAAAAATTTCAGATAATTTTTTTCTTTTTCCGAATTTTAGCCGAAATAGTAATTTACAGGTGAATTTTGCCATTCCAGAAGATTAATCTGGACTTGACAAAATTATTTATTAACTAAACTATAACTAGATAAAAATTGTCTAAACGCCAAAGTGCACCGGCTTGGGAGAAATCAGGGGGAGAAGGGCGGTGCCTTCCGTCGGCTGGGGTATACGCACTCCGGAAAGACGGCAGACTGGCATCATTTCCCCTCCCCCCCAATAAGGCAAAGGAATTGTCTTGCCCGAAAATTCTAAATCTTTCCGGACCTGTCAAAGTCTGATCCGCGGGCTGCAAAGGTTCGCCTGGCCCGTCATCGCCGTAGCCTTGGTTTTGGCAGGGCTTTCGGTGTATTACGCCGCCACGCACCTGGCCTTCCGCACCAATCGCAGCGATTTGGTGGCCAGTGACCAGAAACTTATCGCCCGCAGCGAGCAACTGGATAAGGCCTTCGGTTCCCATGACGGGCTGATAGTGGTGGTGGAAAACGGCTCACGGCGCAATACCATTGCCTTTGCTGAAGCTTTGGCCCAGGAATTGCGCCGCTATCCCTTAAATTTCCCCGAGTTTTTTTACCGGCTGGAACCGGACAAATTCAAGCAATGGGCCTTGCTCTATCTGGAGCCCCAGGAACTGGTGAAACTTAAAACCAATCTGGTGGAGAATCGTCAGTTCTTAGAGGGCCTGGCTGCCCGCCCCAATCTTACCGGATATTTTCAGATCATTAACGAGGCCATCACCCGCTCCCTGATCGGCCACCTCTTTACGGATTTTCTGGCAGAGGGCCAGGGTGAGGAAAAGCTGCCGGATCTCTCCGTCCTGAACATTTCCTTGCGGCAGTTGCATCAGGGGCTGGAAGGGAATCAGGCCTATGCTTCGCCCTTCCAGAGCTTCTTCCCGAAAGAACTGGCGGATCTGTCCCAACAAGGCTATCTCCTGACTGAGAATGATAAATACCTGCTCTTCCTCATTACTCCCGAGGAAGACGGTTATGCCACCTCCAGCCGGAATCTGGCCCTGCTGCGGGAGATTGTGGCTAAGGTCAAGGCCCGCTTTCCCCATATTAAGGCCGGCGTCACCGGCCCCATGGCCTTAGAAGCCGACGAGATGCAGGGGGCCATGAAAGACATCACCTTGGCCACCTGGCTCTCCCTCATGGGCCAGATGCTGCTGCTCATTATCTTCTTGCGCAGCCTGAAGCGGCCCTTGATGGAATGCGTGGTCCTGGTCACCGGGCTCTGCCTGACCTTCGGGGTGGCCACCCTGGTGGTGGGTCATCTCAATCTCCTTTCCATGATTTTTGCGCCGTTAATGCTGGGGCTCACCATCGATTACGGCATCCATTGGTATTGCCGCCTGGAAGAGGAACAAAAAAACCGGAAACGCTGCACCCTGGAAACCCTGGGCTACACCCTGCACCGGGCGGCGCCGGGTATTATTTACGCGGCGGTGGCCGCGGCCTTTTCCTTCCTGCCCCTGGTCTTCGCCGGTTTCAAAGGGCTGGCGGAAATGGGACAGATCCTCACCTGGGGTATGCTGCTGATGCTGGTGGTCACCCTGGTGCTGCTGCCGGCCTTGGTCATGGTCACGGAAAAGTGCCGTCCCGCCCAGGCGCCCCATGAAAGCGGGCCTCCCCGGCCCTTCCTCTCTTTATCCTGGAAGCGTCCGGGACTGATCGCAGTTTTGGGATTGGGGATGATGGCCCTGGGAGGCTTGAGCCTCACCCACGTGAAATTCGATCTGAATCCCCTGCACCTGCAAAACCAGGATACGGAATCGGTGGTCTGGGAAATGAAGTTGCTCAAGGATTCCCGTTATTCCACCGCCTATGGGGCCATGACCGCCAATTCCCTGGGGGAGTTGGCAGTCAAATCCCAAAAACTGAAAGCTTTGCCCACCGTTTCCCACGTGGAATCGGTCCTCTCCTTTTTCCCCGGTGGGGTGGAAGCCAAGCGGGCCATCCTGAAGGAACTGCAGCCGGTCTTTTCCCAGATAACTATTCCCGGGGTTCCCTCCAGCCCTTCTTCTCCCCAGGCCTTGGCCGGGGTGTTGGGGAGCATCAATTTTAAACTCTCCCAGGCCCGGGCCAATCTGGAGAACGCGGAAGACTCGGTCACTAAGACCCAGATCCTGGAGGCCAATTCCCTCCTCAATCAGGTCATCCCTCTTTTGGAGGCCCAACGCCATCCCGAGTCGGCGGCCCGGCTGCATGCCTTCGAGCAGCGCTTTTTTGTGGATCTGAAAAACATGTGGGAACTCCTCAAGGAGAACCTCCTGGCCGCCCCGCCCGGTCTGAAGGACCTGCCCCCGGAGGTCAAGCGGCGTTTCGTCAGTTCCCAAGGAGAACTACTCCTGCGGGTCTTCCCCTCCCTGGATATCTGGGAGCAGGAACCCCTGGACCAGTTCGTCCGCGATATTCAGAGGGTGGACCGCGAGGCTGTGGGAGACCCGGTCTTGCTCCACCACTTTAACCTGGCCTTCCGCAACGCCTGCCTGTGGGCCGCGGGCATGGCCCTGGCGGCCATCACCGTCATGCTCCTGTTGCTCTTCCGCAGCCTGAAATTGACTCTTTTGGCCCTGCTGCCTCTATTGGTGGGCACCGGCTGGACCCTGAACATGATGTGGCTCCTGGATCTGCCCTTCAATCAGGCCAATGTGCTTTTCTTGCCCTTGATACTGGGGGAGGGTATTGAATTCGGTATCATCATTCTGGTACGCTGGCAGATGGAGGAATCAACCCGGGCCATTACCTTGCCGGCCAGCACCGCCAAGGGGGTGGCCCTGGCCGCGTTGACCACCACCTTGGGCTTCGGCAGCCTGATGATCTCCGGGCACCGGGGGGTCTTCAGCTTAGGGTTGCTGGCCACTGTGGGCAGCCTCAGCGTCCTCTTGGCCTCCTTGAGTGTCCTCCCGGCCTTCCTGCGGCTTTTGGAAAAGAAGCATCGGGAAATTGTCCCTGCCTTGCCCCAGTTGCAGGTAGTGGGACGTTGGCTGAACCAGTTCTTGGGTTGGAAGGAAGCTAGATGAAAAAGCGGTTTTCTTGCCTGGGGTTGACCCTGGCGCTTCTTTGCCAATTTGCCTCTGCGGCCTGGGCGGTGACCCCCACCGCTTATGTGAAGGGGATTTTGGATCAGGTTATCGCTATTCAGACCGACCCGGTCCAATCCGGCCCCCAGCACCGTGAGGCCCGGGCCCAGGCCATCCGCCGGGTCATTCAGAAGAGTTTCGATTTTCCCCTCATGGCTAAAAATTCCCTGGGCAACGCCTATGGCCGCCTCAGTGCCAGTCAGCGGAAGGATTTTTTGGCCACCTTCAGCTACCTGTTCGAGAGGTCTTATACCCGCCTGGTTCTGGATTTTCTCAAAAAAGAGAACATCAAGTACGACAAGGAACAAAAACAAGGCTCGGGAGCCCGGGTGAATACCAGAATGATCCGCACCAACGAGACCATTCCCGTGGATTACCTGGTGCGGCCCCAGGGTCAGGACTGGCTGCTCTACGATGTCGTTGTGGACGGGGTGAGCATCCTGGATAATTACCAGCGCCAGTTTACCCAGGTGATCAGAAACAATTCCTTTGATTTTCTCCTGAAAAAGATGAAGACCCAGATGCAGGCCTTGCATTAGCCCGGCAAGACGCGGGAGGTCAAGCCGGCAGACTTTAGAGCTTCTTGCCTCCATCTTCGCGACTTCTTATACCAATTCGCATTCAAAGGACGTTGAACTGTAGGGGCGAACCTTGTGTTCGCCCGTGGCTCCGGGGCGAACACAAGGTTCGCCCCTACGTATAGTATCTTTTTGACTGCAACTCGGTATTAAACTCGCCTGGCGGGGCAACGCCTCAAGGACCTGGCGTCTTCCCCCGCCTCTTTTTCCTCCAGCCGCTTGATTATCACCGATATCGAGGGCAACTTGGACCGGATCGCCACTCCCATCCCCGGGAAATAGGGCGGTGATTTCCTGGGGGGAGGGGCTCTTTTGCCCCTATCCTCCCCGGGGCAACAAAAGGTTTCTTCAAGACTGGAATTGAGGTTTGCGCTTCTCTAAAAACGCGGTCACCCCCTCCTTGACGTCCGGGGTGGTGAAGCACAAAGCAAAGGCCTCGGCTTCCAGGGCGCAGCCAGTCTTTAAGTCCACGTCCACCCCCCAATCTATCACGCGCTTGACCGCCTCCAGGGCCACCCGGCTTTTGGTGGCCAGGGCCAGGGCTGCGTTCCGGCAATCTTTAAGGAAAGAGTCCTCCGGGAAGACCTGGGCCACCAGGCCTAAAGCCTTGGCCTCCTCCGCCTCCAGGAACCGGCCGGTGAGGCACAACTCCTTAGCCAGGCTTTTCCCCACCAGCCGGGCCAGGCGCTGGGTGCCCCCCAGACAGGGATTGAAACCCAGGTTGATCTCCGGCTGGCCGAATTTGGCCCCGGCCGCGGCATAGATAAAATCGCAGGCCAGGGCAATCTCACAGCCGCCTCCCAGGGCATAGCCATGGACACAGGCGATGACCGGGATGGGCAGTTCCCCCAACTTGAGGACAAAGTCCTGGCCCCGGGAGGCAAAGCCCCGGGCCCCCAAGGGGTCCAGCTCCAGGAAGCGCTTGACGTCCGCTCCGGCCATAAAGGCCCGGCCCTGACCGGTGAGGAGCAACACCCGGATATCTTTATTGGCCCGCACCTCGTCCACGGCCTGGGCAATTTCGCTGATCATCTCCGGAGTGACGGCGTTCAATTTCTCGGGACGGTTGAAACTCAAAGTGGCCACCGGACCGTCAAGGGTGAAAATGATGGTGTTGAAAGCCATATTATCCTCCTTGGGAGTTGAGGTTTCTGTACTATTTTTAAAGATCCCGCCGGGGTGGGGGACTACCAATCCAGGGCCAACCGCACCTCCTGAAGGGAGTTTCCAGGGTTTCCTGCAGCGCCGCCAAGTCTTACCCCCTTCGCCGGAGATAAACCTCCCGGTTTTCTTTTACCATCTTCCGGATTTATTATCACTTATCATCGCTGGGGGAGATTAAACCGGCCCTTCCCACCAGAGGGCTGAATGGGACCAGCGCCGGGCTTAACCCTAACTGGACGGCCACTGATTTTTTTACGCCGGACCCGGCAGATGGTTGCGCTTCTCCCTCTAGTTCCCCTTTTTACAACCAGAAACCCCTCTTTTATTTTCCCAGACCCTTGAGTTTGGTGGTCAGACAATATTAAATTGACAAAGCTCCAAATCAGTCCTTAGAATAAATTGTTTTTACACCAAAAGGCGAGGAGAAATTGATGCGGCCTTTTCCGGGGAGAGGATTGGCGTGTGTATTGGTGATCATAGGTTTACTGTGGCTGCCGGGTGGAGGCGCACCTGCCCTGGGGGGCCAAGGCGAAACTAACCTGGTCGTCGGGGCCTCTGTTTTGGGGGTGATCGGCACCTCCGCCATTGCCTACGGCCTGTGGCGGAACCGGCCTTCCCAGCAGGGTGAAAAAGGGCCCGGTTGGTTTCCCGGGGAATTCTACGTGGGCGGTTATCTGGGTGGCTCCCTGGTGCAAAACACCGATCTCAAGTACTTGGGCGGAATCGTCCCGGCGGGGGGAGGAAGGCTCACCACTTCCCGGCAAAAGTTTGAGCCGGCGGTGGTCGGCGGTTTGAAAATAGGATATTTTCTCCAGTCGATTCGTTATTTAGGATTCGAAATCGAAACCAATTATTCCCGCTCGGCGGTGCGTGACCAATCCGTTACCCTGAGCCGGCCGGTCAATGGCTCCACCAGGGCTACCGTGCTCAACGACCGCTGGGTCAACTGGACTATGGCCCTGCATATCGTCGGCCGCTATGGTTTTCTCCCCGACCAGGAGGCGCCCTTTGGCCGGCTGCAACCCTATGTGGGCATCGGCCCCGGTCTGGTGGTGCTTTACGATGACGTCGATGCGGCGAAAAATTTCGCCCTGGACTTGATGGCCGGGGTGCGCTACATGATGTTGAAAAATGTCTCCGCTTTTGTGGAATATAAGTTCTCCCACCAGTGGGACGTGGAGTTGGAAAGCCATTCATTTATCGCCGCCAATGGCATTTTGCAGCGAGGCGCCGCCACCTTCGATTACACCAGCCACCGCATCGTCTTGGGCGTGGCCTATCATTTTTAGCCTCCCCTCCCACCATTTACTGACGAAAGAGGCGGCCTGAGGCCGCCTTTTTGTCAAGGGTCACTGCACGGTCTAGGCCTTATTGCACCCGCTCTTCTGCCGGGTCCACCTGGAATTTCAGGGCCTCGGGCCGGTTGGTTTGGTCGATGTACCGGTTCCAAATATCCCGGAGGTCCTGGATGGCCTGTTTCACTTCCAGTTCCATACCCACGGCCCGGAGTTGCCCCAGGCAATAATAAAGTTCATTGAGTAAGCGGATCTGGGTGACGCTCACCACCTGTTCGAAGTCCTCCTCCGGGAGAGAGGGGAGGTTCACTTTCTCGATTTCGGCCAACTCGGCCAAGATTTCCTGGGCGATGCCGGTGAGTATGTCCTGATAGTAATAGGGGCCGCTCAGGTGCAGGACGCGGCCCCGGCTCATACTTATGGCTTTGGGGGGTAGCATCAGCAGGCTAGTTTGTCTTCCAGGTAATGGGCAATGGCGGCGTCATAGGCGCTGGTGATTTTAAAGACCTTCCGGGCCAGCCGGAAGCGGGTGCCCAGGTTGGTGGCGCCTTTGTTCAGTTTTATCTCTTCCATGAGGTGGTGATAGTCCGCCGGGTCCACCACCACGGTGACCGCCTGGTAATTCTTGGCTGCAGCCCGAAGCAGGGTGGGCCCGCCGATGTCGATGTTTTCGATGGCGTCTTCCAGGGTGCAGCCGGGTTGGGCCACGGCCTTTTCAAACTGGTAGAGGTTAACCACCACCAGGTCGATGGGCTGGATTTGGTTTTTCACCATCTGTTCCACGTGCCCGGGCAGGTCCCGGCGGCCCAGGATACCGCCATGGATTTTGGGGTGCAAGGTCTTCACCCGGCCGTCCAGCATTTCCGGAAAACCGGTGTAATCGGAGACCTCCTTCACCCGCACACCGCCTTCCCGCAGCATCTTGGCCGTGCCGCCGGTGGAGAGGATTTCCACCTGGTATGTGGTGAGAAGCTGGGCAAACTCCAGCAAGCCGCCCTTGTCGGTAACGCTCATTAAAGCCCGGGATATGGGTTTCATCATCTCCCTCCGTAACTCATTAAAAATTTATGGAAAAACGCCATCGATCTCCCGGTCCGGTGACCTTGGTTTTCAAGTTCCGGACCGTTTGGAGAGGACACTACTACAGGAAGGGAGGTTATGCAAGAGGGGGAATATGTGAGTGGGAATATGTGAGGGGGAAAAAGGCGAAACGGGGAATTGGGGAAAAGGTTCTCGGGTGTATTTGCTTTTCGCTTTTTTCCCTCTTCCCCTTTTCCCTTTTTTTGGGAAGGAGCTATTTTTCTTCCCTGAAGCCGCTGCTTCGCGGTAAAATATTCTTATGCGTTACCTCATCATCGGCGCCAGCGCCGCGGGGTTGGCCGCGGCCGAAATCCTGAGGCAGCGGGACCCCCGAGGCTCCATCACCCTGATCAGCGATGAGTCCCAGCCCCTCTATAGCCGCCCCTTGCTCACCTACCTCTTGAGCGGGGAAGTGAAACCGGAAAAGGTTTGGCTTAAAGGAGCGGATTATTTTCAAGAATGGGGGTTCACAGCTCTGCTGGGAGAAGCGGTGGTCCAGGTGGTCCCGGAGGACCGGGAAGTGCGGCTGGCCTCCGGCCGCATCTGCCCCTATGACCGGCTGCTCGTTGCCTCCGGAGCCCGGCCTAAGGTGCCGGGCATCCCCGGGGAAGGCCTGGAGGGGGTCTTTACCCTGCGCAACCTGGCGGATTGGCGGCGTCTGGAGTCGGGACTTGAAGGGGTGCGGCAGGTAGTGGTGGTGGGCGCCGGGGCCGTGGGCCTCAAAACCGCGGACGCCCTGGAGCGCCGCGGCTTGGAGGTAACGCTGCTGGCCCGGGGGAGCCAGCCCCTCTCCCGGATGTTGGATGCCACTGCCGCGGGCCTGCTCATGGACGCGGTGGCGACCATGGGTATTGATCTGCGCTGTTATTCCTGGCCGGTGGCCCTCCAGGGGGACGGGGGCCGGGTTGAGAAGCTCATCCTCAATAATGGGACGGAACTCCCGGCCCAGGCCGTGCTCTTCTCCGTGGGGGTGACGGCCAACGTGGATTTTTTAGCGGGCACGGGCCTGGGCGACCCAGGTGGCATCCTGGTGGACCGGAAGCTCCGCAGCCGGGACCCCCAAATTTACGCGGCCGGGGATTGCTGCCGGCCGCATCACCTGTTAAGCGCAGGGCAGTGGCCTTATCACATCTGGCCGGCGGCCGTGGACCAGGGCCGGGTGGCCGGAGCCAATATGGGGGGAGGGAGCCGTATCTACCCCGGCCTCTTGCCGCAAAACAGCCTGTCGCTGCGGGGGTTCAAGATCATCTCCGGCGGCCTGGGACCCCATGACACGGAAGGCTGCGATCTGGTGAGCGAATTGGATCACCTCCGGGGCCATTACCGCCGCCTGGTGTACCGGGAGGGCCGTCTGGTGGGCTTGACCCTGGTGGGCGCGGTGGCCGACGCGGGCATCTATTTTCAACTCATGGCCCAAGGGCTGCCGGCCGCGGAGCCGGTGACGCCGGGGCTGCTATGGGGGTGAAAAAAATTTTCGAATGGAATGTCAGGTAGTTTAGGTAAGGTTAATTTAATTTCATAATACACAAACAATCAATTTGAAAAGAAAAAGAAGTAGATCATTGACTCAGATTATCATCCATATTACTATAATTTTATGCTTGAATTTCGGAAAATAACTAAGAAATTTAATACTTCTGAGCATATCGTTGTTTATCCTGGGGATTGTATGGAATTGTTAAGAACAATACCTAACGATTCCCTTCAACTCGTTGTTACATCCCCCCCATATAACATTGGTAAAGAATATGAGAGACGCCTTAAACTAGAAACATATCTAAGTCAACAGGCACTAGTTATAAAAGAATGTGTACGATGCTTATCTCCAAAAGGAAGTATCTGCTGGCAAGTTGGTAATTATGTAGAAAAAGGTTCAATTATACCGTTAGATACCATACTATATCCAATTTTTATAGACTTGGGATTAAAATTGCGTAATAGAATAATATGGCACTTTGAACATGGCCTGCATTGCAACCGGCGATTTTCAGGACGATATGAAACAATTATCTGGTTCACAAAATCGGATGAGTATTTATTTAACTTGGATCCAGTCAGAGTTCCTCAAAAATATCCTGGGAAAAAATATTTCAAAGGACCAAAAGCTGGAAAGTATTCCTGCAACCCTTTAGGGAAAAACCCTGGAGATTTATGGACTATTCCTAACGTCAAGAGCAATCATGTTGAAAAAACGGACCATCCATGTCAATTTCCTGTTGGACTGATAGAGAGATTGGTATTATCGATGACAGACGAGGGGGATTGGGTCTTCGATCCATTCCTGGGGACTGGCACATCAATAATCGCCGCCATTCGTCACAAACGTCGCGGTGCTGGTGCTGAAAATATTATCGATTATGTTGAGTTAGCAAGACATAGAATAAAACAAGAACTTACAGGAACATTAAAAACGCGCCCCATGGATAAACCTGTTTATGATCCAGAGAAAGCGGGAAACAGTCTGACCATTCCACCCTGGGAAAGTCATAAAAAAGATAAGCAATTAAAGCTACTTGAAAAAAAACGTATTGGTTATTCTACTAAATGAAAATAATAGAAACATATTCACATTTGAACGGTTTGGAATTCTTGTTAGTCCATAAACCAAAATTATGGCAGGAGATCAGGAATGTTATCGATATGGTGGACACCGAAGCCTGCAAGACTAAGGTGTCTAAAGAAAAGACAATGAAGGGGAAATTACTTTATAGTCCGAAGGATATGAACAAAGCTTTCGAAAAATTACTTCATACTAATAAATGGAAGGAGAGCAGGGTCAAATATTGGGTTACTAAAAGTGAAAAATTGATTCGCAAAACGTTAACATTATCGCCTGAAGAGCAGAAGAAAGAAATTGAGATGACAGGGGAAGCCCCTATTTTTAGTTACAATCAAACTGACTTTGTGAAAGATCGTGTGGCTGTTGAGGTACAATTTGGTAAGTATTCTTTCGTTGCTTATGACCTTTTTGTTAAACATCTTGCTTTTTACGTGGGTGATCATATTGATGTTGGCATAGAAATCCTTCCTATGAAATCTCTCCAGGCCCAAATGAGCTCTGGTGTGGCCTATTATGAGGGTGAACTTTACAATGTAGTTAGGCAAGGAAGAGGTGTCCCTGCTGTTCCTTTGGTGTTAGTTGGAATTGCATCATGAAGAATGTTATTTAGGAGTATTTATGAGAACCGTAATCGTCCGGCCTGAGCGTTGTGTGGGTTGCTGGCAGTGCCGCCTGGCCTGTGCGGTGGAGCATTCCCAGACGAAAAATTTGGCGGGGGCCATCGGCGAAACAGTGCGCCCCCGGCCCCGGTTGCGCATCTATCCCGGGAGGCACCACCTGGCCTTTCCCAACAAATGCCGCCACTGCGAGCCTGCGCCCTGCCAACAGGTGTGCATTGCCGGGGCCATCCGCCGGACTCCCCGGGGGACGGTGGACATCGACCCGGATAAGTGCATTAATTGCGCCATGTGCGCCATGGCCTGCCCCTTCGGGGTGCTGACCTACGCCTCCTGCTACCAGGCTCCGGACCACCGGGCGGTGGCCTTAAAGTGCGACCAGTGCCCGGAGCGGGCCGCGCAAGGCCGGGTCCCGGCCTGCGTGGAGGCCTGCAAGGTGGGGGCCCTTACCTACGGGGAATGGCAGGAAACCCAGGAGGACAAGGGCCGGGTCCTGGCCCAGGCGGTCTTTGCTTCCTTGCAGTCCCCCCAGGAGACGGAACCCGCCCTCCCCGGCAACCTGCGGGTCTGGCGGCTGTTATCTTGAGGTTGGCACCTCTGTGAAATCTCGCTTTTTTGCAGTCTAGCTTTTCCAGGCCGTGCCGATGATTACTCCCTGATTAGGAATCATCGGCGCTAAAATACGAGATCCTTGCTCCGCTCAGGATGACAAATAAAGACACTTTTGCAGAGATCAGAAGTTAGGGCTTGGCAGAGGGCACAGGACTAGCTGACTGCTCTCAGGTGACGGCGGTCAACTTAATAACCGCGCTCCTTTTTTTGCAGTAAGCAGGTCGCGTTCCTCCCTCACCACCCTGCAACTTCTCTGTATGGTTAGGAAAAATATTTAGGCAAATTATTTTATGAAACCCGCCGGGGTTTCCGATTATCAAAATGATGGGATGAACCTGTCAAAAATATCTTTGTGCCGCCATGACCATTCTATGAAGCAAATCCTGGATCAAGACCTGAAGGCCAGTAGAATCGCCGCCCCAGCCATCGGGGAGGAAAGGGGAGGGTATATCCCTCTGCCGCTGCGTAATTTGACGGCCGGCGATAAAATTACTTTCGACATCTATCTCAAGGTGAAAAACAGAGGGGAGCAGGAACCGAAATTTGTCCTGGCCTGTCCCCGGGATGAGGTCTTTAAAGAGGAGTGGTATCAAAAGCTCAAGTCCCTGGATATTCAGTGGCTCTACTATTCCCAGGAAAATGAAGCCAAAGTTCTGGATTACCTGGACCGCTCCTTAGAAAAGGTGTTGCCGGATGAAACCCGGCAACCGGAAGAAAAGGTCACCCTGCTTTATGACACCACCTTGATCTGCGTGCGCAATTTCTTTACTTCAGAGCAGATCAGCGCCGGTCCCCAAATGTTTAGGGCCCTGCGCCTGATTGACAGCATGTTCGATTTGATGAAAGGTGGAGTTGACTTCCAGCGCTCCATCCTGGATATCCGGCGCCATGATCATGTCCTCTATAACCACTCCCTGAATGTCTGTTTTATGGGACTGGCCTTTGTCAGCTTCCTGGGCTGGGACGCCCAAAAGGCCCAGAATTTCGGTCTGGGGGCCATGCTCCACGACATCGGCCTGATTCAATTAAGGCCGGAACTGCTGGGCAAGGAAGCCCCCTGCTCCGCCTGTAAGCCCACGGACTCCCATCCCGCCGTGGGTTACAAGATCGTCTCCAATATGCCCGGGCTGCGGCGGGAAGTGAGATACATGGCCTTGCAGCATCATGAAAACGGGGACGGCTCCGGCTATCCCGCGGGCCTGAAAATCAATGCCATCGACCCCTGGGCCCGGGTGCTGCGGATTTTGGACCAATATGAAAACCTGACCAGCGGCAATGCCGCTAAGAAGCCCCTGTCTTCCAAAGAGGCCCTCATGGAAATGGCCGGCCTCCAGGAGAAAAAACTCTTTGACATGAATTATTTTATGAATTTCATTAAATTCATCGGCAAAACTTAAAAGACGGTTTTCCGTTTTCCGTTTTCCGTAAAAGATTGCAGACTTACAAAAATAAAGGGGCAAAAGGCTTGGCTTTTGTCCCTTTAGCTTTTTGAAAACGATTTTTTTCTCTGCCAGCTATTCGGTTAATACCGAGTTGCAGTCAAAAAGATACTATACGTAGCGAACCTTGTGTTCGCCCAGATGCGTTCAGGGCGAACACAAGGTTCGCCCCTACAGTTCAACGTCCTTTGAATGCGAATTGGTATATTATATTGTTTACTCGCATCATTTAACGGAAAACTGAAAACAGAAAACTGAAAACTGAAAACGGAAAACTTAAAACGGAAAACGGAAAACTGTATTAAACATAGACCACCGGCGGCTCATCGTTTTTCCGCTCCACTATTTCCCCCATGACAAAAGCTTCTTCCTGGAGGCCCTGGAGGCGCAGCAGGACATCCGCCACCAGGTTGTTGGCCACCACCATCACCATACCGATGCCGTTGTTAAAAGTCCGGAGCATTTCCTCTTCCGGGATGTTGCCCTTCTCTTGGATAAAATTGAAAATGGGAGGCACCGTCCAGGATTGGCGCTGGATCACCGCCTGACAGGCCCGCGGCAGAATGCGGGGCAGATTGTTGGTCAGGCCGCCACCGGTGATATGGCAGATGCCGCTTAAGGGAAAATCCCGGAGGAGATTGAGCACCGTCTCCACGTAGATCCGGGTGGGTTTGAGGAGTTCATCTCCCAGGGTCCCCCCCAGTTCCGGGATTTCATCCATCACCTGGTAGCCGTGCACCTCGAACAAGACCTTGCGCACCAGGGAGAAGCCATTGGCATGCAGGCCGTTGGAAGCGATGCCGATGAGGCGGTGGCCCACGGCGATATCCGAGCCATCGATAATCTGGCTCCGGTCCACCACCCCCACCACGAAACCGGCCAGATCGTAATCCCCGGGTTTGTAGAGACCCGGCATCTCTGCGGTTTCGCCGCCGATCAGGGAACAACGGGCTTGCAGACAGCCGTTGGTGATGCCTTCCAGGATTTGCACTGCGGTTTGCGAGGCAAGCTGGCCCATGGCCAGATAATCCAGGAAGAATAAGGGAGTGGCCCCATGGGTGATGATGTCGTTGACGCACATGGCTACCAGATCGATGCCGATGGTGTGGTGGCGGTCCATGAGTACGGCCACGATGATCTTGGTGCCCACGCCGTCGGTGGCGGAAACCAGCACCGGGTCTTGATATTGCTGCAGGCTCAGATGAAAGAGGCCGCCGTAGCCGCCGATCTCCCCTAAAACCCCGGTGCGGAAAGTGGACTTGACCAGGGGTTTAATCTTATCGACGAAGGCTTCGGCTTTCTCAATATCAACCCCCGATTCTTTATAGGTTATGCCATCCATCTCCTTTTATCCCCTCGGTCTGAGGGCCTTCGAGCTGCTCCGGAATTAACTGTGGCTCTAGTCTTCTTCTGTGAGTTGGCAGAAGTCTGGTTTCTGGCATTTGGAGCAGGTTTGCTGGTCCTCTTCCCCCTGTGGAGAAACGGCCTCCCGGTGGCCACAGAAACGGCACTCCAGAAACTGGCTCACCAGGCGATAATCTCCCCCCTCAATGCGAATGGCCTTGCCGTGGGCCAGGGCATCGGCCACCGCTTTATGGGCCCGGGCCAGCATGCGAGTCACCGTGGGCCGGGAAACCTGCATCTGCCTGGCCACCTCTTCCTGGTTCAGGCCCAAAAAGTCGGACAACCGCATGGCCTCCATTTCATCAATGGTGATCACGGTGTGCTCCACGGACCGGAGGGGAATCCCCTGGGGTTTGAAAAAAGTCACCCCCGGTTCCATCTTCACCCACCGGCACTTTTTAGGTCTGGCCATCAGCCCGGCTCTCCAGCTTTTGGTGTCCTTATTTTTAAGGCCAGGTTCTCTTTCTGTCAAGGGAATAAACCGGAAATAGGGCGATACTCCGTGCCTCAGGCATTGACGAATGCCGGAAACCGGCATATCTTGAAGTATTATTTTGGGAGAAGGAAAATGACGAGCGCGCGGCAATACTTTGACCAGGTGGAGGAATGCGCCGCCTTTCTGGGCCGGAATTGGCAAACGCCTCCGGCATGGGGCATCATCCTGGGAACCGGCATGGGGCTTTTGAGCGGGCAGATGGAAGAGGAAGGCGGTCTCCCCTATGAGGAACTGCCCCACTATCCCCGGGCTACCAGCCCGAGCCACCGGGGTTACCTGAGCTGGGGCCGCCTCGCCGGCGCCCGGGCGCTGCTCTTCCAGGGGCGGCTGCATGCCTATGAAGGCTACTCCCTGCGCCAGGTGACCTTCCCGGTGCGGGTAATGGCCGCCCTGGGCCTCAGCAGACTGGTTCTCACCAACGCCGCGGGGGGGCTCAATCCCCTCTTTCAGGCCGGAGAATTGATGCTCATCCGGGACCACATCAACTTCCTGGGGGACAGCCCCCTCACGGGGGAGAATATCGACGCCTGGGGGCCTCGATTTCCCGATCTCAGCCAGGTTTATGACCGCTACTTGATGCAGGTGGCGGAGGAAACGGCCCTGCGGCAGGGGCTGGTCTTACGGCAAGGGGTGTACGTGGCGGTCAAAGGCCCCCACCTGGAAACCCCGGCAGAAACCCGTTTTCTCCGGCTGATCGGCGCGGACGCGGTGGGAATGTCCACTGTGCCCGAGGCCATCTGTGCGGTACACGCCGGCCTGCAAGTTCTGGGGATCTCCGTGCTCAGCAATCTTAATCTCCCGGACGCCATGGCCCCCACCTCTTTGGAAGAGATAGTGGCCACCGTGGCCCGGGCCGAGCCGCAACTGGTGCAATTGCTTTTGGGAGTTATGGAACAAACTGCTGCCGCCAGGGCTTAACTCTTCTTCTTCCGGGGCTTTCTGGGGGCCTTGGCCTTTGCCTTAGCGGGAGCGTTCTGGGCTTCCGGTGTCTTGGCCGGCATTGGCGACTCCGGAGTCGGTGTGGCCGTGAGCAGGCGAGAAGGTTCCGGTGCGGCTGCGCCTGCGGGTTCCAGCACGTAGACCCGCTCTTTCGGAGATAAATTCTCCAGGGGACATCCACAATTGGCGCAGGCCTTTAAAAAAAGGGGATTATGCGTTTGGCACTTCGGGCACTTCATCCACAGCCCCATTACCATCCTCCGGGCGTTTTTGGTTACCATTAGCAAACCCCGGCCCAATCTTCAAGGATTTTCTTGCAAATATCCACACCCGGGTCCTATTTCCGGGAGATGAACTCGCCACTTCAAAGCACAAGGAAGAAACTTTTATGAAAAAGATAGTGATTACCACGGATCAAGCCCCCCCGGTGGTCGGACCCTACTCCCAAGCCCTGGCCGCCGGCCCTTTGGTCTTCCTCTCCGGACAGATTCCCATGGACGCCAGCGGCAAGATGGTGGAAGGGGACATTGTGGTGCAAACCGTGCAGGTCATCCAGAATATCAAGGCTGTCCTGGCCGCGGCCGGCCTGACCCTCAAGGACGTGGTGAAGACCACCGTCTATCTCACCGATATGGCGAATTTTATGGAAATGAACCGGACCTACGGCGAATTTTTCCCGGAACATCCCCCGGCCCGCACCACCATCCAGGCCGGGGCCCTGCCCAAGGGCGCGGCCATCGAAATTGACGCCATCGCCTGGAAGCAGGAGTAGTGGCTGGCGGGGGGCAGGGATCGTAAAGAGGGGGAGTAAACCCACCCTTTAAGCCTTGCCCCATCCAACCCTGAACTTTTTATCGCCGGGACGCGAACATGCGCGCTTTTCAGGAAATTAAGGACAACTACCGGTTTACGGAAACGGAAATGGCAACCCTGGGGAGCCTGGTGCCGGTGGTGGAACCCCATGCCGACCGTCTGGTAAGCGATTTCTACCTGCTCTTCCAGCAAATACCGGACGCGGCCAAGTTTCTCCAGGACACCAACCGCATGCCCAGGCTGATGGCGGCGCACCGCACCTGGCTGCTGGGTCTCTTCCAGGGGCCCTTCGATGACCGCTACTACCAGCGCCTGCAACGCATCGGCCATGCCCACGTGCGCATCGGCCTGTCGGCTCACTTTGTTTATGTGGGGATGAATTTCCTGCGCCTGCAGCTCGAGCAGATTATCAACGCCGAAGTGGAGGAGGGGAACCGGGGGCCGGTTCTGCGGGCCCTGGAGAAGATCCTGGACCTCAACCTGGATATCATTGCCCGGACCTATCACGAAGAGGAGATGCGCCGGGTTTTTCTCTCCTACCGCTTGGACAACGCCTTGATCCGCTTTGCCAATCGCTTCACCTTCGGCCTCAACATGCTGCTGCTCCTGGGGCTCATCGGCCTGTCGGTGGGCGTGGTGGTGGTGCTGGCCCTGGACATCAGCCTGATCTTCAGGGGCAGCCCGGAGAAAGGTCTGGTTTCGGCCCTGGGGTCACTGCTGATCCTCTGGTTGATGATCGAATTGCTGGAGGCGGAGGTGGAACGGCTACAGGGCGGGCACTTTCAGTTGTCCCTCTTTGTGGGGGTGGCCCTGGTGGCCTTCATCCGCAAAGTGCTGGTGGCCTCCCTGGCCCATGAACCCCTCCAGGTGGAACTCCTGTACCTGGCCGGCATCTTGATCCTGGGCGCGATTTATTGGCTGGTGGCCCGGACCGAGAAACGGGGAATTTGAGAAAGTCTAGACCGGTCCACCCCCGGACTCCGCCGGGGCCGCAGGCGAGGGCGGAGTTTGGGGTTCTTCCTCCAACTCCGCCTTATCCACAAAACGGTGGGGCAGCCGGATAGTCACGGTGGTCCCTCGGCCCACCTTGCTGTCCAGGGTGATGACCCCCCGGTGTTCATCCACAATCTGCCTGACAAAGACCATACCCAAGCCGGTGCCGCCGATCTTGGTGGTGTAAAAGGGCACAAAGACCTTGTCCACCACCTCCGGAGGCATCCCTCGGCCCGAATCCTGAATGGTTAGCACCGCATAGTCCTTTTCCACCGTGGTGCTGACGATGATCTTGCCCCGGGGCCGGGTGGCTTCCACCGCGTTGCGGATCAGGTGGGAGAGGGCCACTTTCAGCAGATGGCCGTTGAGGCGCCCTATCAGGGACTCGGGGTGAAGATGGGTAACCAGGGCAATATTTTTGGCGTTAATCTCCGGCCGCAGCAACTGCAAGGTATTGCTGACGATATCGTTAAGATCCTCCTGGTTGAAAAAGGACTCCTTCCTTTGGGCCAAAGATTCGAAGCGGGTCACCATCTGCTCGATACGCCGGGCTTCCTCGGCAATGGTGGACAGCCAGGCCCGGGTGGGATCATCCGGGTCGGTCTTCCTGAGGAGGCGATGGCTGAAGCCGCCAATAACGTGCAGCGGATTGCGGATGCCGTGGGCCATCCCCAGGGCCATCTCCGACATGGTGCGCTCCATCACCAGGGCTTCCATTTCCCGGTTGAGGGCCAGGATTTCATGGCTGGTTTCTTCCAGATGATGATGATCCGCTTCCATGCGTCGATAGAGGCGCTGGATGCGATGGAAAAAGAGGGTGGTGGCGGCGATGATCACATAGATGATGCTGTCTACCCCTCCGAAAGCTCTCCGGAGACGCCAAAGGCCCTGGCTGGGGCCAAAAATATTAATAAGCTCCTGCAGGAAGTGGGAAACGCCGTGGGAGATGGAGAAAATGACAAAGCCCATGGTGAGCCAGTCCAGGAACAACCACAGGGCGTTTTCCGGGTCCTGGGCCGTCAGGCGCCGGGTCACTCTGAGGGAAAGAAGAGAAAAGACCAGAACCGACAGGGAGCCCAAAACTTGGAAGAACCAAATGGGGAACAGGGGCAGAGTGGTCATTGGGATTCGGATTGGGACTCCTGGGCCAAAACCGTGAGTCCCCGGTAATAGAGGTAGAAAGCAGGAATTAGCAAGACAAAATGATCAATCTGGGTGAGGTAATAAAACCAGGTTTCCGTATCCTCCATGAGCAGGCGCTGGGAAAGGCCGCGTCCCATGATCACCGGGTTGACCAAGCCCCATTCCAGAGAATGGCCCACCACCGCGTCCAGATTCCAGAAGGCCAGAATGGCACAACCCCACATCACATAGGTGAACCCGCGATACCGTTGGAGCTTTTCGTGGCGCATGGCGAAAATGAAAAAGACCATGGCCGCGAAGAAAAGGAGGTGGGCCATCTGGTGCACATAGGAGCCCTGGGTGCCCCATTCGAGCCAGCCCTGGGCCAGGGCATACCTGGGAAAGAGAAAAAGGAGAAGGAAAATCCCGGAGAGAATTTGCGCCAACCCGCGGGTCATCGGCTATGCCTCACACATCTATTATTGGCATCTCCGGACTAATTGTCAATGAGGCTTTATCGGGCTTTATCAGGTCTGATAGCCCAGCAGCCGCAGAGCCCGGGGGTCTTTGCGCCAGTTTTTCCAGACTTTGACCCAGAGTTCCAAAAAGACCCGGCAGCCCAGGAGATCTTCCATCTCGAGGCGGGCCTCCTGGCCCACGGTCTTCAACAGATGCCCCTTCTTACCGATGACAATGCCCTTCTGGGACGGCCGCTCCACGAAAATCACCGCCCGGATGGAGACCAGATCCGGCCGCCGGCTTTCATCGAATTCTTCGATGAAAACCGCCACCGCATAAGGCATCTCTTCTCCCAGGTGGTGCAGCAGGCGCTCCCGGATCAGCTCCGTGACCAGGAAACGCTCTGTTTGTTCCGTGACCAGGTCTTCCGAGTAAATGGGCGGGGCCGTGGGCAACAATTTAATGATTTCCCCCTCCAACTCCGGCAGGCCGTCCCCCAACAAGGCGCTCACCGGCACCACCGGACTGTCGGGAAAAAGTTGGTGGTAGGCCTCCATCAGGGGCAGAAGCCTGGGTTTGGAGATCAGGTCGATCTTGTTGATAGCCACCACCAGGGGTTGGGACAGCTTCTGCAGATGTGGCAGTAAGACCCGGTCTTCAGGGTCCGGGGGCCGGTGCTCCGCCAGCCAGACCACTACGTCCGCGGCGGCCAGGGCGCTTAAGGCC
Source organism: Thermodesulfobacteriota bacterium (assembly GCA_049322315.1). GTDB lineage: Bacteria > Desulfobacterota > Desulfobaccia > Desulfobaccales > 0-14-0-80-60-11 > SURF-52. The sequence continues at coordinate 123,152 of JBMORF010000006.1, read as the reverse complement.
GCGTCCACCAGGCTCTGGTTCAAGGGCCCTTTGGCCTCCAGGACCCCCGGAGTATCCAGATACAACAATTGCACCCCGGGCCGGTTGACGATACCTAAGAGCCGGTGGCGGGTGGTCTGGGGCTTAGGCGAGGTGATGGCCAGCTTCTCCCCCACCAACTTATTGAGAAGCGTGGACTTCCCTACATTAGGCAAGCCGATGAGGGCCACATGGCCGCATTTGCAGGTTTCAGGCATGCTTTATTATAAGCGATTTATTTAAGCCTTTTCAGCAATATTGCTAAAGGTTCCCAAAGTTCTTCTGCCACTGGCCTTTCCCACGCTGATACCAATTCGCATTCAAAGGACGTTGAACTGTAGGGGCGAACCTTGTGTTCGCCCGTGGCTCCGGGGCGAACACAAGGTTCGCCCCTACGTATAGTATCTTTTTGACTGCAACTCGGTATGAGAAGCCTGGTTGGAGGCAAAATAAACGATCCAGATAAAGCTTAATTGTTTTACATTTCTGACATCAGCGACATTTGTTTTTTTGGCCTTGGAGATCGAGTAAATATATCTTTTAATTTAAATAAATATTTGCTATAGATTTTCCTATGATGGACCAGTAAATTTCAAAAACCCCCCTCACCTGCCTCTGAGGAGAGGAGCATGCTGCAACCCGCTCTGATTCGTGCGGTTCCCCGATTCGCCGCAGAGGCAGCCCGGTGGTTGATCTTTATTACCACCTTCTCTCTCCTTTCCAGGTGCATCTCCTGGAATTCCCCCGACGGCGCCCGCCATACCCTGGTTCTGGATCTGGTTTTTCGCAAAACTGCTCCGGATCCATCCGCCCCGGGCCAGCCCCTGACCCTTGCGGGCCAAGCGCCCCCCCCCAAGCCGATACAGGGTAAACGGGCGCTGGTCCGGAGAACGGAAACGTCAAAAAAAGGAGAAGCATCATGGGTGACTTGACTAAGAATTTTAGCCGGTTGGAGTTTGCCTGCAGGTGTGGCTGCGGGTTTGACAGCATCGACCTGCAAGTGGTTGAGGCTCTGCAAAAACTTCGGGACATGGTGGATAAACCGATCCACGTCCTCTCGGCCTGCCGTTGTCCGGCCCATAACACCGCGGTGGGTGGCGCCGGGGGCAGCCAGCATCTGTTGGGCAAGGCGGCTGATATATCTGTGCGAGATATGACTCCTGGTGACGTGGCGGATTACGTAGAGGCGAATATCCCGGAGTTCGCCAATGGCGGAATCGGCAGGTATTCAGGTTTTACCCACTGTGACATCGGGCCGCAGCGGAGATGGGGGTAATGGTTGTCTTCTGTATCCGGTTACTCTTTAGTACTCTTACTGCGACTTTATGAGGATTGTGCCGGAGACTTGGAATTAGGCTGAGTCATAAAAGGCAACGATAGACTTGCGCCTGCAATAAAAGACGGTGAGCATCGCTTCATTTACCTTTAAAAAGGAGATTAAAGTCATGGGATTTGAAAACGTTGGCCGTGTTTGGACAAAGGATTCTTTTACTCAATATCTCTCTACCATTGACCAGCCGGAATGGTGTGTAGCCATTACTCTGCACCATACCGGCATTCCGTCATTGGCGGATCGTCCCAACGGGTTCACGGTCACACACATCGAGAATATACGGGACTATTACATAAAAATAGGGTGGAGTGCGGGACCGCATCTCTTCATTGACGAGGACCAGATTTTTGGCATGTGCGATTTACGCAAAAAAGGAATTCATGCTAAAAGTTTTAACAAGATGGCGATTGGTATTGAGGTTCTTGGCAACTACGAGTCTGAAGACCCGAAAAATGGCCGGGGGCTCGAATGTTGGCAGACTGCTGCTGCGGCCGCGCGCTCCCTGCTCAACTGGCTCGACCTCGAGGCCGATGAGGAGACCATTCTGTTCCATCGCGATGACCCCAAAACCGATAAGACTTGTCCCGGCACCAAAGTCACTAAAGACTGGGTACTGGAACTCATCGCCGCACCCACAGCGCCGCAGGAGACCTAGACATAGGGAGGACATATGTTAGCTTGGGGCAAAAAGGTATCGGAGGAGTTTTGTGAAAGAATACAGGAGATAGCCGATTCTCTCGGGACCGACCCCAATTATCTCATGGCCTGCATCGCCTTTGAATCCGGTGAAACTTTCAGCCCTTCCATTAAGAATGCGGCCGGGAGCGGCGCTACGGGTCTCATCCAATTCATGCCAAGCACCGCCCAAGCCTTGGGAACCACCACCGAGGACTTGGCAGAGATGACCGCAGAAGAGCAATTGGATTATGTTGAAGAGTATTTCAAACACAGCAAAGGCAAGCTGAAATCACTTGAAGACGTATATATGGCGATACTCTGGCCGGCAGCCGTGGGTAAACCTCTTGATTATGTACTATTCAAGAAGGATGACCCTGACCATCCAAAACGATATATCCAAAACGCCGGGCTCGACTTTAATAAGGACGGAATCATTACCAAAAAGGAGGCCGCCAACAAGGTTCAAAAGAAGTTAGAGCGAGGATTATCGCCAGAATTCGCTTTAGCCTAATCCGGCCATTTTAGCGCCAACGGCCGCTGGAGATCAGGCCCAGGCCCGCCAGGATAACACAGGTCCAGGCAAAGACGTCCCCGTATTGGGTGTAGGGGCTGCCGCCGGCAATCCAGGGGAGTTTCAGGGCCTGGGACCCGGGGACGAAGAGGTCGGATTGCCAGAGGATGCGGCCGTCGGCGTTGATGAAGGCGCTGATACCGGTGTTGGCGGCCCGGGCCAGGCACACGTGGTTTTCCACGCTCCTCAGCACGGCCATGGCCAGGGACTGGTAGGGGGCGCTGGTGGTGCCGTACCAGGCGTCATTGGTCATATTCACCAACAGTCGCGCCCCGTTTTTCACCTGGGCCCGGGAAAGATCGGGGAAGATGGACTCGAAGCAGATCAGCGGTCCTACGTCCCCTTCCGGCAGGGTCACCACTCCCCCCACCTTGCCTTCGGTGAAGTCTCCCACCATGAGCACCATCTTGCCGAGGAAGGGAAAAAAGCGCTTCAGGGGCACATACTCACCGTAAGGCACCAGGTGGGCCTTGTCGTAATACCCCACCACGTTGCCGTCAGGGGCCAGGAGATAGGCCCGGTTGAAATACTTTTCACCCTGGGCGGTGAGGTCCATGGCGGGGGCGCCGAAAAGGAGATAACCGCCGCTGGCCCGGGCGATCTCCTGGATCTGGGTGGTAAAATCCGGGGTGCGCAGGAAAAAGAAGGGCGCGGCGCTCTCCGGCCAGACGATCAATTTCGACCCGTTAACCCGGGCGGTCAACTCTTTGTAACGGTCCAGGGTGAACTTGACCATTTCCTTCTTCCATTTATCCCCTTGCTTGATGTTGCCCTGGACCACCGCCACTTTGAATTGGGGGCTGGCCGCGATTGCTTTTTCCAGGACCCCTAAACGATAGTAGCCGTAACCCAGCCAGGCGGCCAGAATCAGGACCAGGAGCGGCAGATAGGCCAGCCGCCGGGACTTTCGGATTGGTCCCGGGCTCAAGAGGAGAAAAACCCCGGCATTGACCAGGACCAGCAAAAAGGAGAGGCCGTAGACCCCGGTGAGGTCGGCTACCTGCAGAAAGACCGGGAAGCGGTAGAGGCCGGTGCCCAGGAGTTCCCAGGGAAAGCCGCTGATGATATAGGTCTGGCCGTATTCCAGGGCCACCCAGAGGACCGGGGCCCACCAGAAGAGGCTGATCCCCCGGGACTCGCCCCAGTTGACGCCCAAGGCCCAGAAGGCGCGATAAAGACTCAAATAGCCGGCCAGCAACAACATGACGCCGATGGACAGGGGCAACGGCAGGCCGCCGAAGACATAGGTGACGTAGATGATCCAGTAAAGGAGCCCGGAGTAAAAGGCCAAACCCGAGATCAGCCCCAGCCAGAACGCGGCCTGCCGGGACTTCCCCCGGATGGCCCAGAAAAGGGGCACCAGGGCCACGGCCAGGAGGTAATTATGGTCCCACTTGGGAAAGGCCGCGGCCAGCAGGAGTCCGGAGAGGATGGCGGCCAGAACATGTCGGAAATCAATGCGCATAAAAATTATAATAATTTACCACCAAGACACAAAGACACAAAGACACAAAGGAACACAGAGCAATAATTTTTAGTTTTGACTGCTCGCCACCAAAACTAAAAAGGAATGTCTTTGTGCCTCTTTGTGTCTTCGTGCCTTGGTGGTGAATATTTAATCGTTTTCCGCCGTCGGCGGCAGGACCCGGGCCCGCACCTGTTTGGCCCGGCGTTCGTCGGCGGCTACCACCAGGAGTTCCAGGTTTTCCACGACTACCCGGTCATTGATCTGGGGCACCCGGCCCAGGAGGTGAATGAGCAACCCCCCCACGGATTCGAATTTTCCTTCCGGCCGGGGGAGATCAAAATGCTCCATCAACTCTTCCACGTCCAGCCGGGCGTCCACCAGCACCGCACCGTCATCTTCGGGGACCAGGCGGGGTTCCATGCGGTCGTATTCGTCATAGATTTCCCCGACGATCTCCTCCAGGATGTCTTCTAAGGTGATGATGCCGGCGGTGCCGCCGTATTCGTCGATGACAATGGCGATCTGGGTTTTGCGCTCCACCAGGTCCCGGAGGAGGTCGCTGATTTTTTTGCTTTCCGGGATGAAGTAGGCGGAGCGCCACACCCGGCCCAGGTCCCAGGTCTCTTCGGGAGTCTGCCAGAACTCCAGGAGGTCCTTGGCCAGGAGGATGCCTTTGATGTGATCGATGTCGCCTTCAAAGACGGGTAAGCGGGAGTGGCCCTTATCCAGGACGAGGCTGATTATCTGGTCCCGGGGGGTATGGCGCTCCACCCCCACGATTTCCAGGCGGGGCACCATAATTTCCCGGACGAGAGTATCCTTGAATTCGATGATACTCTCGATGAGTTCGCCTTCCCGGCGGGTGATCAGGCCCCGTTCTTCACCGACATCGATGATGTTTTGGATTTCGCGTTCGAGATCTTCCGGTTGCGTAATGTTCCTGCGAGTGAAACGCTGTCGGAGCCGCCTAAGGAAGCCGGAAGAAGAACTCTCGGCCTCATCCATGCTCAGCCTCGCATCTGATTCCGTTCCTGCCGCATGAAATGTTCCACCGCCCGGGGTTCTCTAGGAAATTCCAAACCCCGGTCCAGGAGATTGTGCTCATAGCGGGTGATACCAAAAAGTTCAGTGACGTAGGTTATCGCCTGCTGGTAATCAAAGTCTTTGCAGGAGAAGATATCCAGACTGAGATACTCTCGGTCCGGGAAGGTATGGATGCTGATATGGCTTTCAGCGATGAGCACGAACCCGGATAGCCCCCAATCCTCCGGCACCTTGCCGTGATATTTAAACACGTAAGGGGGCATAATTTTGGTCATGTGAATTACATCCGGGCAGTGCTCCAGGAATTCATAAATGATATCCAGATTAGCCAATCGTTCCTGATTGCATCCATAACCGTCCAGGGTGAGATGCAAGCCGAAACCAACAGCTGGGTTTTTCAAGTTCACGTCCTCCTCGCACCAGGTTTAGGCATCACCGGGCACATCCGGCAGAATCAACTGCATACGTCGCTGGCCGACGCGGCCCTGAATTTAACTGCATCCAGGGTACAAGGTATTGGGCCCCGGCCGTTTCGGAGAGCACGAGGAAGGGAACGCTGCCCCACTTTTTTTTACCCCGAAACCTGTTTAACCCCTCCCCCCCGGGGGGCAGGGGTTATCCGCATAACCCACCTTTGCCAAGTAAGATTATTCAAAAAGCTTATTCAAATTTATATAACTGTTGAGTTTACCAGGGTCAAGATTTTTTTCAGGGCTCCGGAGCATGAGGTCTCCGCGGCGGCAAGTTTTTTTATCCTTGGACCTCTGCCCCATCAATGTTAAATTTAACCCGTTGATCTCAAGCCAGGAGGAGCAAGCAGTGGCTCAAGTCGCCCCGTTCCGGGCGTTGCATTATAATCCCGCCAAAATTCCGCATCCGGAAGAGGTGGTCACCCCGCCTTATGATGTGATCCGTCCCGAAGAACGGGAAGCCTTTGCGGCCCTTAATCCCTACAATATGGTGCGCCTGATTCTGCCCCAGCCCCAGCCGGGAGACGATCTGCTCCAGAACCGCTACACCCGGGCGGCCGCCACCTTTCGGCAGTGGCAGCAGGAAGGAGTGCTGGTCAGGGACCCGGAACCGGCATATTATTATGGGGAAACGGAGTTTGTCGTCCAGGGGCGAAAATTCACCCGGACGGGCCTGGTGGCCCTGGTGCGGCTGGAGCCTTTCAGCAGCGGCGTGATTCGGCCCCACGAGCAGACCTTTTCGGCGCCGAAGAAGGATCGCCTGGAATTGCTCAAGGCCACTCAGGCCCACTTTTCTCCCATCTTTGCCATTTTCCCCGATCCTGAGAACCTGGTGTTGGGCAGGTTACGCCAAAGCCTGCCCCCGGCGCCCATGCTGGCTTTTGAGGATTCGGAGGGTTACTATCAACGGGCCTACCGGGTAACCGACCCCGCTTGCCTGGTCGCGGTGCACGGCGCTTTCGAAAAGATGCCCCTGTTCATCGCCGACGGGCACCACCGCTATGAAACCGCGCTGAATTACCAGAAATTGATGAAAGAGCGCTACCCCCAGGCCGGGGCCAACGCGCCTTTTAACTACGTCTTGATGTATCTTGCCAATATTTTTGATCCGGAGTTGGTCATCCTCATGGCCCACCGTCTGCTGGCGGGCCCCAAGGTGAAGCAGGTGGAAGAGGGCCCGTTGTTTAGGCGGCTGGCAGAATATTTCGCAGTGACCCCGTTGCCTTACTCCGGCGGCGGGGACGGTCCCGGGGTGGAGTTACTCCAGGAGAACCTGGCCGCCACCGCGGCGCAAGAGACCACCTTCATTCTCCTGGGATTCGGGCTTAAGGCCTGGCGCTTGCTGTTGCGGCCAGGGGTGCGCCAAAAGCTCCTGGCCCGGGAGATGCATCCGGCCCTGGCCCAACTGGACGTGGCGGTGCTGAACTATCTGATTTTCGAAAAAATTTTGGGCCTGGACGCCAAGGCCCTGGATGATCAGCAGACCTGCAAGTTCACCAGCAAGATCCCTGAGGTGATCAGCATTCTGAAACGGGGGGAGGCCAACCTGGCCTTTTTACTTAACCCCACCCGGGTGGATCAGGTGCAGCAGGTGGCCTCCGCGGGCCTGATCATGCCCCGGAAATCCACTTACTTCTACCCCAAGGTCAAAGACGGCATCGTTCTTTGCCCCATCAATCCCGGGGAAGAAGTCATCGTCCCCTGACCCCCGGCGCTATGTACTGCACCCCAGTGACCCGGAAGTCCCGGGGAAGGGCGGGAAGAAAACTGCCTCTTGCCAAAGGCGCCGTTTATTTAGTAAATTAAAGATTACACGTGCTGCAAGGAGGCTCCGGGATGAGGGAGATGCTTGGTAATCGTCGGGTGCGGATACTGGTGGTGGATCCGGAAGACTGGTGCCGCAACTTCCTTTCTTCCGTCATGCGTCTTTGCGGGTACCAGGAATATACCCTGGTGTCCTCCGTGGCCGAGGCTTTGCAGGCTTTGGAGGAATCCGCCTTCGATCTTTTGATCACCGACTTCAAGCTGGCGGAGCAACAACGCTTCCTGGAAAGCTGCCGCCATCGCGACCCTTCCATGCGTTTCATCTTCATGCTGCAACACCGCAGTCAGACTACCCATGTGACCTACCTGGAACAGGCGGATTACGTCTTCAAACCCTTGTCCTTAGATGAGATCGTCCGCAAAATCCGGGACGCCATCCACCAGAAAAACCTGCACCGGGCCGAGGAAGAGATCCGCCGCCTGAAACAGACCGCGTTTCGCATCTTGGGGTAGCGACCTGGTGTTTGCCCGGTGATGCCCGTCATTTAAGGGCGAACACAAGGTTCGCCCCTACTTCTCCTTGGCCACCGCCAGGAGCCCCAGGCTCAGCCAGAAGGCTTCCCGGAGCCTTCTTAAGATGCTGAAAGCCACCCCCAGGACCATCCCCAGGTCAAACCCCAAGGCCAGGAGGATATTCCCCCCCTCCTGGACCCCCATGGCTGCGGGGATAAAGAATCCCAGGGCGGTGAAGAGCATGGCCAGGGCGTCCAGGCAGATGGCCAGGTCCCAGCCGATGGGATGGCCCAGCAGCCAGAACATCAGATAGACCTCCACCCCGTGCAGCAGCCAACTGAAAAAAAATAGAGTAAAGGCCAGCGCGCAGCGCCGGGGATGCTCCCGGTAAAACCCGGCCAGGCGGTTGTCCAGATTGTTGAAGGACTCTTCCTTTTCTTTCAAGGCCGGGGGGCAGACCCCCAGTTTGGTAAGGAAACGGAAGCCGAAGCCGCAAGGGGACCGGCGTTGCGCAAAGACGAAGATCCCTCCGGCCGTGGCCAGCCCCAGCGCCGCCAGGCTCAAGGCTACCAGATGCTTGGAAGCTCCGGGCAGCAGAAAAGGGGCCAGGGCCAGCCCCACGAAGATATACAGGGTTAGGCTCAGGACCAGGATACCTTTATGAATCACCACCGAGGCCGTGGCTTCATCCCAGGGAATGCCCCGTTTCTGGAGGGCCGCGGCCTTAAAGGGTTCGCCCCCCAGGCTGGCGGTGGGAGTGAGTTGGTTCAGGGACTCCCCTCCCAGGCGCAGCCAAAAGAGACAATTCAAGGAAGGGATCTTGTCTTGGCTCACCAAAAGATATTTCCAGGAGATGGCCTCCAGCAGGTTGACCACTCCGTAAGGCAGCAGCAGCAGGGGCCAATACCAGCCCACCCGAAGGAGGTAGTCGCCGATGGTGTGCCAGCCGACTTTTTCCAGCAGCCAATAGATAAAAACCAGCGCGATGGACAGGAGAATCAGGTTGAGGCGGCGCAAAATCATCCTTCCACTTGAGTTTGAGGGTAAAACCATCCAATGATAACAGAAGGGGGGCGATCAGTGAAGGGCTTCCACACCTTTTACTTGTCCCTGCCCGGGAAGACGCCGCATCAGGAACACCAGGGGCAGCAGGCAGAGGAAGACGATGGTGAAGAACCAGTAGTCGTCGCAGAACGCCAGCATCTTCGCCTGGCGCAAAACTTCGTTGTACAGCCCGCCCAGGGCCTGGGGGGCGCTCCACCACTGCCAGTTGCTCCCCAAATCCGGCATGATCTGGGACAAGCGGTGCTGCCACTCGGTGAAAGGCAGGGAAAAGGGGGTGAGATGCTCCACCAGGCGGCTTTGATGGAACTGGCTGCGCCGGGACAGCAAGGTGGTGGCCGCGGCGATGCCGAAAGAGCCCCCTAAATTGCGCATCAGGTTGAACATGCCGGTGGCGTTGCCCATCTTCTCCTGGGAGATGCGGCACATGGTAAGGGTGGTGAGGGACACGAAGGTGGACGCCAGGCCAAATCCCTGGACGAACCGGGGAAACCAGGCGTGGAAAAAATCGATGTTGGTGTTGTACTGGCTCATGAGATAAACCGCATAGGCATTGAGGATCAAGCCCACAAACACGATTTTGCGGCTATCTATCACCATGGTCAAGCGTCCCACCACCGGCATGATCATAATCGAGCTGATCCCCCCGAAGGCCAGGGCCCAGCCCGCCAAGGTGGCGTCATAGCCCATGAGGGTCTGGAGAAACAGGGGCAGGAGCATGATGCTGCCGTAGAGGACAAACCCGAAGAAGAACATGATGGTCACTCCGGAGGCGTAGTTGCGCTCCTTGAAGAGGCGCAGGTCCACCACCGGGTGCCGGGTCTTCAGCTCATGGTAGATCAGGATACCCAGGGCCACCACGGCAATGATGGACAGGCGGAGAATAAAACCGGAAGAAAGCCAGTCTTCCCGCTCCCCTTTGTCCAGGACCACCTGCAAGGCTCCCAGCCCCACCACCAGCAGTCCTAGCCCCCAGTAATCGATGCTGCCGGCCCGCTGCTTCTTGAGGTAATCCGGGTCGAAAATGAATAAAAAGGTGAGCAGCAAAGAGATGAGGCCGATGGGCAGATTGATGTAAAAAGCCCAGCGCCAGGTGAGGTTATCGGTGACCCAGCCGCCCATCACCGGGCCGATGATGGGGGCGATGATTACCCCGATGCCCCAGATGGCCATGGCCATGCCCCGTTCCTGCACCGGGAAGGTTTCCAGCAAAATGGCCTGGGAAATGGGCTGGAGCGCGCCGCCGCCGACCCCCTGGATGATCCGGAAGACGATGAGCATCCCTAAATTGGTGGCCGCGCCGCACAACATGGAACTGATGGTGAACAGGACCAGGCAGAGCATCAAAAAGCGCTTGCGGCCGAAGAGGGCCGAGAGCCAGCCGGTGATGGGCAGGATGACCGCGTTGGATACCAGATAGGCCGTCAGGATCCAGGTGGTCTCGTCCTCGGAGGAGGCCAGGGAGCCGGCGATATGGGGCAGGGCCACGTTGACCACCGTGGTGTCCACGATTTCCATGAAGGTGCCGGCCATCACCGCAATGGTGATGAGCCACTTGTTCACTGCAACAGGACTGTTGGCCGTGGGATCATTCATGGTCAGGATATTTTGCCGGGCAGGGGGGGAGATAGTAATCAGTGATCAGTAATCGTTGTTCAGAGAATAAATCAGAGAAAAAAGCTGATTACAGATTACTATTTATAGCGACATAAATAATTGCGCATTATTAATCTCTGCGCTCTCTGCGTCTCTGCGAGATAAAAAGGTTTCTCGCAGAGGCGCAGAGGCCGCAGAGAATGTCAACCGCGGTTAATTAAGTCGCTCAGTATAATTTCCCCCCCCTTTCTCTTTCACTTCTCTCCCGCCGGCAACAACCGGGGACCGGTGCGCTTTCGGGTATCGATGGTGGCCTCGCAGGACAAACCCAGGCGCAGGGGCCGGTTGGCGGGAAAAGGCGGATGGAGAATGATTTTCACGGGAATGCGCTGCACCACCTTCACCCAGTTGCCGGTGGCGTTCTCCGGCGGCAAAAGAGAAAAAGCCGAGCCGGTGCCGGCCATAATGGAATCCACCGTACCTTTAAATTCCACCCCGGGGTAGATGTCCAACTCGACCGTGGCGGGCTGGCCCACGTAAACGTGGGTCAGCTGGGTTTCCTTGTAGTTGGCCTGGATCCACAATTTCGACGTTTTCAGGGGGACTATCATCATTAAGGGCTGTCCCGGCTGGACCCAGTTGCCCACGGTTACCTGCCGCCGGGTGACATATCCCTCGATTTCCGCCTTGACCCGGGTGTACCCTAAATTGAGGCGGGCCTGCTCCAGTTTGGCCTGGGCTTCCCGGATGGCCGGTTGCTCCTCTAAGGGGATGCTGGTGGAACCGCCGATGGCGGCCTGGGCTTCCCGGAGCTCCTGCCGGGCCTGGTCCACCTCCGCCTTGGTCACCTGGAAGGTGGTGTTCACCTTGTCAAAAGTCTGTTTGGGCACGGTGCGGCGTTGATAGAGACCGGTGTAACGTTTCCGGTCGATCACGGCATGGTGGAAATTGGCTTCCGCCTGGGCCACCTTGGCCCGGGCCGTGGAGACTTTGACATAGTGTTGGGCCAGGTCCTGGCGCAGGCGGGCCAGGTTGGCCGCGGCCTGATCCACCGCCACCTGGTAATCCGTGGGGTCCAGGGTGAGGAGCGCCTGGCCGGGAGTGACCTGTTGGTTGTTATCCACCGGCACTGCCGTCACCCGTCCCGGCACCCGGGGGGAGACCACCCCCACGTGGCCGCTCACATAGGCGTCATCGGTGCTGACGAAGAGATGGATATAATACCAATAACCCAGGCCGGCCCCCACCATCAGAAGCAACAGCAGCGCCAGACTAATTCTGACTGAGGTTTTATGGAGCATTGCGGGGCTTCTCCTGGGGGAGGAGTGCGTTAATGGCTCCCATGGCCCAGAGCAGGTCGGCCTTGGCCATCTGATGGTCGTAGATCGCGGTCCAGTAATTGACCCGGGTGCGGGTGAGCAGGGTCTCGGCGTCGATGACGTTGGTGGCGGTGCCCACCTGTTCCTTGTAGCGTTCCTCGTTGAGTCGCAGGTTTTCTTCCGCTTGGGCCACGGCCTTTTCCGTCACCCGGATGCGATCCGCAGTTTCTTTGACCTTCAGATAGGCATTTTGCACATCCAGACGCACCTGATCGTCCAGGTCCTTGCGTTGCTCCCGGAGCTGACGCACCTTCAATTTGGCCTGAGCCACCTGGGCCTTGGTGTCCAACCCGGAGAATAAGGTCCACTGCATGCCGAAGATGCCGAACCATTGGGTGTCATGCAACAGGAACTCGTTCTGCTGATAATTCAGTCCCACCTGGGTGTAAAACCGGGGATAAAATTGGGACTTGGTCTGGGTCACCACTTTTTCCTGCTGGGAGATGCGCGTGGCGGAGGCCTTAAGATCGCTGCGCTGGTTCAGGGCCTTGTTGGTGGCTTCCTCCAGGCCCCAGGGCCGGGTTTCCAGTTTTTCGTCTTTGAGCGCCGTGGGGGCTGACACCGGCAGGGCCAGGACCTTGTTGAGGGCCGAGCGGATGTTGATGGTGTCGGTCTTGGCCACGATGAGGCGCTGCTCGGCGTCCGCCAGGGAGACTTCGGCCTGGAGGACGTCATTGAAAGTGACTACCCCGAATTCGTACTGGTCCCGGGCGATCTTCAGGTGGGCTTTGAGATCCACCACCTCCTGCCGGGCCACTATCTCCATTTTCTGGGCCCGCAAGGTGGTGAAATAGCCCTTGGAAACATTGAGGAAGAGGTCATCCCGGGTCTTGGCGGTGTCCAGAAGGCTGGCCGATTTTCCCAGGACCGCGACCTGGTACCGGGACGGGGTGCCCCAGAAATCGAAGATGGTTTGATCCACGTAGACCTTGCTGCTCCAGAAGTTGCGGTTGGTGGAGGGAAAAGTAATGTATCCTCCGCCTGCTCCTGTGCCCGCAATCGGTAAAGCGCCAGCCGGAATTTTCGCCTGGGTTTCATTATCATAAATGGTCTGGCTCACCTGGGACTTGAAAGTGGGCAGGAAGCCGGACCGGGCCCGCACCACTTCCTCCCCGGCGATGAGGGACTGGAGGCGGCTGATCTTCATGGTGGGGTTGGCCTTCCAGGCCAGACGCAGGGCTTCCCGGAGGGTCAAGGTGGGCGGCGTCTCCCCGGCGCCGGCGGGGCCGGCCGCCAGGACCCAGGCCAGCAGGCCGAGAAGTATCCAGGATCGGGGACTTGGCAACTTCATAGGGTGTCCACCTCTAATGCCACTGGAGATTTGGGAGCCAGCCCCGAGAAAAGTAAAGCCAGCAGAACCGGCGCGGCCTCTGTGATAGACTCTTCTCCCACCTGGGCCATCCGATAATGGCCCACGGCCCTAACCAGCCCTCGCAATAAAAAAGAAAGAAGGCGGGGATTGGCCGGAATAAACCGCCCCTGGGCGATGCCTTCGGCGAACAGGTCCGTGAGCCGGGAGTTAATCCTTTCATCCAGTTCCTGAAAACGGCGTTCCCGGCCAGGTGCTTCGGAGCGCTCCCGCCACAATTCGTGCATAAAAACCGGAAAAAGGACCCGTTCCCGTTCCAGGTGATCCAGAAGCCAGCCCACCACTTGCCGCAGTTTTTCCTCCGGTGGGTGGGGCGTATCAATGAGGGACTCCAGGGCCGCCACGATATTTTCAGCCACCTGGGACAACAGCTCTTGAATCAGCTCCTCTTTGCTCTGGAAATACAGGTAAAGGGTGCCTTTGGCAACCCCCGCAGCCGCGGCGATGCCCTCCATGGTGAGCCCGTCCACTCCCCCCTGTTCCAGCAAACCCCGGGCCGCCCGCAAAATCTCCTGGGTTCGGAAAGCGGCGACTACTTCTTTTTTGGTGGAAGGCATGTTTTTCATTGACTTATTAGTCATTTCATTGACTTGCTAGTCAATAATAGTCCGGCGGTCGGTTGTCAAGAAAAACTTGCAAACCCAAGCCTCCATGGACAAAATAACAGGGAAGACCAAGCATCGGTTTAGCCGACTGGAGGAAATCATGGAGCGGCGGGAGTTTCTCAAACAGTTAGCTGCTTTCAGCGCGGTGGCGGGGGCGGGCAGATGGATGGTCATGCCCCAGGAACTCTGGGCCATGTCGCCCAAGGAGAAGCCCCAGCCCGTTTTGGCCAAGGCCCAGGGAACCAATTACGCCCAGATCACCGGCGAGGCCATCCAGGCCCTGGGCGGGATGAAAAAATTCGTCCATCCCGGGGAAATGGTGGTGGTCAAACCCAACATGGCCTGGGACCGGGCCCCGGAGCTGGCGGCCAACGCCCATCCGGACGTGGTGCGCCAGGTGGTGGCACTCTGCCTGGAAGCGGGGGCCAAGAAAGTTAAAGTTTTGGACCATACCTGCCATGACGCCCGCAAGGCCTATAAAAACAGCGGTATTCAAGACGCGGTGCTCAGCCTCAAGGACCCCCGGGCGGTGGTGGAATTTGTGGACCCCCGGGGCTTTGTGGAGATGAAGGTGGAAGGGGCCAAGGCCCTGAAAAAATGGTATTTCTATAAGGAAATTCTAGAGGCTGACCGTTTCATCAACATCCCCATCGCCAAACAGCACTCTGAATCCCGTCTCACCATGTGTCTAAAGAATATGATGGGGGCCATCGGCGGCTGGCGGGGCCGGATTCACGTGGGCTTGCACCAGAACATCGCCGACATGAACCTGATCCTCCGCCCGGACCTGCATGTCCTGGACGCCACCCGCATCCTGGTGGCCAACGGTCCTTCCGGGGGGCGGCAGGAAGACGTGCGGGTGAAAAACCTGGTATTCGCCGGCCCCGATCCCGTGGCCCTGGACGCGTATGGCACTACGCTCTTCGAGCTTAAACCCGGGGACATCGGCTATATCACCAAGGCCCATGCCTTGGGCCGGGGGGAGATGGACCTGCAAAAAATTAAAGTCCTGGGCGGTTAAAAAAAGTTCAAGGTTCAAAGTTGATTAAAGGTGTGCACCTTACACTGACTTTGAACCTTGGACTTTGATTTTTTTAAAGTAGTCGAACATGGGCCTGCGGCTCACCCATAAATCATGAAAATTTGTTGGTGGCAGGCTTTCCAGCCTGTGCCGGGACATAACTTGATACAACAAACATATGGAACCAAAAACGCTTTCTATCCATCACCGACGCTGGCTTAATCTGCGGCGGATTTCCCAGCTCTTCTTTTTCGCCCTTTTTGTCTTTCTCTTTCTCAAGGCCGAATACGTGGGCCGGGAGGTCTTGTATTGGCCGGTGGACCTCTTCTTTCGCTTCGATCCCTTGATCCTGGCGGCCCATCTGCTCAACTTCAGCCCCTGGGTGGCCGGGCTCATGTGGTCCCTGGTCTTCGTGGGACTGACCTTGATTTTGGGCCGCTTTTTCTGCGGCTGGGTCTGCCCCCTGGGCACCGCCCTGGACGGCTGCCGCCGGTTGCTCTTTAGGCCCCGGGAAGACTCCGGGGTCGCGGCCCGCTGGCGCCGGGGCAAATACTATCTGCTTATCGCTCTCCTGGCCGCCGCGCCCTTTTCCCTGAACCTGGTGGGTCTCTTCGACCCCCTCTCTTTGCTCTACCGTTCTCTGGCCATTGTTTTCTTTCCCGCGTTCGGCTATGGCGTGGAAAAGGCGGGCCTCACCATGTACCGCCTGGGCGCGCCCTTCACCTATCTCAGCGAGCCGGTTTACCAGGCCTTGAAGGCCACCATCCTGCCCTTCAAGCCTTTGGTGTATCTGCTGCCTTTTCTCACCCTGGTCATTTTTGCCCTGGTGGTGGCCGCGGAACGGGTGGACCGGCGCTTCTGGTGCCGGGCCTTGTGTCCCCTGGGAGCTCTTTACGGCCTGGTGGCCCGGTTTTCTCTCCTCAGGCGGCGACCCACTGCGCTGTGCCCCGACTGCGGCGACTGCACCCAGATCTGCAAAATGGCAGCCTTCGCACCCGGGAAACCGGCACGGCACCTGAACTCCGAATGCCAGCTCTGCCTCCGGTGCCTGGACCAGTGCCAGAAAGAAGACCGGGTGGTCTTCACCTGGCGCTCCAAGGCCCCCCGGGCGCCCCTGGACCTGGGACGGCGCCAGGTTATCACCTCCCTGGCCGCAGGCGTGGTGGCGGTACCCCTGCTGCGCCTGGGTTCCCTGGCCCGCCGCCCCGAGGAACACCTGCTCCGGCCTCCCGGGGCCCAGGAGGAAGCCGCTTTCTTAAGCCGCTGCATCCGCTGCGGGGAATGTCTGAAGGTCTGCCTCACCAACGGCCTGCAACCCGTCCTCTGGGAAGCCGGCCTGGAAGGACTGTATACCCCCAGATTGATCCCCCGTATGGGGTATTGCGCCTATTCCTGCAACCTCTGCGGCCAGGTCTGCCCCACCGGGGCCATCCCTCACCTGCCCCTGAAAGAAAAGCAGACCCAGGTCCTGGGAACCGCGTTCATCAACCACAGCCGCTGCATCCCCTATACCGAAGGCGCTGACTGCCTGGTATGCGAAGAACACTGCCCCGTCTCCCCCAAGGCCATTACCTATATCGATCAGGAAGTCCCCAACCGCCAGGGAGAAAAGGTGAAGGTAAAACTGCCGGTGGTCCATCCGGACCGCTGCATCGGCTGCGGCCACTGCGAACACGTCTGCCCCGTGGGGGGGGAGGCGGCGATACGCGTGAAACGGTCACTAAGGGTCGAGATATGATGTCAGTGAGCAGTGAGCAGGGGCCGGGGGCCAGGGTATATGTAAATAAGGATTGATGCTTTTAACTCGGAACTCGGAACTCAGAACTCAGAACTGCTCACTGCTTACTGCTCACTCCCATGAAACGCCATTATCCCGACCAACCCCTCGTGGGCGTAGGCGCCGTGGTCTTCCGGGGCGAAGAGGTTCTCCTGGTGCTCCGGGGCCAGGAGCCGGCCTTGGGGGTTTGGAGTCTGCCCGGGGGTCTGGTGGAGTTGGGGGAGACCCTGGAGGCGGCTATCCAGCGGGAGTTGGCGGAGGAGGTGGGGATTACCGTGAAGATTTTGGGGATTACCGCGGTTTTGGAGAGAATTTACCGGGATACCGGGGACGGCGTTACCTACCACTACGTGTTGGTGGATTTTCTCTGTGACTATGTGGACGGGGAAGCGCGTCCCGCTTCAGATATCACCGGGGCCCGATTTGTGCCCCTGACGGAATTAGAGCAATTCGATCTGCCCGAATTCACGGCTCGGGTGATAAAAAGGGCCTGGGAGCAGAAGCGGGAGGGCGGGGTGTTACCGCTTATAATGGATTGATATTAAAAAAGAATGAAGATGTAGGGGCGAACCCTGTGTTCGCCCCCAACGTAGGCTGGGCGAACACAAGGTTCGCCCCTACGGTTCCGGTCCTTCCGCCCAAACAGAACCTTTCCTGAATCTTAAAAATGAATCTCAAACAGCGAACTGATGGAGTCTTCCCGGTGAATGCTGAGGATGGCCCGGGCAAAAAGGTTGGCCACGGAGAGTTGCACGATCTTGGGGCACTCCTTGGCCCGGTCGCTTAAAGGAATGGTGTCGGTGACCACCAGGCTCTTGAGGGGCGCTTCCGTGACCCGGTCCACCGCCGGGCCGGAGAGCACCGCGTGGGTGCAGCAGGCGTTGACGCTGAGCGCGCCCCGGCTCATGATCACTCCCGCGGCCTGGGACAGGGTGCCGCCGGTGTCGATGATGTCATCCATGATGACCACTTCCTTGCCCAAAACCTCGCCGATGAGGTTTAGGGCCTTGGCCTTCCCCGGCGCGTCCCGGCGTTTGTCGATGAGCCCCAGGGAGGCGGCCAGGCGCTTGGCATAGGCCCGGGCCCGGGGCACCCCGCCGGCGTCCGGGGAGACGATGGCCAGGTCGTCCTCGAAGTTTTCCTTGATATAGGGGATCATGATGGGGGAGCCGTAGAGGTTGTCCACCGGAATGTTGAAAAAGCCCTGGATCTGGCCCACGTGCAGGTCCATGGTGAGGACCCGGTGGGCGCCGGCGGTGGAAATCAGATCCGCCACCAGTTTGGCGCTGATGGGTACCCGGGGGGCCACCTTCCGGTCCTGACGGGCGTAGCCGAAGTAGGGGATGACCGCGGTGATGCGCCGGGCGGAGGCCCTTTTCACCGCGTCGATCATGATCAGCAGTTCCATCAGGTTGTGATTGGCCGGGGGGCAGGTGGGCTGAATCAGAAAGACGTCCCGGCCCCGGACGTTCTCACCGATCTCCACCCGGATCTCGCCGTCGCTGAAGGTGGTGACCAGGGCTTCCCCCAGGGGCATGGAGAGTTCGTCGCCAATCTTTTTGGCCAACTCCGGATTGGCATTGCCGGTGAATATCCGAATATTATTGTTTAACGCAACGGCATTCATCATTTTACTCAAAGGGGATGCGGTGCCTAGAAGCAAATCTTGGTGGCGTGGCTTACCGGAAAATTATGTTAAATCATAGGGGAGGGTGGAAGCAAGATTAATTTCCGGGGGCGCCACTTTTTCTTGGATAACCAAAATATTTACCCCGTTTTTCGCGGCCCGTCCCAGTTCCCGGGCGTAATCCGGGTCTAAATGAGCCGCAGCCCGAAAGAGACGGGCATCTTCCCGCTGCACCACGAAGACCTGCCAGGCCTGGTGGCCCTGGCCCACCAGGTCCGCCAGGTCCTGTAAATGACGGCGGCCCCGGGAGGTGACCCCATCCGGGAAAAGGGCCACTCCGTCTTCCACCCAGGTAACGCTTTTTACTTCCACGAAAGCAGTTTTTCCCCCTAAATCCAGGGCAAAATCCAGGCGGCCCCCTTGGGGCAAAGTCACTTCCGGCCGCACGTGCAAGGGCTTGATGATCCCCGGAAGACCTGGCCCGGCCAGGGCCTCGGCCACCAGCCGGTTGGGGGCCAGGGTGTCGAGACAGATCCACCCTTGGGGCCCCTTGACGAAGCGCCAGGTATACTCAGTCTTGCGTCCCGGGCGGCCGTCCTGGGTCAGCAAGACCTCCTGGCCCGGCGCCGAGCAGCCCCGGAGGGCCCCGGTATTGGGCACGTGGGCCCAAACCCGCTCGCCATCAGCCAGTGCCACTTCGGCCAGGAAACGCTGCTTCCGGCGCAGAAAACGACCGGGGATCAAGGGGGAAGAATAACGCAATTTGCAGGATGTCAGGAGGGTGTTTGTATTATGTTGACTTAACCGAAAACCGAAAACCGCATCAAAAGACATACCACACCCGGAGCCAGTTTTGTAAATCCTCGCCTCGGTCCCAATGGCCGGTTTCCACCTGGCTTTTCACCACAAAACTCCAACTGCCCAGGTCGTATTTAAGTCCCGGCCCCAGGCCCATCACCCGCTCGCCGAAGGGCCGGTTCATGGATAAGCCCTGGTCGGGGTAATAGAGATAACCGCTCAATCCCACCTTTAAATTGGGGAGGAGACGATAATCCATGGAGTAATTGAAGAGAGGCAGAGAACCGCCGGGCCGCCCGGGAGTCAGGGCGGGATTATTCTGGTTATAAAGGAAGGATACGTTAAGTTCCAGGTTATAGGGAAATTTCACCGAGGCGCTGCTATCCTCCTGGTTTGTCAGTTCCTGGGGATTGGTCGTGATTCGCAGCTTGTTAGAAGTGGGGAGGACCGGTTTTTCGCCCAGGGTCTGGGCATCCAAGGAAGACGAGGCCGCCGGGACCACGCTCGGGGGAGACACCTTGGCCAGGCGCCACCACCCCGCGTTGCTGGCCGTTGTCTGGCCTGGGAGGCAGATACTTAGGGCCAGTCCCATTATCAGGACCAACCAGGTTATCCCCCTGCGTCCTTGCATCTTTTTGCTCCCCACTTCTCCTTGCGCCTACTATAATTCTTTATCGGCAGAAAGTCAAGAAAGGAAGAATACTGCAGGGTTTGGTGCGGATTGGACAGGGGGCGGTCTTTCTCCAGCCAGGGGCTTAAATCCACTTAAAAGATTAACGTTATTTATCTCCAACTGATCTGGAACAACTAAGTCATTTACCCAAAAACGAAAAACCAAAAAACGAAAAACGATACTAAATGGGACGCCCGTAGATCTGGGCCAGGATTTCCCGTCCCCCCTGGTCCAGCAGGCGCTCCGCCAGGGTGCGGCCCAGGGATTCGGCCGCCGCCGCCGAGCCGGTTATCTTCTCCCGAATAATCCGGCGGCCGTCCAGATCACCGATCAGGGCCTCAAAGGTAAGGGAGCCGTCCTCCACCCGGGCCAGACCCGCCACCGGCACCACACAGCCTCCTTCCAAGCGGGCGAGAAAACCCCTTTCCGCCTCCACCGCCAGGTGGGTTACGGGGTCATCCAGCAAGGCGATGAGCTCCCGGGTCCGGCCATCCCCGCTCCGCACTTCCAGCCCCAGGGCCCCTTGGCTGATGGCTGGCAGCATCTCTCGGGGGGAGAGAAAATCCCGGCTGAGGTGGGAGAGCCCCAGCCGGGCCAACCCCGCGGCCGCCAGGATGATGGCGTCCAGACCCTCCTCCGCCAACTTCCGCAACCTGGTGTCCACGTTGCCCCGCATGGGGACAACCTCCAGATCGGGCCGTAAGTTCAGTAATTGCACCCGGCGCCGGAGGCTGCCGGTGCCCACCCGGCCCCCCGCAGGAATGGCGGTCAGGTTGGCGTGGTGGTTGGAGATGAACGCGTCCCGGCAATCCTCCCGGGGGGGCACCGCGGCGATCATCAATCCGGCCGGGACCTCTGCGGGCATATCCTTCAAACTGTGCACCGCCAGGTCCACCTGCCCGGCGAAGAGGGCCTCTTCAATCTCTTTGATGAACAGGCCCTTGCCCCCCACCTGGGCCAGGGGCACGTCCTTCAACCTGTCCCCGGTGGTCTTGATGATCACCAATTCCACAGCTAACCCTGGATGATATTCCTCCAACCGGGCCTTGACCCAGTTGGCCTGGGCCAGGGCCAGCTTGCTCCCCCGGGTGCCGATGCGGAGGGGAGACGGTTTTCTGTTTTCCGTTTTCCGTTTTCCGTTCATGACTGTCGCTTAAGCGCCTTTGTCTCCCCCATAAATCATGAAAAGCACGTAGGGCGGGCGTCTCGCCCGCCCTGGTAATTTGCGCAGGCCGGAGAGCCTGGGTTACGGCGAGGAACTTTTCGAAATCGGGTCACACCATTAATGACAAGTACTGCAAGACGTGGCGGAGCAGCCGGTGCAGGACCCGCCCTTGGGATTGGACGCGGCGGTGAATTTATAGCCCACCTTGGCGGAACAGGCGCTCATCAGCTTTTCCACATTTTTCTGGCCGCAATGGGGGCACTCTACCTCGGGGTCGTTGCCAAAGACCAGCTTCTCGAAATTTTGGTGGCAATCTTGACAATGAAACTCAAATATCGGCATGGAAAAAACCTCTGTCTTTATTTTAAAGTAGGGAAGGCCAGAAAACCGGCCACCCCTCCCCACTTTTATCTTAATAATTATACACTATTTTTTCTCGATGTGCACGGTGGCGCCCTCGGGGACCAGCTTGAGGCAGCAGGGGTCGCCGTGGACGCGGCCCACCAGGTTTACGGCGCTGGCCGGGCGGATCTCTCCGGGCACGCTGGCGGGCGTCAGGCCGAAGAAGATGCAGAAGGCCCTGCCCGGGGGCCAATAGCCCAGGTCGCCCACCTGCACCACCGGGGTGGCGGTGTCGTCCAGGTCCGCCACCACCTGGGGCACGGAAAAATAGATTTCCTCCCCCCAGAGTTGAGCCGCGCCGGTAATGGGCAGGGCCGCGGCCAGGGCCTGGGCCCCGGGGGTGTCGCTTAGAAAGCCTTCCAGACGCTGGTCACCGGCGATGATGACGATCTCAGTGGGCATGACTCTCCTCCAGTTCCTCCACCACCAGGGCGGCGAGTAAAGGAAAGAGCAGTTCATGGTGGCCGGTCAGGGCGTAGCCTTGCCCCACCCCGGCGGTAGGCCGCCGCACCACGTTGGTCAAGGGCCGGTAATGCTGGACGAAATCCAGATTCACCGTGGTCAGGGGCTCCACTTTGTGGCCCAGGTTTCGGGCCAGGGTGACGGCCTTTAAAAAAACCTCGGGCATGATCACCGCCGAGCCCAGATTGAGATACATCCCCCCGGCCAGGCGGCTGACCAAAGCGGAGAAAAGGCGAAAATCCAGGTGGGTCGCGGCCCCCAGGGCCTCCGGGTCCACCGAGGGATGCAGGTGGATGATATCCGTGCCCACGGCCACGTGTACGGTTAGGGGCACCTCCAGTTCGGCGCCCGCGGCCAGGAGGCTCAAATTTTTATAAGGAAAATCCGACTCCAGCAGGCGGCGGCCCACGGCTGCCCCCAACCCCAAATTTTGCCCGGCCCCCCAAGAGATGGCCTGGTTTAAAAATTTCCCGGTCTCTTGGGCCATGCCGAAGCGGCCGCAACCCAGCACCTCATCCACGTCTTCGGAGGTCTTCCCGGCCATGGCGATTTCCGCGTCGTGGATGATGCCGGCGCCGTTCATGGCCACCCCGGTCACCAACCCTAAGCGCAGCAGGTCGATGATGACGGGACTGAGCCCCACTTTCAAGGGGTGGGCCCCCATGCCCAGGAGCACCTGGCATCCCTGCCGCCGGGCCTTGCCCCAGGCCCCGACTACCTCCCGCAAAGTCGTTCCCGCGAGAATATGAGGCAGGCGGGCCACAAACTCCCGGAGGCTGCCCCCGGCCTGCCAGGGGCGGCCGAAGTCCCGGATACTCACCTTGGAGGGCCGGTCCTTGAGGCTATAAGTGGTGATGCCGGTGAGCTCCAGGGGTTCAATTTTTTTCATGGGCCTGCCTATTTGCCAAACTTTTCCGGAAACAATTGATAATCCACCAGATCGCAGAGCACGTGGCCGATGGTGATATGCACCTCCTGGACCCGGGGGGTATTGCGGGAGCGGACAATCAGGGCAATATCCGCCAGGGGCGCCATCTCTCCCCCGTCACGGCCGCAGAGGGCCAAGGTGTTCAGGCCTAATTCCCGGGCCTTTTTCAGGCCCTGCAACACGTTGGGGGAACCGCCGCTGGTGCTGATCCCCCAGGCCACGTCCCCCGGTCGTCCCCAGGCCTGGAGCTGTTTGGCGAAAACTTCGGAGAAATCGTAATCATTGGCCACCGCAGTGAGAATCGAGGTGTCCGTGGTTAGGGCCAGGGCCGCCAGGGGGGGGCGCTCCACCTGGAAACGGTTGACGAATTCCGCGGCCAGGTGCTGGGCATCCGCGGCGCTGCCGCCATTGCCAAAGATAAATATCCGGCCCCCGGCCTGCAAGACTGCGGCCAGCATCCGGGCCGCGGTCACCACCACTGCGCCCTGCTCCTCCAGGAAGTGCCGCTGTAAGCGCACCGTCGCTTCCACCGCTTCCTGCAATCGCGCCATCAGGGGCATAAGTCCTCCTATTTTAGTGAGCAGTGAGCAGTAAGAAACAAATACTAGGGGGCCGCTCTTTAACTGCTCACTGCTCACTGCTAGCTGCTTACTGCTCACTCCACTCAGGCCAGCAATTTCAAATACCGCACCGGGCTGAAATAAAGGGCTTCCGCCAGCTCGATGAGCAGCCGGGTAAAAGTCCGGGACCCCGTGTCCGTGGCCGCCCGGGCTGCCAGCTTCGGGAAGCGGTTTTCCATCAGCGTGAAGAACTGGTTCTGCGCTTCGATTAACTCCAGGGTAATGGGAATGTGGAGCATCAGGGTTAAGAATTCTTTTAAGCGAGAGGCGTTGCCAAGCGTGAAATCCGCGGCCAGATCCTGGAGATTGCGATCCAGAATTCCCCGTAAAATCTGCGCGCCTCTGACTGATTCCAGCTTTAATCCTAAAACCCCAGCTTCCTGGACCAGCTGCCGGAGTTCCTCGCCGATATCAGCGGAGTCAGGGGCGTCCTCCAGTTTTTTCAGTAGCTCCACCAGATATTGATTGAGGGTGATTTCCCCGGCAGCCCGGTAGAGGCGGGGCAAGGGCAGCCCTTCGGCGGCCAGGGCCTTTAACAGGGGTCTGGCTTCCTCATAATTATGGGCGATGAGGGCCAGGGCTTCCTCCTGGTTATGGCGCAACAGGTCATGCAGGATTTCGTTTTTCTCTTCCCGGAACATGTCGTGGAAAGAGTAATAGCGTTCCCCCAGAAGCCGGGCCATCAAGGGGATCAGGTTTTCCGGGGTCTTCTCCAGCACCCGGAAGAGTTCCTGTTTCATAGAGTAGAAATCCTGGGTTGACTGGCCCTCTACCACCTGCGTGCGGTAGAGGTAGCTGCCCATGTACACTGTGAAGAAATGAAGGACCCGGCTTTTTAAGGTTGTGCCCGAGGTTAGTTGGAGGCGGCCGGCGCCCAGGAGGAGCGATCCCTGGGACTTGTCTGCAGCATCCAGGGTATCCACCCGGAAGTGATAAATATTGGTGGGGCACTGCCGCTCCCGTTCTTTAAGCCAGGTTATAGCCCATTGATTCACCACCTGGGGGAAGTCCACCACCAGGGGCTTGATGCGATGAAGATAAAGGTCCCGGCCGGTGCCCGCAGCGGGGACGTTGCTCACGGCCTTCTCCAGTCCTTCCAGGAAGGGGGCCTCCAGGGGCTCAGGGCTGAAGTCCTGGCCCAATTGCAGGGCCCGGGCCGCATATTTCAGCACCTGGAGGGTCTCCAGGCCCGCCAGATCGGCAAAGAACCAGCCGCAACTGGTGTACATCAACAAGGCGTGGCGCTGCATCTCCAACAGTTTCAAGGCCGGCACCCAATCGCTTTGCGCAAGATTAGGGGCGCCTTCCCGGGAGAAGAACCGGGCCATGGTCTCCGGATTCCGCTCCAGAATCACCTCGATATAGGCGTTGCGGGCCGCCCAGGGGTCCCGGAGGTATTTCTGACCCTGGGATTCAAAGATAGCCCCCAGCCGTTCATTCAAAAAGTCGAAGGAGTCCCGCAGGGGCCCCCGCCATCTCTGGTTCCAGGCGGGTTGGCCCCCGGTGGAGCAACCGCAGTCGCTCCGCCAGCGCTCCACACCGTGGGCGCAGCTCCAGGAACTGCCGTCGCCCGTGGGGCCCAGGTAAAGTTCCACTTCCATCTGGGGGGGGGCCAGCTTCAGGAAGGCGGCATAATTGGCAAGCTGGAACCCTCGCTGGGGCAGGGCCTGGGTCAGGGCATGAGCCAGGGCCAGTTCCCCGAATTTTTTATGGTGGCCGTAGTTTTCCCCATCGGTGGCCACATTCAACAGTTGGGGCTGGTCCCGGGAGGGAGAGAAGCCTGCGGCCAGTCGGGCGGCTAAATGGTTGCTGTCCTGGAGCAGATCTCCAAAACTAAGGTCCGCGGCCACCGCGCCGTTATAGAAAAAGACGTCGATATACCTTCTTTTTGCGGTTTTGTCCCCGGCGTCCGGCAAATAACAGCGGTAAGCCTGGGTGGTGTCCAGGGCGTGGCCCTCTACCCGCTCCCAGGGGCCTCCGGCCAGGGGCCGCACCCGCCCGGCCTGGTAGGGGGAAAGAATGACAAATTTCAGGCCGTGCTCCACCAACGCCGCCAGGGTGGGGAGATTCACCGCGGTTTCCGGCAGCCACATGGCCTCCGCGTCTCTGTGAAAACGGTGGCCGAAATCCTTGAGGCCCCAGATAATCTGGGTGTCCCGGTCCCTGGAGGTGGCCAGGGGCAAGATGGTATGATTATATGACTGGGCCAGGGCGTTGCCGGACCCCAGGCGGTCCAGGCTGCGGCGGTCCGCCTCCAGAATCCGCTGGTAAGTCCGGGGGGCCTGGGC
Organism: Thermodesulfobacteriota bacterium; assembly: GCA_049322315.1. Lineage (GTDB taxonomy): Bacteria > Desulfobacterota > Desulfobaccia > Desulfobaccales > 0-14-0-80-60-11 > SURF-52. Next base: position 97,521 of record JBMORF010000006.1, on the reverse strand, counting down.
CTTCAGCCAGCTGATCAAGGTGGGGCCGAAGTTAAAGCTGATTAATTCGTAATTATTGACGATGTCCAGGATGCGGCTTTGGCCGTCAAAGATGCGGGCGCAACCATTGGGGGTGTAACATTCGGCGTTGATCCGGGAATTCCAGTCGTGGTAAGGATGAGCGCTGGTTTCCATTTCGATCTGTTCGATCCAGGGATTTTCCCGGGGAGGCTGGTAAAAATGACCGTGGATGACCACGTAACCTTGGGGAGCTTTTTTAGGGGGCAAAGAGTCCATGTTTTTTCCCGCACCTCGCAAGTTTAGCCATCTTAATCCGCCTCGCAATTCCTGTCAATCACCGGACTTAGGGGATGCCGCCCAGAGTAAAATATCTTCATTCATTCTGAGAAGCCCTTGACAAGTTTTAGAAAGCAGATATATTTAACTGTCTATCGGTAATTTAGCGGGAGGCTAAAGTGTACGCCATTATTCAGACCGGCGGTAAACAATATCGGGTCTCTCCCGGAGACGTTCTCCGGGTGGAACGCCTGCCCGGAGAGCAGGGCGACCAGGTGGTTTTGGACCAGGTGCTCCTGGTGAATGATGACCAGGAACTTATGGTCGGCCAGCCTTTGGTGGAGAACGCCAGTGTCACGGGCCAAATCCTGGCCCAGGGCAAGGCCAAGAAGATTTTGGTTTATAAAAAGAAACGCCGCAAAAATTATCGGCGCAAACAGGGCCACCGGCAACTGTTCACGGCCCTGCAGATACAAGAGATTATTTTATAAGGTAATTTGAGGGGAGGCTGGGGGCCATGCCCTTAGCTTTCATCCCCTAACAGGAGTTTCAACCATGGCACATAAAAAAGCAGGCGGCAGTTCCCGCAACGGCCGGGACAGCGCCGGCAAACGCCGGGGCGTCAAGCGCTTTGCCGGGCAGTCGGTCCTGGCCGGCACTATCTTAGTGCGCCAGGTGGGCACCCGCCTCCACCCCGGGCACAACGTGGGCTTGGGCCGGGATTTCACCCTCTTCGCCAAGATCGACGGGGTGGTGGCTTTTGAGGCCTTCGGCAAAGATCGCAAACGGGTCAGCGTTTATCCCCCAGCTTGAAATCCTTTCCCGATGAGGTGGAGATCACCGTCCGGGGCGGCCAGGGCGGCGCCGGCAGCGTCAGTTTCCTGAGGTCGCGGCATAAGCCCCAGGGCCGGCCCGACGGAGGCGCCGGCGGCGCCGGCGGTGATGTGATCCTGGAGGCCAGCTCCGGGTCCCGCACCCTGAGCCTCTTTAAGCGGCGCAAGATCTTTCAGGCGGACAAAGGCGGCCGGGGCCAGAGCCGGGACCGCCACGGCAAGAACGGCCCCCCCCTCGTCATCCCCGTGCCCCTGGGCACCCTCGTTTATCATCCCGAAACTCGCGAATTGCTGGGCGAACTTCTTCAGCCTGGAGAACGCCTGCCGGTGGCTAAAGGCGGCCGGGGCGGCAAGGGCAACGCCCACTTCGTCTCGTCCCGCCTGCGTTCCCCCCGCTTCTCCCAACCCGGAGAGAAAGGGGAGGAGCGGAAGCTGCGCCTGGAGTTGCAGATCCTGGCGGACGTGGGGCTAGTGGGCGCGCCCAATGCCGGCAAAACCACGCTCTTAAAAGCCCTCACCGCCTCTAAGGCCCGGGTGGGCGACTTTCCTTTTACCACTCTAAGTCCCCAGTTGGGGGCCTTGACCGGAGAGGTGGCAGAAGAACCTCTGATTTTGGCGGAGATTCCCGGCCTGATCCCCGGAGCCCATCTGGGCAAGGGGTTGGGGCACCGGTTTTTGCGCCATATTAAGCGCACCCGGCTGCTGCTCATGGTCATCGACCTGAGCCGGGTGGACCCGGATAAGCCCCTGGCGCCTCTAAAAGAATTGGAAGCGGAGATGGATGCCTTTGACCTCGGGCTAACGCTCAGGCCGCGCCTGGTGGTCCTCAATAAGACGGACCTGCTGCCCCCGGATTTTCCCCGGGATACCGTGGTCCGGGCCTATGAGGCTCGGGGCTGGCGCACTTTCACCGTTTCCGCTAAAAAGGGGGAAGGCATCCCCGACCTGCGCGCGGCTTTATGGACCGCAGCCCCCCAAATGGAGAAAGAGCCGGCCACAGACTAAAAATTTCCTACCATTAATTTGCGGATAAAGGCATAATAATTTTAAGATTTATAAATTGATAATAGATATTTGGGGAGGGCGTCCGAGGAGGTGGTTTTAAAGTCCCCCTTTTTTAAAGGGGGATTTAGGGGGATTTTCAACAACGCTTAAAATCCCCCCTGACCCCCCTTTAGAAAAGGGGGGGGGGAAAACTATTCGCTCACGACTGCTCCCTCCCCCCACAATCCACTCTGCTATCATGAAGCAAACACGTCAAAAATATCTTAGCAAGGCCAAGCGGGTGGTGCTGAAGATCGGCAGCGCCGTCCTCACTGCGGACGAGGGCCTCAATCAGGCTCTCATCCAGCGGCTGGTGGGGGAGATTGCCGCCCTGCGGGCCAAACGCCAGTTCATCCTGGTTTCCTCCGGGGCCATTGCCGCGGGCCTGCGTAAATTAGGAATGGCCGAGCGCCCCAGCGGCATGCCCCAGCAGCAGGCGGTGGCCGCCGCGGGCCAATCCATCCTCATGTACACCTACGAAGAAGCCTTTGCCGCCCACGGTCTGAAGGTGGCCCAGATTCTTTTGACCCACGAAGACCTGGAGTCCCGGAAGCGTTTCTTGAACGCCCGGAACACCCTGGGCTCCCTGGTGGAGTGGGGGGTGGTGCCCATCATTAACGAAAACGACACCGTGGCCACCGATGAGCTCAAATTCGGGGACAACGACAACCTGGCGGCGCTCATCTGCAACCTGGTGGACGCCGACCTGCTCTTGATCCTGACCGACATCGACGGCCTCTATGACCGGGACCCCCGCCAGCACCCGGAGGCGCGCCTTATCCCTTTGCTCAACACCGACGATCCGATGCTGCAAAAAGCCCCGGGACCCCGGTCCGGGGTTTTGGGCCGGGGGGGCATGGTCACCAAGATGCAGGCCGTCAAAAAAGCCGCGGCCGCGGGCATCCCCAGCCTCATCGCCAACGGCCGCACCCCCGGCATCCTGGAGGCGGCCTTTAAATTTCAGGACGTGGGCACCCTCTTTGTGCCCCAGGCCCAGAAGCTGAAAAGCCGCCAGTACTGGCTGGCCTTCAACGTCACCCCCCAGGGGGCCATCCTGGTGGACCCCGGGGCCCGGGAGGCCCTGGTGCGCGGCCACAAAAGCCTACTGCCCGCCGGCATCGTCGAGGTCTTCGGGGGCTTCCGCAAAGGCGCGCCCGTGCACCTGGTGGACCCGGAAGGCAAACCCTTCGCCATGGGCCTCACCAACTACTCGGCCAGAGACATCAACCGCATCAAGGGCCGCAAATCCCAGGAAATCGCCCAATCCCTGGGCCATAAGGACTACGACGAGGTTATCCACCGGGATAATTTGGTGATATTTCCTGAGATATGAGGGGGCCTCACGCAAAGACGCAAAGACGCAAAGACGCAAAAATCTATCTGAGGTAAAGGGCTGATAGCCGGTGGCACAGGCTTTCCAGCCTGTGCGAGCAACACTTTTGCTCGTTATGCTCGTTCCCAAGCTGTGCTTAGGAACGCAGGTTTTTCACTTTGGAGGGTTATCCCATGCCCAGCCGCGCCCGTGATTGGTATAATCAGGCGGTGAGAGACCTGGAGCAGGCGAAAGACTCCCAGCAAGCCGGACGTCACGAATGGGCCTGCTTCGCCGCCCAGCAAGCCGCGGAGAAAGCTGTTAAGGCCCTGCATTTGCATATGGGGCAAGAGGCCTGGGGGCACGTCATCGCCAAGCTGCTCCAGGAACTGCCTGAGGTCATACAATTACCCCAAGATTTGCTGGACAAGGCACGGGTACTGGACAACTTTTATATCCCGGCACGCTATCCCAACAGCCATCCCCAGGGGGCCCCTTTTGAACACTACGGCTCCCTGCAAAGCGAGGCGGCCATCAATTATGCCAGTGAGATCATTGACTTCGCCGGTGCTCAAATGGCCTGATTCTCAAAAAGTACTTCAGGCCCTCAAAAAATGGGTGGAAAATCTGGTTAAGAGCCGGGCTGACCTTGTCCAAATCGGCTATTTCGGCTCTTACGCCAAGGGTAATTGGGGAGTGGGCAGCGACCTGGACCTGGTCATCATTGTGGAGCGGGCGGATCAACCCTTTGAAATGCGCCCCAGCCGGTTTAACACTTTAGAAATCCCGGTGCCGGTGGATATTCTGGTTTACACTGAGGCAGAATGGCAGAGGAATCAGGCAAAGAAATTTTTTCGGACTTTAGAAAATGAAGCTGTCTGGATTTATCACCGGCATTAAAAAAGGCATTTAGAATTTGAGGCCTTGGCAAAATTCTTTTCTTTGCCTCTCCAAGGTGAATTAATTTCTCGCCAAGGCGCCAAGGACGCAAATTAAAGAAAAACAAGATTGGCGCACTTTGCGTCTTTGCGAGAAACTAATCACCGAAGAGACGCAGAAGACCCAGAGGCAACGCAGAGATAAGATATGAATTTTGCAAAAGCCTCAATCTGGTAAACAAGATGAACCTCGACGAAGCCGTAGTCATTGAAAAGTTCAGCAGCCGCATGGAGGCGGATATCGCCGCGGGGCTGCTGGAGTCCGAAGGCATTGAAACCCTGGTCCTGGCCGATGACGCCGGGGGCCTGTATCCCATGCTCCAGTCCATCCGGGGGGTGCGCCTCCTGGTGGCCCCGGAGGACGAGGCCCAGGCCCGGGAGATTCTGGAGGCCATGGAGGTGGGAGATATTGTGGAGGAATCGGAATAATTGGACAAAGCCAGCGAATTGTAGGGGCGGGGTTCCCCCGCCCGCCGGACGCCCGGCATGCTGTGACGGGCGGGGAGACCCCGCCCCTACAAGGTTCGGGAACGTCCAACCCTACAAATGGAATCAACGAAATGACCAGCAGGCGAGGGCAAGATTTTGCCGAGAAAATATTATTATGACCGCTAAACTGCCCAAACGTGTCCCCCTGCGCCTGCCGGATTACGACTATTCCCAAAGTGGCGCTTATTTCGTGACTATTTGCGTGCAGGCGCGTAAAAGCCTCTTCGGGGTGGTAGTTAACGAAGAAATGCAACTAAATAACTATGGCAGGATAGTGGCTGATTGCTGGCAGGATTTAAAAGATCATTTTGAACCCATTGAATTGGACGCCTTTGTGATTATGCCCAATCATGTGCATGGCATAATCATGATAACTGGCGAGGAGAATTCGCCAGTTTTAAATGCCACAGGAATAGCGGCAAGCGAAACACGGGAGGGCGGGGAAACCCCAGAGGGCGGGGAAACCCCAGAGGGCGGGGAAACCCCGCCCCTACGACCGACCTTAGGGCAGATTGTCGGGTATTTTAAATTCCAATCGGCCAAAAAAATTAATGGAATTCGTGGAAAACAGGGAGAAAGAGTCTGGCAGCGCAATTATTATGAGCATGTAATCCGGAATGAAAAATCGTTGGACCGCATTCGGGAATATATTGACAGTAATCCTGTAAGGTGGGACCTTGACCGGGAAAACCCTCTGGCCAAAGGCAAAGACGACTTTGACCGCTGGTTGGCTGCCTTTCCAAAACCCAAGGAGAAAATGGGTAAGAGACAAAACAATCCCGAAACTGGGCGGGGAACCCCAGGGCGGGTTTAAAACCCGCCCCTACAGCTACAGCGCAATGGAGCAATAAATGAATATACCCCAAGTAATCAAGCAGATGGCCCAAGAAGCCAGAATCGCGGCCCGGAAATTAGGGACCCTCTCCCGGGGGGTGAAAGATCAGGTAATTATCAGGATGGCGGAGCTTTTGGCTGAACAAAAAAACCGCATCCAGGAGGAAAACCGCAAAGACGTGGCCGCGGCGAAAGAGCAGGATTATCCTGCGGCCTTCATCGATCGCCTCACTTTATCCGATAAGGTCATGGCCTCCATGATCACCGGGCTTAAGGAAGTGGCGGCCCTGCCCGACCCGGTGGGCGCTCTCACCGGCATGTGGGTGAGGCCCAATGGCCTGAAAGTGGGCCGCCAGCGTATCCCCTTGGGGGTCATCGGCTTCATCTACGAGTCCCGGCCCAACGTCACCGTGGACGCCGCGGCCTTGTGTTTTAAAAGCGGCAACGCGGTGATCCTCAAAGGGGGCAAAGAAGCGCTCCATTCGAATTTGGCCCTGGCGAAGCTCATGCAAGAGGCCCTGGCCGAGGCCGGTGTACCCCCGGGCGCGGTGCAGGTCATCCCCAGCGTGGCCCGGGAAGCCACTCTGGAACTCTTGCAACAGGACGAACTGGTGGACCTCATCATCCCCCGGGGGGGTGAGGGCCTGATCCGCTTTGTGGCGGAGAACTCCCGCATCCCGGTGCTCAAGCACTACAAGGGCGTCTGTCATATCTTCGTGGATGAGGGCGCGGACCTGGACCTGGCGGAAACGGTGTGCTTTAACGCCAAGGTGCAGCGCCCCGGGGTCTGCAACGCCATGGAGACCATGCTGGTGCACGAGGCCGCGGCGCCGGCGTTCATTCCCCGGATGTTCAAGCGTTTTCGGGAAGCCGGGGTGGAACTCCGGGGCTGCCCCCGCACCCGGGAGATCGATCCGGAGACGGTGGCGGCGAAAGAAGACGATTGGGGCATGGAGTTCCTGGACCTGATCCTGGCGGTTAAGGTGGTGCCGGACCTGGACGGGGCCCTGGGCCACATCGCCCGCTACAGCTCCAACCACACGGAGGCCATCATCACCCGGGATTACGACCGCTCCCAGCGGTTCCTGAAAGAGGTGGATTCCTCGGTGGTCCTGGTGAACGCCTCCACCCGCTTCAACGACGGAGGAGAGTTGGGCCTGGGCGCGGAGATCGGCATCAACACCTCCAAGCTCCACGCCTTCGGACCCATGGGGTTGGAGGAGCTGACTACGACGAAATTTATCGTTTACGGGAATGGGCAAGTTCGAACTTAATGAAGCGGTCAGCTATCAGCGATCAGCTTTCAGCTTAATAAATCAAAGAGAGAGGCATCTAATAATAGTCAGGCGGACCCGGTATCAGGTTACCAAATTTCTGTATCGTAGCTGATAGCTGAAAGCTGATAGCGCAAGCCCCGGATGAGCGCGAGATCGTTGTTAAACAAAAGAAGCGGAAAAAGCCCTTGACTACGCCCCGCCCCAAACGTCTGGGCCTCTTCGGGGGGACTTTCAACCCCATCCATTACGGGCATCTGCGCACCGCGGAGGAGGTGGTGGAGGCCCTGGAACTGACCCGGCTCTGGTTCATCCCCGCGGCCCTGCCGCCCCATAAGACGGACCGGCAGCTGCCCTCCTTTGAGACTCGCCTGGAAATGACCCGTCTGGCCGTGGGGCGGCACCCCCGCATCAGCGTCTCGGACATCGAGGGCCGCCGCCCGGGCAAATCCTACTCCATCGAGACCCTGCGCCAGGTCCGCCAGGAATACGGCCAGGAATGGGAACTCTATTTCATCCTCGGCCTGGACGCCATCCTGGAAATCACCACCTGGAAGGATTACGTGGAGCTTTTCACCCTCTGCCATTTCGTGGTGCTGGACCGCCCGGGTTACGACCGGGGCGAGCTGGAGGCGGTGCTGCGCCGGGAGGTCCACCCAAAGTTTTCGGCCCTGCCGGAGGCCCAAGGTTTCCAGCACCCAGGGGGTAACAAGGTCTTTTTCCTGGCCACCACCTTACTGGATATTTCCGCCACCCGTATCCGCATGTTGGTGGGGCAAAGGCGTTCCAGCCGTTACCTCTTGCCGGAAAAGGTGCGAAGATATATAATAAAAAACAAGCTATATCTGTAAAGGAGGCCGACACGGCGCGCGCCACCACCCCTTTAAGCTCGGAAGCCCTGTTAGAGCTGGCGGTGCAGACCATTAACGCCGTCAAGGGCCTGGAGCCCGTAGCCCTGGAGGTGAAGGGGCTTTGTTCCTTTGCGGATTATTTTCTGATCTGCTCCGGTAGTTCCCGGCGACACGTGCTCGCCCTGGCGGAACACCTGGAAGAGGCCCTGGGCCGGGCCGGGATCAAACCTCTGGGGGTGGAAGGTCTCCAGGAGGGCCTTTGGGTCCTGATGGATTACAACGATTTGGTGATCCACCTCTTTTCCCAGCCGCACCGGGAATTTTACAATCTGGAAGGCTTGTGGGCCGAGGCTCCCCGGAGATTTTGGGAGGCCGGCTCCCCTGATTCTCCTCCCTCTCTGTCCGGCGGATCCACGCCGGCAACCCCGGAGGAGAGCGATCAGACCCGCCATGATTAATCTTCTTGTCTTCTTCAGGAAGCCGGCAATAATTCTTTTCTTGGTCGCCAGCGTGCTTTTGGCTCAAACTAAGGGCTCGTGGGCGATTTTCGATGAATTCCAGTCCTTGACCGTTGACAAAGAGAAGGAGATTGGCGAGCAATTTCTCATAGAGGTGCAGCAACAAATGCCCCTCATCCATGATCCTTTCCTCACTTCCTACATAAATCGCCTGGGGAAAAAACTGGCGGCGCAAATGGGACCGCAACCTTTCAAATATAAGTTTTTCATAGTGCAAGATCCCACGATGAATGCCTTTGCGGTTCCGGGTGGGTATGTCTTTCTGCATACAGGCATGATTACAATGGCCGAGCGGGAGGGTGAACTGGCCGGGGTGATAGCCCATGAAATTTCCCACATCTATTGCCGGCACATGGCCAAATTGATGGAAAAATCTAAGGCTGCCACCATCGCCACCTTAATTGGCGCCATGGCCTCGATCTTCCTGGGGGGAGCCTTGATGCAGCCCTTGCTCGTGGGCGCCATGGCCGGGGGGCAAAGCGCCATGCTGGCCTACAGCCGGGACTTTGAAGCCGAGGCGGACGCCATGGGGTTCAAATGGATGCTCAAAGCCGGCTATAACCCCAGGGACATGATGAGTATATTCAACAAGATGAATAAACAGCGGTGGTTCGAGGGCGGCAAGATTCCTCTCTACCTCCGTACTCACCCTTACACGGACGATCGCCTCGTGGTACTGGCACACCAGCTTGCCATCCATCAAAACGAGCTGCCGCCAGAAAGGGATAATCCTGAGTTTCAGTATTTCAACGTTAAATTGATGTCTATTTGCAATAATCAGAATCAGTTTTTGCGGCGCATGACCCAAGACGCCCTTAGGGAGCCTCAGAACCCAGTCTTCCAATACGGCCTGGCCCTGGCCCAGGCCAATCTGGAGCATGACCGTGAAGCCAAGGCGGCCTTTAAGAAGGCCATGATCCTGGCCCCGGGAAACGACCTGATCAAACGGGATTTGGCCATTTTCCATTTCCAGCACAACCGCTATATGGACGCCCTCAAGCTCTTTAACGAGTTGTCCCAGCGGCACCCCCAGGATGAAGTGGTTCTTTTTTACCTGGGGCGCATTTACCAAGAGCGACGCCAGTTTGATCAGGCTTTGCCCCTGTTCGAAAAGGTGTATACGCTCAACCCCACCTTCATTGAGGTCTATTACAGCCTGGGGACCGTTTACGGCGAGAAGAAGCAGTTGGGGCTGGCCCATTATTATTTGGCCCTTCACAGCCTGCGGACGAAGGCCCTGCCCGTAGCGCTGTTTCATTTCCGCAAGGCCTTGAAAAATCTCGGTGCCTCCGACCCCAGATATTCTGAAGTGAAACGGCAGATCGCCCGCCTGGAAAAGATGCGGGTTCGGGTGCATAATTGATGAATTGTTGGGGGAGAAGCTCGGATTCCTGTTTCCACCAGCATCAAGGGGAGCCGCCATGCCCATCTATGAGTATCGCTGCCGGGAATGCCGCCGGATCTCCGGCTTCCTGATCCTGAATCTTAACGACCCCTTCACGCCGGTGTGCCGGAGTTGCGGCAGCCAATCCCTGGAGCGTATTCTTTCCCGGGTGCACGTGCGCCTGTCCGAGGACACCCGTCTGGAGCGCCTGGCTGACCCCTCCCAATGGTCCGGAGTGGATGAGAACGACCCCAAGAGCGTGGCCCGGATGCTGAAAAAGATGGGCCAGGAGATGGGTGAGGACTTTCCCGGGGAAGTGGATCAGATGGTGGAAGAAGCCATGGATAGCAGGGGTGAAGAGAAGAGCGAGTCCGGCATGGACCTGGAATAGGGGGCTGGTGTCTTATACCAATTCGCATTCAAAGGACGTTGAACTGTAGGGGCGAACCGTGTGTTAGCCCGTGGCTCCGGGGCGAACACAAGGTTCGCCCCTACGTATAGTATCTTTTTGACTGCAACTTGGTATTAGACCGTTTTCGGTTTTCGGTTTTCCGTTTTCGGTTAATAAAAATAAAGATTATCAATATGTTACATTGAAAGTTTGTTGCAGTTAAAAGCGAAAACGGTATTAGCTAATTTCCCGGTCTTTTTGCATATGGCCGGTTGCCTGGTTTTCCTGGACTGATTAAACCATCTCTGACGCCGGCAAGTAAGTCTCTTGATCTATTGCTGGCGCACTCCCGCCTGCCGTTTGGGCTTCTTCCCCTCTGATTTCTTCGCCTTCTGGGTAGGTCCCATGTTAGCCAGGACAGGTTTGACCGGGGCCTCCCGGTAAATCTCGTAAACTATACCCTTTTTATCCTTCCCTTTTTTCAAGGTGACCTTTTCCCCTTTTTTCTGCAATTCCGCCATCCTGGTCTTGGCGGATTTTAAGTTGCGGAATTGGGCCACCCTTACCCGGCGGGCAGGTTCTTTGGGGCTGTTGACGGCCTTCCCCTTCTTCTTGGGAGATTTGTGGGCGCTATTTGCAGTCTCGCCACCGATGGTGTTTTGGAATACCAGCTTTTTGGCCACTTCCCGCCGGAGCTTACGCAGTTCGGCTTCCTGGGCTTTATAATCCCGGTGGGAGATTCCCTTTTTGGTTTTCTTGACTCGCGGCGGGGCGGCTTTGGCAGGCGTAGGCGTAAGCCCAGGCGCAGGCGCCATGGCTCCGGTTATCGGCGGCGGCGCCGGGGCTGAAGTTGACGGGACCGGCGCCGGGAGTTTGGCTAGGGGACCCGGAGTAACAGGTTTGGGCGAGGCCGTCGCCACCGGGGCTTCCGGGGGTGGCGACCATTGGACGATATTGGCGGGTCCCGGAGTTATCAGGCCCCAGCTGCTGAGCCAGCGGTAAATGTCCCCCCGGCCCGCCAGCACCCCCAGGATGAAGATAATCATCATCATCCAGGTCAGCCCCAGGGCGCCAAAGATGACTTGCTTCATCCCCAGGCTTAACTGCCACTGGGGCTTTTTCGTCTTCTTCCCCCGGCCTGTCGCCACGTCTCCCCCTGTTGTTGGTGAGCAGTGAGCAGTAAGCAGTGGGCAGTTAAACAGAATTATTTGACCCTGCCCTGGTTTTTACTAACCACTAACCACTAACCACTAACCACTGTCTACTGGCCACTGATTACTGATCACTCTAAGTCCTCATCCCTCGAATAAATGTCACAAGCAGTAAGCAAGCAATTCGTCAAAAAAAAGTCTTTTTTACTGCTCACTGCTCACAGCTCACACCCCCCCCTCACATGGTCTCCGGGGCCTCCACGCCCAGGATGCCCAGACCGTGGGCCAACACGCTTTGGATGGCCTGCACCAGACAGAGCCGGGCCCGGGTTAGGGCGGCATCCTCGGAGATGAACCTGTGCTTATAATAATAACTATGAAGTTGGGAGGCCAGCTCCGTCAAGAAATAAGTGAGGCGGTGGGGCTCCAGATTCCGGGCCGCGGCTTCCACCAGCTCCGGGTAATGGGCCAGCATCTTGAGGAGGGCGGTCTCCTCAGGAAGTTCCAGTAAAGGAAAGAGGCCCGGGTCCGGCTCCGGAACCGGTATCTTCTGGGCCTCGGCCTGGCGAAAGACGGAGGCCAGCCGGGCGTGGGCGTACTGCACGTAATAGACCGGGTTTTCCGGGCTCTGGGTCTTGGCCACTTCCAGGTCGAAGTCCAGGTGGGAGTCGGGCCTGCGGGTCAGAAAGATAAACCGGGCCGCGTCTTTGCCCACTTCGTCGATGACTTCCCGCAAGGTCACGAAAGTGCCGCCCCTGGTGGTCATAGCCACCGGTTCGCCGCGGCGCAGCAGGGAGACCAACTGCACCAGGATCACCTGCAACCGGCCCTCTACGCCCAGGGCCTCCACCGCCGCGTGCAGCCGGGGCACATAGCCGTGGTGGTCCGCGCCCCAGATATCCACCACCAGGTTATAATCCTGCTGGAATTTGTAGAGGTGGTAAGCAATATCCGAGGCGAAGTAAGTGGTGACCCCAGTGGAGCGGCGCACTACCCGGTCCTTATCATCCCCGAAGGCCGTGGACTTGAACCAGAGCGCGCCTTCGTATTCGTAAAGAAAGCCTCTTTCTTTGAGGAGCCGGAAACTTTTTTCCACCTCCCCCTGGTCGTAGAGTTTGGTTTCGCTGAACCAGCGGTCAAAGGAAACTCCGAAATCCTCCAGGTCTTTTTTGATCCCGGCCAAGATCACGTCCCCGGCGTAGCGCCCCAGGGTGACGAATTCCTCTTCCGTGGGGGTAGGGGATGGCGGGGGATTAGCAGCCGCCAGATAGTCCCGGGCCAGGTCCTTCAGGTAGTCGCCCTGATAGCCGTCTTCCGGGAACTCGATCTTCTCCCCCTGGAGTTCCCGAATCCGGAAATACAGCGATTTTCCCAGGGTGTTGATCTGGTTGCCCACGTCGTTGATGTAGTATTCCCGGATCACTTCATAGCCCGCGGCGGTAAGGAGATTAGCCAAGGCGTCCCCCAGGGCCGCGCCCCGGCCGTGGCCGATGTGCAGCGGCCCGGTGGGGTTGGCGCTGACGAATTCCACCTGCACCTTTTGACCCCGGCCCAGGTCGCTGTTGCCGTATTCTAAGCCCAGGCGGCGAATCTCCGGGAGCACCTGCCGCCAGTAGGCTTCTTCAATGAAAAAGTTGATGAAGCCCGGCCCGGCGATCTCCACCTGCTGGAGCATGCCCTCCGGTGGGGCGAGATTCTGGTTGATGATCTCGGCGATCTTCCGGGGAGCCATCCTGGCCGGTTTGGCCAGGACCAGGGCCAGGTTGGTGGCCAGATCGCCGTGGTCCGCCTGCTTGGGCTCCTCCACTTCGAAGGTGGGGAGGGTTTGGAAGTTGAGTTCTCCCCGGCTCCGGGCCTGTTCCAGGGCCTGGGTTAAGATTTCTCGTATCTGCTTTTTAGGGTGCATAGTCCTTGCAACTTAGATACAGGCGGCCCGGGGGCGCCATTAATAGCGGGCTCGGCGCGCCCTGGATACTTTGCTGCCTGCTAGTGAAACAGTTGGGGATGCAGGGAATACGATTCCTTCAATCTCCGCATAAATTCCCCGGGATCATTCTCATAAAAGGCCTTGCGCACAGAAGGCCAGATAGCGTCGAGGTAGCAATCATCGCATAATATCTGGCGCCGGAATTCCCGGTCTTCGCCGACCTCAATCGCTCTTTGACATTTAGTACAAATTACCATGTTAATTTCCCAGATCAGGCAGCTGGAGAACGGCCCGGGAACGCCGGTATGCGGCGGTTTTTATGGCTCAATCCGGGTTCCCAGCAACTCCAGAAACTTGCGCATCCACTCGGGGTGGGCCGGCCAGGCCGGGGCGGTGACCAGGTTATCGTCCACGTGGGCATTGGAGAAGGTTTCATTGATCTCGCCCCACCGGGCGCCGGCCCGGAGCAGCTCATGCTTCACCGCGGGATAAGCCGTGCACAGCCGGCCTTCCAGCTTCAGGGCCGCGGTCAGCAATTGCAGGCCATGGCAGATGGCGGCAATGGGCTTTTTGGCTGCATCGAAGTGGGCCACCAGCGCCACCACCCGGTCATCGAGGCGCAGGTATTCCGGGGCCCGGCCCCCGGGAATGACCAGACCGTCGTAATCCTGGGCCCGGACGTCGTCAAACGCGGCGTTCACCACAAAATTATGCCCCGGTTTCTCGCTGTAGGTCTGGTCGCCCTCGAAATCGTGCACCGCGGTGCGCACGAACTCTCCCGCCTTCTTACCGGGGCAGACCGCATGCACCGTATGCCCCACCATGGTGAGCAACTGGAAGGGGACCATGGCTTCGTAGTCCTCCACGTAATCCCCCACGATCATCAAAATTTTTTTGGCAGCCATGGGTTTTCTCCTATTATCCGCAGGTATGGTTGAGAAACAGCGATGGACTTTCTTCTAAGGTGACCGGGAGCAGCCATCTTCCAGCGGGCATCGCCCGCCCTGAAAACTGGCCACTGGTCACTTCTTCCCCGGCGGCGCCTCCTCCACCGGCTTCGCCTTCAGCGTCAGGTCCCGGCTGAATTCCAGGCAATGCTGGCCGGTGAAAGAAAATTTTTTGACGCAGTTCTCCCGCCAGGCGCAGACCAGACAGATACTGGCTTCTGTGGTATCGGGCTTCCTCTCCAAATCAAGACCTCAAAAAATTCCCGGAAAGGTGTGGATTGCAGGGGAGACCTTCAAAATCCCCCTAAATCCCCCTTTAGGAAAGGGGGACTTATTAATGAGGTCATTTAATTGTTCCCATTCCTGTGAGCCGGAAAAATTCAGTTTAGAGGGCCAGGGTCGTTTGATGGGTGGGAACAATTTTATGCCCTGAGTAATAATTACCTGACTATATTGAAATAATGGATATAAAGCTATTCCTTTTATCCCCCCTTTTCTAAAGGGGGGTAGGGGGGATTTTTTAAGTTCCTGATACTACGCTTAATTCTGACTTTTTTTCAGAGCTTCCTTATCATGCTCCAATATAGCGCCGGGGATTGGCGTTCCCCAAGGCCAAGTAAATTTCATAGCTGATGGTCTGGGCCCACCCGGCCAGGTCGTCGCCGGTCAACCGGTCTTCGCCCATCTGGCCCAAAAGCACCACCGGCTCCCCGGCCTTGATCCCCTCCAGGTGGGTGACTTCCACCATGGTCAGGTTCATACAGACCCGGCCCCGGATGGGGGCGCGGCGGCCCCGGATGAGCACCTCCCCCCGGTTGGAGAGGAGGCGGCTGTAGCCGTTGGCGTAGCCCACCGGCAGCACCGCCAGGTCGCACCAATCCTCAGTGGTGAAGGTGCGGCCGTAGCTGATGCTGGCCCCCGGCGGCAGACGCTTGGCCTGGAGGACTTTGCCGGTGAGAGACATCACCGGCTGCAAAGCCACCGGCACTTGCCGCCCAGCCGCCGGGGGCGAGCCGTAGAGCATGATCCCCGGCCGCACCAGGGCGAAGTGGGCTTCCTGTAGTTCCCAGAGCGCGGCGCTGTTGGCGATATGGCTTAAGGGGAGCTCCCAGCCCCGGTCCCGGGCGGCCTGAAGGATCCCGGTAAATTGCTCCAGTTGCCTGAAGGTATAACTTTTATCTTCCTGGTCCGCCACCGCCAGGTGGGAGATCAGGCCCAGGACCTCCAACTGGGGGTAGGCCCGGAGTTCCTCCAGGAAAGGCAAGACTTCCCCGGGAAGCAAGCCCAGGCGGCCCATGCCGGTATCCACCTTCAGATGGACCCCTGCCTTTTTCCCCTGGGCCAGGGCCGCGGCGGCCAGGGCTCGGGCCACGTCCAGCCGGAATAAGGCCACCTCCAGGCCGGTGCCCACTGCCGGGGCGGCTTCCTCCGGGAGAATCCCCAGAAGGAGGAGCACGGGCAAATTCAGGCCCGCCTGGCGCAGACTGAGGCCCTCCTCCAGGGACCCCACCCCCAGGCAGTCCGCGCCTTCAGCCGCCAAGGCCCGGGCCACGGGAAGGAGCCCGTGCCCGTAAGCGTCGGCTTTGACCACCCCCATGAATTTCACCCCGGGGCCGCACAACCGCCGCAATTGCCGGTAGTTGTGCTTGAGGGCCGTCAGGTCAATAGCCAGGTCCACCATGGAAGTGATCATCATGAGCCAGCCTTCCTCAATGCCTTTGGGGGGGGGACTAGAAGATTGGTAATCAGTGAGCATTAGAAAAAAGCATCTCGGGTCACTCTTTTAAACTGCTCACCGCTTTCTGCTCACTCCTGGCGCCGGTATTCCCCAGGGATTTGCTCCGCCTGCTGCACCACCTTCTGCTCCAGGAGCAGCTTATGGCCGCTGAGGATCTCCCGAATTCTCGGATCGCTTAAACCCAGGATCTGGGCGGCAAAGATGGCCGCGTTCTTGGCTCCCGCGACTCCCAGGGCCATGGTGGCCACCGGCACCCCCGCGGGCATCTGCACGGTGGCGAGCAGGCTGTCCAGACCTTTGAGGTCCGAACTGGGCAGAGGCACGCCGATTACCGGCAGGGTGGTCTCTGCGGCCAGGACCCCGGCCAGATGGGCCGCGGCCCCCGCGGCGGCAATGATCACCTTTAATCCCCGCTCCGCCGCTTCCCGGGCATAAGCCAGGACGCGCTTGGGGGCCCGGTGGGCGGAACCCACCGTCACCTCCACGCCGATGCTCCATTCCTTGAGCAAAGCCGCGGCCGGCTCCACGCTGGGCCAATCCGAGGCGCTGCCCATGACGATTCCTACCAGGACATTTTCGGCCATATTGTGGTCCCTTGGCTAAAGTTAACGGCAGGATGGCCCTTTGTTGGGAGTAAGCAGTAAAAAAACTAAGTATTATCAAGTCGCTTTTTACTGCTCACTGCTTACTGCTTACTATCGTGAAATCAGTACCAGTTGGCCAGGCGGAGGATGGTATCCACGTAGGCCTCGGAGTGGTTATAGCTATAGACGGCCCGGCGCCAGGTGGCGCGGTTTTGCTGTTTAAAACCGCTGTTGTGCAGATAGCAGGCAATGCTGTAGATAGCGTCGGCATGGGTGAAGAGGTCCACCCGGCCGTCACCGTCGCCGTCGGCGCCGCAATTTTTCAGGCTGGTGGGCAGAAACTGGCAAAACCCCATGGCCCCGGCCCAGGAGCCGTTAAAAGCGAAGGGGTCCAGTTTCCGGGCCCGGCAGTATTTCAGAAAGACCAGCAGTTCCCGTTGGCCCCAGGCCGCTTTTTTATGGAGCCGGCCTTTGAGGGAGGGTTTCAATCCCACCTCCCGGATCACCTCCGGGGTATCCATGACCGCCAGGGAGGCGAAGACATTGAAGACCGGATATTTGCCGGTGGCGTGGCCCAGATCGCTCTCCACGGTGAGGATGGCCACGATCACTTCCGGGGCCACCCCGTAGCGGGCCGCGGCCCGGTCCAATTCCCAGCGGTGCTCCCGCATATAGGCGCGACCTTTAGCCACCACCTGGGGCGTGAGAAATTTGGCGTAAATGTCCCGGGTTTCCTTGCGCAGATAGGCGATTTTACGCACCACGTCCGGCAGGAATTGGTTGCGGGGGTCGGCAAAGACCCGGTTGACGTAATCCTTGGGCAGCCCCTTACGGATCAATTGATATTTCAGGTCCACGTAGGCTATGGGCAGGGGGTCGGCCGGGGCCGGAGAGCAAAACCACAAGAGGCCCAACAGGGCATAAATCAATATTCCCCGAAGGCGCGGCTGTAACATTTCCTCCCCCCCTTTGCTGGCCCTCAAGCTACCCTGTTTGCCCAGGTTTGTCAAGGCGATTAGGGCTCTTGCTAAGGGCATAACCTCGTATCCATTTCCATAAAGTTGACTTGATTTTCTCTTGACTTAGGTTTATATTTATATAAACTGCATTGCATGCCGAAAAGGGAGGTATTATACCAAGGTAAATTTCACACGGTTGAACTTGCGGTCACTGCCAATGGCAGGTGCCCGGCCAAGAAATTTCTGGGTGGCCTCTCCAAAGACGACAGAGAAAAAATTATGCGAGTCATAAAACGGCTGGCAGATGAAGGAAAAATTAGCAACCGGGAGCAACTTAAGAAAATTGAAGGCGAAGACTTCTTTGAATTCAAGAACTTCCAAATAAGGATGCCTTGTTATTTCCAAGCGGTTGGTCGCGTAATCATTACCCACGGTTTCCTGAAAAAAGAGGCCGGGATTAGACCCGAGGAAATTGATCGGATGAAGAGGATCCGCCATGAATACGAAAAGAGAACCTGAAAAGACATTGATGGAGGAGTATCTGGAAGACCCGGAGTTTGCCAGATTGGTTGCCCAGGGAGACTTGATCATGGAGGTGACGGAAACTCTTTGTGAGCTTCTTGAAAAGGAGAATATTTCCCGGAAAGAACTGGCCGACCGGCTGGGGAAATCCAAGGGCTTTGTCTCCCAATTGCTGAACGGCGGGCGGAATCTCACCCTGCGCACCGTGGCCGACATCCTCCATGTTTTGGGATATAAAGTTACCCTCACCCCCCATAAAATTGAACAGAAAGAAGGCCGCGGCGCCTCAGCCCCCAGGAAAGGAGCCCATGCGGCTTAAGAAGCTTAATACGTGCACTTGCATGCCTGGCATAATGATATAATGGCCGCATGAGAATGGCGGCCATTTTTTATCTATTTTGACTTTATGCAAAAAGTACCCATCCTCGAAAATCAACCCCTGGCCCCCCTCACCACCTGGAAGATCGGCGGGCCGGCCCGGTTTCTGGCCGCGCCCCGGGACCTGGAGGACGTCTATGTTCTCATGCGCCTGGCATTTGAGCGAGACTGGCCGCTGTTTTTCCTGGGGCGGGGCTCCAACGTCCTCATTGCCGATACGGGACTGCCGGGCCTGACCCTGCATCTGGCGAAAAGCCTGCAAAAAATTGAGCGCCAAGGGGAGACTTTACGCGTCGGCGCGGGGGTGGCCCTGCCCCGGCTGGCCCGGGCGGCAATGAACTTAGGCTTTTCCGGGTTCGAATTCCTGGCGGGTATCCCCGGCACGGTGGGGGGCGCGGTGCGCCTCAATGCCGGCGCGGAGGGGCAAAACCTGGCGGGGGTGTTGAACCGGGTCTGGGTGGCCACTCCCCGATTGCAGCTTTTGGAGTTCACCGCCGGAGAGCTGAAACTGGGCTACCGCACCTCCCTCCTCCTCCACTTCCCCCATTGGCTGGTGGTGGAAGCGGAGTTCGCCTTGCAAGCGCCCGCTCCGCCCGCGGCCATTGAGGAAAAGATGGGCCGGCTGCTGGCGGCCCGGAAGGCCCGCCAGCCCGCCAACCCCAGAAGCTGCGGCAGCGTCTTCAAGAATCCGCCGGGCAGCCCGGGGGCGGGCGCGCTCATCGACCAGGCGGGTTTCAAGGGACAGCGCCGGGGCGAGGCTCTGGTTTCTAAGAAACACGCCAACTTCATCCTCAACCAGGGAGAGGCCACCGCGACGCAGATTAAAGCCCTGATCAGCGATATCCAGGAGACTATCTGGCGGAGTAGGGGAGTGATGCTGGAAAGGGAAGTGGTCTTCTTGCCGGAGGATTTGGGGTGAAAAGAGGTTCAAGGTTCAAGGTTGTGAACATTGTACGATTTCTATACTGGCCACTGGCCACTGGCCACTGACCACTGACCACTGACCACTGGCCACTGGCCACTGGCCACTGACCACTGACCACTGACCACTGGCCACTGGCCACTGCTTACCGCTCACAATTCCTTGCTCATGGCCGCCATTCTTTGGGCCAGGGCGCCCCGGGCATTCCGGGCCACTTCCGGCACCAGGTCCTGGGTGCTTCGCTTCACTGTTTCCAGGTAGGGGAGGGTGCCCAGGTACCTGACCCGGATAGCCAGCATCTTCCGGGAGACCTCCTGGATACGCCTGACTATGGGGGCCACGTCCTGGATGTCGATGACCTGATTGACCACCAGAAAGGGTTGATAAGTCTCCAGCGCCTTTTGCAGCAAAGGCAGATAATCAGGATGCTGAGCCTTCACCCGGGCCAGCAGGGCCGGGATATTTTTGGCCTTGGCGCCGTTGGCGGACATGGTGGCGTCATGGATTAGTTGCTGCAAGGCCAGGTTCTTTTTGCCCGCGACGGGAGTTTCTTCTCCGAATAAACGGTTCAGGCGGCGCAACAGCCCCACTTTGATAAAATTGTAGGCCTCCAGATAAGATGCCGGTTCGCAGGTGGTTACCACCACGTGGGAATCCGCGGAGAGAAAAAAATCCAGAATATTAAAGGAAGTGTTGCTCCCCAAGTCGAGGATCACATAGTCCGCGTCTAGATCCCGGAGGGATTTGATCAATTTCATTTTGGCCGAAAAACTGATATTGGCGGAGCCCAGTTGGGAACTGTCGCCGCCGATGAGCCAGGGGCCGAATTTGGTGGAGATTATCAGGTCCCTCAGGCTGGGGACCGAGCGATTGAAATAGTCATTGATGCAGGTGGTGACAAAGGTCTTCCCCAAATAGAGGTGGAGATTGGCCCCCCCCAAATCCAGATCCACCATCACCGTGCGGTGGCCCTGGGCCGCCAGAAAAACCCCGAGATTGGTGGTAAAGGTGCTTTTGCCGATCCCACCTTTGGCCCCGCCCACGGCGATGATCCTTTTGGAGCGGACTATGGTGGGTTCCGGTTCAAAAGTTTGACAGGTGACAAAGTCTTTTAAAATCTCGTAAGATTCTTTGACCTTAATGAACCATTGCCGGTTTTTCTCCACCAGATCAGGGTTTTGGTGGGACTGGAGATCAGGGTGCAGGCGCCGGGCCTTGGCCCGGAACGCTTTTTTTATGGTTTCCAGACTCAGGTTGTTGATAAAGTCGGGTTCCAGGGCGCGATGCGGTCCGAAGAGATAGATGCCGGCGATGCGCACCTGGTTCAGTTGCTGGGAAGGAAACTTCTGATTCAAGTCATCCATGTCCGGCCTTTTCGGAATTAAGTTTCCATGATAATGCTATCGGTAGGTTTCTAAAAAATCAACAATAATGGCTTGCAGATATTATGCCAGGAAAGGAGCAAAGTCATGATTACCCGGGAGACCTATTATTTTCCCAAGCCCGGCCCGGAGAATACCGAGTTTTGCCTGGAACTTCTGGAAAAGGCAGTGGGTCTGGGCTATAACCACCTGGTGGTGGCCTCCACCACCGGCGCCAGCGGCGCCCAGGCCGCCCTGCGCCTGGAATCCTCCGCCGGTGTTAATCTGGTGGTAGTGGGCCACTCCGTGGGCTTCAAAGGGCCCAATATCGATGAGTTCCAGGAGGAGCATTATAAAGAAATTGTCCGCGTCGGCGGCAAGGTGCTCAAGGCCACCATCCTCACCCATTCCCTGGAGACCAGCGTGGTGGACCTGTTCAAAGGCAGCGAACCCACCCTGCTCATCGCCAACACCCTGCGCCGTCTGGGCCAGGGCTTGAAAGTCTGCTGCGAAATCGTCATGGAGTCGGTGGACGCCGGTCTCATCCCCGAAGAAGAAGAAGTGGTGGCCGTGGGCGGCACCGCCCGGGGCTGGGACACCGTGGCCCTCATCCGCTCCGCCGCGTCCAAGCGCTTTCTGAAACTGGCCGTTCTGGAAATCTGGGCCAAACCGAGGGGGTAGTAAGCAGTAAGCAGTGAGCAGTAAAAGACAGTGTTTTGTTGAGATTATTACTGCTTACTGCTCACCGCTCACCGCTCACGGCTCACTCATCTATCATTGACAGGCAGGTCCGGGAGCGGTATAAGCTGGCTATGGCTAAAGAAAAGCCGCTCCTGGACCTTATCGACATCAGTTCCTACATCTACCGGGCCTATCACGCCATCCGGGGCCTCACCAATTCCAAAGGTTTTCCCACCAACGCCGCCTTCGGGGTCACCAACATGCTCCTCAAGGTCCTGAGGGAACGGCAGCCCCAGTATTTAGCCCTGGCCTTCGACGCCAAGGGGCCTACCTTCCGGCACCGGGAATATGCGGAATACAAGGCGCACCGGCCCCCCATGCCCGAGGAGCTGGCCATGCAGCTTCCTTACATTCACCAGATCATCGAGGGCCTGAACCTGCCGGCGGTGGTCCTGGAGGGTTACGAGGCGGACGACCTTATCTGCACCCTGGTCCATCAGGCCAAGGAACAGGGGTTCCGGGTGGAGATTATTTCCGGGGATAAGGACCTCCTGCCCCTGGTGCAGGAAGGGGTGTCCATGTGGGATCCCATGAAGGACGTGCGCTACGACCCAGGGGTCATTAAAGAAAAATACGGCCTTACTCCGGAGCAGCTGGTGGACGTGCGGGCCCTGGCCGGGGACGCCAGCGACAATATCCCCGGGGTGCCGGGCATCGGGGAAAAAACCGCCCTCAAGTTGATTGCCCGCTATCACAGCCTGGAAGACCTGCTGGCGAGCCTGGAGGAAATCAAGGAAAAAAGCTTAAAAAGCCGTCTTCGGGAGTTCGCCGACCAGGCCCGCTTGAGCAAGAAGTTGACCCTCCTGGAGAGCCAGGCGCCCCTGGGGGTGGATCTTAAAGACCTGCGGCCCGGACCCCTTAACCGGGAAGCCCTGCGCCGGCTTTTTGTGGAGCTGGAGTTCAGCAAGTTTAATAAGGAACTGGGAGTTGACTCTTCCCAAACCGGCGATTTCTTTTTGGTAACCAGCCTGGAAGAGCTGGAGCGGGTGGCCGCGGGTATCCGCCAAAGCGGGCAGATGTCCATGTTTTTCGTCCTGGGGGAGCAGCATCCGGTCCTGGCCCCGGTGGCCGGAGTCGGCCTGGCCTGGGGGGAGGGGGCAGGGGCCTACCTGCCTTTTACTGAGGGACTGGCGCCCCGGGATATTTGGGAGAGATTGGAGCCCTTATGGACCGATGCCGGCATCATCAAGGTGGGGGCGGATTTAAAGGCCGCGATGCTGGCCGCGGGGCGCTATGCGCCGGAGCCGGCCGGGCTCCGGGGGGATATCCTCCTGGCTTCGTATTTGCTCAACCCGGTGCGCTACGAGCAGAATCTGGAGAATGTGGCTCTCCATTACCTGGGGGTCAATCTGCCGGGGCCCCGGGAACTGGCGGGGCGGCCCCTGGCCGCTACGGACCTGGACCCGGAACTGGCCGGCCGTTATGGGGGGGAGCGGGCGGAGACGGCTCTGCGCCTCTGGCCGCTGCTTCAGGCCGATCTAGCAAAAGAGGGGCTCTGGGAGCTTTATACCCAATTGGAATTGCCCCTGCTCATGGTGCTGGCCCGCATGGAAGCCCGGGGTATGCTCCTGGACCAGGAGTTTTTGCAGCGCTTCGGCCAGGATTTGGAAATGGAAAGGCAACGCCTGGAAAAAGAGATTTACCAGGCCGCGGGGGAGACCTTTCTTATCCAGTCCCCCCAGCAATTGAGCCGCATTCTTTTTGAAAAATTACAGATTAAGCCCCAGAAGAAGACCAAGGGCAAAACCGCATACTCCACCGATAGCGAGGTCCTCCAGAGCTTGGCCCCGGAGCACCCCATCGCCGCCATGGTCCTGGAATACCGCAGTCTGGGGAAACTCAAGGCCACTTACGTGGACGCCCTCCTGCGGCTGGTGGACCCGGAGACCGGCCGGGTGCATACCACCTTGGCGCAGTCCGTGGCCGCCACCGGCCGGCTCTCCAGCCGGGACCCAAATTTGCAGAATATCCCGGTGCGGGGGGAGTTAGGGTCCCAGCTCCGCCAGGCCTTTGTGGCGTCGCCGGGCCATGTTTTCTTGAGCGGGGATTATTCCCAGATGGAACTTAGGTTGCTGGCCCACTTTTCCGGGGACCCGGCCTTGCTCAAGGCCTTTCAGGAAGGGGTGGACATCCACCGGCAGACCGCGGCCGTGGTCTTCGGCATCCACCCGGAGCTGGTGACCTCGGAGATGCGGCGCCAGGCCAAGGTCATCAATTTTGGCATCATCTACGGCATGAGCGCCTTCGGGTTGGCCAAGCAACTGGGGGTGGGCCAGCGGGTGGCCCAGGATTTTATTAACAGATATTTTCGCCGACACCTTAAAGTGCAGGAATACTTGGCCGAGATATCAGAGGAAGCTCGGCGGCATGGCTGGGTAAGCACCATCCGGGGACGGCGGCGGCAGATCCCCCAGATCAACAGCAGCAACCGCATCCTGCGCCAGGAGGCGGAGCGCGCCGCCATCAATACTCCCCTCCAGGGCTCGGCCGCCGACATTATCAAGCAAGCCATGCTGGAGATGGAGCCGGCCTTCAGGAAAGCGGGGCTGGCCGCCCGCATGCTCTTGCAAATTCACGACGAACTGCTCTTTGAGGTGCCCCAAAAGGAACTGGCGGCCACCGCCCGGGTGGTGCGGCAGGTCATGGAAGAGGTGATGCTTCTTGAGGCCCCCTTGGTGGTGGAACTGAGGAGCGGCCAAAATTGGGGGGAGATGTCTCCCTATGGCCAGGGGGACTCTGTTGTGTAACTATCTATATTGATTGATAATTATATTTCTTGGAAAAAATGTTAGGCCATTGGGTAAAAAAAAATTTCTTTAGGTCATAATTTTTCTTGATATTTTGCGGTCACGATATTAAATTGTGGGCATCTTACTAACCTTTAACCATCTCTTTTGAAAAGGGGGGATAGATGATGAGGAAAGCTTTGGTAAGGAAGGTATTTGCTTTCGCAATTCTCATGGCTTTTGTCCTCGCCATGGGAGCAGGCTGCTGCGACGTCTGCAAGAAGAACGTTGATCAGGCCAAAATGTACGCCGACCAGGCGGCGGCCTCAGCGTCTAAAGCGGACAGCGCGGCTCGCAATGCCGAAATGGCGGCTGCGGACGCTAAAGCTTCGGCTGACAAAGCTGAAGCCGCGGCGGATCGGGCAGAGGCTGCTGCGGCTAAGGCCGAGGCCTGCCTGATGAAGAAGATGCGGAAGTAGCACCTGGGGTAGACTCAGCAAAATGCTGGAGAGAATAAAATTCTCTCCGAAAGGGGGTAATCGATGAGGAAGGCGTTGATGAGCAAAGGCTATGCCTTGGCGCTCCTCGCGGTCTTTGCCCTGGTGCTGGGAGGTGCTGGCTGCTGCCAAAAGTACTATGATCAGTGCAAAATGTACATGGAGCAGGCCAAAGCTTCTGCAGATCGGGCTGCCGCGTCGGTTGTAAAGGCGGAAGCGGCTGCACAGGATGCCAAAGTCCCCGTACCGCGGGCCTCTGCCGCTGCCAACAAGGCTGAAGCGGCTGCCGCCCGGGCGGAAGATGCGGCAGAGAAAGTCTGTGCTAAGGTGAAGTACAAGAAGGTCAAGAAGGGCAAAAAGGCCAAAAAGGCCAAAAAGGCCAAAAAAGCCAAGAAGAAAATGTAATCATCCTGAAGTCATTGGGGGTTTGATCCCCGTCCAAGAAGTCAGGGGGTGTGGTCTGGGCGCGAGCTCACCACACCTTCTGCCTTTATGGCCCCGGACAACTTCATCTTTTCCTCGCGCTCTCGCAGCCTTCACCCTGTTCAGTTTGCCTGCCGCCGTCTATCCTGGTCCCGATGTCCCCGGCGCCAACGCCTCAGAATGGGCCATTCGGCCTATCCCGGAGTAGGAAACCAAAAGGGATAAAAGGCTGGGGGCGAACCCGGTGTTCGCCCCTAAGAAACCTAAATATAGTGGGGAATTAGTATTAAGACCGCAGAGTGAATCTCCCGGCCGGGACAAGATAAGGCGTCAGAGGGGGCGCTGCCAGCTGTTCCCCGGCGGTCCCCCGGAACCGGTGATATCAATCGGCACCCCCGTCTGCTCCTCCACCGTTTGCAGGACCTTGACCATGTTCACCTGCTCCGTCAGAGCCCGCTCCTGGATCATATTAAGCACGTGCAGCAGCATGGAGCGGATCTTGAAATAGACGTCCTCATGCACCGAGAGAAAGACCCGGCCATCCCGGAAGCCGATCTTGGCCGGCTCGTAGATATACTCCACCGAGGCGCCCACCGGCACCATGGGAAATAGCTGTTTGATGTGCTCCGGGTACATGCGGGTGCAGCCGTGGCTCACCAGCCTGCCTACTCCCAGGGGCATGGCGGTGCCGTGGATGCCGTAATCCCCCCAGGAGAGGGTGAGCTTGAATTCCCCCAGGGGATTATCCTCCCCCGGAGGCATCACGGACATGCCGTATTTCTTCTGCAAAGATTTGGGGATATGCCAGGGAGGATTAACTTTCTTTTCGGTAACCCGGAAGGCGCCTGAGGGGGTCTTAAAATCCAGCACTCCCATGCCGATGGGAAAAGTGTAAACCTGGGTGGGGGTCTTGAAGAAGTAGAGGCGCATCTCGCCGGTATTGACGATGATCTGGCGCCCCCGGCTGTTGGGCACGATCCACCTGGTGGGGATCACCATCTCCGCGCCCTGGGGCGGCAGAAAGGGGTCCCAATGGCGGTAAAGCACCCCCACCTCCGTATAGCCCAGGCCGTAGTCCCGGGCGATCTCCAGGAGGTCGTCACCTTTCTTAATCACCCGGTGCTGAATCCGGCCCACCACCGTCACCGCCTGGGGGTCGATGCCGGTGGCCGAGGCCGGAGGATGAATAGTAAAGGGTCCCGCAGCCGCGGCCGGTAAGACCGGGAGGAAGAGAAGCCAGCCGATTAATATCAGAATCAATTTCGCCATCTTTGTTACCATTTCCTTCGTTAAAATGCTAAACCCTCATCCTCTCCAAGTTAGAAGAGGGGAAAAGGGGAAGAGGTTAAAAGAGGAATAGGAGGGGCGACTTAGCTGTCAGGTCCGTTCCCTTTTCCCCTCTTCTCCTTTTTCCCTTCCCCCCCCTAACCCCGCCTCAGGGTCTTCAAACTGCTGGCATAAGGGGGCCGGGCCACGCCCTCTTCGGTGATAATCCCGGAGATCAGATCGTTGGGGGTGACGTCAAAGGCCAGGTTCAAGGCGGCGGCGTCGGCGGGGGCGATGGCCTGGCCCCAGAGGTGGGTAACCTCGGCGGCGGCCCGTTCTTCCACGGGGATCTGGTTACCGTCCGTCAGGGAAAAATCAAAGGTGGACAAAGGCGCGGCCACATAGAAGGGGATGCCGTGGTGATGGCACATGACCGCCACCCCGTAAGTGCCGATCTTGTTGGCGGCATCGCCGTTGCCAGCGATGCGGTCCGCGCCGACGATGGCCAGGTCCACCAGGCCCTTGGCCATCAAGGCCGCAGCCGCGCCGTCCGGGATCAGGGTGTAGGGAATGCCGATTTTCCCCAGTTCCCAGGTGGTGAGGCGGGCGCCCTGGAGCAGGGGCCGGGTTTCGTCCACCCACACGGAAAAGCGTTTTCCCGCCTCCCAGGCGGCCCGCATCACCCCCAGGGCGGTGCCGTAGGCGCCGGTGGCTAAAGCCCCGGTGTTGCAATGGGTGAGCACCCGGGAGCCTTCGTGGATTACCACCTGCCCGGCCTGGGCCATGCGGCGGTTGATGGCCTCGTCTTCCTTAAGCATCACCTGGGCCTCGGCCACCAGGCGCTCCTTCACCTGGGCCACCGGCTCGCTCGCGTGCGCCTGAGCCACGGCCTGCACCCGGTCCAGGGCCCAGAAGAGGTTCACCGCGGTGGGCCGGGCTTGGGCGATCTCCCGGCAGATATAAGTGAATTGGATGGCGAATTCCTTGGGGTCCTCGGTCTTTAAGGCCAAAGCCCCCAAGGCCGCGCCCATGGCCGCGGCCACGCCGATGGCCGGCGCGCCCCTGATGGCGAGCGTCCTGATGGCCTCGATGATCTCGTGGTAATCGGTGATCTCCAGGTAAATCTCTTCCCGGGGCAGCTGGCGCTGATCCAGGAGCTTGACCTTGTCCATATCCCAACAGATGCTGCAATAAGGGGTCATTTATGCTCCTATTTTCTTTGCGCCCTTGGCGCCTTGGCGAGAAAAAAATCTCACCCAAAGGCCGCAAGGCGCAATAATTATTTTCCCAAAAGTCGCTTGAATATCTCGTTAGCCAGTTGCGGATTGGCCTGGCCCTTGGTCTGCCGCATCAGTTGGCCCACGAAGAAGCCCAGGACCTTGGTCTTGCCTGCTTTAAAGTCCGCCGCTTCCTTGGGGTGGACGGCGATGATCTCCTGGGCTGCGGCCTCCAAAGCGCCGCTGTCGCTGATCTGCTCCAGGCCTTTTTCCTTGATGATAGCTTCCGGGGCCTTTCCAGTGGCCACCACTTCTTTTAGGACTTCCTTGGCTTGATTACGGCTGATTTTGCCCTCTTCAACAAATGTCAGCAAACTTCCTGAGGTTGCAGGAGTTGTTGATGAAATAGAAGTGGGATCTCCCATAATCCAATTGCTCACTTGCTTCGGAGGGATGTCAGGGAACTGAGTAGCTGTGCCCAGGAAATGATGCGCCAAAACTTTATCCGAGGTCAACACCTCAGCATCATATTCTGGTAGTCCATATTCGGTCTGAAAACGAATACAAAGGGCCCCGGGCAGCTCCGGCAGGGCGGCCCTGATAGTCTCCAGCCATTGCTCATCGATTCTCACCGGCACCAGGTCCGGGTCCGGGAAATAACGGTAATCGTGGGCCTCTTCCTTGCCCCGCATGGAGACGGTCTGGTTTTGCGCCGCGTCCCAGAGGCGGGTCTCCTGGACGATTTCCTTGCCCGCGTCCAGGAGCGCCCGTTGTCTCTTAATTTCATATTCCAGGGCCTGGCGGACGAAGCGGAAGGAGTTCATGTTCTTCAACTCGGCCTTGGTGCCGAACGCGGCCTGGCCCACGGGACGCAAGGAAATATTGGCGTCGCAGCGCAGCGACCCTTCCTCCATGTTGCCGTCGCAAATCTCCAGATAGAGGAGGATGTTGCGCAGCCCCTTAAAATACTCCACCGCCTCTTCCGGGGAACGCATATCAGGCTCGCTGACGATTTCGATCAACGGCACCCCGGTGCGGTTGAAGTCCACGAAGCTCACCGGCCGGTGCTCGCTGTGAATCAGCTTGCCCGCGTCCTCCTCCAGGTGGATGCGGGTGATGCCGATGCGTTTACTCCCGCCATTAACCCGGATGTCCAGGTGGCCGTGCTCCGCCAGGGGCAGTTCGTATTGGGAAATCTGGTAGCCCTTGGGGAGGTCCGGATAGAAGTAATTTTTCCGGGCAAAGACCGATTCCGGGTTAACGCGGCAATCGGTAGCCAGGGCCATTTTCAGGGCGAATTCCAGGGCCCGGTGGTTGAGCACCGGCAGGGACCCGGGCATCCCCAGGCAGACTTCACAGACCTGGGTGTTGGGAGGGGCCCCGAAGGTGGTGGCGCAGCCGCAAAAGATCTTGGATGCCGTGAGAAGTTCAGCGTGGATTTCCAGCCCGATAACCGCTTCATATTCCATAAGAGACCCATTAGGCAGAAAGGTACTATTTATGTGAGAAATAATGTCTAAAAATATCCAACCCCGGGAACTCTGTCAAGTCGGGGTCTATTGCGTTTTCCGTTTTCAGTTTCCCGTTTTCCGTGGGGTTATTGTGGAAGATGCATTATCCCCTTGGCCGCAAGCGCCGGATACGGTAAATTAATCTGGTTTGTGGTTAAACCGCAGACCGAAGACGAAAAACGAGGTGAATTATGGCCCGCATAGCATTTCTCTTCCCCGGGCAGGGGTCCCAATACGTGGGCATGGGGAAGAATCTTTTTGATTCCGACCCCCAGGCCAGGGAGCTTTTTCAGATCGCGGCGGAGACCACCGGCCTCCCCTTGCAGCGCCTCTGTTTCGAGGGGCCCATGGAGGAGCTCACGGAAACGGTGAACCTCCAGCCCGCGGTCACTCTGGTGAACCTCTGTCTTTATCAGGCCCTAAAGGCCGCGGGGGTCACCCCCCAAGCGGTCTGCGGCCACAGCCTGGGGGAATACAGCGCCCTCTTCGCCGCGGGGGTTCTGAGCGCCGGGGACACCCTGGCCGCGGTCAAAGAAAGGGGGCGCCTCATGCAGCGGGAAGCGGACCAGCATCCGGGCGCCATGGCCGCGGTCATCGGCCTGGCCCCGGAGAAGCTGGCGGAATTGCTGGCCCCTCTGGTCAGCCAGGGTCCCCTGGCCCTGGCCAACTTTAATACCCAGGAACAGACGGTGATTTCCGGCAGCCCGGAGGTGGTGGGTAAGGCCGCGGAAGTTTGCAAGGCCGCGGGGGCCCGGGCCGTGCCCCTAAAGGTCTCGGGAGCCTGGCACTCCCCCCTGATGGCCGCGGCCACCCCGGATTTTGCCGCCTTCATGGAGACCCTTAATTTTCAGGCCCCCCGCCTCCCCGTTTATCTCAACGCCACCGCCGCGCCGGAGAGCGATCCGTCCCGGTTGCGTCAGGCTATGGGGAGCCAGCTTACCTCGCCGGTACGCTGGGTCGAACTCATTTTGAATTTAAAAACCGCGGGGATAGATACCTGGGTGGAAGTGGGCCCCAAGAACGTGCTCAAGGGCCTGGTGCGCAAGATCCTGTCCCAGGAACCGGGGGAGAATTTCTTTAACGTGGAAAACCAGGAGAGCCTGGCCCGTTTTCTGGATGCCTGGTCGGCCAGGGCCTAGTTCGGTGTCAGACCCTTTGCCAGTGATTTGCTGCCTATTCTCTAGCAAGCAGATATATTTTCTTGGGGCGAACCTGGGGTACCCCCTTTTTTTTGCAGGGGAGGGCCGGGGTTCCCCGGTCCTTTCCCACCAAAGCATGAAGCATTAATCAACCGGCAAGAAAAACTCCACCCCCAAAAAGAAGCGGTCGGGTTTATCCGGTGCGGGGAGGACCCAGACCACCCGCCCCCAGCGGTGGGTCTCCCCCGCTTCTCCGGGCCGCTGGTAGCTGAAGGACACCATTTCTCCCTGGATAAAGGATAGATGACTCTCCAGCTTGGCGCCCGCGGGGCTGTGATCCAAAACAAAACTGCCTGCCCCGGATTGGCCGTTGAGTTCTTTGATCGCCAGCAATTCCTCCGTCCGGGCTACTCGCCGCCGCTCTTCCATCTGCCCCCCCAATAAAAGAGGTTCCCCTAGCCAGAAAAATGACAGGCCCTGTGCGCATTATGGGATTGAGCCAGGTTTCCTGGCCACCCGACGTCCAAGCTCGTTATTTATTTATTGGAATTAGCATACTGTTAATAGAAAACCGGAAACCCGGCTATTTTTCGGTCATGACCGTCACCGGGGACCAGTCGGCCCCAGGCGGATTTTGCTGGTATTTTTGGGACAGGAGCAGATAGCGCTGGGCCAGCTGATCCTGGGGACGCAGACTGAGGGCCTCTTCCAGAGCGGAGGCGCACTGGGACCAGTGACCTTGACGATACAGGGTAAGGCCCTGGTGATAAATCTCCAGGAATCTGGCCCAATCCGGCTCCGGGGTGCCTGCACTTATCAAGTCAAAGACTTCCAGGGGCTGGGCTTTGCCCTTAACCTGAACCAGGTCCACGGACCGCAGGATAAAATCTCCGTTCAAGTTCCGGACCGTGGCCTCGCTGATGAGGATATTGGTGCCGTAATATTTGTTCAGGCCCTCCAAGCGGGAAGCCAGATTAACATTGTCGCCGATGGCGGTGTAGTCGAAGAGGCGATCGGAGCCCATATTTCCCACCGCCACCACCCCGGAGTTGATGCCGATGCCGACGCGGACCTGGGGCCGGCCTTGCTCCGCCCACTTGCGGTCCAGTTCTCCCAGGGTGGCCATCATGTCCAAGGCGGTGCGGCAGGCCCGACCGGCATGATCCGGGAGTTCCAGGGGCGCGCCGAACAGGGCCATGATGGCGTCGCCGATGTATTTATCAATGGTGCCCTCGTGCTGAATAATGATGTTGCTCATGGGATTGAGAAAATCATGGAGGGTGGCCACCAATTCCTCCGGAGCCAGGTTTTCCGAAAGGGTGGTGAATCCCCGGATGTCCGTGAACATAATAGTGATTTCCCGGCGTTCGCCTCCCAGGCGCAAGTTATCGGGGTGCTTTAACATTTCCTGGACTACGGTGGGGGCCACATAAGCCTCGAAGGCCCGGCGGATGCGCAGCCGTTCCTGTTCTTCCAGCATGAAGCGATGGATGGTGAAGCCCAAATAGACTGCGCCGATCTGCAGCAGGGGGTAAAAGAGATCCAGTTGCCGACCTCTGATGAACATGAAATAATTGCCGGCGATAAAAAAGGCGGCCATGGACATTGTGAAGGCGAAAGACCAGAAAGCGGACAGCCGGGGTAAGGCCAGGCCCAGGATGATGGCCAGCATTATAATGATAAGTACTGATAACCCCCGGTTAAACGGGGGAACTCGCATGAATCTGCCGGTCAACAGGTTGTCGATCACCGTGGCCTGAATCTCCACCCCGGGATTAATCCCGGAAAAGGGGGTAACCCGGAGGTCGTAGATGCCCACGGCGGTGGCGCCGATGAGGACGATTTTATCTTTTAAGGCCTGGGGAGGCACCCGGCCTTCCATGACTGCGGCTGCGGAATAGGAGGGAAAGACCCCCGGGCCGCCCAGGTAATTGATAAGGAGGCGGCCGAAGCGGTCCACCGGCACCTGGCGCGAGCCTAGGCGCACTTGACTTACTCCCAGCTGGGACAGGGTGATGCTCAAAGGCGGCCGGCCCAGATAATGGTCCGGCGCCACCAGGGATAGAGGGGCGAAGAGGTCGGGGCCGAAGAGGATCGCCAGGGGATTCCAGCGAACCACGCCGTCAGCATCCGGGAGCATGTTGAAGTAGCCGCCCCCGGCTGCGGCCGCGACGATTTCCGGGAGATTGACTTGGACTCCCTCGGCACCCAGCAAGGGGAGCTGCGAAGGCTTGGTATTCAACAGACGCACCGCGTTGTAAGTGGAAGCCCGGATATAGGACTCACCCATAAGCTGTTCTGCCTGCAAGCCTGCTGCGGTGCCTCCCACGTCCCGGAAAAAGAAACCCAAAATAGTGGGTGGTCCGTGGGCGATGACCTGGGCCAGGCGGCGGTCCACATCGGCCCGGTGCTCTTCTTTCTCCAGCAGCGCCATAAGTTCCGGAGTACTGGCGCCCCGCCGGGCGATTTCCCGGCGGAGGTTGGCCAGGGACCGCACGGCGGCGCTCTCCTCCCGCTCGGCAAAGACGATATCCAGGGCCACAACCTTGGGGCCCATATCTTTCACTGTCAAGATCAGCCGGGCTATGTCCTCCCGGGACCAGGGCCAGCGTCCCACCTTTTGCAGGCTGTCGTCGTCGATGCCCACGATGGCAATATCCGGACAGGGAGTTAGCGGGCCGCGCACCCGGTACTTCAGATCGTAGAATTTAAGCTCCAGGAAATCGGTATAGGCAGGGCGCCAGAGCCCCAGGAAGGACACCACCAAGGTCACCACTGCCACCCAGCGGCCCACGAAGGTCTGGAAAAAAGAGAGGAGACGGCGGATCATGATGGCCCATCATACCAAAGAAGAAGCCTCGGGAGTTATAGAATTTTTTCCTAGCCGGGAAGAAGTTTTACCAGCATCTGCCAGCAAGACTCCATTAATCTTTTCTTGTTCTGCTTACTGCTCCTTTTTCGGTAGGCTCGCCGACTGCCGCATATTTTTCCCGGAGAAATCGTGGCGCGATAATTGCCGGAAGGGGTTGAAAGGGTTACTATTAGCTCAAGCTAAGCTTTGAGGTGAAAGATGAGCGAAGAGAAAACGCGGCAAGACAGATTCCACCAGGAACTGGAGGCCTTAAAAGGCCGGCTGCTGGAGCTGGCGGAATTGGCGAAAACGGCCCTGGACCGCAGTATTTCCGCGTTTTGGGATCGGAACCCGGACCTGGCCGGCCAGGTGATCAAGGGTGATAAGGCCATCAATGACCTGGAAGTGGCCCTTGATGGGGAATGCATCCGGCTGGTGGCTCTCTATCAACCGGTGGCCGTGGACCTGCGGATCATCATGGCGGTGGACCATATTATCGCCGAGATCGAGCGGATCGGCGACCAGGCGGTAAATATGGCGGAAGAAGCCTTGACTCTGTTCAGGTTCTCCACCCAGCCCCTGCACCCCGAAATTCTCCCCATGTCCCGGAAGGTCCAGGAGATGCTGATCCAGAGCCTGGAGGCCTTCATCAACCGGGACGTCCTCTTGGCTCGGCAGGTGTGCCGGGACGACAACGAAGTGGACAACCTGGACCACAGCATTATTCAAGATCTGTTGGAAAACATGAAGTCCCACCAGGAGATCGTGCCCGGGGACCAGAGCCAGATCACCATTGTCCGCAACCTGGAGCGGGTGGGAGACCATGCCACCAACATCGCCGAACAGGTGATCTACATGGTGGAAGGAGAGAACGTCCGCCATCGCTGCCAGGAGTAGAACTAGGGGCCCGAATCCCCCCCTTTGCCGGTTCCCGATTTAGAGCAAAAGTTACTCATATCTCTTGACAAATCCCAGTGGCATTATTATTTTAATTAGGATAAATTCGCCTTTATGAGCAGGATTATGGAATCTCTGGCAGAACGGGACACCAGGGTATTGAAGACCGTGGTGGTGCAATATATTGTCACTGGGGAGCCCGTGGGCTCCCGCACGGTGGCCAAACTTTCCGGCCTTAACCTCTCTTCGGCCAGCATCCGCAACCTGATGCTGGACCTGGAAGAGCGGGGATTTCTCCGTCAGCCCCATACTTCTGCGGGACGCCTGCCCACGGCTCTGGGATTCCGGTACTACGTGGATTACATTTTGCCGGTTCAGGAATTGGCGCCCAAGATGCAAAAGCAGATTAAAAACGCCCTGGCCCTGCCGGAAGTTGAGCCCCAAGAGTTATTCCGCCAGGCCTCCCGGGTCCTCTCGGCGGTGAGCGGCCATCCGGCCCTGGTGTTGGCTCCCCGCCCCCAGGGGATGCGTCTCAAGCACATCCAATTCATCAGTATGGGGGGTGACGGGGTGCTCACCGTCTTGGTGGCCCAGGACCATCAGGTGCAGACCCGATTTGTGCGCAGCAATATCCGGTACACCCAGGAGCAGTTGGACCGGTTCAGCAAATATCTGAATGAACTCTGCCAGAACCTCACTTTGGCGGAGACCCGCCGCCAGATTCTGGCCCGGATGGAAGAGGACAAGCATCTGTTCGACAAGATAGTCTCCCAGGCCCTGAGTCTGAGCCGCCAGGCCCTCCAAAACGAAGAGGAAGAGGAACTCTATATTGAGGGGACCTCTCAGATCCTGGATTATCCCGAATTTACCGAAGACGTGGAAAAGATCCGGGCCTTGTTCAAGGCCTTTGAAGAAAAACACCACCTGATCACTCTGCTGGATCAAACCCTGGCTTCCCAGGGGGTGCAAATTATCATCAGCCCGGACGAGCAATTCCCGGAGATGCAGCTGAGCGTGGTAGCTTCGTCGTACTCCGGCGACCATACCCCGGTGGGCAGCCTGGGAGTCATCGGCCCCATGCGCATGGATTATAGCCGGGTGATTCCCATTGTGCGCTATACCGCCTCCATGGTCACCAATTTGCTCAAGAAGTGGCATAGTTGAGGTTACGCATTTTGGGGTTCGCCACCCGGGGGCTGACCTGTGCCCGGCAGCAAGTGGGTTAAGAGATAAAGGAGAAAGAGACGCATGACCTTATCAAAGGATAAGGGAGAAAAAATAAAGGTAACCGTTACCAGCGGCAAGTCCCAAAAACCTGCGCCGGTCCCGGCCGAAGAGCCAGTTGAAGCCCCGGAGCAGCAGGCGGAACAGCCCCCGGAGGCCAAGGAGTATTACGAACGCCTGCTCCGGTGCATGGCTGAGATGGACAACCTGAAGAAGCGCCAGGAAAAAGAAAAGAGCGAATTGTTGCAGTTCGCCAACGAGAACCTGATCAAAGAGCTTCTGCCCATAGTGGACAATCTGGAGCGAGCCCTGGAACACGGCCGCCAGTTGGATGCCCCTGCACCCTTGATGGAGGGGCTGGAACTGGTGCACCAAAGTTTTATCAAGGCCCTGACCCGTTTCGGCGTCACCCCCATTGAATGCCTGGGGGCGGTCTTTGACCCGGCCTTTCACAACGCGGTGATGCAGGAAGAAAGCACGGAAGCGCCCGATTCCACCATCATGAAAGAACTACAGAAGGGCTACCTCCTCCAGCAGCGGCTGCTGCGGCCGGCCATGGTGGTGGTGGCAAAAAATGACCAAAAAACTACAAGTCCCATTGATGTTAAAGTTTAGGAGGAAGGATAAATGTCCAAACCCATAGGTATTGATTTAGGAACCACAAACTCCTGCGTCGCCATTATGGAGGCGGGGGAGCCCAAGGTCATCCCCAATGTGGAAGGCAGCCGCACCACGCCTTCGGTGGTGGCCTTTTCCGACAGCGGCGAGCGCCTGGTGGGCCAGATCGCCAAGCGCCAGGCTATTACCAACCCTTTGAATACCATCTTCTCCGTCAAGCGCCTTATCGGCAGAAAATTTGACGATCCGGAAGTGCAACGGGACCTCAAGATTCTGCCCTATAAGATCGTCAAGGCGGAAAACGGGGACGCCCATATAGATATCCGGGGCCGTACTTACAGCCCGGCAGAGATCTCCGCCATGATCCTCACCAAGATGAAGCAGACCGCGGAGGAGTATCTGGGAGAGAAAGTCACCGAGGCGGTGGTCACGGTGCCTGCTTACTTTAACGACGCCCAGCGCCAGGCTACCAAGGACGCCGGGCGCATCGCCGGGCTCAACGTGCTGCGCATCATCAACGAACCCACCGCCGCGTCCATGGCTTACGGCCTGGATAAGAAAAAGGACGAGCGCATCGCCGTCTTCGACCTGGGGGGCGGGACCTTCGATATCTCCATCCTGGAACTGGGGGAAGGCGTCTTCGAGGTAAAATCCACCAACGGCGACACCCACCTGGGGGGCGATGACTTCGACCAGCGGGTGATCGACTTTTTGGCGGATGAGTTCCGCAAAGAACAGGGAATCGATCTCAGGAACGATAAAATGGCCCTGCAGCGCCTCAAAGAGGGTGCGGAAAAGGCCAAGATGGAACTCTCCACCTCCATGGAGACCGAGGTCAACCTGCCTTTCATCACCGCCGACGCCGGCGGCCCCAAACATCTGCTCATCAAGCTCACCCGGGCCAAGCTGGAAGGCCTGGTGGAGGACCTCATCAACCGAGTGGAAGCCCCTTGCCGCCAGGCCTTGAAGGACGCCAACGTCAGCGCCGGAGAGATCGATGAAATCATTCTGGTGGGGGGCATGACCCGCATGCCCAAGGTCCAGGAGAAGGTCAAGAGCGTCTTCGGCAAGGAGCCCCACAAAGGCGTGAACCCGGATGAAGTGGTGGCCGTGGGCGCCGGCATCCAGGCCGGGGTGCTCAAAGGGGAAGTGAAAGACGTCCTGCTGTTGGACGTCACCCCCCTCTCTTTGGGGATCGAGACCCTGGGCGGGGTCTTCACCCGGATTATCGACCGCAATACCACCATTCCCACCCGGAAAAGCCAGGTCTTCTCCACCGCCGCGGACAACCAGACCGCGGTGACCATCCACGTGCTCCAGGGTGAGCGGGACATGGCCGGAGACAACAAGACCCTGGGCCGTTTCGAGCTCTTCGGCATCCCCCCGGCGCCCCGGGGCCTGCCCCAGGTCGAGGTCACCTTCGACATCGACGCCAACGGCATCGTCCATGTCTCCGCCAAGGATCTGGGCACCGGCCGGGAGCAGTCCATCCGCATCACCGCTCCCAGCGGTCTCTCCGAAGAGGAGATCAAAAACCTGATCAAAGAAGCCGAGCTCCACGCGGAAGAAGACCATCGCAAGAAGGAGTTGGTGGAGGCCCGGAACCAGGCGGACACCCTGATCTACACCACCGAAAAGACCCTGGCGGACTTGGGCGACAAGGCCGACCCGGCCATCAAGGCGGATATCGAGAGCCACATCTCCCAATTGAAAACCACCATGGAAGGCACCGATACCCAGGCCATCAAGACCAGCAGCGAGGCCCTGATGAAGGCCTCCCACAAGCTGGCCGAAGCCATGTACTCCAAGACCGGGGCTGAGGCCGGTGCGGCGGGAGCGGGCGCCGGCGCCGCCGGCCACGAGGAAAAGGCCAAAAAGCCCGAAGAAGAAGTGGTGGAAGCAGAGTTCGAAGAAGTGAAGTAATTGTCCTGGGAAGTGCGGCTGACCGGATTAAAATGAGCCGGCCAGCCGTATTTCAGGCTTCAACCATCGTTATTTAAGGGGAAAGGGATTTTACTCTTTCCCCTTTTCTTTCTTAACCCTTTCCCCCCTGCTTTCCTCTAATCCTGCAGATTCCTGTTGTCCTAACTAATATAAATCTGTTAATAATTAAGCTTATGAGAAGTCGGCCAAGAGAACTGCTCCGGGGAATATTTCTGCTTTTTCTGGGTTTATGGCTGACCGGGTGCGGGCCTGCGTCTTATATCTTTCCTCCCACCGTGCCCCCGGTCAGCACCCGGGAGGCGGAGGAGAATCTCTTTCAGCAGGCCCAGGAGAGTTACCGGCGCCAGGACTACCGCCAGGCCCGCCTCCAATATGGGGCTTATATTAACCGCTACCCCCAGGGGCGGCATAATCTCCTGGCCCGCCTGCGGGAGGCGGATTTGGTGGGCCTCCAGGGAGACTGGCACGATGCCTTGCGGCGCTATCAGGCCCTCCTGGCCCGGGGACCCCAGCCGGACATCGCTTTACCGGCCCGCTACGGCGTGGGCCGGGCCTATTTCAAGTTGGGACAGTATCAGCAAGCCAGCCAGGTGTTGGAAAACCTGATCGCAGTGGAACTGCCCCCGGGCTTACGTTTTTCCACCCAAGCGTTGCTGACGGAAATCTCCCTGAAGCAGGGAAAAGTGCCCCAGGCCTTTGCCCGCCTGCGTCTGGCGGCCCAGGACCTTCCCTCCGGGGATAAAGAGTGGTTCGATGACCTGAAGACCCGCCTGGTGGAACAGGCCACTCCCCAGGAACTGGAGAACCTGGAGGGCCTCTACCGGGATTCTCCTTTAAGCGCCATCTTTCTCCTGCGTCTGGCCAAACTGGCCCAGAAGGCCGGCAACTCCCAGGAATTCCAAAAATGGACCTCCACCTTAAAGGAACGCTTTCCGGAGAGTCCGGAAGCGGCCGGCCTGGAGCGGGTGCTCCGGGGCCAGACGGTCCTGGTGGGCTGCTTGCTGCCTCTCACCGGGGACTATAGTAATTTCGGCCGCCACGTGAAACAGGGCATGGAGTTGGCGGCCCGGGGCACACCCCTGGAGTTGATCGTCCGGGATACTCCCAATAACCAGGAGGCCGGGACCAGGCAGGTGCGGGACCTCACCGGAGATCCCCGGCTGGTGGGAATCCTGGGGCCGTTGGGGTCCGCCGCGGCTTTAGGCGCGGCCCAGGCCGCCCAGGAGGCGCAAGTGCCCCTCATCGCCCTCTCCCAGAAGGAGGGGATTACCCGGGCCGGGGATTTTATCTTCCAGGCTTTCCTCACTGCCCGCCAGCAGGTACGGGCCCTGCTCAACCGGACCGCGGGACAGATGGGCCTGAAACGCTACGCCGTGCTCTACCCTGATTCCGCCTATGGACAGGCCTTTATGCAGCAGTTCCTGGAGGAGGCGGCGGCCCAGGGAGTGGAAGTGGTGCTGCAGGTACCCTATGCCCCCGCCACCCATGACTTCGCCCCCGCCCTCACAACCCTCAAGGCCGTGTTCTACGAGCAACAGGGCTCCCCGGGATTTCAGGCCCTGTTTATTCCGGACGATGCCGCCACCGTCGCGGCCGCGGCCGGCCAACTGGAAGGTTTTGGCCTGAAAAACCTGCAACTCCTGGGCACCAATCTCCTCCACGTCCCGGATCTGCCGGAGGCGGAAGCCCGGGCCCTGGAGGGAGCCATGTTCCCCGGGGCCTTCTATGCCCAGGACCCCTCTGCTGCGGTCCAGGAGTTTATTACCGCCTACCGTCAACAATATAATGAAAATCCTGACTATCTGGCGGCCCAGGGTTACACGGTGGCCAAGCTGTTTCTCAAGGCTCTGGCCGGTGATAAGGACCGGCAACGGGCGGAACTGCCCGGGAAGTTGGCGGCTTTAAAAGAATTCCCCGACCTCCCCTGGTTTAAAGGCTTCAACGCCGAGCGGGAAGCGGAACTCTCCCTGTACCTCTTCACCATTAAAAACGGCGCCGTGCAATTGGTTCAGTGAGCAGTAAGCAGTGAGCAGTGAGCAGTGAGCGGAAGAAAAAGCAAGCAGGTCGATTCTTATACGGCCTTGAAAAGTTCAAAGTTAAGAATACCCTGCTAAATGCCTTTTTTGTCATCCTGAGTGAAGCGAAGGATCTCGTATTTTTATGCTCAGGATTTCCAAACCGGTTGTAATCATCAACACGGCCTGGAAAAGCTGGTTGCAAAAAAACAAGATTCTTCTCTCCGCTTCGCTTCGTTCAGAATGTCAGAAGAGGGACTTTCGCAAAGCTCTCAAGTTCAGAGGGTATGATTCAAGGTCCCAGGTCTGGTCCCCATAGGATTCAGCCTGTGCTGTCCCCTGCTCACAAAACCGTTACTTGCGGGGGGGGGTATCTTTGGGGGCCTGGCTTGGCGGGCACGGAGGCTCGTTCTCCTGAACTATTCATGATTCCTAAGGGCTAGTGGCCCTTGAGGAACTGCTCACTGCTCACTATTTCCAAACATCATCTCCAGAAAAGCCTGCTTATGGGGGGCCAGGACTTTATCCTGGCGCAGGACCACGGCGAGATAATCCGCCGGAAAATAATGGCTGAGAGGAATGAAGG
This sequence comes from Thermodesulfobacteriota bacterium, assembly GCA_049322315.1. Classification (GTDB taxonomy): domain Bacteria; phylum Desulfobacterota; class Desulfobaccia; order Desulfobaccales; family 0-14-0-80-60-11; genus SURF-52. The sequence goes on along the minus strand of JBMORF010000006.1, from coordinate 57,233 downwards.
CCAGCCTTCTGTTCTCCGGCAAAGGCAGCTCACTGGCGACGGTGGCGAAAGAAATCCCCAACCCCATCTCCACGTATAAAGAACTCAACTCCACGTTGGACGATTCCATGATGACGTGGTAGTCGAGGCCCAGTTCCCGGAAGTGATCCTCCAGGATACTGCGGCCCGTATACCTGAGACTGGGGGGCGGCAAGATTAGAGGATACCTGGCGATCTTTTCCATGGTGGGCTCTGGGCAGACCGCCAAAGGGTGGTCCGGGGGAGTCAGCAGCATCATGGCCACCCTGTGCCAGCGCCGGGTGGCTAAATCCTTGGGTACCGCGGACTCCAGGGCCAGGCCGAAATCCAGGTCCCCGGCCTGCACCAACTCCATCACCCTTTCCTGGGAACGGTCCAGGATGCTGAGTTGCACGTGGGGAAATTTCCGGATATAGGCGGGCAATAAATCCCGGAAGAGGTGATAGAGGGTGGTGAAAGGCGCGGCTATCCTTAAATGCCCCTTCTGTAGCCCTTTAATTTCGCCTAACTCCTCTTGCAGATGCTCGTATCTGGCCAGCACCCCGGCGGCAAAATCCCGGAATCTTTCCCCCGCGGCGGTGAGCCGTAATTTCTTCTTGCCGATCCGCTCCAACAGGAAACAGCCCAATTCCTCCTCCAGGGCCTTGACCTGCTGGCTTAAGGCGGATTGGGTGCGAAAGGTGGCCTCTGCCGCTTTGGTGAAGCTGCCCAGCTTCGCCACCTGGTAAAACCCGAGGATTTGCTGCCATTCCATATAAGATATCCTAATCAAATATAGTAAATTAATTAATTTTACTTAATTATAATCTTCTCCTAAAATCAAGGAAAAATCACGCAACAGCCGGGACAGCGCAGGCTGAAGCCTACGGCTGCCAGACTTGGAACTTTGAACCTTGAACCTTGAACTTTGTAAAGGAGGACACGGCCATGAAACCTTATATCCCCGGCATCAAACCAGAAAATTAGGGGGTGTGATGCTCATCGAAGAATTTCGCCAGGAGTACGTGCGCCCGCCCCACCCCAGCGCTAAACACCTCCGGTGCTTCGCCTACTTTGAGGCGGATATCGGGGAAATCCTGCCGCATCTGAACGCGGTCTTAAAGGGCCACCAATTATCCCAGCAGCCGCCCATGCTGACCGTGAAGCATCGGGTGGGGGATCAGGCCAGGCTCATTACCATTTATCCCCACGAGATTGCCATCAATATCGTCATGGACCAACAGGAAGCCGGGGAAATCCTGGAGTGGCTGCGCCAGGTGATCAATGACACCTGGGAGAGACGGAACGAGATTCAACCCCGGACGGACGTTCCCTCTAAGCCCCGCATCCTGGATATTTTAAAGCTGCTCCCCCAAAGCAATTGCGGGCAATGCGGCCTGCCCACCTGTATGGTTTTTGCCACCCAGGTGAGCGAGGGTCTCAAAAGTCCCACGGCCTGCCCACCCCTGGAGGAGGGGAACCGGAAGAAACTTGCGGAGTATCTGGCGAATTTTTAAAGCCCCAAATTGATGTCCCTCCTTGTCGCTTGTGGCTTTTCTCTCCTGTCCCTTCGCCCCCCTTGCGGCCTCAATGGGTCCGAACTTGCCTTCTGCCTGCCGGTCCAGAGATTTGCGGAACCCCCCTTGAGATGCTGACCAATAATATTTATATTTACGCAACTTTTCTTATCAGATCATTGGTCAGGGGCCTTTGGCCTACTCACAGTTTATGAAAAATCCTGGGGCGGATGTCACCCCTGCCGCCATCATCTATGGCCCAGTGCCCACCGACCTTGAACTTTGAACCTTGAACCTTGAACTTTTTAAATCAGGATAAAAAATCATGATCACCCGGGTCCCCGGTTTTTCTTTAGGCCACACCAGCGACTTTAAAAACCTCACGGGCTGCACCGTGCTCCTGTGCCCGCCGGGCACCGTGGGTAGTGTGGACATCCGGGGCTCGGCGGCCGGCACCCGCCAATTGGATGCCCTCTTGGGCTTTCACGTGGTCAACGAGGTGCACGGGGTGTGTATCTCCGGGGGCAGCGCCTTCGGCCTGGACGCGGCCGGGGGGGTCATGGAGTTCCTGGAGGAGCAGGGCCGGGGCTTCGACGTCACCATCACCCGGGTGCCCATCGTCCCCTCCGCAGTGATCTATGACCTGTCCGTGGGCAACTGCCGGTCCCGGCCGGATAAGGCCATGGGGTATGCCGCCTGCCGGGCCGCCCGTCACGAGCCCCAGGGTGACGGCAGCGTCGGCGCGGGCACCGGCGCCACCATCGGCAAGCTTTTGGGCATTCATCAGGCCACCAAGGGGGGGCTGGGCACCAGCTTCCAGGAAGGGCCCGGGGGCTTGATGGTGGGGGCCCTGGCCGTAGTCAACGCCTTCGGCGATGTGGTGGACCCCCACACCGGGGAGATCCTGGCCGGAGCCCGCACCGCCCCCGAGAGCCGGGAGTTTGCGGATTCCGTGGCCTTGCTGCGCCAGGGCGTGGTGCGCCGTCGTTTCGGCGAGCCCAGCAACACCACCATCGGGGTGGTGGCCACCAACGCCAGGCTCACCCGGGAAGAGGCCCAAAAGATCGCGCAAATGAGCCAAAACGGCCTGGCCCGCTGTATCCGCCCGGTGCACACCCTGTTCGACGGCGACACCATCTTCGTCCTGGCCCAGCCCCAGGTCAGCGCCGACCTGCACGTCATCGGCCTCCTGGCGGAGACGGCCGTGTCCCAGGCCATTATTTCCGCGGTGAAGTCCGCCCACGGCCTGGGGGTGTTGCCGAGTTACCAGGATTTGCGGGGGGATGGATTAAGCAGTAAGCAGTAAGCAGTATTGTCTTTATAGTTCACAGCTCACTATCAGCCGCCCTCCCAAGGCATCAACCATGATCCAACAAATAGACCTCATTGTTTTCGATCTGGACGGCACCCTGGTGGATTCCATCCCGGATATCGCCAGGGCCGCCAATTATGCCTGCCGTTCTTTGGGGTTGGCGGAGCATCCGCCGGAGGCCATCAAGGCCATGATCGGCGGCGGGGAGCGAAAGTTGGTGGAGCGTTTCCTGGGGCCGGGCCGGGAAAGATTGGTGGAGGAGGCCCACAGGATTTATCTGGACTATTACCGCCGCCATGTGGGGGATTTCACCCGCCTTTACCCGGGGGTAAAAGAGACCTTGCCCCTGCTGGGCGCGAAAAAGCTGGCGGTGCTCTCCAACAAGCGCCAGAGCCTCAGCGAGGCGGTGCTCCTGATCACCGGCATCGCCTCTTTTTTTGCCGCGGTCCGGGGCGGGGGCCCGGAGCTGCCCTTGAAGCCTTCCCCGGAACCGCTCCTCGCCCTCATCAAAGCAGTGGAAGGAGACCCGGAGCGCACCCTGATGGTGGGGGACAAAACCGCGGACATCCAGGCGGGCCAAGCCGCGGGGACCCTGACTTTAGGAGTCACTTACGGCTACGGGGAACCTGCGGCCCTCGAGGCCGCGGGGCCGGATTTTCTCGTGGACCATTTTGCCGCCATCAAAGAGATCATCCTGCCCAAAAATTAAGGGAAGGGGGGCAGGAGGGGAAGAGGTGAAAAGGGAAAAAGGAGAAAGGAGTTATACCAAATTCACATTCACATGCATTAAAACGGCAAAAGCAAACGGCGTCCATCTGCGTTTATCGGCGGTTAAATATTAACCGCCGATGTACGCCGATAAACGCCGTTCATCAAAAGGATTGTTGCTTGAGAATGCGAACTTGGTATTAGAGGATGCAATTCCCCTCTTCCCCTTTTTCCCCACTTGTTCACTGGTAACTTAGAATTTCCTCGGTTATTTAACTTCCAAAACCAGCTTCACCGTCACCGCGGCCGTCCTTTTCCCCGGATCGGGGAAGGTAATGGTCTTAACCACCTGGCTCAGGCACCTGGTCAGGGTCTCGTAACCCAGGGGCATCTTGGGCAGTACTGCGCTCCTCACTTTGCCCCCGGGACCGATCTTGAAATAGAGGGTGACTGCGGCAGGCAGCTTGATCCCCTTTTTCAGGGAATCCTGGCAGCAGGCCGTCAACCTGGAGAGATGGGCCTCCAGGGCCGCTTTCACGGCCTTTGATTCCAGGCGGCCCTGCACCTGCACCGACTGAATCTTGATTTCCAGGGCCTGGATAGTCTTGCTGGGCTGGATGGGGTGCACCCCTGCGGACAGCCTGCTCACATAACTCTCCTGGCTGGCGGCCAGGTGGGAAGGCCTCATGGCCTTGGTCATCCGGCCTCTCGGCATGGCATAGCTTCCCGCCCCGCCCACGGCCAGGTCACTGACTCCCTCGGGGAGGGGCAGGGGCTGTTTGACGGTGACTAATTTGCCGTCAGCCCGTTTGACCTTATCCACCGCCACAAAGGAGGTGTAAGGGGACATTAGGCTGTATTTGAGGCCCAGGGCGGTGATCTCCTTAATGCGGGCCTCGTCTTTCTTCCGGTCCAGGCGGTTTAAGTCCGCCAGGCGCAGCAGCCGCTGCCGGGCCCAGAGCAGCCGCAGCGCCGCATTATCACTGCTGGCCTCTTTCGGGTCCAACTTGATTTTTTGCTTAAATTCCCCGGCGGCGGTTTTGCCGGTGACGACGATGGCGCCACTGGGCTGGCCCCGGTATTTGCCCAGGAGGGTCAGGGGGCGCTGGGCAAAGAGGTCCGGCAGGGCCGGGGGTTCCAGGTCACTGGCCGCGAAGCCCTCAAAGGAGACCCGGATATTGGTCAGCAAGGGGCTCTCGATGTAGCGCCTGAATCTGGCCGCCTGTTTCGGGGCCTCGCCGGGGTTGAGGACCACGAAGGGCTCACCCTGGCCGGACCGGGCCATGCCCTCGATTAGGTGGCGGTTTACCCCCTTGCCGATGCCGAAGGCAAAGAGGTTGGCCGCCCCCAGATTCTGGCGGATGAGCTCGAAAGTCTGGGGTTCCACGTGGACGTAGCCGTCCGTGGCCACCACCACGATGCGGGAGGTATCGGGAGTCCGGGGCAGGTTGAGGGCCCGGCTCAGGGCCGGGAGGATTTCCGTGCCGCCGCCGCCGGGGTAAGCTTTAATGAAGCTCAGGGCCTTTTGCTTGTTGTCCTCCCTGGCCGGCAGAGAGCCGGACTCCGACAACACCGCGTTGTTGCTCTCAAAGAGCAGGACGTTGATGAAGTCGTGGGGTTTGAGGCCGTTGATGATATCGCCCATCAGGGCCCTGGTGGTCTCCAGGGGAAAGCCGTGCATGGAGCCGGAAACATCGACGATGAAGATATATTCCCGTTTGACCACCGCTTCCGGTTTGACCCGGGCCGGAGGCTCCAGCATCAGCAGGAAGAAATTCTCGTCTTTGCCGGGATACAAGAGCAGGCCGCTGTGGATGCGGTCACCGCCCAGGGCGTAACGCAGCACGAAATCCTTGGTCCCCGCAGTGGCCGGGTCCTTCAGGCTGATGCGGGCGGAATTGGGAGAGGGGTATTTCACCTCAACGTCGTGGCTGGGGCAGGACAATTTGCTGAGGGGCAGGCCGCCGTTGATCTCCACGTTGATGTCATAGCTGAAGGTGGAGGCCTGGCCTTCATGGAGATAGGGGTTTTTCACCCAATGTTCGGTGTCCGGCGCCCCTGCCTCCTTCATATTGGAGTAGCGGGGCCCCACCACCGTGGGGAAGACAAACTCATAGACCCGGTTTTCCGGCGCCAGCAGTTCCAGGTAAGTTAGTTCCACCTTCACTTCGTCGCCGGGGAGGATATTGGCCACGTTCATCTGAAAGACGTTGGGCCGCTGTTGCTCTAGCAGAGAAGTGGTCTTGCCCTCTTTCTTGGCCTGTTCATAGGTTTGCCGGGCTTTTTGCCGCTCCATGATCTGGGCCACCACCACCCTTTTCCCCACGGTCATGCGCATGGCGTGGACCGCGGCCCGGGTGGAGGCCGGGAAGACGTAAATAGCCTCCAGGGCCTTTTTGCCCTGGTTCTGATAAACCTGGGTAATTGTCACCTCCGCCACCACCCCGGCGATCTTGACATCGGCCCGGGTGGCTTTCAGGGGCAGCAGGTCTTTTTCCGGATCATCGGTCTTCACCAGAAAGTAAGGGGACAAGGTCTTATCCGGGACTTTGGCGCTCTCCGCCCCGGCGCTCAAGGGCTGGGCTCCGGTGGTGATAAAGAGGGCGGCTAAAAACCAAGACATCAGGGCAAAAGCAGGTAAGGGCTTTTTCATTTCTCTTCTCAATCTCTGGGGGTTATTGGTAAATAGTGGAGCCTAATTGGCCGGCGTCCTCCAACCCGGGAAAAAAATAAATCTGAGGCGGTCTTTGTTTTACTAACATTAGACGCTGAGTTATATCTTTGAGTTAAAGGAAAAAGAATGTGGGCAGCATTTCCCGGCCGGGGCGGAGGATGGCGGCAAAGACCTCCGAGCCCTGGCATCCCCGGAATTTCTGCGGCTCCCAGGGGTTGATGCCGGAGCAATTTTATTGACAGACTGGCTGAGGCTTAATAGAATTCAAGATTAATGGCGGTGTAGCTCAGTCGGTTAGAGCATGCGGCTCATATCCGCAGTGTCCGGGGTTCGAATCCCTGCACCGCCACCAATTTTTTAAAAATGCGGTCAACTTTTTTTAGAGGGAGAAAGAACATGAAGAAGATGGTTACCCTTGCCACCGCCGGAGTCTTCTTGCTGAGCCTCCAGGGCGCCACCCTGGCTCAGAAAGAAGAGAAGGCTCCGGCGCCCCCGATGGTGGAGAAGCAGGCTCCCACCGCGCCTAAAGCGGAAGCTCCCGCGGCTCCCAAAGCACCGGAGGCCAAGCCGGCTGAGGCCAAAACCAAAGCCAAAGGTAAAGCCAAATCGAAAAAGAAGGCTACCAAGAAAAAGAAACCCAAGAGCAAGAAAACAAAGAAAAAGAAGGCTCCCACAGAATAAAGCGGTCTCCGGACCGGCCCTGCAATCCCGCGGTTCCGGGATAGCCTTAGCCCGGTTGGCGTCCCGGAACCGCAAGCATGAAGGATCATAATGAAACAATTACTCACCCTCGCCATGACGGGAATATTCATCCTGAGTCTCCAGGGTCCCGGTCAAGCCCAGAAGGAAGTGGCGCCGCCACCTATCCCGCCCCTCCTGGAAGGTCAGAGGCCCTTGGATCACGTGGAAACCAAGGAGCCGGCTGCTCCCAAAAAGGTGGAGCAGAAAAAGGGGAAGGTCAAGGCCAAGGGCAAGGGCAAGGTTAAGTCCAAGGTCAAGACCAAGGCCAAGGCCAAGGCTAAAACTCGCCAGGCAGACAGAAAGGCAAAGGTTAAAAAGGTGGTTAGTAAAAAACGCCAGGCGGTCGCTAAGAAGAAAAACCAGAAGGCCGGCAAGAAAAAGCGGCCGGCAGCGTCCCGGCGGGGGGCAGGCCCTGACGAAGGATAACTGGGGGAATACCCGGGTATTTACCTGGATCAAGGGAGGACCACCGATGCATTTTAACAGTAAAGCTGGAATTCTGGGCTTGGTTTTGCTCCTGGCCCTGTCCACCGGCGCCATGGCCAAATCGCAATCCCTGGCGTGGGACGGGACCCAATGGCGGGAATTTAACCAACAGATTAAGGTGGCCTATGTCAAAGGGGTGTTGAACATGGCTGCTTTTGAAACCGCCATGGGTGGGTCCGGCAGGGCCGCCTGCATCTCCAGGGCCTTTACCGAAGAGCTGAAGACCAAGACTTTGGGGCAAGTCATCGCCGAGGTGGATAAGTTCTATAAAGACAATCCCGGCAAGCTGAAGACTCCGGTGATCGAAGTGGTTATGCAGCGCTGCACCAAGATCTGTCCGCCGCAGCCCGCCGCCAAGGGGAAGAAGAAATGAGGTGGACCATTATTTTGGTGATGGTGGCCGCCTTGCTGGTGGGAGGCTGTTCCGGTATGTCCACCACGCAGCAGCGGGTGTTGTCCGGAGGCGCCATTGGCGCCGGCAGCGGCGCCCTGATCGGCTGGGCTGCCGGTTCCCCCGCAGTGGGAGCCGCCGTCGGCGCCGGAGCAGGGGCCGTGGGCGGTTTGATCTATGACCAATACGAGAAATCCCAGGGGCGACCTTAAGGGGTCTCCCAGGTTCCCAAAGATTCGGCCTTAACCATTCCCGTAATTACAACTCTAATTTTTGTAGACTAAGGGGAGGAAGTCTATGGGATTAAGGGGAAAATTTTGGATTTTGGGATTAATCCTGCTTTTGGCTTTGGCGCCTGCCGCCCTGGCCCAACAAAAGGCCTTCCTCTGGGACGGCACCCATTGGAGCCAGGTCTCCTATGAGGGGAAAGCGGGCTATATCTTCGGCATCGGCAATCTATCCGACTTCGAGATGGCCGCGGGCCGCGATAAAGCTCCTTGTGTGGCCCGGGCCTTTTCCTTGGAGTTGCAAAGCAAGACCCCGAAGCAGATCATCGCTGCGGTGGACAAGTTTTATCAGGAACACCCGGATAAAATGAAAACCTCGGTGATCGAGGTGGTCTTGCAGCAGTGCACCACAATCTGTCCGCCGCAGAAGAAAAGTGGGGGGGAGAAAAAATGAAAAAGGCAGCCGTTCTGTTAGTGGTGGCAGTGATGGTGTTAGGGGGATGTTCCGGTATGTCTTATACGGAGCAGAGAGTCTTAAGCGGCACTGCCATCGGCGCCGGGGGGGGCGCGCTCATCGGTTGGGCGGCCGGTTGCCCGGCCTGCGGCGCCGCCATTGGCGCCGGGGCCGGCGCTTTGGGGGGCTATGCCTACGACCGATACCAGAAATCCCAGGGCCGACCCTGAGGGCGGCTTGGCCCGAGAACAGGGGAGGTGGCCGGCCACCTCCTTTTTTTATTTGAGAGTCTGGAGATAATCCACCAGGGTCTGCATCTCCCAGGGCCGGAGTTGGGCGTAACTGGGCATCTTGCCCTGAGGGCGACGGATGCGGAGGTGGGTGATGGCTGTGCGCAACTCCTCCGGGCTGAGACGGGCGCCGATCCTATCCAAGGGCACGCTTTTTCGTCCCCCCCGGCCTTGTAAGGAATGGCAGGCCCAGCATTTGAGGCGTTGGGCCAACTCCGGGCCGGAGACCTTGGGGGCCGGAGACGCGGCCAAAGTGGCGACCAGGATCAATCCCAACCCGGCCAGTCCCGCTTTCTTCTTCACGGCTTAGCCTCCCCCGCAGCGATCATCTTCTCAAGCTCCTTTTTTTCCGGATGCTGGGGATATAGGACCAAGGCTTTTTTGAACCAGGCCGCGGCCTTGGCCTTATCTCCCTCCTTATAATATGTGGCGCCCAGGTTGATCATGGCCACCCAGTATTTAGGGTTGGCCTTCAGGGCATTTTGAAAAGCCGCGATTTCCTTGGCCCGCAAATCGGGCAGGCCCAATTGATTGGCTTTGAAGCGATAGGCCATGCCCAGCATGTTGTAAGCTGCGGCCGCCTTGGGTTCCAACTTCACGGCTTTTTGGAAGCTGGCGATGGCTTGGTCGTATTCCTGTTTCTGGAAATGCTGGAATCCGGCCTGCATGTATTTTTCTGCAGTCTCGCCCCCCCCGCCGCCACAGGAAGTTAAGACCAGCAGCACCACGATTCCCACGATAAATTTATACATCCTGCCTCCATGCAAGATTTATTGGCGAGGACCGAGACAGAGGCCAACACCGGTCAAGAAATCCGGGCCGCCGGCCCCGGCCTCCCCCCGTAGTCTCTTCCCCCGACTACTCATCATATTTATTATCGGCCAGGGAAGAGGAGGCTTAAAAGCCGCGCCTTTAATTGTCTAGATTGGTGGAGATGGGGCTAACATCAAAATCTGTTATTCAAGCAGATTTATCATCGCCTGTAACTTGTTCCACAAAATAGTTGGCCTTCCCGGAATAGTTAAAATAATCGCATACTTCGCCAGGGAGATCTTCGAAGCGTAGACTTTTTTCCACGGTCAGATCCATCAGGTCTTCCATCTCGACTGCGACTGCCTCATTTTTGGGGATATCCCGATCATACAACATTAGGGAGGGCTTCATGGGGTTTTGTGGATTAATTGACACGACCAGGGCTATTATGCCATTGGAAAGCATTACCACCGTCCCTGGAGGATAAACGCCAAGGCAGCGGATAAATAAAGTTAAGAACTCCGGGTCGAGTCTCTTTTTATATCTGGAGTACATAAACGCCAGGGCCTGGTAGGGATTCATGGCTTTCGCAGGATCGATATTGTTACAAAGATTGTCATAGACATTCACAATGTTGGCCACTCGAGCCAATTTAGAAATCTTCTCTCGTGTATGATGCTGGGGGTAGCCGCTGCCATCACATTGTTCATGGTGCTGTAGAATTACCATGGCCGCATTTTTGGGGAAACCGTGGCTTTTGGCCACAATCTCCACGCCGTATTGCGGGTGTAACCGGATGAGATTTTGTTCCGCCTTGGTTAAGGGCTCGACTTTTTTGAGCACTTTATTGTCAATCCGGCTTTTGCCAATATCATGCAAGAGGACTCCCAACCCCAAATCCCGCATTTCGGGGGGGGAAAATCCGGCCTTGGCGCCCAGCATCAGCGCCAACACGGATGCATTCAAGGAATGATAGTAAATGCTTTCCTCAGTCTCCTTAATGGCCATGAGATGCACGAATGAATCGCCTTTGTTGATGAATTTTCCCGCCATCTGGGCGACTAAGGTCCTGCCAGCGCTCACCGCCTCCTGGGAACCGCCGATTATTTGTTCCATAATATTGGGAATATCTTTGACGGTGGCCTTATAGTCTTCGGTGCATTTACGGAGATTCTCCTGATTTTCTTTGAGCTTCTCCATGCGGTCTCTTTTGATCTGCCACAATAGTTTTACCACCGGGTCTTCTTGCGGCGGCGCCGCCGGCTTCGGGGGGGGGCTGGGTTGCCCTGGGTTCTCATTGTGGGGGAAGGGTAAGGAGTCGCTTTTCTCTGGAATATAAAGAACCTCAGTGATGCCTGCTTTTTTGAGGGCCTCGATCTGCCCTAAATTTTTAATCTTGATGTTGTTGAAAAGAAATGGATGTTCAAACCAGGACGCCTGCAGGCGTATAAAAATACCCGGCTGAAGTTGTTCAATCTTAATGCGCTTTTCAGAATCAGTAGTAGCCACAATTGCACTATGCAGATAGGGTTTTTTCTTTAAAAACCGTTGAACGGGGTCATGTCTTCAAGGGTTCATCAGCTCAATATCCAACTGAAAGCTTTCTCTGACCCGTGATTCGGATCACCTGAGAGCGCCATTATTGAAAGTATTTTCGGCAAATTCGACCAAAAGCTCCAATAATTTTTCTGCCGCCTCCGGGCTTCTTGGAGGGGTGCCGGGAGCCACCCGGGAGGATGACAGCACCCCCTGGGCGGCCATGATTTTTTTCCAGAGGGCCGCGGCCTCTCCCTGGGATAGTTGCGCCACCTGCTGCAGGCGATTACCCAGATCCCACAGGACATAGCGGTGGTCCGGGTGGTCGGCGCTCTCTTCGGGATGCAGGCAGGCCCGGGTCACCCGCTGCCAGGCCCCGGGCAGGAGTTGGGCCCCCCCGGAGACCACCCCCCAGGCCCCGGGGCGGGTCAGAAACCGCACTTCATCGGTTTCGTAGAAGGCGAAGCCGGGCCGGGCTCCGGCCGCGTGGTGGTAATGCAGGAAACGGCGCATCTCCCCCTGGTAGATTAAGCCCAAAACACCGGGCAAGGCTGCCAATTTCTTGAAAACCTGGGTGCGGATATTCAGATGCTTGAACCGGACCCCTAAGCGGCGCACCGCCTGGGGCAAATTGAGGAGCAGGAGAGGCAGTCCCGCTTCTGCCTGGAGGGATTGACAGCTCTGGGGGAGGCCCCGGTTGCTGTGATACCATAAAGGCAGATCCACCAGGAAAATTGCCCCCTGGTAACCCTGGCGTTGGGCTTCGGCCCGCACCCAGAGGGCCAGACTCCTGGTTTCCTCCAGGGTGGCGGCGGTGATCCCGAAAAAGAGGGGAACCAGGCCCCCCACCGCCGCCAGCATCCGGGCGTATAACTCCCGGCGGAGGTCCCCGGGCAGATTCAGCCCCTCCCCGGCCAGGGGGCTGCCGGCTATCAAGCCGTCCGCGGCGGGCAGGACCCGGGCCAAGAGCCGGTCCACCCCGGGCCCATCCAGGACCCCCTTCGCAGTTAAGGGAGTGACCAGATCAATGATGAGGCCCGGGGGCGGATTTGGAAAAGAAGGTGGATGGGGCATGGCTTCTGCCTCTAAGAGTTCCAGGTTCCAGGTTCCAAATTAACCTTCCCATCTACCAACGGTTTTTTAATTGGAACTTGGAACCAGCCATTCATGTTCCAAAGGAACACCCAAAACCATGAAAGTACCGGTGGCACAGGCTTTCCAGCCTGTGCGAGCAACACTTCCGTAACAGGAACTTGGAACTATATTTATGCCGTGAACTTAAACTCCCCCCGGCCCAACAAGTCATGTAGATGGACAATTCCCAAGACAACTAATTTTTCATCCACCACCGGCAGCACGGTGATGGCCTTGTGCTCCATGAGTTCCAGGGCCTGGGAAGCCAACGACCCCAAGCCGATGCTCCGGGGTTTGGGGGTCATCAGGTCTTTGGCCTTCTTGTCCTGGATATTCCCCCATTTCTTCAAGGCCCTTCTTAAATCCCCGTCGGTGACGATGCCCTTCAAGGTGCGGCGGCGGTCCACCACCAGGGTGGCCCCCAGCTGTTTGGCGTCCATCTCCCGGACGGCTTCTTCCAGGGTCTGCTCCATAAGAGTAAAAGGAATCTGGTCGCCCCGGCGCATGACCTCGGAGATGGCCAGAGTGAGGCGCTCGCCCAAAGAGCCCCCGGGATGGAAGCGGCGGAAATCGCTGGCCTGAAAACCTCGTTTGGTGAGAAGGACCACGGCCAGGGCGTCGCCCATGGCCAGCATAGCGGTGGTGCTGGCCGTGGGGGCCAGGCCCAGGGGGCAGGCCTCCCGGGGGACGCCGGTGTCGATGACCACCCGGCTGTGCCGGGCCAGGGTGGAGGCGAGCCGGCCGGTGAAGGCGATCACCGGGGCGCCCAGATGCTCCAGGCTGGGCAGCAGGATGGTTAATTCCTTGGTCTCGCCGCTATTGGAGAGGGCCAGGACCACATCTTCTTTGGAAACCATGCCCAGGTCGCCGTGCATGGCTTCCACCGGGTGGAGGAAGAGGGCCGGGGTGCCGGTGGAATTCAGGGTGGCCACCAGCTTGCGGCCGACGATGCCGGACTTGCCCACCCCGGTGATGATTACCCGGCCCTTGGCCCGGTAGATGAGGTCCACCGCCTTAACGAAACTGGCGTCCAGTTTGGAGATCAGCGCGGCGATGCCTTCGGTTTCGATGGTCAGGACTTCCCGGGCCAGGTCCAGGAGATTGACGGACATGGCCACCTGTCACTCTACCGCGGCGGGGGTCAGGTCCTGACCCACCATGATGCCGTCCTTACCCCGGCCTTTGCTGCGGAACATGGCCCGGTCGGCAATCCTGAGCAACGTCTCCCGGTCCTGGGCGTCCTGGGGCAGGGTGGCAATGCCGTAGCTGGCGGTGAGGCGCAAATTGATCTCTTCTTTTTGCAGAAAAAGGGAGCTGTTGACGGTGCGGCGCAACTGACGCACCACCCCTAAAGCCTCTTCCTGGGAGGTCTGGGGCATAAGGATGATAAATTCATCGCCGCCGTAGCGCACCAGGCTATCTTCCGGCCGCAGCACGGAATTGATCACCCGGGCCACTTCCCCCAAAATCTGGGAGCCCAGGAGATGGCCGTGGGTATCCACCACGTGCTTGAAATCGTCCAGGTCCAGGAAGGCCACCGAGAAATACTCCTTTTTCTCCAGGACCCGGGGCAGGAGGTGTTCCAATTTGCAGGCCAGGTAGCGGGGATTATAAAAACCCGTGACTTCATCAATGTAGGTCCGGGCCTGGAGTTTCTGGAGATTATGGACATTGTCCACGGCAATGGCCACGTAATCCGCCAGGATGGCCAGAAGCGGCAGGTACTTCTCCCGGAAATATTTCTCATCCTCCACGTTGACCACTTCAAAGACGCCGATAACTTCGCCCCGGACTAAAAGGGGCAAGGCGATGATGGAACGAGTGTCAAAACCGGTGGCCAGGTCCGCCCGGGACGAGAAGCGGTGATCCTGGCTGACGTCCTGGATACAGATGGGCTTGCCGCCGGTGACCACGGCGCCGGCGACCCCTTCACCCGGCTGCAGACGTAGTCCCTTCAAGCTTTCCGGGTCCACCCCCACCACCACCGCAAAGTAGAGTTCCTGGGTCTGGCGGTCCACCAGCAGAAGGGACCAGTTGCGGGCGGGGATCAGAGCCTTGATGCGCTCCAGAACCGCGGTGAGCAACGACTCCATGTCATAGGCGCTGACCAGGGCCTTGGAGAATTCGATGCAGGCCAGTAATCTCTCCAACTGCCCGGCCTCGGCCTGACTATCCAGGAAATATTCTTTGCGCTGCATGTGGGGCTTACCTCACAGGAGAATTTTATGGGCAACCGTCCGGGATTGCAAGGAAATTGTAGCATTTTCAGGAGAGGGGCAGGGGTTGCGGGCCCCTGGCTCTCACCGAACCTATCTTTTTGGAAGGTCTCGAGTTGTTATTCCGGGAAAATCTGTTAACATGCAAGGCCATCCTGTGATTAATCGCCCCTAAACCCTGGGGGGAGGAGATCAACGTCTATGCCGAGACTTCTGAAACCTGGCCTTACCTTGCTGCTCCTGGCAGCCCTCTTGAGCGGCTCCTGGTTGCTGGGCTGCTCGTCCTTATGTACCAAGCATCTCTATATTTATCGGGATACGCCGGCGAAAAGGCAAGCTCCGGGCCAGATGGCCTTGCTGATCACCAACCCGCATATCGCCCAGGCAATTATACCCCAGGCCGGTAATTATCTCACCACAGGATGTCGATGGGCCCCGGAACAATTGGCCCAGGAAAGCGACGCCTACCGTCTCTCCATGGACAAATTTGACGGCCAGGCGGTTTACCAGGGTTTGTGTATGGATTCCACTCCCACCTATGCCTGTGAGGTGCGGCCGGGATCGCGTCAGGTACAGTTCAAGTTGGAACTATTCGGTCCCTGGGGACGGGAGAATCTTAAGGAAGAGGCCAGAGTGACCCTGGAGCCGGGGAAAGCCTATTTTCTCGGACCGGATTGTGGAAAACTGGGGGAAAGGCAGTTTGTTCTCCAAGCAGTGCCTTTGCCGGAACCCTATACCCCGGAGTTGCGGTCCCGCCTGGTGGCTTGGGAACGCCAGCATTCCCCGGGCCGTGGTCTGGAAGACTGATGGCCTAAAACGGTTTGACCGGGACGGAGCGGGAGCCCCCCGCTCCTCTCAGCCCCCCGGCCTCCAGGCCGTCAACGGTTGCCTGGGAGACCAGACGGAGGCTTCCCCCTTCTTCCCCGGTCCTGCCCGGCGGTGGGGCCGCTCCCCGGCGTTGCTCCCCCGCCATGGTTAACGCCTCCCGTGCACTGGGCTATCTGAGGTAGCCTCGGACTTTAGCCGGCGCCGGCACAAGCCGGAACGTCGGTGCCACCCCTTGCTGGAAATTTGGGCAGAGACATCCTTTGCCTAAAAGCCGATGCAAAACCTAGACTTTCCCTCAACTGCCGTTCTAAGCGTAGCAAAGAATCTTGTATTGTCGATGCCTTAAGATCCTTCTCTGAGTTCCGGATACCTGGACCACAGGTTTGGAATGGCTTCTAAGAAACTCATCCCATAAACTAAATCGGACATCTCAGGCGCTAGGGAAACCGGACATCTTGAGGTGCTATCGATACTCACGAGGATAGGGGTTGACCTTTTGAGTTCCCGGAGTTATATAAATAAATCTATTCTTAAACGGCCGGCTGGTCTTCCAGGCCCATTCCAAGCACGCGCCCGTAGCTCAGCTGGATAGAGCAACGGACTACGAATCCGTGTGTCGGGGGTTCAAATCCCTCCGGGCGCGCCAATGAATTCAAGGGGTTAGCTAAACTGCTAACCATTATTTATTTTCAAAAAGATTTTTTTTCCCACTTTTTCCCCACCTACAAAGTTGTCCCACCAGGGTTCATAGGCCGCCGATCCGCGAAAATTTTTCAAAATTATTTTTTTGGCTAAAATTTGTGCTATCATGCCCTCTTAAGGACAATTATGATTTAAAAGAAGAAACTTTTTAGGGGCCTGTTCACGGCCGGAAGGAACCCAATCCCGGGGAAATACCCTGGTCATCGGCATTGCCCGGGACTGGCGGGTTTCTGATGTCTGGTCACATAAGGGGTTTAACTGCCTGGTTTTCTCCCTCCTGACGGTGGGAATAGACCTTGAGGTCCAGCCAGGGAAATTCCCGGGCCGCCGCGACCAGGGTGGGCACCTAGGCGTTCCACATGATGGCCACGCCCTTGAGGGGCGTCTCGCTCATTCGCTGTACCTCCGGACGATGATGATACCTAAAACAATGGCGAAGCAAACATATGCCGTAAGCACGATCAATGAATCTAAGCTTGCAATAGTCCAGGTAGGAAAGCGCAGCAGGTGGTTGGTATGGGTCAACGGCAGACATTTGATGATCACCTGCAACCACCAGGGCATCTCATCTATCAGAAAAAAGGTGCCGCAGAAAAAGGCCATGGGCATGATAAGAAAATTGGTAAATGTTGAGGTATCTTCTTCAGACCTGGACTTCATACCCACAATTACTCCCAGGGCGGCAAATAACACGCTGTTTAAAATTAAGGTCAGGATGAACAGAAAATTAAGCTGCAAGCGGCTGCCTAACAGTAAACCTAATAATAATAAGAGAAGGGAAGCGAACAGACCTCGAACCACTCCGGATAGTATTTGTCCCACCACAATCGCCCCCGCAGTAACGGGGGCCTGGACATAAACTTGGAAGGTGCGGTAATAGAGGCGACCCACAGTCAGGCCGAGGGCCACCCAGAGGTAGGCATTGGTCATGGAGCTCATGGCAATGAGCCCGGGCAATAGATAGTCGAGATAGGAAGTTCCGGGTATGGTCACCCGTTTGCCCAACCCCAGCCCGAAGGCCAGGAGATAGAGTAAGGGGGTGAACAGAACCCCCAGCACATAACCCAACCGGAGCAGGCGGCGCTGGAAGCGCAGGATTTCCCGATAAAAAATGGGAAACCAGTTCAATGCTTCAGCCTTTCGCCGGTCAAGTGGATAAAGACATCTTCCAGATTGACCCGCCGGATAATAACCTCACAATTTTCCGTCTGCGCGCAGGAATAGGCCTCGGCTTTATCCTTTACCAGGTGATACTCGCGTTTGCCGTTACGCATGGCTTCCACCACGTAGCCGCCCAGGCGCGCCACCAGGGCCGCGGGGGTGTCCAGGGTGATGAGGCGCCCCCGGTTCAGGATGCCCACCCGGTCGCACAACATCTCGGCCTCTTCAATGTAATGGGTGGTGAGAACGATGGTGATCCCTTCCATCTTGAGCTGCTGAATCAAGCTCCATAGTTGCCGGCGGACCTGGGGGTCCAAGCCCACGGTAGGCTCATCCAGAAACAAAACTTGGGGTCGGGAGATGAGGGCCCGGAGTATCAAGAGCCGCCGCAGCATCCCCCCGGAGAAATCGTGAATTAAATGATGGGCTCGCCCGCTTAGATCGCCGAAATCTAAAAGTTCTTTGATCCGGGCTTCCAGATCGGGAACACGATAAAGCCGTCCGTAAATCCAAAGGTTTTCATAGGCGGTCAGTTCTTTGTCCAGATTGATCTCCTGGGGACAGACGCCGATGAGTTTTTTAACCGGGAGGGGCTGGCGCACCACGTCATAACCCTGGAGGAAAGCCCGGCCCCGGGTGGGGCGGGCCAGGGTAGTGAGAATCTTGATGGTGGTGGTCTTGCCGGCGCCGTTGGGGCCTAAGAGACCGAAGATTTCCCCTGGCGCGATTTCCAGGCTCAATCCCTCCAGGGCCTGGGTCTTGCCGTAATGTTTGCTAAGGTCGACGATGGCGATCATCACAGTTGGGGATAGAGCAGCCGTTTATCTCACTGGGCCAGCATCTCCTCCGAAATGCCGTAAAGGGCGGCCATGGCCTCAGGGTGCATGACCTCCCCGGAGGTCCCCTGGGCCACCACCTTACCTTTGCTCAACAGGGCCACCCGGTCGGCAAAAAGTAGGGCCAGGTTGGGGTCGTGCAGGGTCAAGAGCGCCATCAGGCCCCAGGAACCTGGGCCAGGGCTTCATCCATTGTCTTGATGTCCTGCTTTTTGATGCCTTCCTTTTTGCGTCTCGGCCCTGATTCTGGTAGAAACAGAAAGGGCCGATCTTCCGCCATCATGAGGATTGGTCTGCTGGAGGGGCCTGGAGGGGCCGGGACTCTTGCCGGGGTGCCGCCCCTCCTTCTTGTTGAAATCCCTACCGGCAGGCCTGAGACAACCTGGCCGGATCGGGCAAAAAAAACCACAGAAGCACGCGGCGTTCTGCCGCCGGACCTTAGTGGCCATTTAATAACTTACAAGAATCTTTATCTACAGAAAGGGCTTCATACCCTTCATATTATTTCCATATTTACCCCCCCTAGATGTATTGTCAAGCGATATTTCTGGCTGCTTATGGCACATTCTTACAAGGTGGGAGGGAATAGGACTCCTTGATCGCTCCAACTTAACATGAGGAGAAATATGAAGAAGGAATGCCAGTTAAGAATCGCCGAATCCACCTATGTTTAAAAAATGAGGCAAAATAATTGCATATGAGGTTAATGATCCTTATTGTTTGATAACTACTCCTAAAAGGAGCACTGCCAATGGAAAGGTCATTTGCTAAAAAGGGAGGCGCGGGCCTAGTCGTCCTGGCCGCCTTAATTATGTTAGTCGGCGTCCGGTTGGCTCTGGGGGCCCAGGATAAGTGGCCCAAACGCTTCGAGCACCCCAAAGGCACGGTGGTCATGTACCAACCCCAATTGGAAGACTTCAAGGACGATCGCCTATTGACCAGCCGGGCCGCGGTTTCGGTAAAAACCAAGAAAATGAAGCAACCGGTCTTCGGCGCGGTCTGGATGACGGCCCAGGTGGCGGTGAACCGGGATACCCGCATGGCCACCATCGATGACGTCAAGGTTACGGATGCCAAGTTTCCCAACGCGAAGCCGGAGCAACTGGAGAAGCTCAAGACCTTTCTGAACAACGAGATGTCCGGTTGGGACATCCCCATTTCCCTGGACCGGCTCCTGGCCGCCCTGGAGGTGGTGGACAAGGCCCAGACCCTGGACCGGGGGCTGAATAACGAGCCTCCCCAGATCATCCTGGCCACCCACCCCACGGTCCTGGTGCCCCTGGACGGCGACCCCAAGCTCCTGCCGGTGCCTAAATCCACCCTCATGCGGGTGGCCAACACCCCCTTCATCATGTTTTATGACCCCAAAGGCAAAGTCTATTATCTCCGGGGCGGGGGGCTCTGGCTGTCCACCACCGACCTCAAAGGCTCCTGGCAGGATGTGCAGACCCTGCCGGATTCCCTGAAGGCCCTGGAGGACCAGGTTAAGAAGGCGGCCAAGGCTAAAGGCCCGGGCGCAGCCAAGCAGGTGGAGGCCAAGGGGGACAAGATGCCCGCGGTCCTGGTGAGCACCGTGCCCACGGAAATCCTGGTCACCGCAGGTGAGCCGCAATACACCCCCATCAACGGCACGAACCTCCTCTATGTCTCCAACACCGATGACAACATCTTCATGGACATCGGGTCCCAGGAATACTACGTGCTGCTCTCGGGCCGCTGGTTTAAGGGCAAGTCTCTGACCGAGGGCCCCTGGACCTATGTGGCTCCGAACCAGTTGCCGGCCGATTTCGCCAAGATTCCCGAGAATTCAGTGAAAGGCTTTGTCCTGGTGAACGTGGCCGGCACGGTCCAGGCCAAGGAAGCCGTCCTGGACAACTCCATCCCCCAAACCGCCACCATTGACCGGAAAAAGGCTACCGCCGAGATCAAGTATGCGGGGGAACCCAAGTTCGAGAAGATCAAGGACACCAACCTGGAGTACGCCGTGAACACCGGCCAGCCCGTGTTCAAGGAGGGGGCCAAGTACTACGCGGTGGACCAGGGGGTGTGGTACGAAGCGGATTCACCCAACGGGCCCTGGCAGGTCTCCGCCAGTGTGCCCCAGGACGTCGACAAAATTCCTCCCAGCAATCCCACTTACAACGCCAAGTATGTCAAGGTCTATGACTCCACGGAGGACAGCGTCACCGTGGGTTATACCCCGGGTTACACCGGCTCCTACGTGGACAATGGCACGGTGGTCTACGGCACCGGTTACGATTATCAAGGTTATTCCAGCCCGGACACCTATATTCCGCCCCCGGCCCCGGTTACTTACGGGTATGCCGCCACCTATGATCCCTATGCCGGCGCCTGGGGTTATCAGACCCCCAGCTACAATCCCGGCGCCTGGCTGGCGGCCGGCCTGACCGCGGCCGCGGTGGGTGTCGGCGTGGCCGCCCTCACCTCCCCCTGGTGGGGCCACGGTTATTGGGGCGGGGGCTATTGGGGCGGCGGCGGTTGGTGGGGTCCCGGCGGATACAACAATATCAACATTAACAACATCCATAATAATATCATCAACCGGCCGGGGTATCGGCCCCCCCACCGGCCGGACTGGCGGCCTGACCATCGCCCCGGCCGCCCCGGGGATCGCCCCGGCCGGCCCGGCGACCGCCCGGGCCTCAAACCCGGCCAGCGGCCGGGAAGGCCCTCTACTCTGCCGGCCCAACGGCCGAACCTCTATAATCGCCCGGGGAACCAGAATAAGCTGGCCTCCCGGCCCGACAAACCGGCTACGCGTCCGGCCGGCGGGGTAAGCGGCCGTCCCGGTTCCCGTCCCCAGCAGCCCGGGCAGGCGGCCCGCCCCAAGCCCCAAACCAGACCGGCCCAGGCGTCCCGGCCCAGGCCGACCCAGCCTCAAGTGCGTCCGGGAAGCGGCAGAAACAACGTCCTGGCTGACAGAAAAGGCAACGTCTACCGCCGGGACAACCGGGGCAACTGGCAGCAACGCCAGGGGAACCAGTGGTCCAAGGCCGGTGCCGGCCCATCGGCGGTGCGGCAGCCCTCCCGGCCTACTCAGAGGCCCGGAGGTTACTCCAGGCCAACCCCGAGACCCAGGCAGCCCGGAGCCTCCCGGCCCGGCTTTGACTCCCGCAGCCTGAACCGGGATTTTCAGGCCCGGCAGCGGGGGCAGATGCGGACGCAAAACTTCCAACGCCGCCAGAGCTCTCAGTCCTTCCGGCCCTCCGGCAGAGGCGGGGGGCGGCCATCCGGGGGGTTCTCCCGTCCCAGCGGCGGGGGCGCAGGCTTCCGGGGTGGTGGCGGCCGCGGCGGCGGTGGGGGTGGCCGCGGCGGCGGTGGGGGTGGCCGTGGTGGCGGCGGGCGGCGGCGTTAGCTGCGAAAAAAGATGGCCGACTCTCCTTAATCCCCTGTTCACCTGGTTAATTTGCAGGATACGGCAGGCCGCCTTTTCCGACTTGGCAACCCGAGGAAAGGCGGCCTGCCGGTCTGATGGGTTTCTCGCAATCTAGCCGCAAAGGGTGTTTATGAGCAGATGGGCAATCCTTAGCCGCCAGTCTTCGCATTCCTTTCCTCTTTTGGCCCTGATCCTGGGTCTCCTTTTGCTTCCCGCCTGCGGTTCCGGGGATAAAGCCGGAAACCAGAAAAAGGCCGCCACACCACCAACGGTGGTGGTCCGGGTCTACTTTCTTCCGCCGAATTGGACCTGGCTGCGGTGCAGCGGGACCAGCTCTTGACCCTGGTGCAGCTCTATAAGGCTTTGGGCGGCGGCTGGGAGATGGCGGGGAATTCCCAGGAAGCGAGGCCGCCGGTTTTTCGCCCTGCCAAGACTGCGGTAAAAAAAAGACTGATGGGGAATTAAGAAGCAGTCCAATCATTAGAGGAAGCTCTATGTTTTCGAAAATTTCTTCTTATCTGAAAGAGTTACGCTTTCTCCAGCTCACCATTTACCTGCTTCTGCTATTAATTATCTGGCCGCTGATGGATGTCAATTGGTTCTTCGCGATTCTGGTGGAGTTCTTTCTGATTAATTCCCTGCTGGTGTCTCTGTCCGCCCTGGGCCCTAGAATTCACTTCAAATGGTTCCTATGGATTTCCTGGTGCCTAGGCACCTCGTTTTATATCCTGAGCCTCATCACGGTCACTCCGGAAATGATCAATCTTTGCCATATATTGGATATTATTTTTTCAACCTTGTTTATTCTCTGCTGCGTCCTGGCGACCCTAATCTATATTTTCCGGAGTGAGCAGGTGACCCTGGATACTATTTTCGCCGCGGTCATGACTTTTCTGCTCTTGGCCTTCGCCTATTCCCTGTTCTATCAATTTATCCTGGCCTTGAACCCCCATGCCTTCAAGCTCCCCTTGGCTATGCCTCAGAATCCATACAGGTTTTTTCAGAACGACATGATTTACTTCTCTCTGGTGACCATCACCACCTTGGGGTACGGCGATATTGTGCCGGTGATCCCCGTAGCCCGAATGATAGCGGTGGTGGAAGCCGTTACCGGCCATTTCTATGTGGCCATTCTGGTGGCCTGGCTGGTGGGCATGTTCATCTCCCAGTCGCTCCGGTCCGGCCGCCAGGGAGTTGACCAAGACCGCCAATAAACGGGGAGCAGGCAGCTTTAAGGAATGCCTGGGATCAGATGAGGTGTAACCCTGTCCGGCTTACCCCCGCCGACTCAATAAATTCCTTTCTCCTGGGGAGAGGCCGCGTTAGAATGGACGTATCATGGAATTGCCTAAAGAGATTTTGGACCAGGCCGACAGTCTCGCCGCGGAGCTGGCCCATCTGCGCCGGGAATTCCATCAATACCCGGAGCTGTCCCATGAGGAGGAGCGCACCGGGAGGGTGGTGGCCCGGTATCTTCGGGACTTGGGTCTGGAGGTGGTAACCGGCATCGCCGGCCACGGAGTGTCGGGGACGCTCACCGGGGCGCGGCCCGGAAAGACCATCGCCTGGCGGGCGGATATGGACGCCCTGCCCATCGTGGAGAAGGGAACCGAACCCTGGCGCTCCCAGGTGCCGGGAGTGATGCACGCCTGCGGCCATGACTTTCATATGAGCATCGGCCTGGCTGCGGCCCGCCTGCTATCAGGCTTTAAAGACCGCCTGGCGGGCCGTTTTCGTTTCATTTTTCAGCCCGCGGAAGAAGGCCCTCCCCGGGGTGATCAATCCGGGGCCCAGGGCATGGTGGCCGGGGGGGTATTGGCAGACCCGCCAGTGGACGCCATCCTGGCCCTGCACGTGGCCCCCAATCTGGACGTGGGCTTTATCCGCTATAACCCGGAAGTGGTCATGGCCGGGGCCGACCGGGTCCAGTTGACCATTACCGGCAAGGCGGCCCACGGCGCCACCCCCCATCGGGGAGTGGACCCCATTCTCCTGAGTTCCCAGGCCCTCATGCAAATCCAGACCTTTCTGGCCCAAAAGATCGACACCCGGCATCCCCTGGTCCTCACCTTCGGCCGCATCCAGGGGGGCAACCGCTTCAACATCCTGGCGGACCGGGTGGAGTTGGAGGGAAGCTGCCGCTATCTCCAAGAAGCGGTGCGCCAGGAAGTGGCCAAAGGTCTCCAGCGGCTGATGGCGGGTCTGGCCCAGGGAAGCGGCGCGGTCATTAAACTCGATTTCCAACCTTTTTATCCCATCTTAAAAAACGATCCTCACTTAACCGACCGGGCCGTGGAAATTTTAGGGCGGTTTTTGGGAGTCAAGCGGCTCAAACCACATCTTCCGGCCATGGGCAGCGAGGATTTTTCCTATTACGCGGCCCGGGTCCCGGCCTTTTACTTCTTTCTGGGGGTGCGCACCCCCGGGACCCGGGGCCACGCCCTGCACTCCCCGGAGTTCAATCCGGACGAGGCCGGACTCACCTGGGGCCTGAAGGCCGCGGCGGGGTTGTTGATCGGTCTCAGCGAGCCCTAATATCTTTAACATAAGTTCAAAGTTCAAAGTTAGAGCGCATCCCTGGTGAATTAACCACTGTTAGTTGCGGCCCTGGGAATGATGGTGCGGCCGGTGACGCCGGCCCTTGATAGTCAATTTTCAGGCTTGGATACACATAAAATATCTTGGCGAATGGAAAATAATTATCTATAAATAATCATCTTCCACAATTCTCCTGCCGGAGACTTGGGGAGGAAGGTAATGGCAGATCCTCGGGAACGTCTTCAACAATTAACCAGGGTTCTAAGGGATAAAGGGCACCGGCTGACCCCCCAGCGCCTGGCGATGCTCAAGGTCATCGCCAGTAGTGAAGGGCATCCCAGCGCCGAGCAAATTTATGAACGGATCAAAGCCGATTTTCCCACCACCAGCCTGGCCACCGTCTATAAGACGTTGAACGTCTTAAAGGATATGGGCCAGGTCCTGGAGCTGTCCCTGGCCCACGTGGGATGCCGGTATGACGGCAATAAACCTTATCCACACCCCCATATCATTTGCACCGGGTGTGGCCAAATCCTTGATCCCGAGTTTGCCCCCATGACGGAGATTACTCAGGAAATGGCGCGGCAAACGGGCTATCAGATCACCCATCACCAATTGAATTTTTTCGGCCTTTGCCCCCGGTGTCAGCAGGAAGGGCAAGCGCCGGAATAGGAGGATAATTATGGAAAAGAACCAACCCGCTTTCGGCAGAGGCACGATGAACCGGGACTGGTGGCCGAACCAGTTGAACCTCAAGATTCTTAACCAGAACTGTCCCATGAGTAATCCCCTGGGCCAGGAATTCAACTATGCTGAGGAATTCAAAAAACTTGACCTGGAAGCCCTGAAGAAGGACCTCTATGCGCTGATGACCGACTCCCAGGACTGGTGGCCGGCCGATTTCGGCCACTACGGGGGGCTGTTCATCCGGATGGCGTGGCACAGCGCCGGCACCTACCGCATCAGCGACGGCCGGGGGGGTGGTGGCTCCGGCGCCCAACGCTTTGCGCCCCTCAACAGTTGGCCCGACAACGTCAACCTCGACAAGGCGCGGCGGCTGCTCTGGCCCATCAAGCAGAAATACGGTAAAAAGATCTCCTGGGCCGACCTCATGATCCTGGCCGGCAATTGCGCCCTGGAGTCCATGGGCTTCAAAACCCTAGGCTTCGGCGGCGGCCGCGAGGATATCTGGGAGCCCGATGATGCCACCTACTGGGGGGCCGAAGAAGAATGGCTGGCTACGAGCGACAAGCCCAAGAGCCGTTACACCGGCGACCGGGAGTTAGAGAATCCCCTCGCCGCCGTGCAGATGGGCCTGATTTACGTCAATCCGGAAGGGCCGGATGGCCAACCTATCCCTGCAGCTTCTGCACATGATGTCCGTCAGACTTTCGCCCGCATGGCCATGAACGACGAAGAGACCGTCGCCCTCGTCGCCGGCGGGCACACCTTCGGCAAATGCCACGGCGCTGGTCCTGCGACCCACGTGGGACCCGAGCCCGAAGCCGCCCCTATCGAGGAACAGGGTCTCGGCTGGAAGAGCAGCTTCGGCAGCGGCAAGGGCGGAGATACCATCAGCAGCGGCCTCGAGGGCGCCTGGAAGCCGAACCCGACGAAATGGGACATGGGCTATCTCAAGGTGCTTTTCAAATATGAGTGGGAGCTTCTCAAGAGTCCGGCAGGGGCCTATATATGGTTGGCAAAAGATGTGGAAGAGGAGGATATGATTGTTGATGCCCATGATCCGTCCAAAAAACATCGGCCCATGATGACCACGGCCGACCTTTCCCTCAAGTTTGATCCTGTTTACGAGAAAATTGCGCGACGCTATCTGGCAAACCCCGAGGAATTCGCAGACGCTTTTGCCCGGGCCTGGTTCAAACTGATCCACCGGGATATGGGCCCCCGCTCCCGCTACCTCGGCCCGGAGGTGCCGGCAGAGGAACTGATCTGGCAAGACCCGGTGCCCGCAGTGGATCATGAGCTGATCGACCCGGCGGATATCGCCAACCTCAAGGGCAAGATCCTGGCCTCGGGCCTGTCGATCCCGGAACTGGTCTCCACCGCCTGGGCCTCGGCCTCCACCTTCCGGGGCTCCGACAAGCGGGGCGGCGCCAACGGGGCGCGTATCCGCCTGGCGCCGCAAAAGGATTGGCCGGTCAACCAGCCGGACCAATCGGCGAAGGTCCTCAAGGCCCTGGAGGGCATCCAACATGAGTTCAACGCCGCCCAGTCCGGCGGGAAGAAGGTGTCCCTGGCCGACCTGATCGTTTTGGGCGGTTGCGCTGGCGTGGAGCAAGCCGCAAAGAACGCGGGTCACGAGGTGACCGTACCCTTCTCGCCGGGACGCACGGATGCCTCCCAGGAGCAAACCGACGTGCAGTCATTCGCGGTTCTCGAACCATTGGCGGACGGGTTTCGTAATTACCAAAGAACCAGATACGCGGTAACGGCAGAAGAACTGCTGGTTGATCGGGCGGCCCTGCTGACGCTGACCGCTCCGGAGATGACGGTGCTCCTGGGCGGTATGCGCATGCTAAATGCCAACTTCGGACAGTCCCGGCACGGCGTCTTCACCCAGCGGCCGGAGACGCTCACCAATGACTTCTTCGTGAATCTCCTCGACATGGGAACGGAATGGAAGGCAACAGAAGACGAAGACGTTTTCGAAGGTCGTGATCGCGCCACGGGCGAACTCAAGTGGACCGGCACCCGGGTGGACCTCGTCTTCGGTTCCAACGCCCAACTCCGGGCCGTGGCGGAGGTCTACGCCTGTGAGGACTCCCAGGAGAAGTTCCTGCACGACTTTGTGGCGGCATGGAACAAAGTAATGAACTTGGACCGCTTCGACCTCGCCTGATCGGCGCCCCTCACCCCGACCCTCTCCCCCCACATGGGGGAGAGGGAGTTTTCTTCTCCCTTGCTAATAAATGAATCGGGATAGGATATATTGGTGACATAATGCCCGATATAAGTAAAGATAAGGTTGGATGGAATTTTGAAGGACTGTTTATTCAAGAAGCAGACGGTTCAAGATATTTAGTTAGAAAAGATGGGGTTATTAAAAGAATATGTACAGCAACTATTAGGGCAAATGACGTTAATATTGAGAATAAAATAATGATTGATACTTCATTTAGTTCTGGCGTTGTGGGAATGTCTGGGGGGCCTATAATTATGGTAACAACAAAAGAAGTGATTGGCTTAATGTGCGTTGGCTTGCCACCAGATGTGAAAATAAAAAATCAAATAATGGCAATTTCAACTGACGAAATTATAAAGGTACTTTGAGGAAAAGGGGTAGGGTGAGGGGAATTAGACTTCCTTTCTACTCCTGATAATAATCAAAAAGCGTGTTTATATTTGTTGCCAAAAGTTTTTTCCTATCCCGCTCTCACGCGGAACCTCTCATCCCAATTCGACGTCAAACAGGAGTTTTGCGTAGGGGCGAACCTGGTGTTCGCCCGGCAGCAATCAGGGCGAACACAAGGTTCGCCCCTACATTTGGATGCCTTTTAAATGTTAATTGGCATAACCTTCGCGTAGAGGTAACACAAGGAAGAAACTTTTGGCAACCGCTATAAGTAATAGATTATTTAGGATAAATCCGCTTGACCCAATCCGGCGTCTCTGCGTCCGGCAGGGCATCCCCCTGGGGGATATAGGGCTTCAGGTCCAGGATGGGGGAGTCCTCTAAAGCGTCCAGGTCCGCCACTTCCACGGTGTTGCCGCTAATTTTCAAGATACGGCAGAGGCTCAAACCGATGAGGTTGGGCCGCACCGGGGCCCGGGTGGCGAAGACCCCGGTCAGGGGGTTTTTGGGGTTCCGCCGGGGGTGGACCTTAAGGGTGGCCCGGTCTTCCGGATTATCGTGTTCATGAAACCAATAGAAGACCCAGACGTGGGAAAAGCCGGCCAGGCCGTCCAAGGCCGGGGCGTAGTGGGGGAGTATTTCCAGGTAAGTTTGCTTTCCCTGGTGCTTGACCGTGCCGATGGGGTGTAGGTTAAAGGTAGAAATCTGGTTTTTCCTTTCCGGGAATTTCGTCTTATTTTCTCCTAAACTATCGCCGGGAAACAAGATAAATCCCAGGGTCAGCAAAATCATCGTAAATCTCATCATTCCCTCTCCTGTCGTTCTGAACGGCGCGCCGCGGCGGGAAAAATCTCGTTTTTGACAGCACCGCTTCTCCAAGTCCTGCCGATGATTACCCCCAGTTTGGTAATCCTGGGCGCTAAAATAGGAGATCATTCGCTGCACTCAGGATGACAGAAAATGTCACTTTCCCGGCGGTCACAACTTTGCACTTTTCCAGGCTGCACCACTAATCCAACAGGAGCAACTCGAGGATGGGAGTTCCGGCAGGCAAAAATTGATGCCGCCAGTTGGGAGGCATATCCAGTTGCGTCAGGGTCAGTTGGGGTTCCTGGGGCTCGGGGAATGTCTGCCCCCAGTTGTCCACCCAGATTATCTTGGTGCCATCGTTGCTCATGCTGCCGTGGGTCTCCTCCCAATACTGCCCGGTGGTGTTGTAAATCTTCGCCAGGTACACGGCCTGGAGCTTGTTGCGGTCCAGCCGGACCAAAATTAGGCAGCGGTCCAGCCAATTTTTCTCCGGCTGGCTCGGGGGGATATAGGTGGAGATGAGGCAGTAACCGGGATAATTGCAGGAGATGTGGATGCCGCTGTTCAGGCCCACGGGCGACTCGGAGTTATAGTAAAGAATCACCAGGGGCTTAATAATATTATTAGTATAATCTGCCAGGCTATTGACCGGTAAGGCCCCCAAATCTAGCGGCATCAAGTCCACCCGGTCGGTGCGGCTGTTTTGCATGACCATGACTTCCCGGCCTTGGGTATCCAAACCCACGTCGGCATGGGCCGTATTCGGGGAGAGTTGATGGAGCACCGCAAAGTCTTTGCTGGCCATCATCAATCCCCAGTTCGGGGGCGCCCCTTGCTCGGACTCGCCGCCGATCACCACCCAGTTGCCCAGGGGTGACATGCCCACCCAATCGAGATGGTCGCTCTGGGCCAGGGACAACGGGTAGGTTCCCAGGACCTCATCCTCCAGGCGATCCCAGGTAAGAAGATATTTAAAGGCATAGGATTGTTCCGGGTGAGCGGGGTCGTCGCCGTTTTGCAAGGATAAGGCCCAATATCTCTTGTCCCGGGAGGATTCCCCCTCGTCCTTGCAGGTAATGCGATAAATATAAGGATTGGCGGCCAAGAGGGGAGAAATGATGGGGTCGGCGCTGAAATCTTTGACCAGGGTCTCCTGACCGGTTTCCACATTGAGCTGGATGATGCTGAAATCCCGGAAGCCCCAGAGAGTAGCCGGATCACTGGGGTCCCAGCGCATCTCCGCCAGGTTATTGATGGTCCGCACCAGGTTGCTCGCCTGGTCGTAGGGCTTGGTGGTGGTCCGGTAAACCTGCCAATCGCCGGTGGTTAGCTGCAAAAGAAGCAGCCTGGATTGATTGCAGTTAAAGGGATCGAAGCGGGAGTATTCATGCCGCAAGGAAGGAGTCTGGGTTATGCGGGTTTGCCGCGTGCCGAATCGCAGGTCGACGAAGGACTCCCCCGGATTGGGGGTGGCCCTGGGTATGAGAGGGTAAGTAGGATTATTGGCGGCCAGGGGGTCCGGCACCCGGATAAATCTATAACCAGGGGGATAAACTTGAGCCAGGCCGGCAATCGGCCAGGCCATCAGGACTAATAGAAGAATGAGTGACAGTATCCTAAGCCTTAGGATCAGGGGGCAAAGGGACGGGGTCTGGTGCATCGGAACCTCCTTTAGATCAGGTCAGTTCCAGATGCCTATTTTCTATCGGAAAAGAGGGAGGCTGTAAATGGACTTTTGGTTAAAGTGGGCAATTAGGGGCTGAACGTCTCGGAGATGGCCGTCTCGACCAGGGGCGCCGGCGCCTCGTCCCGAACCACCGGCTGCCCCAGACGGTGCAACAGGATGAAAGGCACCTTCTGTTCCTGGCGTTTCTTATCCCGGGTCAGGGCGGTCAGGATGGCATCTGGTTCCATGGGCGGCAGGGGACGGCGAGTCAGACCCAGGTTGCGGATGAGGCTGCGGCCCCATGCGGCTTCTGCCGGTGGCAATCCCGCCAGCTTCTCCGAGAGGTTCAGAGCGGCCAGCATGCCCCAGGCCACGGCTTCCCCGTGGGCCAGGCGGAAATGGGAGGCCTGTTCCAGGGCGTGGCCCAGGGTGTGGCCGAAATTGAGGATGCGGCGCAGGCCCCCTTCCCGTTCATCCGCGGCCACCACCTCGGCCTTGATGGCCGCGGCCCGGTGGATTACCGCGGTTAATTCCTCTTCGTTTTTAAAAACGCGGTGGGCCGGTTGGTCCAGGCGCATCAGCAGGTCCGGGTCCCTGATCAAGGCGGCCTTAAGAACTTCGGCCATACCGTTGCGGCGTTGGGATACCGGCAGGGTTTGCAGGAATTGGGGGTCAATAGCCACCAGCCGGGGTTGGTGAAAGGTGCCCAGGAGGTTTTTGCCTTCCGGCAAATTGATGGCGGTTTTACCGCCGATGGCCGCGTCCACCATGGCCAGCAGGGTGGTGGGGATTTGGAGGAAAGGCATACCCCGCATGAAGATGGAGGCCAAAAAGCCGGTGAGGTCCCCCACCACACCCCCGCCTAAAGCAAGTAAGGGGGTGTTGCGGTCCGCGCCCCGGGCCAGGAGCTCCCGGGCCAGGCGCTGAACCACCGGCCAGGTTTTGGCCCGTTCGCCCCGGGGCGCCGTGAGCAGGGTGGGGGCATAGCCCGCGTCCTTCAGGACCGCGGCCACCTCTGCCCCGTACAGGCTACCCACCCGGGTGTCAGTAACCAGAAAGGCGCGGGTAGGCAGGCCCAGGTCAGCCAGGACCTGGGGCAGGCGGAGGCGCAACCCCGGGTCGATGAGGATTTGGTAGCTTAAGTCCCGGCCGGGCAACGGCAGGGAGATTTTCCTCAATGCCAGCCTCCGGGATGCAGTTTTTGCAGTTCCTCCATCAACGCCGCGAACTGGTCGGGATAAAGGGACTGGGCGCCGTCGGACAGGGCCTTATCCGGTTCATGGTGCACTTCTATGATCAGTCCGTCGCAGCCCGCGGCAGTTGCGGCCCGGGCCAGGGGCGGCACCAGGTCCCGGCGGCCGGCGGCATGGCTGGGGTCCACCACGATGGGCAGATGGCTTTCCTTATGCACCACCGGAATAGTGGCCAGGTCCAGGAGATTGCGGGCGTGTTCGCCGATGGCCCTGATGCCCCGCTCGCAGAGAATCACCTGGGGATTGCCCTCCGAGAGGATGTACTCCGCGGCCATGAGCCATTCCTCCAAAGTGGCGGACATGCCCCTTTTCAAGAGCACGGGTTTACCGGCGTGCCCCGCCAGGCGCAACAGGGTGTAATTCTGCATGTTCCGGGCGCCGATCTGGATGATGTCGGCGTAGGCCGCCACTAACTCCAGGCTCTCGGGGTCCACGGCTTCAGTGACGATGAGCAGGCCCGTTTCCTCCCGGACCTGGCGGAGGATTTTCAGGCCCTCTTCCCCCAAACCCTGGTAGCTGTAAGGGGAGGTCCGGGGCTTGTAAGCGCCGCCCCTGAAGATCTGGGCGCCCGCGGCCTTCACCCTCCGGGCGATGGTCAGGGCCTGGGTTTCGCTTTCAACCGCACAAGGGCCGGCCATGACCACAAAGCGGTTCCGGCCCAACTCCAGACCCGGTAAAGCAATAATGGTGTCTTCCCGTTGCATCTCCCGGCTCACCAGCTTATAGGGCCGGGAAACGGGAATGGCCTGGATCACCCCCGGCAGATCCAGAAACAGGGCCGGGTCCACCGGGCCGGGATTGCGGAGGATGCCGATGGCCGTGCGTTCGCCCCCGGGCATGGGCTGAGCCACGTACCCCAGGGCCTCGATTTTGGCCGCCACCGCCGCGATCTGGGCGGGGGTGGCGTCTTTATCCATGACGATGAGCATGGCGGTTTCTCCGGTAGCCACTGTCAGCCAGTGGCAATGAGCTGGCAGGATCAGTAAGCCCAAGGCCCAAGCCAGGGCTGTGTTGCATTAAAAATTAATGAGTATCAGGGGAGGGGAAAAAAGTCAAACTCTGACCAGGAAGGGTGATAAATATGCTTCTTGTGAAGTTTTAATTTAGGAGCCTATACTAGATAAGCTGACGACAACCCATCAAGGAAATTTGGGACAACGAACTGCTTTACCTAAGCCATAAACATTTATAACAGATGTTCCCAAATATGAATCTGAGATAGCTAAATTCCCTCTTGATAGAAATATTAGCGTGCGCATTGTAGGCACCTACCTGATTATCAAATTCATCCAAGATACAATTGACAAATTAATTAACTATTTACAGCTTGACAAGGAGGAACAGCCTGTAGATGATGTAAAGATAGAAAAGACAGATGACGAAAAACTATCTCAATGACCAAAGACGGGCCATCTAAAGGTTGCATAACTGCAAGGCTTCTCATATCGATAACGTGCCGGTGGTGGAGAAGCTTACCCAAAAAAGGCAATTAGGATATCGATTCTCAAGGATTTCAAAAGAAGCCCAGCAAGATGATATAGAAAATTCACGGCAGGAGGCTATATGACGACTATACCTACTCGGACGCATACGGTAATTAGAGTTTTTGTTGATTATTGGAATTTTCAATTAACTCTTAATGAAAGCGAAGCCAAAGTGCGAGGTGTAAAAGAATATCGATTCCCTGTGGACTGGTTTGGTTTAGGTAGGTGGCTTGCAGATAAAGGGAGAATAATGATAGGAGCGAGCCAAATAGATTATGGTGGATGCCATATTTATGCCTCATATAACGCCGATGAAAAATTTTATAGATGGATGATGAATGTACTCAATAGACAGCCAGGGATAATTGCCCAATGTATTAAAAGAACGACCAAATCTTTTCCGCGATGCCAATCTTGTTTTGAGCTTATCACCCATTGTCCACGCGATGGGTGCCAAGCACCAATCAGCGCTACGACAGAGAAAGGCGTAGACACACGGATAGTGACTGATATGATTAGCTTAGCGTGGCAAGATGCTTATGATGTAGCTGTGCTTGCAAGCCTAGATGCAGACCTAATCCCTGCGGTAAATTTTGTTCAGCAAAAGGGAAAGAGGGTAATTCAAGCAGGGTTTCCACCTAAAGGGACATCCCTGGCTACTGAGTGTTGGGCATCTTTTGATGTGTTTCCAGATAGATTACAGATTCAGCGACTCAAACCCAAAAGCTGATTCTTAAACTCTCCTAAAAAACAATACAGGGAGCAACCAATTTCTCGGTGCTCCCTGGGGGATCCATAATCGACAAAGTTCTCCTACCACTCCGAGGGGCAGGCTTTGTCGATGGGCCTCAATTCGTAATTATGGTAGTGTCTCGAATTAACCCTGTCAAGATAAAAAATCGACCAAACCGGAGAAAAACTTAAAAAAAGTTAGATACCTTTTTCCCGTAAAAAAATTATATTCTTCTCAAACCTTTTCGTCAACTGGCGTAAACAGAAATGTCACTCTTAGTTGAGGCTTTTCAATTCGCTTCTATTTCCCTCAGTCCAACTTGCAAGCGTTTGCAAGTTTTTCGTCAAAACCTTCTGTATTTTAGATCAAAATCTAAACATTCTTAAGTCATATTAGGACACTACCCAAAGAAGAAAAAAAACCGGCCTGGGCCCGGGCGCGAGACAGAAGGAAAGAGTAGGGAAATTGCAGGGTTCTTAGAGCCGTCAGGAATCGTTCCGGGCCAGGCGCAGTTTTTCCAGGGCCCGCTGCAAGTTGGCCTTGGCTTCCTGGTAGAAGGTGGAGCGGAGGTCCATTGCCCGCTGGAAGCATTTGGCCGCCTCTTCGTACTGGCTGTCCTTAAAAAAGAAGACCCCCAGATTATTGTAGGCCTGGGCCTCGTCCCCGGCCTTCATAAAGGCCTCCAGGGCCTCGGGATAGCGTTTAAGCCCCGCCAGGGCCATACCTAATTGGCGGTTGACTTTTTGGTCCTGGGGGGCCAGGGCTTGGGCCTTTTTCAGAGGCGCCAAAGCCCGGGTATAATCGTTGGTCTTGAGATAGGCCTGTCCCAGGGTAATGAGGCTGTTGACGTTGCCGGGTTCCAAAGTTAGGGCCCGGGTCAATTCGGAGATGGCCCGCTGGGTCTGTCCCGCCTCCAGGTAGGCGATCCCCAGAAGATGTCGGGCTTTGGTGCGCCTGGGGTCTTGGTGCAGCACTGTTTGAAATTCTTCTATGGCCAAAGGATATTTTTTTTGTTCCAAGTGCACCATACCCAGGGCTTCGTGGGCCTGCAACATCTCCGGGGCTTGCATCAGCACCAGGGCAAACTGCTTCTGGGCTATTTCCCATTGCCCCGTGAGGAAAAAGATGACCCCCACCTTGTAGCGGATATCGTGACGGCCGGGATCATGTTTGAGGACTTCCATAAAATTGAGCAGCGCGGTTTCATAATCCCGGCTCTGTAAAGCCATTTCCCCCATGGCTTCCAGGCGGGGCAGGGGGATATTTTGCTTTCCCGCTTGAGCCGCTTTGGCTTGCTTTTCTTGCCAATCGGCGTCTGCGGCGGCCAGGGCGGCATCCCGCTCCATCAGTTGCTTCCGCATCTTCACTGTGTTTTGCTTACCTGCACAGCTAGTCACCAGCAGGGGCAGAGCCAGCAAGGGAAGCAGCAGCAGGAACCGGCGAGTTTTTTTAGTCATTGCTCAGTTACCTAATTTGGCCATAACCTCGGTACGCTGTAACAAGTCTTTTCCCAGGAGGACTTTCACGGCTATGCCTTCAGGGAGTTTGGCGGTCTGCTCCATTTGGGAATTGGGGAAGAATTCGCTCCTCAGATTCCGGGCCATCTTTTCGGCGCCGGAACGATAATAGATGATGGTTTTATCGGCGCCGAAATCGATGTGATTGCCGATGCGGGCCACGTTAAAGCCCTCCTCGGACAGCATGCTTCTGGCCTTGTGGGCAATATTATGGGCGCCGCTGCCGTTGCGGATTTCGATGGCCATGGTCAGCAATTCTTCGGTGGTGAGATACGATTTGGCCCGGTTTTTCCGGGCCGCGGCTTTGACAGGAGCCGGCTTTGAGGGCTGGGCGGCAACCGGAGTAACAGTGGGGGCCGTCGCCGGTGGTGATTCCGCCCGCTGGGGGCCGGGACCGGCGGCAATCTTTTCCGCCTTCATTGAGGACTTATCGGCCAAAGGGGGAGGCGACAGGATATCCTGGCCCAGGACGACTTTGATGTTGGTGTTCCGGGCGAATTTTTCCCCAATCTCCAGGCGGCACTGGGAAAAAAACTTGGCGCTTAAAGCCCGGGCCACCTTCTCGGCTTCCGGACGATAATAGATCACCGTATCATCTGAACGGCGACCATGATTGTTGCTGATGGTCACCACCTTGAAACCTTGATCTTTGAGTTTGGCCCGGGTCCGGCGCGCCAGGTTGAAGGCGCCGGTGGCGTTGGCGACTTCTATACCGCTGGGAGTCGCCTTTTCAGGGGTCGACTCCTGGGGGGAAGGGGTGGCGGCCACCTTGATCTTCCCGGGTTTGGACGGGGGCGGCGGAGTGGCAGCCGGAGCGGGTTTTTTGTCAGTGTCGGCGGTCCGTTTGGGACGCGGCGGGGGAGACGGTTTTTTAGTGGGGGCCGCGACCAGGACCAGGGACGCCGGTTTTTTCTGGTTGGCAGCCGGGGATGAATAAGCCAGAGGTTTAGCGGCAGCGGGTTGCCGCTCCTTTTGCCCCAGGGCAGCCGACTTCTGAGGCTGAACCTCGGGCGACACTGCCACTGGGCCGGAATTGGCCGCCATTTTCACGGGTTCCCGGGTCTTGGACGGCGGCCTTACCGGGATCTGGGGCTGAGGCTCAATAGGTTTGGGCTGGGCCATTTTGGGGGAGGCCGTATCTTGCTGCACCGGCGTAGAGGGGGTCCGGGTTTCCGGCAAGGGGGCGGAGGCCACCGGAGCCGTCTTCGGAACTTGGGCGTAATGGGAGGTGTCCCCCACACCCAAAGCCACCATCACCTGCTGCATTTTTCTCTGGGCTGCGACCTGGCCTTCCGCGTCCTCCCAAAGGCGCCGGGCCTCCTCGGTGCGGCCGCGCCGGCACAGAAGCAATCCCAGATTGTTGCGGGCCATGATGTTTTGGGGATTCCGGCTTAAGGCCTGGCGAAAGCAGGTTTCGGCCTTATCCCATTGACCCGCCAGATAGTAGGAAAAGCAGAGGTTGTTATTCAAGGCCTGGTTGGAGACGTCCAGGGCCAGGGCCTCCTGATAGAGTTTTTGGGCCCGGCTGAATTCTCCCATCTCGTCGCAGGCCAGGGCCAGGGAATTCAGGACCTTAATATTACGGGGGTCCTGCTGGTATGCGGCTTCCAACTCCCGCAGCGCCATCTCCGGCCGTCCCATCAATTTGAGATAATGGGCGTTGCGTAACAGCCGGTTGATATCCCCTGCTGGCGGCCGCATTCCTGACAGGAAGAGTCCTTCGGCATTGGCGGGAAACTGGCTGTAATCGGAAGAGTTACGACTACAGCCGGCGCTCCACAGCATCATGGCGCCTAAAACCCCGAAGCCTAAAATGGCGAGGGTGGCGCGCAACTTGGCGTTTATCCCAGTCATCTGTTTAGCCACTGCTTTACCCTCCGTAATCATCACCCTTTGCCGGCAGGAAGCGCCGGGAGCGCTGCCTTTGGAGCCGGCTCATTACCAGTAGTGAAGATGCCTTTATACCCGGCCGTCTAAAAATGACACCGATAAATTTAATAACTCGATTGACTCTCATCCCCTTTGCCGCCACAGTTCGAGAAAAGGCATTACCACTGTGGCTATTGGCTGCTTTGGGGGGATACTATCAAGGTGCTGGTCTTATCCTCTTTCGGCGCAAAAGTTTTGTCGTAGCGCTCCTGGCTGTTCGCCGCGGCTGTGGGGGTCATTCCCACCGGAGGAGTGGGATCCACTGCATTCGGGGGGGTTATCATCATTTCCAGGCGACTGTTGATTACGGAGCGGCCGTAGTCCGCTTCCAGTCTCCGGGGCACGCCATCACCCCGGGCACAACCGGTGAACCACAAAAGGGCCATCCCCAAGAGAAAGCCCACCATTATCTGGAAAATCTGTCTTTGCTGTCCTGAGATCTGTAGGTTCATCTCTCTTCCCCAGTTAATTGCAGAGACTTTTGCCCGAAGCCGTCAGGCAATTTGGTGGCGGGAGGCGGGGTGGAGGTGTTCTTTTTGCCGCGTCCCTCCAAGGCCCCCAGGAGATAAGCCTCCACGTCAGTGGGGTCAACATATTTATCGGTGGGGAGCCGAATCGCGGTGGTGGTCATGGGTTTAACCAGCCTGGGGGTGGCCAGGACCACCAGTTCGGTCTCATTTTTTTGATATTGGGTGGACCGGAAGAGGGCGCCCAGGACAGGAATGTCGCCTAACACCGGGAATTTGTTGATGGTGTTGCGGTGGTTATCCGACAGCAACCCGGCCAGGGCAAAAGTCTGGCCGTCCTTGAGTTCCACATGGGTGGTGACCGTCCGCATGCGCAGTCCCGGTACCACCAGGCCGGAGAGAACCACGGGCGCGGTGGTGAAATCCAGTTCCGAGACCTCCGGGGTGACCTTAATGGCCAACTTGCCCCCGTCCAGCACGGTGGGGAGGAATTCCAAGGCCACCCCGAACTTTTTAAACTCGATGGTAACGTTGCCGAAATCCTGGGGAACCGGTATGGGAAATTCGCCCCCGGCCAGGAAACTGGCCTTTTGGCCGCTGGTGGCCACCAGGTTGGGTTCTGCTAAAATCCGGCCCAACCCCTGGGTCTTAAGGATATCGAAAAACATGGTCCACATGACCCCCCCGCCCGTGAACCCGCCGAGGGCGGTGATGGCGCTACTGATCCCCTGGGTCCAGCCGGTGGTCAGAGTGCCCACGGGGGGGATGGTGGTGGGAATTACCCCGATTAGCCGCTGGAAGTCGGAGACGCTGGTGAGGGCCCCGATCTGGCTGATACCGAAATTACCCCTGGGGCCGATGCCAGTGAGATTCACCCCCATGCGCCGGGCAACTTCCCGCTGGATCTCGGCGACGCGCACCTCCAACATTACCTGCTGCACGCCCCCCACGTGCATGAGATTAATTACCCGGCCCTTTTCCTGAGTCCCTTTGGATTGGCTGCTTTCTCCCCCTTGGCCGCCTGTTCCCTGGGTGGACGTCATTGATATCCTGCTGGCCTTGGGATCTTCCACCGCGCCGCCCCCGCCGGTCTTGATCCCCAAAAAGGCCTCGGCCACGGAGATGGCAGTCTGTTGAGCCGCTGCGCTGGAGACCTCACCGGAGAGCACCACGGAGATGCCCGTGGCCTCCACCCCGATTTTTTCTTTGGGCAGAATCTTGTGGAGCATTTCTTTCAACATTGAGACATCCAGTTCCACGTGCACCGAGGTGGAAGTGATGCGCTTGTGGCCCCAAATGGTGATGTTGGTGACCCCGGGGGATAAGGCGTTGACGTAGACCTCCCGCTCGGAGATCACCACAATATCGGCGATTTCCGGATTGCCCACCGAAATTCGGGTGACGGGAAAGGGGGTTCTAATGACCTTGGAACTCCCCTTTTGTATTCGCAATACTTGTTTAATCTCCTGGTCCCGCACCCGATCCAGCAGGGTGGCGGCCTGGGCCGGACCCCCTCCCGCCCAGAGGTAGCAAGTAATGACCAGGAGCATCCCCCCCCATAACCTGGCGGAGGCGACTTTCCCCTCCAGGCCGGCCCCTTTAACCATCTTCAGCATTCCTTAAATTTATTTATAGCGTTAAGATTTTTTCCTCGAAACAACTTTAAGACAATTCTATGCCATTTTAGTTATAGTAACCACTTAATGTCAATTAATTTATTTATCTTAAAATATATTAAAATTAAGTTAAAGATTCTTAATACCCTGTTTTGCATCCAGGTGGCAGTTGCAGGTAATCTGCGCGTTGATTAAGTGATTCACTACCGCCAATTTACCTTCCAACCTGAGCCACCCATGAGGGAGCGTAAACCGGAAAATGAGCAGTCGGTTTCCTGGTGCCTTTATCAACATGACCGTCTGATTGGATTTCCGGGTTCCTTTTAAGAGGTGGAATCATAATTTTGGAGATGCAAAAACCAGGGGGCAATGCTCCGTTGATATTACGACCCGGTAATTCAGGAAGAGAGAAATTGTTGGCCATCTGGAAATAAACCTTCCTGCCGCGCCGGGCGCGGTCAGCCTCTATCCCTGACCGGTTCTTAGTTTTAAGGATCATAATAGCGGCTAATAATATGGGCCATGATCAACTGTCTTACTATCACTCCCGCTCCGACCGCGTCCTTCCAGGCTTTTTTTATAAAATTTTCCTCAATCCCCGTATTTTTTGAGAAAAATAATAATCGTCGCGGTTCTTTCTCCGGCGATGGAAAATGATTCAAGATTCGAGCCAAAGGATCAAAAGGGGAAGGGTAAGGCTTGCCGGCGCCTTAAGAGTATAAGGTTTTGCTGCTTCCCGGCTGGGATGACAGGCTGGGTGATCCGGGGTTGTCGGTTACCCGCGGGGTGTCCAGGCTGTGGGAATCACGTCAAGATTATTGACCCTAGTCAGATTTCCGACACTCGGGTTAATATTTTAGGCCGTGCAAATAAAGAACCAGCATGCCCAGGGCCAGGGCAGAGGCGTAAGGGACCCTCAGTTGGGGTGGAGGGGGCTCTGTCTGGTTCATACGTGCGAATTGGGGGAGGCCAAGGTTAATCAAGAACCTCCAGCCGCGCCGGAGATAAGACCACAGAAGCCCTTTCCAAATCAGGACCAGAAGTATCAAGACCCCGCCGGAAATCCCCATGTAAAGGAAGAGGTAGAAGGTATCCCGGGGGCCCAGCCAGGCCCCCAAAGCCGCCAGGGCTTTGACGTCTCCCGCGCCCATCCCCTTGAGGAGGTAGGGAATGAGGAGGAGACCTAAGCCCAGACTCAGACCCAGGAATCCAGACCAGAGCCCTCCCCAGCCATGGCAACCCAGTTGAAAGCCCAGGCCGCCCACCGCGGCGCCCAGAGTCAGGTAGTTGGGAATACGGCGGGTTTTGAAGTCTCCCCAGGCCATCCCCAGGGAGAGCAAAAGGGGCAGCAGCAAAGGGGCATTATGTCGCAGCCAGACGCCCAGTTCAGCCCAGGTCACCAGCATACCTCCACCCGGCGCCAGGCCAACTCCCGGTTCCGGGGCATTATTTTCGCGGCTCAGGCTCCCAAAGGCGCCTGGACAATTTATCGGCATTTCCGGATTCTACTTGAGCGGAGGTATGGGTGGGGCTTTGGCAATTTTCTGACACCTGAAGGCCAAAGCCCCGGGTCCCCAGATTTAAGGAAGGATCGGGAAAAGGCGGTATTTCTTAGGCTTCCGGAACCCGGCGGTCCCGGCCCTGGACGTCGCAGACCATAACCACCAGATCGCTGCTGCGCCCGGTAAGGTCCTTGACCAGGTCTTCAAAGACCGCCTTCGTGGAAAAGCCGGCGCGCTTGAAGGCCGCCAACGCGCTGTGGGCCTGGAGGTGAATCTCCGCCACCAATTTTTCCAGGCCGAATTCCCCGGCCAGTTCCACGAGCTCGTTGATCAGCAGGGTCCCCAAGCCCTTACCCTGGTAATCTTTGGCCACCACCACCCGCACGTTCCCCACGTGGCGCTTCCAGCCCATCAAACGCATGTGCAGGGTGCCGTCGCCCACGATGCGGCCCCCGGCTTCAGCCAATAGAGGGAAGGCCCGGCGATAGTCGATGTTGTTCGCCCAGCGATCGATGACCGCCGGGTCCCGCACGTCGCTGCGCAGGAAGAGCAGGTCTTTTTCGTCGAGGCCCCGGAAAAAGGCCAACAGCTTTTCCCGGTCCTCCTTCACCATGGGCCGCAGCATCACCCGGCTACCGTCCTTCAGCACTCCCTCTTTCGCGTAAGGCTTCATCATACCCCCTTTGCTAGTAGGTGGCGGCGCCTCTCCGCCCTGGCCGTTACTATCCTCGGCTCCCACGATTTCTCTAAACCTGTCGTCAGGCCTCTTAATTAACTGTAAAATAAATGGTTAACCAGGGTATTATCCTCGCCTTTTAGCAGCAAAACCCTAAAGAGAAAACAAAAAACAGAATAACCTATCACTTGCCCAGGGCCAGCCTTTCCGCCAGAAAAGGCGACAGACCGGCCTGGAGAATCCGGCGCTGGGCCCCGGCGACGTCATAAGGCACTGATTTGAAATGAATGGAAAACTCCTCTAAGTCGAAAATCGCGTACGCCGCCTCGGGATTACCGTCCCGGGGTTGGCCGACGCTGCCGGGATTAATCAGATAGTGCCCCTCCCGGGCCAGGTCCACCTTGGGCCGGGTGATCTCCTTGGAAGTCACCGTGCCCCGAATATCCCGGTACCACAGGGCTCGGCGGTGGGTATGTCCGAAGAAACAGACCTTAAATCCAGCCTGTTTCGCCAGGTGTTTGAAGACCCGTTTTCCCTGGAAGTGGTAGGCGATGTAAGTATCGGCGCTGGTGGGGGTGCCGTGGCAAGCCAGAAATTGCCCCCCCAACTCCTGGGTGAGGGGGAGGGCTTCCAAGAATTTCAGGAGCCCGGGATGAATCTGCTCCCGGGACCACACCAGGGCCTGATGGGCTATGATATTAAAGCTTTCGGCCCGCTCCGGCTCCAGGAGGGCCAGATCGTGGTTGCCGGCCAGGTTAAAAAAATTCTGGCTTAAAAGAAGCTCCAGGCATTCATTGGGGCTGGCATTATAACCCACCAGGTCCCCCAGATTGAGCACCGCGTCCACGCTCTCCCGGCAGATTTGGGCCAGCACGGCCTCCAGGGCCTCGAGATTGCTGTGGATATCGGAGATAATGGCTAAGCGCATGCAAAAACCAGTTTTCTGTTTCCTGTTTTCTGTGGGAAATACAATGTCTTGCTTGGGGTTCTGGCCCGAAAGCTTTGTTCTTCCCACACTTCTTTATACCATGGGAATAAGCTGAACTGACTACATTGAAGAATTTAACAGAAAACAGACCACAGAAAACAGAAAACCATCCCTTTCCTCGCCTTCCTTGACTTTTCCGGGGATTCTGGTACGTTTGCCAAACCTTATCATGGAAGCCGGCTATATAGTAGAATTCTTCGACCAGAGACGCATCCTCTGCGGCATCGTTCTGGAACTGAAGGGGGAGCGCTTGCATGTCCTGGCCCAAACCAACCGGGAGTTGACCCTGGCCAGGAAAAGGGTGCTCCATGCCTGCCCCAGCCCTCTTTCCCCCCAATTGCCCCGGCAACAGCTTTTGAGCCACCTGGAAGAGACCGCCCGCAAACGGGAAGCCCTGAAGGATTCCATTCAGTTGGAGGAATTGTGGGAGCTGTTGGCCCAGGAAAACCAACCCCTGTCCGCTCGGGAGATGGCCGACCTCTGGTTTGGGACGGTCACCACCGATCAGGTGGCGGCCCTGGAAAGGGCCCTGTTGGCGGATCGCTTCCTTTTTAAGTATAAAGATGGCCTTTGGGTCCCCAACCCCCCGGAGTTGGTGGCCCAGTTGCAGGAGAATTTCCAGCGGGAGCAGGAGCGCCTCCAGGAGATGGAGGCCGCGGCTGTCTGGCTGAGGGCGGTGTGGGAGAGGGAACAGGCCCCGGAGCCCAAAGGCGCTCCCTATCTGGTGGAACTGCTGCGCCAGATGGCGGTATTCGGGCCTGAAGCCCCGGACTTTGTCCAGGGCAAGGTCTACCTGGAGAAAGCGCGTCTTCCGGGGGACGCCCCTTTTCAACTGTTGGTTCGTTTAGGCGTCTTCCAGGAAGATGAGAACCTGGACCTGCACCGCCTGGAGGTGCCCCGGGAATTTTCCCCGGAAGACCGGGACCAGGCCGTGAACCTTTGCCGCCAACCCCTGCCGGACCCCTATGCCGCCCGGCGGCTGGACCTCACTGCCTGGCGCTGCTTCACCATCGACGGCGAGCGGACCCGGGATTTCGACGACGCCCTCAGTCTGGAAGAGACGCCCACGGGGTGGCTCCTGGGGGTGCATATCGCCGCGGTCTCCTCCCTGGTGCAACCCCAAACCCCTTTGGACCTGGAGGCCCAGGAGCGGGCCACCTCCATTTATCTGCCGGAGATGCGCCTGCCCATGCTGCCGGAGGAAATCTCGGAAAATATCCTCAGTCTCCTGGCCGGTGAAGAACGTCCCGCCCTAAGCTTTCTGGTCTCTCTTTCTCCGGACGGGGAGATCCTCCATTGGCAGATCCAGCCCAGCCAGATTAAGGTGAACCAGCGGCTGACCTACCAGGAGGTGGACGGGCTTCTCCACCAAGACTACCTGCTTGCCAACCTCTTCCGGTTAACTGACCTCTTCAAAGAGCGGCGCCTGGCCCGGGGAGGCTATGAGTTGAGGCTGCCGGAAGTGTGGGTCAACTTCACCCCCCAGGGGGAGATACAGGTGAGTGTGGAGGATCAGGAAACCCCGGCGCGCTCGCTGGTGGCGGAGGCCATGGTCCTGGCCAACTGGTTGAGCGCCCGGTTCCTGGTGGAGCAGAAGATCCCCGCCATCTTCCGGGGCCAGCCCGAACCCCGGGAACCCATCGATCGGCAGGAACCCAAGGGCCTCCTGGAACTCTACCGGGACCGCCGGCGCTTAAGCCGGGTAGTCATGGATCTTGCGCCTCAGCCCCATTGGGGCCTGGGATTGGACCAATATACCCTGGCCACCTCCCCCATCCGCCGCTACCTGGACCTGGTGATGCACCGGCAGCTTCTCGCTTTTTTGAGTGAGACCCCCCTGCCTTACAATGCGGAAGAACTGGGGCGGATTCTGACGGTTATCGAGCCGGCCATGCGCCGGGCCGGCTTCCTCAAGACCCGGCGCCTGCGTTACTGGCTCCTCAAATACCTGGCCGCCCGGGTAGGGCAAAAAAAAGAGGCCCTGGTCCTGGAAGCCCTGCCCCACCGCTACCGCCTGCTGTTCCCCGACATCCACCTGGAAGTCTACCTGCCCGCAGCCGCGACGATGAAGCTCAACCCCGGAGACCTGGTCCTGGTGCGCCTGGAGCGGGTCAACCCCCGGGAAGACCAGATCAAGATTGCCCTGGCCTAGCAGATTCTCACGCCAAGACGCAAAGGCGTAATGGTCATCCGGTTACCGGCTCCCAGAGTCCTTCTTTTTGACTCATTACCTGCTCACCCCCTTGTGGGGATGCGCCTTGGTTTAACAAGTGATTGCCTATTATTTCCCGGTGGTTGCGGCTAATCATCTTAATCTTTGCACGGATTCGTTGATGTAGTTAAAAAGTTCCTCCATGTCCTGATCCGAGATCTTTTCCTGAGAGAAAGCGGGCATAATGGCACGGACCCCATCTGACCGCTTAGGCTTACGGTTATAGGCCAGAAAGTCGGAAAAATTTGCCATCTGCGGCGAACCGATGATGGGCAGTTTGGGGTTAAGAATGTTGCCCCCGTAAGGGTGGCAGGCGCCGCAATAGGTATGGTAAATTTTGGCCCCGGCGGTGGGCTTCTCCGAAGGGGGGGTACAAGTGCCGCTCAGGACCAGTTGCCCGCCGTAATAGCCCAAGCCGATAACCGCTACGAAGCAAAGGGTATAAAGAGACAAATAGATCTGGGCGCCCCCCCCGGCTTTCCGGCCCCAAATAACCGCCATAACCAGGAAAATCAGGAGCACGCCGGTCAAGATAATCTTTATTTTGATGGCCCACAGCCAGGCGCCGGCGTAATAATGCTGCCAATCCAAATAGCCCGCCACCGTCGCCAGGATGAGGAAAATCAAGGCGAGCGCCACACAATAGCGGGCGGCCACGATCCAATTAGGCCGCTTGAGCCACCAACCGGCCAGACCTAACACCAGAGCCCCTACCACCAGGCCGATGGGCATATGCGCCAGAGGAGGATG
Organism: Thermodesulfobacteriota bacterium; assembly: GCA_049322315.1. GTDB lineage: Bacteria > Desulfobacterota > Desulfobaccia > Desulfobaccales > 0-14-0-80-60-11 > SURF-52. The sequence continues at coordinate 12,419 of JBMORF010000006.1, read as the reverse complement.
GAGCGGATGGGTGTAGCCGAGCCCTTCCAGCAAGTGATAGATAAAATTCATGATTTTGATCCGGTCTTAAGGAGCAAATGTCAAAAGAGGTTCCCCGGCAAGGGCAACCGCAGACAACCCCTATCCCTAAATAATCAGCCAGACGTTTAAATAGAGGGTATTGTTATCGGCGGCGTTCCGGCCCAAGCCGTCGTAATTGGTGCGGGAGCCGTTGAACTTATCGTAAATAATGTATTGGACGGAGATCTTGGTTTTTTCCCAGGGCAGGTAATTCGCTTCCAGGATAAAGTAATGGTTATTCGGGCGTCCCGTTCTACTCCCGAAAAGGGGGACCTTGGCGGGATAAAGTATAGAATCTTTGCTGCCCCTGGTGGAGAAATAGCCCACGGCGCCGCCCAGGGCGCCGATGCTGCTCCGATACCAGTAGTTCAGGTTTATCTTGAAAGTATCCAGGTAGTTAGACCGATTTGCCGCCTGGCCCAAGTCGACGCTGGCGTCACGGTTCTGTTCCTCATGAATCCAGGAGGCCTGGGCCGAAAAGATATGCTTTTTCAGGATGTATTGATATTGGGCGTCGAAGGCCACATCGGTGAACTGGTCGCTGGGGCCTCGAGTCTGGCCCTCCGGAAAAACCCGGACCGCCATCCCAAAAGTTCCCACCTCCAGGGAGTGCTGTCGCCAATTATGCTGCAAGGCCAGACGCCAATAAGGGGCAAAGCCGTCCACCAGATCTTGGGTGACGGTGCCCGCGCCTAGAAATTGAAAGGGACCTTTACGGGCGGTGCGGTACAGGGCCACTTCCGCATAGACCAGGTTATGCCAAAAGGCATAGAGCCCCACGCCCCCGACTTGCAGGCCCAAAGCATTATGGATTTTCGGCAACCCCGCGGGAAAGGGGCCCACGGTGGAGAAAACGTAATGAAAAGTTCGGGCCGGGGTGCTGTTCCAGACGTCCTGAACGGTGGGGTTATTATTCAGGGTCAGGCCATAAATCAGGTTTAAACCCTTGTCTCCCAGGGTCGTGGTCCGGGCATAACGCACGTCCGATTGGTACAAGAGGAACTTGTTGCTGACCCCATCATATTTTCCCTGGGTTTGGGTGCCCCAATGGCCGTAGATCTTGCCGCCATAGTACAGGCTGATATCTTGAGGCACATTGACATTATCGTTGCCCCGGGATTCATAGGCCGCGGTTTTCGGGGGCATGGTCTTGCCCACATGGGTAAAGGACAGCTGGGTGCCCGCGGAAATCGGCGGGGGGAATTCATAGGACTTGCTGCTTTTACTCAAGGTATAGCCGCTCAGCTTGAAGGTGCGGCCGAAGGGGGTCAATTCCGGAAAGACTGTATGACAGGCGGTGCAACTCATCCCCGTCTGCCGGGTATAGCTCGGTAAAGCCCGGGCTTCGGTCCAGGAAAGTATGGTAAAAAATCCCACCACTCCCAGCGCCACTGCGGTCCTGATGATTTTCCCCCTCATCATCATACCTCCCCAAAATTGTCGTGGAAATTAAGACAGATTATTACCCTCCTCTGCCACTCGGGACAGACCCGGTGGTTACTTCTTGAAAGTCTTCAAATAATCGAGGAGGGCCTGCATATCCTGGGTATTGAGGTCAGAGGCCGGCATTACCCCCACTCCATTGAGGGTATCATTCTTGATCTTTTGGTCACTGGCGGTTTGCCAATACTTGGGATCGGTGAAATCAGTGGGCTTGGGATTAAGGGCAGCTCCACCCGGTCCCTTGCCGTCGCCCCCGGCGCCGTGACAAAGGGCGCATTTATCTTGATAAATAGAAGCTCCATCCGCCCAGGCGCTTTGCCCCCCCAGGGACCACAGGAGGGGAGTGCTTAGAAGAACCATGGCCGCAGTCCGAACCAGTCTTTTTTTCATGAATATCGCGCCTCCGTAACAGTTATTTTCTTCCCCATGGCAGAAGTAAGGTTTCAATTCTCGAGTCCGCCCCGCCTGGACGCCGGCCCATCTTATCCGGTCTTCCCAAAGACTCTGGCGAAGATCGCGGGAACGTGGCGGAAGTAACGTTGTAAGTCGAAGATTTCTGCCAATTCCTCCGGGGACAGGTGCTTGCTGATGTCCGAGTCCTCTTTCACCCGTTGGGCAAACTCTCCCCCTTCCTGCCAGACCAGCATAGCCGGACGCTGCACCAGGCGGTAGGCCGCGTCCCGGGACAGTCCCTTCTTAATCAAGGCCAGGAGCAGGCCCTGGGAGAAGATCAGGCCCCGGGTAAGGTGGAGGTTTTTGGTCATATTTTCCGGATAGACCTGGAGATTTTTCACCAGCCGGGAGAGGCGGCCCAGCATGAAATCCAGGAGGATGGTGCTGTCCGGAGCGATGAGGCGCTCCACCGAAGAGTGGCTGATGTCCCGTTCATGCCAGAGGGCCACGTTTTCCTGGGCGGCCAGGGCGTTGCTCCGGAGCAGGCGGGCCAGGCCGCAGAGGTTTTCCGAGAGGATGGGATTGCGCTTATGGGGCATGGCGGAAGAGCCTTTCTGCCCCGCGGCGAAGCTTTCTTCCGCTTCCCGGACCTCGGTGCGCTGGAGGTGGCGGATTTCCAGGGCGATTTTTTCCACTCCGGTGCCCACCAGGGCCAGGGTGGAAAAATATTCCGCGTGCCGGTCCCGTTGCAGGACCTGGGTGGAGATACTGGAGGGCTCGAGCCCCAGGAGGGCGCAGGCCGTGGCCTCCACTTCCGGGGGCAGGTGCGCGAAAGTGCCCACCGCGCCGGAGAGCTTGCCCACGGCCACGATCTTCCGGGCCTGCTCCAGGCGGGTGCGGTGGCGCTGAAATTCCGCGTACCAGAGGGCGAATTTCAGTCCCAAAGTGATGGGCTCCGCGTGCACCCCGTGGGTGCGGCCCACCATCGCCAGGTCTTGGTAAGCGTAAGCCTGGTCCTTGAGCACGGCCAGGAGTTCGTCCACGTCAGCCAGAAGCAGGTCCGCAGAATCTCGCAAGCGCAGGCCGAAGGCGGTGTCCAGGATGTCCGAAGAGGTGAGGCCGAAGTGAAAGTAGCGGCCGTCCTCCCCCAGGCGCCCGGCTATCTGGTCCACGAACGCGGCCACGTCGTGGTGGGTCTTCTTTTCGATCTCTAGGATGGCCTCCACGTCGCAGACGGCCCCGGCCCGGGCCCGGGCCGGCACCTCCTCAGGGATGATGCCGTGCTGGGCCATGGCCTCCATGGCGGCCAATTCCACCTTCAGCCAGGTGGCGAATTTATGTTCTTCAGTCCAGATGCGGGCCATGGCCTCGCGGCTGTAGCGGGGGATCATTTATTTTTTCTCCTCCCGGGTTTTGGTGCCGGCGCCGGACATCTTTTTGTCTTTAACGGACAGATTTTTTCCAGAGTCCGCGGAATAAGATAATTTTTTCTCAGAAGGGCCAAATAATTCTCCCTGGACAGTCGTAGTCTTACTGCCGCCTGGCTCGGCGGGCGCCACCGATAAAACGAGGCGCTGCTTCAACCCGGCGGCGATACGGCTGAGCATGGACAGGGAATGGCCCTCATAGTCGGCGTCCTCCAGGCGGCTGATCACCGATTGGGTGGTGCCGATCAGCTTCGCCAGTTCTTTCTGGGTGAGGCCCGCCTGTTTGCGCAAATTATAAATGGTTCTGGCTACTTGGGCGTGTACCCGCTCGGTCTCCAGGGACGCCTGCCGTTCTGCGCTGTCGCCGATATAGCGGCAATGCAGGATATCGATGCCATCGGCGGTTTTTTCTTGATTATGGCTCATGGTGAATACCCCTGATCCAAAACCCAATATTGTTTTATTGCGATAATTTGTCAAGAATATGATCGTTATATTGCGATATGTTTTGCTGTGAAGATGGAAGAGGAAAAAAGAGCGGGTAAACTTGGGGGAATAAAATTAAAATATTATCAAAAATCTAAGGGTATTTTAGAGAACCATGCCCGGCTGGGGAGAAATCTTTGCGCGGCAGGAGATGCAGCGGCTCAAACCTAATCCGGAGTTCCTGGCGATCCTGCCGGAAGTGAAGGCCGCGGGCTGTCGCCGGGTCCTGGACGCGGGCTGCGGCGCGGGCCGGCACCTTTTGCCCCTGGTCCGGGAGGCCTTTGCGGTCTGGGGCGTGGACCGGGAGGCCGGGGTCCTGGAGGTGCTCCAGGGGAAACTGCGGGCCTCGGGCATCCGGGCCCACCTGGCGCGGGCCGACCTGGGACGTTTGCCCTTTTCGGCCGCGGCCTTCGAACTGGTGGTGTCCATCAACGTCATCAACCACGGCTATATCAAAACCTTTGAGAATTATTGCCTGGAGCTGGACCGGGTGCTGAAACCCCAGGGGCATCTCTTTGTCTATCTTTCTCCCCGGGAAGCCGGGGAGTTGGTACGGCTCCCCCAAACCCGGGAACTGGAGCCCGGTACCCTGGTGGACATTGCCACCCCGGACGGCAGCCTGATTCACCATTTCCCCACCCCGGAGGAAATAACCGGACAATTCCCCGGTTACCGTATACTCCGGGGCGAGACCATCTGGGCCCCCATCCCCTTCATGGACGGCAAAGAAATGCCCCAGTACGTCTTTTGGGCCCGGAAGCAGTGAGCACTAAAAAAGGGTTCAGCGTCCCGGCCCAGGGCAACGGTTCAAAAAGTATTGTCTCAGGGGAAGAGCTGCGCCGTGGTTATCCCTAGGTAGGCTAGCCAGGGGCTGCACGGGTGGGACACCCCGGCCCCCGGCCCCCGGCTTCCTACTCCAGACTTCCTTCCCTAACCCCTGCAGGTGGTAGCGGGTCGGAGAGCCTGGCTTTTCCCCCCCTTTATTTATGCCACGATAATCAGGTTAATTATGAGTTACAAATTCTATTTTGCCAGCGCTTGGTGATATTTGGTTAACGTTTCAGGGCCAGCGTCTCTTCCATCAGGCTGTCGCTGGTGGTGATGATCCGGGAGTTGGCCTGGAAGGCCCGCTGGTAGATGATCATGTGTACGAACTGCTCCCCCAGGTCCACGTTGGACTGCTCCAGGGAGTTGGAGGTGATGGAGCCCAGGCCGTTGGTGCTGGGCGCGCCGGTGAGGGCCACCCCGGAATCCTGGGTTTCGGTGTACAGGTTGGACCCTTCCCGGTGCAGCTTGGTGGGAGAGTTGAACCGGGCCAGGGTGAGCTGGTAGAGGGGAGTAATCTGGCCGTTGGAGTAGGTGCCGGTGATGATCCCTTCATTATTGACGGACACCCCCTCCAGGTAACCGGGGCCGTAGCCGTCCTGGGAGGCGTAGTTGGTCACGGAAGACGCGGCGTACTGGGTGGTGCTGCCGCCGCTGGTGTTAACCGTAGATATGTTCACGGTACCTATATTGTAAGCGCTCAGATCGATGGAATAGTCGCCACCGCTTAGCCAGGTGCCGTTGGCATTGAAGACCAACTGTGGAGAGAGGGTAGTGCTGGCGCCGCCGTCCAGATCATAAGAGACGTCCCAGGTATTGGCAGTTGTCGTTTTGGTGAAGGTGAAATTCAGGGTGTGAGAGTTGCCTTGTTGATCATAAATGGACAAGGCGGAGGAATAGGAGTCGGGGGGAGTGGCGCTACCGTCGGCATTGGCGTCCAGGTTAAGGACCATCTCCACATTCTCGGTAGGCTGGGGAGGGCTGTAATTCTGGGAGATGACGATATCCGTGTCCGTGCCGCTGCCGCTGCCGTTCACAATCTCTTTGCCCTGGACCCGGTAGCCGTGGGCATTGACCAGATAGCCGTCCTTGTTCAGGGAGAAATTGCCGTCCCGAGTGTAGTAGATCGAGCCGCTGTTGGACTCCTTGACGATGAGGAAGCCGGTGCCGGTGATGGCCACGTCCACGGAGTCGGCGCTGGTCTCCAGGGACCCCTGGGAGAAGATGGGGGTGATCTCCGAGATGCGGGTGCCCCGGCCCTCCTGCCCGGGCCCGGAACCAGTGGACACAATCTGGGCCATCAGATCTTCGAAATTTACCTGACTGTACTTGAAGCCGGAGGTGCTGAGGTTGGCGATATTATCCCCAATCACCCCCATGGCCTCGCCATAGCTGCTGAGGCCGGTTAATCCGGTGTACATAGCGCTGGAAATTGACATGGTTTTAACCCCTCCAAAGGCCTGGTTGTGGGGCCGCCGCCCAGCGGCCCCGGTTAGATTTATGAAGCTTCTTCGACAGTGATGACTTTGTCCAGAGCGATCACCCGGCCGTTCACTTTCAGATAAACTGTGCCGGAATCCTGGAGCACCTCGTCCACCGTGCCGGTAACCAGAGTGGCGGTCGACACCGAGTTGCCATCGGAATCCACCGCACTCACTTCGTAGTAATAAGTGCCGTCGGCCACCTGGTTCCCGTTGCTGTCCTTGCCATCCCAGGAGATATCGCATTCGCCGCTGGATTGTGATCCCAGATCCAGGGTGCGAACCAGAGTGCCGCTACTGTTATAAACGGAGACCGTTACCTTCGAGGCGTCTGCGCCGAGGACGCAGGAGACATCGGCAGCTTCGCCGCTGCTGACCTGGAAGATATTTCCCTGGGCCTTTATGGTCTTACCCAGGAGAGACAATGCCTGGCCCATTTGATTCGTGGTCTGGACGGACGCCAAGGTGGTGGTGAATTCGTCCAGCTTGTCGTTGACGTTGATAAGTTGCTCCAGAGAACTGAATTGGGCCAGTTGGGCCACGAATTCACCAGGATCCTGGGGGTCCAGGGGATTTTGGTACTGTAACTGAGTGCACAGCAGCGTGAGAAAATCCTCCTGGCCCATGGTCGTACTGGCAAGGCTCGTGGTGCTTGAGGAAGAAGTGGTGGTACTAGTGTCAGTAGCAGGAATACTGGAGATGCTGGTAGCCATGGTTTAAGTCCTCAATGAGGTGTATCAGGCAAAACAGTCGATACCTCCGGCCCATCGTTGCCGCCGGGGGGTGTGGGGTTGTTCCCACTTGTCCCCATCTTTTTTGCCGGCCTGCCTCTGCTCTCCCTGGTTCTGGAAGAAGGTCAGTTGGGACTGACCCTGGGGAGCCTCATCCTGGTGATGAAACTGGAATTGGGTCAGGATCAGACCTTGCTGGTTTAAAGCCTGGGACAGCTGCTGCACCCCGGCGGTGGCTGCTTCCGCTACCGCCGCGTGGGTGGTGACGGCAGCCACTTCCACCATCCCGCCTTTAAGATTAAGGGTAAGGTTGAGTTTCCCCATTTCCGGGGGGTTGAGGGTTAAAGTGACTCTATTCTCTCCAGACCGTAGATTTGCCAGGATACCGGTTTGCACCTGGGACCATAAGGCTTCCCGGGCTTCCGGAGTCAGGGGGGCATGAACGGTGGAGGTGGTTCCCCCTAAAACTGAAGTTGCCTGCGGTTGCTCCGACTTTGGCGAAGCGTCGCCGGTGAGAAGGGTCAGAAAATTATTAAGTTCAGTGGTGCCGGAAAGATTAGCTTCCTGGGGTTTCGACGCAGACCCGAAATTCAAGCCCAGATTGACGCTATTGCCGCTGCCGCCTTCTTGGCCCTGGCCCACGTTTGCTTGCTGTAACACGGGAATCTGACGGACGCGCAGATTTGTGGGCAGGTATTGGGGCTTAGGCATGTCCTGGCTCTCGGGTTGGGAGGCCGGGGGGACTAACTGCAACAAGGTGGTCCGCAATTCCTCCTGGTTAGTGGGAGTGGAAGCCGAAGTCAGGCTCTGGGCCAATTCCTGGTCCATCCCGGCCTTAACTAAGAGCTGGCGCCAGTTATCCAAATCTTGCCCTCCGGCAAGAAGCGGGGGCGACGCCATGACATTGTTTTGCGTGGCCGTATTGGCGGCCGTTGGTATAGTGGCCGTGTTGGCGGCCGTTGGTATAGTGGCCGTGTTGGCGGCCATTGGGATAGTAGAGGCAACCGGGGATGACTTGGGAGCCTGCTGGATCAGTTCCCAAACCTGGTCCAGAGAAATGCCGTTGGGAAATTTTTGCTCATTTAGGGTTTGCACAGTCTCCGGCTGTACTCCTAATTGCTGCAGTTGCAGGCGCAGACTGGGCAAATCCTTGGCCGGAAGGGTTAGGTCCTGCCACATTTTCTGGTAATCAGGCTGCTTGGTAATGTTCTTGGTTTGGAGGTTGGCAAGTTGCCCGGAAGTTAGGGGCAAGTTGGAATCCAAAGCAGTGGCGCTCTCCTGCAAGGCCTTCTGGGTGGCCTTCATCCAGGCGGATTTAACGTCGGTGGCCGTCAGCCCCATTTCCTGAAACCTGGGGGAGTTCACCAGGCTTTCCACCTGTTCCGCGGGCAGGCCAGCCTGCAACAGAAAGTTCTGCACGGTGGCAACGCGATCAGCGGGCACTTGCAAAGCCTGGTTCGGCTGCTGATTCAAAAAATCCACCAGGGCTTGCAGTTGTGGCGGCATTTCTACCTGGACCTGAGTGGCCGCAGCCGCGGTCGCAGCCGTTTTCTGGGAAGATCCCTGGAGCAGCCGTAAGGCTTGGGAACGGAGGTCTCCTTGCCAACTTTGGGAAGCGAAATTTGCCATCGACGTTGTCGCCGGGGAGGTGGAAGACGTATTCTGGCCCCGGGCCTGGTCCGCTCTGGCAATAAGCTTGCCGGTGATATTTAAAGGTATCGGGTTCCGGGAACCTTTGGAGGAAGCGGTGTGGACGGTGAATTTAGGCATCTTGGCGAAGACCCGGGACATGGAAGAGGAGGATGAGTTGGCCTGGACCGGGCTCACCTGCGATTTCAGATTAATAAGGCCCAATAGTCCGGTGGAGGAATTACTTTGGCTGACACCTTGGGAGTTGACCCACTGCTGGAGCACAGACTGGAACTGGTTTTGGGCAGGAAATGCTTCTGCCTTAGTCGGCCCAGCGGATTTTAGGTTCAAGACCGGGGTCCCAATGCCTAATGCCTGCATTCCTCCTCCTAAAAAATCGAGTCTGCCAGGGGCAAAAGCAAGGCCTGTGCCATCAGGAAGTTATAGAAATTTCAAAGAAAGTTAAAAGTAAGAGTAAAATCTTCCCTACCCCAACCGGCAAAAAACGCCACTTGGGCTAGGAAAAAAATGCCCTTTGGTCTCCTTGCGTCCGGGCGGCAATCTCTATAAAATCCAAATAATTTGATTGACGGGTGTGCTGGCCGGCAAGGTTCCCAGCCGGGTAACTAGGCGCAACTCTAAATAATTTATTTTCTGGGAAAATCTCTAGACCAGAGCGTTAATCTTTTTCGCGATGAAACGGAAAATCACCAGAACCATCCATATCGGCTCCGTGCCCGTGGGCGGCGGCGCGCCGGTGGTGGTCCAGTCCATGACCAACACCGATACCCGCCAGGTGGAGTCCACCCTGGCCCAGATTCAGCGCCTGGTGGCCGTGGGCTGTGAAGTGGTGCGCCTGGCCGTGCCGGATCAAAAGGCGGTGCGGGCCTTCGGGGAGATCAGAGGGCAAAGCCCCGTGCCCCTGATTGCCGACATTCATTTCAACCACCGCCTGGCCCTGGCGGCCCTGGACCAGGGGGCCGACGCCATCCGCATCAATCCCGGCAACCTGGGAGGAATCCGCAAAACCCGCCTGGTGGTGAACGCCTGCCGGGAAAAAAGAGTCTCCCTGCGCCTGGGAGTCAACGCCGGCTCCCTGGAGGAGGACCTGCGGGAACAATACGGGGGGCCCACCGCCGCCGCCCTGGTGGCCAGCGCCTTAAGATGGGTGCGGCAATTCGAGGACTGGGGCTTTGGCGATTTTAAAATTTCCCTCAAATCTTCCGATGTGCTGATCACCGTGGAGGCTTACCGCCAGTTGTCCGACCAGGTGGATTACCCCTTGCACCTGGGGGTCACCGAGGCCGGGGGCCTGATCGCCGGCACGGTAAAATCCGCGTTGGGGATCGGCCTGCTCCTGGCCGAAGGCATCGGCGACACCCTCAGGGTCTCCCTGACCCGGGACCCGGTGGAAGAAGTGCGGGTGGCCTATGAGATTCTCCGGGCCTTGCATCTCAGGGAACGGGGGGTGGAACTAATCTCCTGCCCCACTTGCGGCCGTTGCGGTATTAATTTGTTCGATCTAGCGGAAGAAGCGGAACACCGCCTGCTGAATATCGTCTCCCCCCTGAAGGTGGCCATCATGGGCTGTGTGGTTAACGGTCCCGGAGAGGCCCGGGAGGCGGACGTGGGCATCGCCGGCGGTAAAAGGGTGGGCGTGCTCTTCAAAAAAGGCCAACTGGTGCGCAAGGTACCGGAGAAGGAGTTGCTCACCGCGCTGCTCCAGGAAGTGGAGGCCCTCACCGGGGAGAAGGCGGGGGCGCCGCCGGAAAAATAACTAAACCCCTTAAGTAAAAATCCGAAAAAATTTCCCCGTTCGGGAACATCCCTGCCAGGTTGTTGACGCAGGTTTTTTCCCGGATGTGCCATTTTTATTTCAGAAATTCAAAGACATTGCCGAATTATAGGTAGGAAGTTAAGAAAATCAGGCTCTTACCGCTGCGCGCCTGACCAGAGAGGAATATAAAAAACCTCTTGACAAAGGCCCATTAAGGTACTAACTAAAAAAAGAAAATAGTTTCAGGGCGTTATCCAAAACCAATAAGGCGCCTAAGGCGTTGCTGGGGAGACGCCGGAGGCGGCACAGGGTTCGGGCCATCATTTAATTTAAAGGGAGATGGGTGATGAAGATTTTCGGCTTGCTCTTAGTAATGGCTTTGTTGGTGGCAGGATGCGCCACTTTCCAGCATTCGGAGTTGATTGCCACTGATCAACAGGGGTACGCCACCGGTAGATACTCCTCCGATAGCCAGGGACCCACAGGCAGATTTGGTATTGCCGGCACCGGAGCAGGATGGGGGGCAGGTGGAGTCGGTTTTGGCGGTTTGGCGGCATTTGGGAAAACCGGACCCCCCGAGATCACGCCCATCCATTTTGCCAAATCGATAGCCATCATCAATTACAGCAAGAAATTGAAATCCATCAAATACGATGAAATCGGCGGCATCGTTGAGTATGAATTTGAGGAGCAGCCTACCTTAAGGACCAGCAGCAAGAAAGCGTCGGCAATGCGGTCCAGCCTGCCTGCTTCTTTCGGCCATCAGCCCATTGAATAAGAGGGGGCTAAGTCATGGGAATAAAGATACTTTTCTTAATCCTCCTCCTGGGTCTGACTTGCGGCTTTGTTATGCCCGGCAGCAGCGTGCGCGAGGGAAAGGAACTGCATTCCACGTTGAACGTTACTAATCCCCAGGATATCGAGGGCGCCGCGGAGCCGCTGGTTTTTGATCCTCAGGAGGTGGAATCGGCGCTACCGGAACTACAGGACCTGCCTTATCCTGCGCCTCTGAAGAAAGAAAGGCGGGCCCGGCGGTACACCGGCATCATTAAAAATAAAACCGATTACGAGGTATCGGTGCCTGCGGGTGACAGCGGCGGGACCCTGATAATCCCGGCCCAGGGCTTCATTGAATACACCGCCTGGGCCCGGCGGTTCGATCTTACGGCCTATCATGACGGCAAGCCTTTTTATTGCATGAAGATCTTCGCTAATCCCAGGGCCTATCCCTATATGTGCAAAAATTACGATTTCCTGATCGAAATCGTGAAGGCCAAACCGATTCCCAAGAAAAAGGGTAAAAAAAAGCGGAGGAAGAGACCTGGGGGAGTGGAAGCCTTGGGTTAAAGAGAATTAAGCCAAGTACCCAGTCTCCTGGCATCGCCAAATTTACAGGGGAAGGCCGGCGCACGCCGGCCTTCCTTTTGTGTGCCGATTAAACCGGCCGGGCCACGGGGCGGGTGAGGTTTTCCAGGATATCCAGGTAGACTTCCGAGTAGGTAAGGCGGTCTTGGGTAGAGGCGTAGAAGGCGTTGAGCATCATGGCGGCCACCATGAGATTGGTGAACAGGAGTTGGGGCGCGCCCTGGGCCATGAGTTCTGCGCAGGAAAGCTCGGCGGGGTTAGTGTCCTGGGGTTGGGCGATCTCCGGATGATAGCGGCTCAAGGAGGGGGTCAGGTTTTCTCCTCCCCGGCGCAGAAAGACCTGGACGTTGCCGTCCACAAAGTCGTTGCCCCCGGAAATAAGGGTGATTTCCGGCAGGATGGCGGCATGATCGCTCACCAGCTTCCGGCTGGCGTGGTTATCCACCATTAGTAGGATGATGTCGCCTTCCTTCAGGAGCCGGGCCACGTTCTCCGGGGTGACAAATTCCGGCACGGCGCGCAAAGAGAGGTTGTCAAACTCCTGGGCCAACTCCCGGGCCTTGACCTCCGCCTTGTTGCCCAGCCTATGGAAGGCCTGGCGGGGGGCGTTGGACCTCTCGAAATGGTCGCCGTCGATGAGGGTGATCCGGGCCCTCTCTCCGGAATATTGCAGATAACGGCAGAGAAAGGGCAGCAACGCACAACCGATGCCGCCGATGCCGATGGCTTTGATTTCCAGCATGTTATACCAATTCGCATTCAAAGGACGTTGAACTGTAGGGGCGAACCTTGTGTTCGCCCG
>JBMORF010000005.1:0-32339 GCA_049322315.1 Thermodesulfobacteriota bacterium | reverse complement strand
AGATGTGCCATAAGCCCCATAACTCCTTTCAATGTTTAGGTTTTAGGCAAACCCATTATAGCATTGATTGGCTGTGTTGGGGCTGTTTTACTTGCTATCTCAAGTAATTTCTACCGGACAGCAGTGGTTTGATATATTGTTTAACGCCTCAAACTAATAAATCAAAAAAATCACGATTATGTTCTTAGCTCCGAAAAAGTATTGGCGGAGAAGTTGAGACAAGCATGAGGCATCTGGTTGAACTTTACGGTTTCCAGAGGCAGCGGTGGCAATCGTGGCGAAATTCCGCCAGGGAGCGGGGTAAATACTTGAAGCTGACGCCATAGTGGATACCAAAAATAGCGTAACTGAAAACAAAACGCCCACCCAAGGTACTCTTGACGGAGTTCCCTTTATTCGTTCAATTGAAACGCCAGAGGGAGCTCAATGGTCAACTTCTGGCGTTTCAAACTGGCGGGGAGGGGTGGGAACCGCTTGACCCGGCGGATGGTGTTCCGGGCGGCCTCATCCAGGAGGTCATGACCTGAGGAGCGGCTCACCCGGGACGCATCCACCTGGCCCCCGGCGGCGATGGTAAACACCACCACCACCATACCCTGGATATTTCGGCGGCGGGCCATCAGAGGATAATCTTTCTCTTTTTCCAGGAGTTGGCGGATTTTCCAGAGATAGCCCTGGAGGGCGGAGCCGGACCCGGAGCCGGACCCCGAGCCGGAGCCTCGTCCCCGGCCGGATCCCACTCCGCTCCCGGTTCCCCGGCCACCTAAGCCCGAGACCGAGCCGCCTCTGGCGCCGCCGGAGCTGCTGGCCCGGTCGGTAATGGCAGCAGAGGGTGATGGTTTGGCCTTGGTTATGGCTGGAGGGGGCGCGGGGATGGGGATCACCGGCGCCATAATGGGTTCCGGGGGCGGTGGAGGCAGCTTGACCTTGGTTGGCGGTTTAGGTCTGACCCGGCGCTTGGGCGGGGGGCAGACCGGCAGCGGCTTCGGGGGGACCGGCTGGGGCCGGGTCACGGCCGCGGCCCGGCCGCCGCTACCCCCCTTGCACCCAGGCAGCCTGGGCACCAGGGCAATGGCTTCCACCGGCACCACCACCGACTTCTGGGCAGGTTTGCCCATATAAACCGTCAGCATCCCGGCCACGAGCAGACCGTGCACTAAAAGAGACCCCAGGATCCCCCAGGTCCAGGTTCCCTGGGGTTTCCAGGCGTTGCTCCATCCCTGGCAGCAGCATTCCATAGGCTATTTTTGCTCCACCTCGATGCCGATGCGCTGCACCTTCAGGCCCCGGAGACGGTCGATCACCTCAATGAGCCGGCCATGGCGGTTGTCGGTATCCGCGGCGATGATGGCCTGGGGTTCTTTGCCCTGTTTCTGGGCCGTAAAAACCTTCTCAAAGTCGTCGTCTTGCGCCAGCTTGACTCCATTGACCGCGATACCGCCCTGCCGGTCAAGGCTGATGATCACCGGGACGCATTCCAGCTTGTCGGCCTGGGTGGCCTTGGGCAGAGTGATGGCGAAGATGCGGGGCATCATCACCGTGGCTGTCAGGAGAAAGATGATGAGGATGACCAGCACAATATCCACAAAGGGGGTCATATTAATCTCGGTGATGGGGCCGTGATTATGGCCTTTCATAAGATTCTCCTGGCCTTCCGGGAGGACTTGAAAAGTTCCGCTTCGGGAAGGGAAATCTCGGCGGTCCCGGGTGCTTCGTCCAGGCGGGCCAGGAGAAGCTGCTCCAGAATCCGGGAACGCTCCTGCACCACCTGGAGGCGGCGATGAAAAAAGTTGTAGGTCACCACCGCCGGGATGGCCACCAAGAGACCTATGGCGGTGGCGACCAGGGCCTCGGCGATGCCCGCCATGACCGCGGGGCCGCCGCCGCCTTCAGCTAGGGCCAAATCTTTGAAGGCGTGGATGATCCCTAAGACGGTGCCGAACAACCCGATGAAGGGCGCATTGGCTCCCAAGGTTCCCAGAAAACTCAATCTCTTCCCCAGATAAAGGCCCACCTGCAGCCTCTCCCCTTCCATGCGGTCCTGGACTGCCGCCTTGTTCCGGGAAATTTCCCGGAGGCCGACTAACAATATTTGGGCTTCCAGACCGGCTTCCTGCTCGCACCGGGAAATGATCCGGGGCCAGTCTCCTTGCCGCAGGGCTGGTTCAATCTCGGCCACAAACCGGTCCTGGTTGAAGCGGTGACGATAAAAGATCAGGGCCTTGTCGATCATGATCGCCACCGAGGCGACGCTTAGCCCCAGGAGCAGCCATAGCACCCCGGCGCTGCCGCCCACCGTCAGATCGAGCAAGCTTTTGGTTAAATCCATCTTGATCTCCCTAAAAATGAAGAAGCCATGAAGTCATTTTCTTTCGGAGCCGCCAACATGAGCATTTATTTTCCCTTTAGATCGCCCTTCTTTCTCCAGCCCGCCCTGAGGAGCAACAGGAAGATGATAAATCCCACGATAAACAGATAGGGAATGGGTGTGGCTGAGAACCCGGATCTTTTCACCTCTTCCACTTCGAGGCCTTCGACTTTTTGACTCTTGGCGTCCGGAGAGGCTTGAGAAGGCTTCGCCTGGGAATCTGTGGGCGGTTTTTTATCATCGGGAGTCGTCTGAGAACTCTTGGCTGGGGAACCCGTGGGCGGACTTTTAACCTCCGGAGACGCTTGGGAACTCAAGGCCTGGGCCGCAGCTGCGGGCTTTTTCACGGCATCCAGGGCCTGTTTAAATTCTTTCGCCTTGGTTTCCATTCCGGGCACGGACATCAGCACGGTGGAGGTGAACTCGGACAGCAAAGGATTATTGCAGGTGTGTTCACAACAGGCCAGGCCCACCTCTACGGCATTCTCGGCATACTCCTTGGACAGGGTGTCAATAACTTTCTGATCCGGCTGCCAGTATCCCTTGCGCACCGTCTCCAGCATCCTGGCCACCAGGGATTGGTAGGCCCACATATTTTTCGCGTCCTTGAACATCTTTTTGATATCCAGGCCGTTTTTATCCAGGACATAGGTCTCATACATCTCGTTCCACTTGGCCGCGTCCACCGCCTCGGGAACCGTCACCTGCCAGCCCCAGAGATGCTCGATGACCTTATCGACAAACCGGGCGCCGGCATAGCCTTCTTTCATCATGGCCTTGATCCATTCGGGGTTGAGGTATCTTGACCGCATCTCCGTGCCCATCACTTTTTCCAGGGTCTCCTGTTTGGGACTCACCGGATTGGCCATATTGCTGACATAAACCTCCGGTGTCTTGCCGTCCAGGGACCGAATGGTCATGGCCACCCCGCCCAGATATTGAAAGAAATCATCGGTATCCAGAGTGCCAAAGACATTGCCGGAGCGGCTGTGCACCGCCATCTTGGCGCCGGACAGGGCGGATTTTAACAGGGTCAGGCTGAGATCCTCGACCTTCCGGGTAGTCTTATCCAGGTTCTCAATCTTGTCCCCCCAGAACCCCTGTCCGTAAATATGGCTCATATTCTTCAGATAGACGTCCACCACCTGTTTTTCATTGTCCCAGGAGTTGGATTGGACGATCACCTTATCCAGGTTAGTCCCGTAGGCGCCGGGGGGCGCGGTGAAGAGCCTGACCGCGGCCAACCTTTCCGCCAGTTCCAGGGCGACGCCTTTTTCCAGGAGCATCTGCCGGGTGCGCAGGATATTGGCCCGGAGCTGGTTGTCCGCTTCATTTTGCTGTTTGGCCAGCGTCACTGCCTGGTCCAGCAAGTCCATAAGGTTGGGGAACACGTCCCGGTAAAGCCCGGACGGCGTCACGGTTACATCAATCCGGGGCCGGCCCAGTTCTTTTCTGGGTATCACCTCCACCCCGATAACCCGGCCCCGCTCATCCCATTTGGGCTTGATCCCCAGGAGATGCATGATCTGGGATTCCATCACGCCTTCATGGCGGATGGTCTCAATAGACCAGAGGGTAAAGGTGAGTTTGTCAGGATATTGGCCGTGTCTCTTCTTATAGCCTCCGATCAGCTCCCGGGCCATCTTTACCCCCATCTCATAGATCCCCGTGGAGGGTATCCGCGTGGGGTCAAAGGCATAGAAGTTCTTCCCGGTGGGCAGCGAATTGGGGTTTCTGATGGGGTCGTTACCCTGAGCGGTGGGGACATATCGGCCCGAGAGGGCCGCGGTAAAGGCGTCCAGCTCACAGGGGCCGGAACGGGCAATTCGATCTTCCAGATCCGCCAGCTTCGCCTTCCTTTCCTCCTTGCTCAACCCTTTGGCAATGGAGAGAATAGCCTCGGCCGTAGTTTTGCGATATTTCTCCTCCGGTGATTTCCCCAAGGTATGCAACCCAAAGGGGGTCTGTTTTTCCGCAATATCTTTGAGGTAATGTTCCACCTCTTCCACCTCTTCCTCGGTCTTGATCTCCGTCAGCTTGAGGTCGGTGAGCAACCCTATCTTTTTGGCCAGGGCGTTGATCTCTTTTAATTTGCCTCCGGCCAGAGAGGGACTCTTCTCCTTGGCGACCCCGTAGTCGCTGAAAAGGCTGGCAAGTTCCTTCAGCTCTTTATTCAATCCGGCTTTATCAAAAGGGGGGGTCATATAGTCGATGATTACCGCCATGCCCCGCCTTTTGGCCTGGAGCCCTTCTCCCACGTTATCGACGATATAGGGATAGATATTGGGCAGGTCCTGGATCAGGACCTCCGGCGGGTCTTCCCGGGTGAACCCCACTTCTTTGCCGGGCAACCACTCGTGGGTGCCGTGGGTGCCGATGTGGGCCACGGCGTCGGCCTGAAAGCCTTTTTTCAACCAGAGATAAAAGGCGACGTATTGATGGTGGGGAGGAATGGTGTTGTCATGATAAGCTTTAGTGATATCCTGTTCCCATCCCCGGGACGGTTGGGGAGTGAACAGGATATTGCCGTATCGCACCGCGGGGAGGACCAGATATTGCTTGCCGCCGGCATCCTTCCAGATCATGATGTTGCTCTGCTCCACCGGTCCCCAGCTTTTCAGCATGAATTTTTGCAGGCTTTGGGGCAACTGCGCGAACCATTTTTTATAAGTCGCCAGGGGAATCAGAACCGGTCCCCGGCTATTTCTCTGGGGGGTCTTATCGGGAAAGACCGTTTTCCCTCCCGCATTCACCAGCTTATCGATCTCTGCCGGGGCCCAGTTGCTGATATTCCGGCCGAAATCTTGAATGTCTTGAAAAAGCTGCTCTTTACGAAGCTCTTTTTCCCGTCTATCTGAGCCAGTCTCCCCGAGATCATAGCCCTCCGATTTCAGCCGAAGGAGTATCTCCCAGAGACTATCAGGCAGGACATTAAGATAAGAGGCGCCGATATTCTGTTTACCCGGCGGATAGTTATAATAGATCAGGGCAATTTTCTTATCTTTATTGGGTTTATCCTGAAGGTTGACCCAGGCCTTCACCCTGGCGGTAAGTCTGTTTATCCGTTCGGGTATCGGTTCTTCCTCGATATACTCAAACCCCGTGGCTTTATCTATCCTCCTCTCCCTGGAGGCGATAATCGTCGGTTGAATCATCCCACCCATCTCCGGAATGGCTATCTGGAAGGATCTGGAAAAAATATCCAGGCCCAGGGGAGACTTCTCCCACTCCTTCCTTGATTGGCCAAAAAGGGAAATAGCATTGATTATGGGGACATTGAGTCGGCTCATAAGCGGGTTTAAGACTTCAGGCTTTACTCCCCAGCCATGCTTTATCCCCAGGGCAAGAACCAGCCGCACCCGGCTGCGGTCGTTATCCTGACCGCCTTTCTTTCCGGAGTCAGGGCCTCTGGTGGGATCGCCATCCCGGCAGAAAAATTTCTCCAGGGCCTCTGCCAGCGACCCGTAAACCGGCAAGACGTTAAAACCCGCTCCTTCCAGGCTCCGGATGACGGCGTCAAGGTACCTGTTCTCGCCTAAGCCAATGTTAAATTGGGGGAAATTCACCCCTATCCAGGGGCTGCCGGCGCGATGCGCGGCATAGCCCTTTTTATACTTCTCAAAGTCCGTAAAAACCTTTCTGGTTCTGGATTCATAGATGCCCACGCGGGGAAACACCAGCGGCGGCTTGGCGGCAACATTAAATGATAAGTCCTTCTTTAAGGCATAAAGAATCATGTTCTTAAGATTTTCCAGGCCGCCTTCTCTATGGTAAAGCACTATTTGCTTATCGACCTTGACGCCCAGCTTCTGGTCCTCCTCGTTATAAGTGCCGACACTCACACAATAGACCTTGGCCCCCTTTTTAATCGCCGTTTCCAGCTCAGGTTTTACCGCCTTGAACAAGTCGCGACCCATAAGCGTAACGAATATGAGATTCGACTCGCTCACATTGGCCAGATCTTTCTGGCGGGTGTCAGGCCGGAGTCTGGGATAGATATGAAATTCCACCTTTTGCTTTAAATCGGGATAGTCCCGATAAATGGCCTTCACCGCATCAATGCTGGTCTTGGTCGTTAGGTCGGCAAGCAACAGGCTGACTTTTTGCTTGCCGGCATAAGCAGGCCCCAAAGAACAGAACAACCAACCCAGCATACAGACCAGACCCAAGGTTAATTTGGCCTGCACCCCAAGATTTCTGCCCTTTACAGCCTTTTTATTCCGGCACATACACCACTCTCCCGTCTTTGAGCTGGTAGGCCGTTCCCAGTCTGACGCCTTCACCGCTCAACTTTTTATCCGTCACCTTTTTCACCTTGATTTCCTTCCCCTTCTTGGTGATGATCTCCATCTGGCCCTCGGCGTTCTTTTTGGTAATGGTCACCTCGGACTTGGGATTCACCATATCCAGCATATTGTAGGCCATGAACAGGGCGATCATCATGCTGACAATAAAGGCCACGCTGGCGTCAAAGAGGTTGGCCACGCCGGAGATGGGGTCTTCCAGGGGTTCATCGTATCTGTCAAACCGTTGCCGTCTTTTTAAAAAGCTCATTATCCTCCCCCACCTTGGTATCCGGTCTCGGGCCTTTGGCCTTCCGGAGGCGCATTTCCGTCAGATATTCCATCTCCCGCATGTCGGCCCGCACCCATTTTTCCCGGACCAGGGACATCAGATAGGCGGCCACGCCGCAGGCCAGGCCCACCACCGTGGCGGTAAAGGCGGTTACCATGCTCCCCGCCATTTTCGGCATGTCTCCCTGGGCCAGGGCCGCCAGGGAGATGCCCATGGGGATCAGGGTCCCCATCAAGCCCACGGCCGGGCCCACCCGGATGGCGAACCTGATCTTATCCAGGCCCTTGATCAGCTCCAGTTCGGCCTCCTGAAGCCGCTTCTCCAGCTCCAGATCAAGGTTCGCGGACCGGGTCAGCATTTGGGGATCGAGCCTCTTGCGATATTGCTGCAACGCCCTCGACCCGCCCTGCCTGCGGTCCAGATATTCCCTTAAGAAACTGCCGAAGGAAATCACGACCCAGAAGGTAAGCAGGATAAGCCCCACCACCACCGGGTAAAACAAGGCCGAAGATATGACATAGAGAAAAGTTTCCAGACCTGCCATGAAATTCATTTGCCAACCTCGCTTCTTTTAGTAGTAAAGAAACTAACCAATATGGCTCCCAAAAGGAGCACAAATACCCCGAGATGGTCACCCAGGGCAATACTGCCGCCTTCCGTGACAAAGGATTTATAAATAGTCTTGGCCCCCTCAATATGGGCTGGAAGAAATAGCGAGGTCAGGAAATAAAGACCGATCACTATCATACTGAAGCCAAGACTGATTCCTTTGTTTAAAAAGGTTGATTTTAGAGTAAAGAGCCTTACAAAAAGGTAGATCAGCAGGGAAAGGATGGTAAAGACTATTCCCAGCCCTAATCCCACCAGCCAAGACGGTAGTTTAATAACATTTAAGGCCGCCCAGGTGGAAAAGGTGATAGCCGTAAGGCAGACGGGGCAGGGAAGCAAGAGAAACCAGACGGAACGCTGCGTAATCTGGAGTGAATTTTCATCTTTGCCGGCGCGGTGGCTGGATCGATCTTCCAGTTCCGCATCCTTTCTGGTCAAATAGCGGATGACGTAGATGCCCCAGGCAATCATCCCCAGGGCCATGGCGGCATGGAGATATGGGCCTTTTCTCACCACCGGCTCCAGGGTTTTGATTAAGCCTCCGGAAAGAACCGCGGCCAAGACAAAAATCCCCAGATACAATAACAGGGTCAGAAATACGCCCCGCCATCCTATCCGTCCCAGACCCAGTCCAAAGCCCACCTTAACCACAAAAATGCTCAGGCTGAAAAGCATACCGCCCATCCACAAAACAATGTTTAAATCCATCTCTTATCCTTCGTGATTGTGAAATTTATAGCTTGCAAGCCACTAGTAAGTTCCGAAGCTTCTTCTAGATAGAAGCCATGTAAAACCTCAATTTCGCCTGGACCGTCATTCTGAGCGCAGCGAGGAATCTTGTATTTGCGAGGTATTGAGATCCTTCACTGCGCTCAGTATGACAGAGAGGGAGGTTTTGAAATGAATTCTTTCAGTTCCCGCAGCCCTCCTCAATATTTCAGCGTCACCTGGGTCCAGAAGGTCCGGCCCGGGGTGCGATAATAAGCATAGTATTCCCGGTTGAGCATGTTATTCACGGCGAAGGAGAGATCCACATACTTCACCGGGGAAAAGATCACCTTGGAGTTCAGGGTGAAGAAGGGATCATAAGAGCCGTAAACACCATTAAACGTGTCGCTGTTGTCGTCCGTAGCGTAAAGTTTGCTGGCGTAACGGCCCGAGAGGTTGGCCTGGACCTTCCAGTAAGTCACCGTGATCCCGAAGTTGAATTGTTGCCGGGGCGTCATGGTGATCTTCCTGCCCACCGAGGCCTGATTATACGGGTTCTCATTGATCCTGGCGTCCAACAGGGTGGTGTTCCCGAACACCTCCAGCCAGGACCAGAGTTTCTGGGTGATTTCCAGTTCCACCCCTCTGATGGTGGCTTTGGCGGCATTCTGGGGGATCGTGGTCTTGCCGGTGGGGTCGGTAGTGTCGGTGACCCGGTAAATCATGTCATCCACGTAGTTCTCGAAATAGGTGGCGGTAAAAGTAGTCCCCTTAAATGGTTTTAAGGTGGCGCCGATCTCCCAGGAGAACGTGGTCTCGGGCTTGAGTGAGGGATTGTTCTTATAGATGGTGCCCGTGGTGGACCGGTGGCTGCCGTATAGTTCATAGATGTTGGGGGCCCGGAAGGCGGTGCCCACCGAGGCCCGCCAAATCATCCACTCCCAGGGGCGGAACAAAAAGGCGAGCTTGGGGCTAACCGCGGTGCGGCTTCGGCTGGGAAGATTGATTATGGGGGAGCCTGCGGCCTGCATGTAGCTGCCTCCAAAGGTTTCCCAGAAATCCAGCCGCACCCCCGCGACGGTATTGAACTTGGGATGCCAGGCGATTTCGTCCTGAAGGAAAATCCCGAGATTCCGGTCCCGCCCCCCCGTCATTTTGGTCAGGGCGCCCAGGGTATCCGGATCCCGCCAGTTGTCCACGCTGAAAGTATGGCTGCTCCCGCATCCGGTATTAAAAGACATGCCGCCCACCAACTGGTGTTTCTTGCCGATGGCCTGATCCACCTGCCACTCCGCCATCCAGTTCTCGCTGGGACTCTTGGTCACATCCCCCGGACCGCCGTAAAAAGTGGTGTTGGAGTTGGAGGAACTGCCACTGGCGCTCCAGTCTTCCGGGTGATTCACCAGACCGGCATGAAGTTTGAGGGTCGTGGTGTCCGTGAGTTTGTGTTCGGAGGACAGATTGAATATCTGCGTGCGATTCCGCCCACTACTGCCTAAGAAGGCTCCCTCCTTGAGGCTGCTGAACCGCGTATTGGTGCCCCACAAACCCACCGTGCCTGTTACCACATTGGCGCCGGTGGCCGTATTGGTGAGATAGGAATGGAACTTGTCATAGCCATAACTGTTATAGCTCACCAGGGTGCTGAAGGTGACCTTATGGCCCTCAGCGAGATCCCAATCGATTTTGGTGTTGAAGCTGTAGTCGTTCCAGAAATTATCGCCGGTATCGCCGATGATATTGGTGGCGGAGCCGGTTCGCGTGTTAGTGGGAAGCCAACCCAATACTGTAGTGCCTGCCGTGCCGGTGCTGGCCGTCTTGGTCACCAGGTTGGTGGGATAACCTGCGGTGCTGCGATAATTGAATCCGCCCTGGATGCTGATTTTGTCCCAGAAACGGCTGCCCCCTCCCAGGTAATAAGTCCAGGAATCGTAGGTGCCGTAGCCGCCCTGGGCCAGGAACTCCGGTTTTTTTACGGTCTTGGTAATGATATTGATGACCCCGCCCATGGCCGTGCCGCCGTAAAGGGCGGAGAAGGGACCCCGGATCACCTCGATCCTCTCAATATTCTCCACCGGCAGGCTGGTCCAGACCACGGAATTGGAGTAACCGCTGGAGATGTTTATGCCGTCCAGCAAAATCAGGGTGCGTTTCTGGCTGCTGGCCTGGAAACCCCGGAGATTTACATTGCCCCCGTGAGGGTCCTGCCAGCCCTTGGTCCGGAGGGCGAAGGTCCCGGGGATCTGGGCCAGGGCCTCGTCCACCGTCTGGATGTTCTGTTTCCTGATGTCCTCCTTGGTGATCACCGTGATACTGGCCGGCACGTCATCGGGATTGCGGGCCGTCTTGGTGGCCGTCACCACAATCTTCTCCACGGCCACCTTTTCCTTCGGATCTGGCGCCGGAGCTGGAGTTACCACCTTTTGGACCTCTTCCTGGTCTGTGACTGTCCCCACTCCCCCGGATTCTTGAGCCTGTGTCTGGAGCTGCATTCCCAGAATCAATACGCCTAAGAACCCCATAACCGCACTAAACCATAACCCCCGCCGCATTTGCGCTCTCCTTTCGCTTTCGGTCTATTTTTGCCTCGGGCCCAGGCCATATCACTCATGATGCGGGACAGGACCATAGGTATCTTAAGTACCCGCAGCCGGGTGGTGTAATACAGATCCCCTCCAGGGTCGAACAGCGGCGATATTGACTACCACCTCCTGCATTTCCACCTTGCCGCGGGGAAAAATGCCTTCCTTCTTCTTGTCAAGCGAAAGTTGACCTTATAATACTATGTTTGAAGTGTCCAACATTTTTTGCAAAAAAAATAATTGCATATTTTTAGCCATCCCCCACCCCCTGACCATGCGGCAGCTACCTGTAGGATTGGACCATGGCTGGCTGGGGCCTGCCGGATTACCTCCATTTCGAAACCTGGAAAAATCTCCCGGCCAGTAAGAGCCCCTGGAGTCCGCCGCCTGAACCTTATTGTAATTCCACGGTGATACCCGCGGCTTCGTCTTTACGCAGCGACAGATGGTATCCTTTGACCTTGATGTCGATGGGATCGCCCAAGGGGGCCACCCGCTCGACTTGCACTATGGTGCCCCGGGTGATGCCCATGGCGGCAATCCGCTTGCCCAATTCCCCTTTACTTTTGAAGGCAAGGATTTTGCCTTTTTGCCCCGGTTTTAATTTCTTAAGGGGTAAGGTTATTTTTGCTTCTCCCTTTTTCTGTCTCTTTTTCACATCCTCCAGGCATAAATTAATGCAATGTTCGCAGTTCTGCTGCGCCAGGGCGTCCTCGCAAAAATGCTGGAAACCGCGAATCCATTCTTTACCGGCCCGGGGGCAAACTTCCCAAAAATCGCTGAAGAGGATCAGCCGATCCACGATGACCCGGGGCATGGCATGCTCCATCCGGCAGGCGACTTCTTCCGCCAAGGCCTCGTCAATGGTCAGGACTTTGACAAAGAAATCCCGCAGGGCTTCGTGGCGGCGGACAACATCCTGGGCCAGGATGGCGCCTTGGGGTGTCAGGGTGACCACCTCATAGGGGGCATAGTTGACGAGCTTATGATCGGCCAGGTTTCGTAGCGCCGCGGTCACGGAGGACTTGTGCACCTTCAGGCGGCTGGCGATATCCTTGACCCGGGCTACCTGACTTTCCAGCACGATGTGGAAGATAGCCTCAAGGTAATCTTCCATGCTCGCGCTCAGAGATATGCTATTCATACTTAAATCTCTTAAATATGTTTGACGCCTCAAACATTGTAATTTTGCCAAAATATTTGTCAAGCTTTTTTTTGTTTTTGTGCATTGAACCGCCTGAGTTTTCAGCTAAAACTCGCAGATAAATTGTCCTGGAGCAGCTTGGGGAACATCATCATCTCCAGACCCTCTCTCAGGTGTTGTACCAAGTTTAAGTTGAGACCTCTGGGAATTGGAGCCGCCCCCTTTGTTGGCTGATCATCGGGGCCAGGCGCCAAGCAGAAGTTGCTCAGGCGGAGGACCGGCAGTTTACGTGAACTAAGGCTAGCTGCTCTATCTCCGCTCAGTGCCAGCCATGAGCACCAATATGTTGGGATTTCTTAAAAGCTTACGCTACCGGCTTATCCTGCTGGTTCTTCTTGCAAGCCTCTTAAAGAAAAATCCGGCCTATAACGATATAGGAGCCATCAATCCGGAAGGCTATTTGTTTGCCAGCGCCATACCTTTCCGGGGCCCCATCAATCTTACGGATCGCCTTTATTTTCAAGAAGCGGTAAAAAAGCGCGATTTTGTGGTAGGCGAAGTCAAAATCGGTCGTATTACTGGGAAACCTTGCCTCTTTTGCGCTTACCCTGTATTAGGCCAGGACGGCAAATTCGTCCTGACCACCAATACCGGCCTGCCTATGGCTGAAGTAGCCCAGACCTACAAGAGCCTGTGGCGGGTGGAGCGGACCTTTCGGGAGCAGAAATCCACCCTGGAAGTGCGGCCCATCTATCACCAGAACGAGGATAACTCCATGGGTCACATCGTCGCCAGCTTCCTTGCTTTGCGTCTGGAGGTGTATCTGCAGCAACGCCTGGAGGAGCGGCAGGCTGAGGTTTCCTGGCCCGACCTGATGCGTGACCTCAAGCAGATGCAATCGGTGCACTTGGAACTGGACGGCCAGCACTATCAACTCCCAACCGACATGAGAGGCGCGGCGCACCACGCCTTTGCCGCCGCGGGAGTCCGCCCACCCTCTCCGGTTACCCCCTTTGGGGGGCAATCTCTTGATGGCTTAAGTCCGCCATCCTGTAAAGCGCGTAGCGCCGAAAACATTCTTGCACCACTTAACCTGTTGTTATCGCAATATTATTTTTTTCTTGCTGTCGAAGATGAGGCATATGACATTTATGGGTTATTTCAATTGACTTTCGCCAGAGAATCGGCTTATTCTCGAGATATTAACGGGAAAAGATATGAAAAAGGAATTATTGGCAACCATCCTTATGAGGTTTTTAGTCTCTCTTTAGTTACTTGATTTGGGGGATACCAGCTATCACGGGAGTCCTCCCAAGGCTCAGAAGAAAGCCCTTATACCGTTTTCGCTTTCAACTGCAACAAACTTTTAATGTAACATATTGATAATCTTTATTTCTTTTAACCGAAAACGGAAAACTGAAAACGGTATTAGATCCACCCCAAGCGTAACAGCATTTTCAAACAGGACAAAAGTATCTGGCCGGAAAGAAGATAGCGTAAACCCAGAAAGAGGTTCATGAGGTCGTCCGGTTGGTTCCGGATGCCCCCTTGGGCCGTCTCTGGCGGGGAGGGGTCTATCTATGCTCAGGAGAAATACCCCAGGCGGAAGCTCCAAAGCTCCTGCTAAAAGCAAAAGGGGTTATTAAGACTTTCCCCTGTTCGTGCTTAGGGCAATATGACCAATCGCCGCCACGCCGAGCCTTATTGCCTCGAGACCTTAGTGAAATTGCCCCCCAAGGTTAACCTCTTTTTTCTCCTGGCGGCCCTGCCGATTTCCTGCCCGGCCTCCCCAGACGCAAGGACTAGACCATGACCGCCAGACCGTTTATGCGCGAAAAGTTCTTAGGCAGGCTTTACCATCACCTTATCTTAAGCGCCTTGATCCTGGCAATTCTAGCCGCAGGCGCCCTGCTCCTGGCCAGGCCGCGGCCGGTCCTGGCCGCACCTGACCCGCCGGTCTATGGCCCCAATAGCGTCACCTTCTCGGGTGACCAGAGTCTCGGCATTTGGAGCGGCAGAGATTTTGTTTTTCCGCCGGTGACGGATTATACCATCGAAGTCAACAATCTCTCCAAAGACATCACTCCCGTCCAAGATCCTTCTTATCCCATTTTTCCTTATGGCATATATCTGGTTAACGAAGGGGCGGGCGTTAATGATGATGGGGACGGATTTCCCGGATGTAACCTGACCCTCAACTATGACGGCGGCAGTTATAGCATCCAAACCCAGGCCGTGAATGCCTCCGGTATCTATATCATTAGCGGAGGGCACGATGGCAATGATGGCGGCACAGGGGGCGCCGGCGGGTCCGTAACCGTTACCAGCAGCGGCGCTATTGAGACTAGTGGGGAGCTGGCTATTGGCCTTTTGGCCCAAAGCGCCGGGGGTGATGGCGGCGATGGGCACGCCGGTGGTACTATGTTTGATCATGGTGGCCCTGGGGGCCGGGGGGGCAACGGCGCCTCGGTAACGGTCACCAGCAGCAGCGACATCACCACCCAGGGTAATGGCGCCTGCGGCCTTTACCTGCAAAGCAGCGGGGGCAACGGCGGTAAGGGGGGCGATAGCGGTGGTCTCTTCACCAGCAACGGTGGTAACGGCGGCCAGGGGGGCAACGGGGGCCAGGTAACCCTCACCAATAGCGGCGCCATCCAGACGGCCGGAGAGCAGGCGTCTGGGATCTACGCTGAGAGTCTCGGGGGCGCGGGCGGCGCGGGCGGCACGTGTGGCGCTGCTGGTGACGGCGTGGGCGGTAGCGGCAACACCGGGGGTAATGGCGGTCAGGTGGTGGTCACCAATAATGGCGACATTACCACCAGCGGCAAAGAGGCCCAGGGAATAACCGCAAAAAGCGGTGGCGGTCAAGGCGGTGATGGCGGTACCGGGGGTGGAGCCAATGGCAACGCCGGTGACGGTGGCAACGGCGGCGCCAGTAAGTCGGTAAGCGTCACCAATAGCGGCACCATTAAGACGACCGGAGAGGAAGCCTGCGGCATCTACGCCCAGAGTAGCGGGGGCAACGGCGGTCATGGAGGTACGGGCGGCGGCGGCGGCGGCGAAGGCGGCAACGGCGGTACCGGCGGCGACTCCGGCCAGGTGACCATCTACTGCAACCAGGGCTCCATCACCACCACCAAGGAGTCCGCGCATGGCATCTATGCCCTGAGCCAGGCCGGCAGCGGCGGCCATGGAGGCACCGGGGGCGGGGTGGTGGGCATCGGCGGTGACGGCGGCGCCGGCGGCACTGCCGGCAAGGTGACTATTGCCAACCAAACCCAACAAGACATCACCATCACCACCTCCGGCGACCAGGCTTACGGCATCGTGGCCCAGAGTTTAGGGGGCGCGGGCGGTGACGGCGGTACCGGTGGCGGCGTCTACGGCCAGGGCGGCGCGGCCAAGGGCAGCGGTCCGGGAGGGGAGGTAGAGATCGACTGGTACGGAACCATCACCACCCAGGGTGCGGGCTCCCTGGGCATCTTCGCCCATAGTGTGGGCGGCTTCGGCGGCAGCGGCGGCTCAGGCGGCGGTCTGGTGGCCTTCGGCGCCAGCGGGCAGAGCGGCGGCGCCGGCGGCCAGGTGTCCGTTACTCTCCATGACGGCGCCATCACCACTCAAGGGGACAAAGCTGACGCCATCTTCGCCCAGAGTGTGGGGGGCGGCGGCGGTGCCGGCGGTGCGGCTTACAGCGGCGTATTCTCCTTGGGGGGCACGGGAGATGCCGGCGGCAACGGCGGGGCAGTTACGGTGAACAATAACGCCCGGCTCCAGACTGCCGGAGACTATGCCAACGGTATTTTCGCCCAAAGTACGGGTGGTGGCGGCGGTGAAGGCGGCGGCACCGTCAGTGGTGGCGTCTTGAATGTAACCATGGGCGGCCAGGGAGGCAGCGGCGGCAACGGCGGCATGGTCACTATCAGCAACTACGCCGATATCGCTACCCATGGTTTTTTTTCCACCGGCATCTTCGCCCAAAGCGTCGGGGGTGGTGGTGGTGCCGGCGGCTATGCCGTCAGCGCTGCGGTGGGGCCCGCGTTTGATTGGGCCATTGCCCTGGGCGGCAGCGGCGGCGACGGCGGCGACGGTGGCGCGGTGGTGGTAACCAACTCCGGCAACATTACCGTCCAAGGGGATTCATCCCCCGGCATCTATGCCGCCAGCATCGGCGGCGGCGGGGGCGGCGGCGGCTTCAGCATCGACGCCAGCGCCTCCGTTTTCCCCGGCAGCGGCGCGGTGAGTCTGGGCGGCAGCGGCGGCAGCGGCGGCGACGGCGAACAGGTCACCGTCACCAACTCCGGCGCTATCGTGACCACAGGTGATGTCTCCTACGGCATCTATGCCACCAGCATCGGTGGCGGTGGGGGCGGCGGCGGCTTCAGCATCGCCGCCAGTGCCTCCGTTTTCCCCGGCGACATCGCGGTGGGCGTGGGCGGCAGCGGCGGCGACGGCGGTGACGGCCACCAGGTCATCGTCAAAAACACCGGCGATCTCACCACCTCCGGGGTTTATTCCTCGGGGATCCTGGCCCAGAGTGTGGGGGGCGGCGGTGGCGCCGGCGGCTGGAACGTAACTGCGGGGTTAGGTATAACCGTGGGCATCGGCGGCTCCGGGGGCAGCGGCGGCGACGGCGGGGTGGTCAATGTTTACACCAGCGGGGCCATCACCACCAGCAACGACCTCGCCCAAGGCATTATGGCCCAAAGCGTCGGCGGCGGCGGCGGCGACGGCGGCTTCAGCTTTGCCGGCAACATTACCCCCCTATTATCCGCGAGTTTTTCCATAGGAGGCAGCGGCAACACCGCGGGCAACGGCGTTGCGGTAGAGGTCAAAAACACCGGTTCCATCGCCACCGGTTCCATCACCACTATCAACGGCGAACAGAAGGTTCTGGGACACAAGGCCAACGGCATCTTCGCTCAGAGCGTGGGGGGCGGCGGCGGCAACGCCGGCTGGTCCGGAACGGGTACCGTCAGCATCAGTGTCCCCGACGTCCCGTTCTCCACCAGTATGGGCGTGAGTTTGGGCGGTTCCGGCGGTTCCGGCGGCGACGGCGGCTCCGTCAAGGTCAAAAATCTCGCACCCGCGGAGGGCAGCAGCACGATCAGCACTATCGGGGCTAAGGCCCACGGGATTTTTGCCCAGAGCGTGGGGGGCGGGGGCGGCAGCGGCGGCGGCAGTGTGGCGGCAGCCTGCGATTTTTCCGGAACCAAATCTGTTAAGATCACCGGCTCGGTTTCCGTGGGAGGCCAGGGCGGTAAAGGCGGCAACGGCGGCCAGGTGACGGTCACCAATGAAAATGCTATTACCATCATGGGTAAGAAATCCCGGGGCATCCTGGCCCAGAGCATCGGGGGCGGCGGCGGAGAGGGCGGCTGGAGCTTGGCCGCAACTGTGTCGGCGGCTAAATCCGCTAAATCGGCTAACCTCAATGGCACCGTTTCCATCGGCGGCAAGGGGGGCCAAGGCGGCACGGCCGGCGAGGTTACCGTAACCAATACCGGCGCCATCACCACCAACGGGGGAGAGGCCATCGGTATCCAGGCCCAGAGCGTGGGGGGAGGCGGCGGCGACGGCGACTGGGGCGTGGGCGGAGATGCAATATTTAATAACACCTTGGGCATCAGTGGCGGCGTTACGGTGGGCGGCTCCGGGGGCAGCGGCGGCGACGGCGGCGCCGTCACGGTGACTAACGGCCAATCCGGCAATACGGCCAGCGGCGCCATCTCTACCAGCGGGGATGGGGCCCAGGGCATCCTGGCCCAGAGCATCGGCGGCGGCGGTGGCAACGGCGGGAAGACGGCATTTTTTGGTCTGGGCAATATTGCTCTGGGTAATAACACCAGTATCAACATTTCTCCCACCGTTAGCGTGGGCGGCTCGGGCGGCGCGGGTGGCAGCGGCGGGCAGGTGACGGTGACTAACTATGCCAACGTCTTCACCACGGGGATCAAATCCTATGGCATTCAGGCCCAGAGCATCGGCGGCGGCGGCGGCAACGGTGGCGCCAGTTACACCTTTGCACTCAGTGCGGCCGCGACAAAAGGCGATCTAAAGGTTTTTTCCATGTCAAACGCTAACATCAGCGCTTCGGCCGCGGTGGGCGGCCACGGCGGTAACGGCAACGACGGCGGCACGGTATCGGTCACCAATGCGGGAGGGATCACGACCCAGGGGATACAGGGTTACGGCATCTTTGCCCAAAGCGTGGGCGGCGGCGGCGGTGACGGGGGGCATAGCTACGATTTCAATATCATCGCCGCGTTGTCCAAGGCCGGTGCTACCAACGATAATAATTCTAAGCTTAATTTAACCGAATCCATCAGCGTGGGCGGGAACGGCGGCGGCGCCAGCCACGGGGGAGCGGTCAACGTCAGCAACAGCGGCGCCATCACTACCTCCGGTTCCAGCGCTTACGGCATCTTCGCCCAGAGCGTGGGGGGCGGCGGGGGCAACGGCGGGTCCTCCGCCACTGGCCTGACTATTCCTTCCGGCGCCTATAATGATTGGAAGAGCTGGGTAGTACCCAGTGGCAGCTTATCTTTTGCCGTGGGCGGAGACGGCGGCAGCTGCGGCAATGGCGGGGAGGTCAAGGTCAAGAACAGCGGCGCCATCACCACCTCGGGAGACGGCGCGCACGGCATCTTTGCCCAGAGTGTGGGCGGCGGCGGCGGTGTCGCCTCTTATAATCAAAGCCAGATGTTCTCCGATGGCGGCACCAGCAACACCGGCATCATGCCCTATCAGATGCAAATCGGCGGTAAGGGCGGCGCGGGTGGCGACGGCGGGGAGGTCCATGTCAAAAACAGCGGCGTTATCTATACCAGCGGGGATCAGGCGAGTGGCATCTATGCCCAGAGTATCGGCGGCGGCGGCGGCTCCGCCAGTGTGCTGGGCGGCCCATATTCGAAAGGTTCCTGGCAAAGTCAACATGTAAAGCAATATTTTTCCTTTGCGGTGGATATCGGTCGCTCGGGCGGGAGCGGTGGTAACGGGGGCGCGGTCACCGTCACCAACACCGCGGATATCACCACCCAGGGGAATAATGCCAACGGCATCTTCGCCCAGAGCGTCGGCGGCGCGGGTGGCAGCGGCTCCGAGACTACCGATGCTTTACAGGGATTATGGTGGAACGGCAGCACCTGGAATGGCGCGGGCGGCGACGGCGGGACGGTGACGGTCAGCCAGACCGGGAATATCACTACTTCCGGTGAGGATGCCCACGGCATTGTGGCCCAAAGCATTGCCGGCCAGGACAATGCCGGTAAGGTGACCATCACCCTCAATGATCCTAATGCTACTGCGACCCCGGGCAATATTACCGCCAACGGTCTCGGCTCCTGCGGCATCGTGGCCCAAAGCCTGGGCAAAAACGGCTGCGGCGATATAACTATCACCATTAATCAGCCGAGCGATAACAGCGGCCTGGCGCAGGGCGGCTACACCGGTACGGTAACCAACTCCGACGGTTCCACCACCACCTATAATGCCTACGGCGTCCTGATCCTGGACGGGAACCAGAACACCTTGACCAACTACGGTGCCATCAGCACCCTGGACGGCCAAAGCGGCACCGCGGTCATGGTGCAAGCCTCCCAAGGCGCCCCGGCCTGGGGTAATCTGACCATCGACAACTACGGCACCATCACCGGTTCGGTGGATCAGGGCGCCGCGGAATCAACACCTATGACCCTGGGCCTGAGCTTGCCCACGGGTCAAAGCACCATCACCTTCAACAACAACCAAGGCAGCACCTACAATGCCGGGCCCGTCATCAATCTCGGCGGCGGCACCTTGACCAACAACGGCACCTTTAATCCGTATGGCTCCGGGTCTGCGAATAACGTGGGCACTGTGACTCTTACGGGCAATTTCACCCAGACAGCCAACGGCAACCACGTCGTGGAGCTGGCCTCGGGCACCAGTTACGACCAGGTTGCAGTCAACGGGCACGTCACCCTGGACGGCTCGTTTAAGCCTGTTCTGCTGGGCGACTTCCTCCCCCAGGCCAACCAGGTCTTCTCGGGCATCTTCACGGCCACCAACGGCATCTCCGGTAATTACTTCAGCGTTACTAATTTCTCTCCCACCCTGTTGGCCAAACATCTTTACAATTACACTGCCAACAGAGTCGATCTGCAGGCCGTCAGGGACTACGCCAACCCCGGGCTGGGCCTGGCCCCCCATCAGCGTGGCGTGGGGGCCATGCTCAACAGCGTAGCTGACGCCGCTGCCGGGGACCTGAACGAGGTGCTCCGGACCATCGACCGGCTCCCCACCGCCGGCCAGGTGGCCGCGGCCCTGGAGCAAATTTCCCATGAAAAGGCCAGCGCCATGTCCATCCTGGCCTTTGCCGGGGCCAATCTCCAGGCTCGCAACCTGTCCCAGAGGATTACCGACCTCCGCTTCGGGAAATGGCGGCCCGGGGGCCAGGGAGGGGGGGTCGGCTCCTTCAATCTTAACTACTCCAAGATGGAAGGGCTGATGCTGGCCTACAATTCCTCCGACCTCTCCTCCCTGCTCACCGCCAAGAGAAAGGCCGCGCCGGAAACCAGTTGGGGCCTCTACCTCACTCCCTCCCTGATTCTGGGCAATCAGAAGTCCACGGCGCAGCAGTCCGGCTTCAACTTCAATATCGCCGGGTTCACCGCCGGGGCCGATTACCGGCTGCGGGACGACCTGCTCATCGGCGTGGCCACCGGCTACAGCCATACTGGCGCCAGCTTCCGGGGCTCCGGCGGTAATCTGGAAACTCACACCTGGCCCCTTTCAGTCTATGCGGCCTACCTGCCGGAATCCTTTTACGCCTTCGGCTCCCTGGGCTATGCCCTGAATCTCTTTAACCAGGAGCGAAATATCAGCTTTCCGGGCCTCTCCCGGGAGACCCAGGGCTCCCCCGCTGGCCACCAGTTCAACCTCTATGCCGAGGCGGGCTACGACCTGAAGCTGAAGCCCTTGGTGGTTACCCCCGTGGCCTCCCTGTCTTATTCCCGCCTGTGGATCGATGGCTTCACCGAGAGCGGCGCCGGCGCCCTGAATATGAAAGTCTCCCCCCAGAACGCGCAATCTCTGCAGACGGGCGTGGGCGCCAAAATTGCGGTTCCTCTGCGCCGGGGCCCCACGGTGGTGGTGCCCCAAATCTACGCCACCTATCAGCATGAATTCGCGGATAACAGCCGGGGGTTGGACGCCCGTCTCAGTCAGGGCAGCAGCACCTTTACTTTTCAGACCGCCGCGCCCCAGCGGAATTTTGCCGTACTGGGCGCCAACGTGACGATCATGGCCAAGAAGAATTTCACCCTCCAGCTCAACTACAACGCCGAAGTAGGCCGGAGCAACTACACCGCCCACTATATGAGCGCCGGACTGCGCTGGGAGTTTTAAGGGGAGGGAATAAAAGCCTCTACTGCTAGCTTAAGACCCAAGTTCTACAGTAAGTTTTGTAAAATAACGTAAAATCAGTTAGTTGTGAGGGCGCAATTGTCTGTCGGCACCACATTTTCCCAGGTTCGCATGGGCGGCGGGATGCTTACCCCCGCAGCCTGGCAGATTTTTCCGGCCACGCCCTGAAGGGCGGTGCGCAGGAGATACCAGTGCTCACCGTCTTTAACCTCCACCTCGGCCAGGGCCAGGAGATCCCGGCGGATGTCGGCCCATTCTGCCTCTACACCCCGCTGGGCCAGGCGGCGCTGCAGCTCGTCCCGCAGCACCAGGGCCAGAAAAGAGCAGAAGACGTGTCCCTGGATGGTGGCGTCCCCCTGGTGGAAGATGGGCCGGTACAGATGATGCAGTTTCAGGCCGTCGCTGCCATCCACCCGGACGTCCCGCCGCCAGCGGTCCCCGGTCCGGTCGGAGCCGGACTCGAACAGCCGGTGCAGCACGGTGAGGTAAACGGCCCGCCCCACCGGGAACTCGAAGCCCCGGTCCTTAAGGAGGCGGTTCAACGCGGTGTCCGCTCCCGGCTCCTTCCAGAGACGGCCGAACACCAGGTCAGGACCGATATGCCGCAAGGCTCCGGCCTCCAGGCGTCCTTCCTCATAGTCCTGGATGACCCGGACTCGGTTAGCGAAGCGGCCCAGGGATTTCAGCAGGATATCGATACCGCCGCTCTCGGCGAGTTCATCAGCCCGGCCCAAGGTAGCCAGGACCCGCGGCACGGTGCGTTTGCCTTCCCGATGGTTCTCCACGAGCTGGAGATACCGGTAAGGGCCTTTGGTTTTGACTCGGACAAACATGCGGCGCCTCCATCAGGTCACCGCAATGATGCCAGAGATTATTCTTTAATATCAAGAAATAAATTGAATTATACCGCTATCTTTTCGGCACCGCATATTTCAATTTTCTGCATGCCGGTGCAATAATATCAAATACTTACGCTAAAAAAAACGGCGTTTACTGTAGAACTTGGGTTATAGCAATTGACTAAAGACAAACTGCGAGCGAAAGATTTGTTTTCCGTTTGGAGGCATGGGGGTTAAATCCCCATGCCTCTCCAAAATCGTTAAGCTTCCTTTATCAAGCCCATTCCCCGTCTAGGACCGACTTCGGGACCAGCGCAAACCCCAGGCCATCCACAGGGCGCCGAGAAGGTAGAGAAAGGCAAAAAAACGGGTGTGGGGATTGTGGCGAATGTCATCCAGTTCCTGAAAAGTCAAGCCGCTGGTCAGATCAAAAGGACTCATGAACAACCTGAGTTTCTTCCCCCGGGATTCTCTCTCCATCTGGCTCTTTTGACTGGGCGCAGCTATCTTCTCCACCCGGTTTTCGGTGGTTGCCTGCTGTTCCCACTTGGATAGAACCCGGTTCCCCCAGGTGATGCTGAACACAAACAAGCAAGCCAGGCCCAGAAAAAACCCGGTAATGGCTTTCTTCATAACCGACTCCTTTCGGTTTCCCGGCAGGAACTCTATTGATGCGGATAAGGGAGGAGGCTCGAGGCAACGGCGGCGGTAGAGAAGGTTAATGTTCCTGCCCTGGAACTTAAGTTAATCCTTGAACCATTCATCGGCAATCCCTTGTCTTAGGAGTAGTGAAAAATGGCTTTTGGAGGATAAAAAAAGCCGATTCTAATCCCTAATTCTTATACCAATTCGCATTCAAAGGACGTTGAATTGTAGGGGCGAACCTTGTGTTCGCCCGTGGCGCCGGGGCGAACACAAGGTTCGCCCCTGCGTATATTATCTTTTTGACTGCAACTCGGTATTAGGTCAAAAAAAATGGGGCACAGCCAGGCTGTGCCCCAAAAATATTTTTGCTTGGGAGGGAGGTGTGCAGGGATCCCAAGTCCCCCGGCCCTCCCTCTAAAACTAGCGGCAATCCTTGCACACGAAAAAAGTCTCCACCGGGTCTCCGGTAAGCTTGGCCCAGTGTTCTATTTGGTATTTAGGGGCGATGTAGTTCCCGCAGACGTTGCATGGCTGGAGCTCGAAGTCCCGGCCCCAGATGGTGCGCACGCCGTCTTTTTCCGTGTAGGGAATGACGCCGGTGGGGCAGATAAAGGCGCAGGAGCCGCAACCGATGCAGGCCGAAGATTGTTCCATGAAGGGCGTGGCCACCTGTTTATCCGGGGTGCGGCCCTTCATGCTGATGGCGCTCACTCCCACCACCTCCCGGCAGGCGCGGACGCACAGCCCGCAGAGGATGCAGAGTTCCTCCGGGTCGTCGGTCTTGAACCGGGATTCGTAAATCCCGTGGGCCGCGGCCAGATCCTGGACCACCTTGGCCTTGGGCGTCCGGGCCAGGAGCAGTTCCAGGACGATGCGCCGGGATTGCACCACCTTTTCCGAATGGGTCTGCACCACCAGTCCCGCCTGGGTGGGGTAGGTACAGGAATTAACGATCTGGGTGTGGGGATATTCCCCAATTTCCACCACGCATAGCCGGCACTGGCCCTCCGAGGGGAGATCCCGGTGATAGCAGAGGGTGGGAATCTCAAAGCCGTTCTGCCGGGCGGTCACCAACAGGCTTTGATTCAAAGGGGCCCGGATGGGGATGCCGTTAATGGTCAGGCGCACTTCATCGCCCAGAGTGTCAAAAGCAGTTTCATCACTGATCTTCCAAACCATCTTCTTCTCCTGAACAGTTAACCGTCGGCCCATTCATTTTTCGTTATATGAGTATCCGGTTGACTCTCCCTGCTTCAATATGCAGTTATAGGGGCTAGTCAACCGGACACCCAAATCCAAAATTCGAATCTCGAAATCCGAAACAAATCCAAATCTCGAAAAGGCAATGACAAAAACATCGAACCGACCCTAAAGATCATAAGGTTTTGAATTTTTCGTCATTTGATATTGTTTCGGATTTCGGATTTCGGATTTCGTATTTACCCCTATTCGCTCTTGCGCAGTATGCTTCCAAAGATATTCATCAATTCCGTTGCCTCCTGCATTAGGCTCGCTCTTTCTGTTTCAACTGACACCTCATTGCCGGTTTCAACCAAGCGCGCCCACAGGCGGCTCTCTTTTGACTCCTTACGGCAGATCTTTATGCGCATGATAAAGTCTTTTTTGCTTAATGCCTCATTTGCCTCGATGTAGTTGGCAGCCACCGAACCTGAGGATCTGATCAGTTGAGGTCCGTCTTGCAGGTTGCCCATAGTTTTCGGCAGTCGCTTCACGAACGAACGGACTCTCTGTGCAAACTCAAACGTCCGATCCTCAAGATCATAAGGTTTTGAGGTTTTCGTCATTTGATATTGTTACGAATTTCGAGTTTCGTATTTCGGATTTTCCCCTCCTGCCTACTCCACTTTCACCGCCTCGAACTGGCAGGCCTCAAAGCACAGCCCGCATTTGACGCAGAGCTCCTGATCGATCTCCTGGGCCATCTTCTTCTTGCCGGAAATCGCTCCCACCGGGCATTCCCGCACGCAGGCCAGGCAGCCGGTGCAGGTTTCCGGATCGATGCTGTATTTGAGCAGGGGCCGGCAGACCAAGGCCGGGCACTTCTTGTCCCGGATGTGGGTCAGGTATTCCTCCCGGAAATACTTGATGGTGGAGCGGATAGGATTGACCGCGCTCTTGCCCAGACCGCAGATGGAGGCCGCGGCCATGGTGTCGCAGAGTTCCTCCATCAGCGCCAGTTGCTCTTCCGTGCCCCGGCCGTGGATGATTTCATCCAGAATGAACAGCAGGTTTTTCAAGCCCTCCCGGCAGGGAGTGCATTTGCCGCAGGATTCTTCATAGAGGAAATTGATGAAATAGCGGGCCACGTCCACCATGCAACTGGTGGTGTCCATGACGATCATGCCCCCTGAGCCCATGATGGAGCCCACGGACTGGAGGCTGTCGTAGTCCACCGGCAGGTCTAAAAACTGGGCGGGGATACAACCCCCCGAGGGGCCGCCGGTCTGCACCGCCTTAAATTCCCGGTCGTTGCGGATACCGCCCCCCAGGTCATAGACGATCTGGCGCAAGGTGGTGCCCATGGGCACTTCCACCAGCCCGGTCTGATTCACCGCGCCCACCAGGGAGAAGACCTTGGTGCCTTTGCTGTTTTCGGTGCCGATCCCGGCGTACCAATCGGCCCCCATATTAATGATCTCCGGCACGTTGGCCCAGGTTTCCACGTTGTTGATCACCGTGGGTTTGCCAAAGAGACCCGCCTGGGCCGGATAGGGGGGCCGGGGGCTGGGCTCGCCGATGAAACCCTCCACGGAGTGGATCAGAGCCGTTTCTTCGCCGCAGACAAAGGCGCCCGCGCCCCGGGAGATCTTGATATCGAAGTTGAACCCGGACCGCAGGATATTCTTTCCCAGGAAACCGGCTTCCCGGGCCTGATCGATGGCCAGCTGCAAGCGGCTCACGGCCAGGGGATACTCATGGCGCACGTAGATGAAGCCTTTGGAGGCGCCGATGGCGAAGGCCCCGATGATCATGCCTTCCAGCACCGCGTGGGGGTCCCCCTCCATCACCGCCCGGTCCATGAAGGCCCCGGGGTCCCCTTCGTCACCATTGCAGATGATGAACTTGGGTTCTTCCAACTCGTCCTGGCAGATGCGCCATTTGCGGCCCGTGGGGAAGCCGCCGCCGCCCCGGCCCCGGAGGCCGGATTTGTCAATGGCGTCGATGATCTCATCCGGCTTCATCTCCAACAAGGCCTTACGCAAACCCCGGTAGCCGCCCAGGGCCAGGTAATCGTCCAAGCTGGTGGGGTCGATTACGTCCAGCTTCCTGAGGACGATGGGCATCTGGCCCTTAAAGAAGGGAATCTCCCCTTTATGCACGGTCTTTTCATGGGTGTGGAGATCTTCGTAGACCAGGCGGTCCACCACCTGCCCCTCTTTCAGGGTCTTCTCCACGATCTCCGGCACGTCCTCAGGGGTAACGTGCTGATAGGTGATTTCCTGGGGCCGGATGAGCACCCGGACGGCGCCGGCGCATAGTCCGTGGCAGCCGCATTCCTTAAGGAGGATCTTGGCCCCCAGGCCGTTTTTCTCGAATTCTTCCTGGAACGCGGCGGCCACTTCTTCGCTGCCCATGGGCAGGCAGCCCGGCCCGGCGCACACCATGACCTGGGTCTGGTTGGGATCCCGTTTGGCAATAAGCTGGCGACGATATTCCCGCAGGTGGTCGGTTGATTCGAATCTTGGCATAGTGGGTTCTCTTCACATTGGGGGAAAAGGGGAAATGGGGAAAAGGCTTAGGTCTATGCCTTAGATCACTTTTTCCCTCTTTAACTCTTCCCCTTTTTCCCTTGTTCATTTATAGAGTTTTAGGATTTTGGGCACCTTATCCACCGTAGTCCGGCCGAAATACTTGTCATCCACCATGATCACCGGGGCCTGGGCGCAGGAACCCAGGCAACCCACAGTCTCCAGGGAGAACTGCATGTCTTTGGTGGTATAGCCCACCTCCACTCCCAGGCGGTGGCTCATGGATTCCGCCACCCGGCCGCCCCCCCGCAAGTGGCAGGTGGTGCCCAGGCAGACCTTGATCTGATGCTTGCCCTTGGGAATCAGGGAAAACATCTTGAAAAAGGTGGCCACACTGTAAATCTGGGTCAAGGGCACATTCAGGCGTTCCGCCACCACTTGCAGTTCGTCTTTGGGCAGGTAGCTGTATGAATCCTGGATATCCTGGAGCACCGGGATCAGGTCCCAGGACTCCCCGTCATAGCGCGACAGGATGGTTTCGAGGCGTGGCAGGTCCATTATTCTGTCTCTTCTTCCGTGTCTTCAGTTATCACCGGAAATTCCGGATAGGTGGCGCTGCATTTATCCAAGAGCAGTTGGTATTGCGCCAGGGTATGCTTCTGAATGAAGTCCCGCTCCTTTTCCCGGAGATGCCGGAAGCGGCCCTGGGGCTTGAGATAATCCTGCACCGGCCGGAGCTTGGGCGGCTCCACCGTCAGACGGTATTTGCCGTCCACCACTTCATAGAGGGGGAAGACCCCGGTTTCCACCGCCAAGCGGCCCAGACGGACGGTCAGGTCGGTGGCGGAGCGCCAGCCCGTGGGGCAGACCGACAGCACGTGGATATAAGCCGGTCCGGGAGTCTCCAGGGCCTTGCGCACCTTGAAGTAGAGGTCGAACATATAACTGGGGCAGGCGGTGGCCACATAGGGGATGCCGTGGGCCACGGCAATGGCCACCATGTTCTTCTTCTGAGTATGCTGGCCGATGCTCAGCTTCCCCGGGGGCGAAGTGGTGGTCATGGCCCCGTAAGGCGTGGAGCTGGAACGCTGGATGCCGGTGTTCATGTAAGCTTCGTTGTCCCAGCAGATATAGGTAAAATTATGCCCCCGTTCCATGGCCCCGGAAAGGGACTGGAGGCCGATATCCGAGGTGCCCCCGTCTCCGCCCATGGCCACCACCTTGGGCATGGGGCCTTTAAGTTTGCCCTTCCGCTCCAGGATCTTAAGGGCCGATTCAATACCGGAAGCCACCGCGGAGGCGTTTTCGAAGGCCACATGGATCCAGGGGTGCATCCAGGCCGTCTGGGGCCAGCCGGAGGAGACGATCTCCATGCAGCCCGTGGCGTGGGCGATGATGGCGTCCTTACCGATGGCCTTGGTGACCCAGCGCACCGCCAGGGCCTCACCGCAGCCCTGGCAGGAACGGTGTCCGGAAGTAAAATACTCCTCCCGGGGCATCAGCCGGGAGGCATAAGTGTCGAATTTCTGGCTTTGGGCGTAACCGAATTTATCCATCAGCCTCTTACCCCAAATATATGGTATTCCTGGGTAGGTCCCGTCTGGGCCTCGGCTTGGGCCTGGGCCACAATGTCCTTAAACGCCTGCGGGTCCACGTCCCGGCCTCCCAGGCCGATGATGAAACTGGCGGTCTCGGGCCGGTCGGGCAGGGCATAGAAGGCGCTACGGACTTCCGCCAGCACCGGCGGGGCCGCGCCCCCCGGGGACAGCGCCCGGTCGCAGACGATAACCAGGTCCGCGCCCTCCACCGCCTCCCTTAAGTCAGCAAAGGGGAAAGGCCGCCAGAGCCGGAGTTTAAGCAGTCCCACCTCTTGCCCGGCCTCCCGCATTTCGTCCACCGCCACTTCCGCCACTTCCCCCAGACAGCCCATGGTCATCAGGAGAGTCTTGGCTCCTTCGGTCTTATACTTCTCCACCGGCTGGTAGTGCCGCCCGGTGAGGTCCCCCCACTCCTTCCACACCTTGAGGATATGGCCGTAGGCGCCGATGAGGGCCATCTGGTGGCCCATCTTGACCTCGGCGAACACCTCGGGCATGGCGAAGGCCCCCATGGTCACCGGCTTTTGGGGATCAAGTTGGTAACTCGGATGATAGGGAGGGAGAAATTTGTCCACCATCTCCTGCTCCGGAAACTCCATGGCCTCCACCACGTGGGAGAGGATGAAGCCGTCCAGGTTGATGATGGTGGGTAGCAGGACTTTGTGATTTTCCGCGATCTTGAAGGCCATGACCGAATGGTCGAAGGATTCCTGGCCGTTTTCCACAAAGATTTGAATCCAGCCGATATCCCGGGCCCCCATGATGTCGCTGTGGTCGTTCCAGATGGACAGGGGCCCGGATAAGGCCCGGTTGGCCACGGTCATGACAATGGGCAGCCTAAGAGCGCTGACGATATACAGAACCTCGTTCATCAAGGCCAGTCCCTGGGAACTGGTGGCGGTGTAAGTCCGGACCCCCGCGGCGGACATGCCGATGCAGGTGCTGATGGCCGAGTGTTCCGACTCGACGTTGACGAACTCCGCGTCCAACTCGCCGTTGGCCACCATGGAGGAGAGATGCTCCACGATGTGGGTCTGGGGGGTGATGGGATACGCGGCAATGGCTTCGGCCTTAGACATCTGCACCGCGTGGGAGATCGCAATGGATACTTCCATACCTACTCGGTGGGCCATTATTCTTCCTCCGGCACCATGCTGATGCAGCCGGTGACACATTCTTTGGCGCAGATACCGCAACCCTTGCAATAGGTGTTCATGTCGAAATAGCCGCCCGGCTCTTCGGAGATGCCCCCCTCGGGGCAGACGGTCCAGCAGACGCCGCAACGGATGCAGCGGCTCTTGGTCCACACGGGATGCTGGGAGCGCCAGTCTCCGGTGTTATATCCCCGGGCGCTGCCGGGTTCCGTGAGGATGGCGCCCGGCTCGATCTCTTGCCAGGTGACTTGATCCATGGGTTTGCTGCTCATGACCGCCGCTCCTCAATAACGGTTTGTTCATAGGCCGCTTTCAAGGCGTTAAAATTTTTCACCGCCAGGGGGCCGAAGCGTTCCTTAAGAGGTTGCTCCACGGATTCCAGCTTCACCACCCCGGTAGCCTTGATCAGGGCTCCCATCATGGTGGTATTGACGATGGGCACCCCCAGGATCTCCCGGGCCACCTTGTTGGCGTCCACCAGAGCCAGGGTGTGCTTGAAGCCGTAATCCCGGCGCACCTCCTCCGGAGTCTTGGGCGTGTTCAGGACGATGATGCCGTTCTCCTTCAAATCCGCGGGTGGATTCTGAATGCGGATGAGACTGGGGTCCAGGATCACCACCACATCGGGGTTGGCGATCTTGCACCGTAGGCGGATGTGACGGTCGTCCACCCGGCAGAAAGCCAAAACCGGCGCGCCCCGGCGCTCCGGTCCGAAGGAGGGGAAGCCCTGGGCGAATTTTCCTTCGGCGATGGCTGCCAGGGACAGCAACTCCACCGACGTCACCGCGCCCTGACCACCGCGGCCGTGAAAGCGGATTTCGATCATAGGTTTTGCCCTTGATTTTTAGGAAATGACTTAGCAATTATGGACATGCAGGGTCCACCCAACCATAACGATTAAGCATCAGCCGTGCCAGCCTCCCTTTTTAGGGTTGCTGGTAATTAACTTTAGGTAATAGTTGGGAAAGTTTGGAAATGAGCCGGGACCTCCCGCCCCTGTCTGCCTGAAGATACTGTAAGTACTTTTTTCACCCTGTAAAGCGGTTGGACATCCTTGGTGGCGGGTTGGACCTCATTTGAGAATAAAAATTTCTCCGCGCTGACCCAAAT
This sequence comes from Thermodesulfobacteriota bacterium, assembly GCA_049322315.1. Taxonomy (GTDB): domain Bacteria; phylum Desulfobacterota; class Desulfobaccia; order Desulfobaccales; family 0-14-0-80-60-11; genus SURF-52. Next base: position 1,895 of record JBMORF010000005.1, on the reverse strand, counting down.
GTTCCTTATATATCATCGGCTTCGCCATTAAAAAAGTCAGTCAGTTTCCGATTCCTCTGTCAGGCTTTTTCTTACAGCTTTTTAGTTTGCGCTAAAACAAAGGGGTTTTTAAGCAAAATCGTCTCTTCCCGGTCCGGACCCACGGAGACGATCTGGATGGGCACCCCCACCAGTTCCTCTACCCTCTTCAGGTAGCTTTTGGTGTTGGCGGGCAGGTCCTCAAAGCGCCTCACCCCTCGTATATCTTCGGTCCAACCGGGCAATTCCTCAAATATGGGGCGGCAGCGCTCCAGTTCCTTAAGCGTCCCGGGCATGGTCTCCTGTTTCATCCCGTCCTGGTCGTAGGCCACGCAGATCTTCACCGGATTCAGGGTGGACAGGACGTCCAACTTGGTAATAGCCAGGCCCGTCAAGCCGTTCAACCGGGCCGCGTCCTTGAGCACCACCGCGTCCAGCCAGCCGCAGCGCCGCCTTCTGCCGGTGGTGGAGCCGAATTCCACCCCGCATTCCACCAGGTGGTCGCCGATCTTATCCAGGCACTCCGTGGGGAAGGGGCCGCCCCCCACCCGGGTGGTGTAAGCCTTGACGATCCCCAGGACGTGGTGCAACTGCCCCGGTCCGACGCCTGCGCCCGTGGCTGCGCCTCCAGCCACCGGGTTGGAGGAAGTGACGTAAGGATAGGTGCCGTGGTCGATGTCCAGATGCGTCCCCTGGGCCCCCTCGAACAAAATATTCTGCCCCTGCCGGGCGGCCTGCTCCAGGATCACCGCCACATTGGCCACCAGGGGCTTAAGACGCTCTCCCATCTCCAGGTAAGGCGTGAGAATCTCCTCCAGGGTGAAAGGGGTGCTGTTTAAGAATTTTTCCAGATAAAAGTTCTTCTCCGGCAGGAACTCGGTGAGCTTGGCTTTGAGCGCTTCCGGGTCCATGAGGTCCGCCACCCGGATGCCCCGGCGGGCTACCTTGTCTTCATAGCAGGGGCCGATACCCCGGCCGGTGGTGCCGATCTTGGCTGCGCCCTTGGCTTCTTCCCGGGCGATATCCAGGCGTTGATGGTAAGGCATGATCACCTGGGTGCGTTCGCTGATGCGCAGATTCTCCGGACCCAAGATAATCCCCCTCTCTTTGAGCCGGTCCACCTCCTGGAGAAAGACCTGGGGGTCAAGGACCACCCCGTTGCCGATGAGGCATAAGGTGCCGGGACGCAGAATCCCGGAGGGAATCAAATGGAAGATAAACTTATCTCCCCCCACCACCAGGGTATGGCCGGCATTGTTGCCCCCCTGGTAACGCACCACCACTTTAGCCTGTTCCGTCAACAGGTCGACGATCTTTCCCTTACCTTCATCACCCCACTGGGTGCCTACCACCACGACGTTAGGCAATACCTTGTCCTCCTTTTCACAAACCCGGTATATTAAATCATACAAGCGGGCAAAAGCAAAAGAAAAATGCCCGGCCGGGGCCGGGCATCCTTAAGGCGTAGGCCGGGGGCGGCCCATGCCGCCCCCAAAGAGAATTATGCCCTATTTTACCTTAGGCACGACCTTATTGGTTTATTCCGGATAGTGCTCCCTGAGGCCCTTCTTGCTGCTCCTGCCGGTGGGAGTGCGCGACATCGCCCGCAGGAAAAACTCTTTCCGGGGCAGCTTGCCGGTGGCCGGCGCGTCTTGGGTGGATTTTAGCTCTCGCCACCCAATTTCAAATCTCAACAAATTAAGTAACCGTTCAGTCCCCCTTATCGGGAAAGGCGAAGTTTTTTTTGCAAAAATGAAAAAAATGGCCTTGGGGGCGCGATTTTTTTTGAATAATAGTGTATTCAAGGTCTTGTGGAAGCAAGGCCGATTGCTCCAGAAATTTGGGAGAAACTCCCACCAGAGGTGCAGTCTTACATC
>JBMORF010000004.1:0-32561 GCA_049322315.1 Thermodesulfobacteriota bacterium | reverse complement strand
GGATTTCAAGGCGTTTTCCTTTCTGCTGACAAGTTTTTTGGTTGTCGTAAACCCGAAACTTACAACAAGAGGAAATCGCCTGCAATTTTTTAGTCTGGTTGCGGCCTTTAGGCCGCGATGTGCCACCTAATTTTACCTTATATATGTTAATGGAAGAGGGGGCTAAGGTCCGCAGGCTGGAAAGCCTGCGCTACCGGCCCTTAACCCTCCCCCACAAATCCTCTTCAGCTAATCTCCACGGACGCCTGGGGGTCGAAGGGGTTGGTGCGCAGGGCCAGGGAGAAGAGGTAGGGGTAGTTGGCCTGCAGGTGCTGCATATAATCCAGCCACTGGCCGATGAGCAGCAGGTAGACCCTCTGGAGGTCCCCGCCCAGATGCTCCTGGTCCGGTTCCGGGAGATGCCCCAGGTCATGGCGCTGGGCCAGTTCCTCGGTGAGGTGGAAGACCGCCAGGAGGAGGTTGGAGAAGGCGTCGTGTTCCAAAAGGTTGGGATTTTCCAGGAGGCGCAGGAGAAAATCCCGTTTGTCCAACAAAAAGTGGCGCAAAGACTCCAGGTCGCCGGGTGTCAGTTGGAAGTCGAAGTTTTTTTGGGGTAGGGATTGCTTGAAAGCGATAAACGCCTGGGGCGGCCATTGGTTGATGGACTTTATGGTTCTATGGAAATTCTCATTGCGGACATCCAAGGAACAGAGCATTCTCAGCAACTCCAGGCCCACTTCGCTGAAGAAGGCGCCGATGACCATGTTCAGCTTGGCCAGCTTGGAGCGCTTGGCATGGAGGCTCAAGAGCTGGTTGATAATGATGGTGACCAGGAGCACGGAAATGGGCAGAAAGCCCAACTGGGCCAGAAAGAGGCGGACCATGTAATTCACGTCTTTAAAAATAAGATAATTGAGCAGATAGAACAAGGCGGAGAGCCAAAGCAGAGAAAGGCTCAGCCAGATTTTCCAGCTAAAGGGTTTCATGATTAACTTCCTTAAGAATTTCCAAAAAAAAATGGTAGCTTCCTCCAGGCAGCGAATTCGTGGCCCTAAAATTCATTTTAATACCATTGCAGTTGTACGGTTATTTTCGTGTCTCCGGTCACCGGAAAACTGGCCAGGTGGAAATCCGGACGTTTGCCGTAGTTGTTGGAAAAGCCATACATTGCCTGGGGGATACCCCAAAAGTTCTTTTTGAGGTTGCCGCTGCAGTCCACATCGTGGAACGCGGCGACAGCATAAGTTCCCCCCGGAATATCCGAAAAAATTACCTTGGCGCTGCCGTCGGCAATGCCGGTCTTTTGGCCCTGATAATAACCGCGGCCCGACCCGAAATCTTGCCGGGTCTCCAGGTTGTACAAGGCCACCGAGATGCAACCCTGGTCGCTGTCGCAGTTGCTCACGGCCACGGTCAGCGTTGCTGCCTGGGCAGTTCCAACCATTAAAATCAGCATCAATACCAGGAAGGCTATCTTGCTCATGCCGGTCCTATTCTTTGCCAACATCGCCGCAGACCCCGCAGCGGGTACAGACCTCGGGCAGGCAGGGCGGGGTCTCCTTTTCTTCTAAAGCCCGCTGGTATTCCTCCCAGAGGTAGTCTTTCTTCAGGCCGTGATCGATAAAGTCCCAGGGGAAGAGTTCTTGCTGGTCCCGTTCCCGGAGGGTGAAAAAATCCGGGTTGACAGGACTGGTGCGGCTGGCCTGGGTCCAGTTACTGCGGTGTGCGGCCAGGAGCAGGTCCCCCACCCGCCGGTCGCCCCGGGACAAAAGGGCCTGTACATAAGCCCACTTGGGGAGATCGGTGTTCACCCGCACCTCTTTGATTCCCTGGAGACCCTGGCGCACCAGTTTCAGCCGCTTCTTCAGTTCCCCCACTTCCAGGAAAGGAACCCATTGAAAGGGCGTGAAGGGTTTAGGCACAAAGGAGGAGAGGCTGAGGGTGATCTGGCCCAGGCGCTTTTTCCCCCGGCTGTCCTTGATTACCCGGTGCAGCAGGTGCTTCACCAGGCGGGGAATCTCCTCCACGTCCTCCAGGGTTTCGGTGGGCAGGCCCACCATGAAATAGAGGCGCATCCGGGAGATGCCCCCGGCGTTCAGGGCCATGGCGGCCTGGGCCAGGTCTTCCTGGGTGAGGCCCTTGTTGAGGACCCGGCGCAGCCTCTCACTTCCGGCTTCCGGGGCCAGGGCCACGGTGCGCACCCCTCCTTGGGCCAGCAGCCGAAAGAGTTCGGCGTCCACGGAATCGGCCCGGAGCGAACCGATGCCCAAGTCTCCCCCTAAGTCCAGGACCTTGCGGCAAATATCCTTGATCTCGGGGTGATCGGAAACCGCCGCGCCCACCAACCCCACTTTCCGGGATTGTTGCAGGCCCGCCAAAATATGGGGATTTAAAACCTCCGCGGTCCTTTCCCGGGGAGGACGGTAAATAAAGCCCGCAGCGCAGAAACGGCAACCCCGGGAACAGCCCCGGCCGGTTTCCACCAAGAACATCTCCCCCCATTCGCTCCGGGGGGACAGGAGGTGGCTGTGGGTAGGGTAGGGGGCCAGTTCCCGGAGGTGGGGGGGGCGCACCCGAGGGGGGTAACCCGGCTCCGGGGTGAACGCGGCCAGGGTCCCGTCTCCGGCGTAGTGGGGTTGATAACCCTGGGGAACGTAAACTCCGGGGACCGCCTGGGCCAACTCCCGGAACAGGTCTTGCCGATCCCTGGTCGCGTCCGCGGTCGCTAAAAAGTGAAAGAAGGAAACCGCGCCGGCTTCCCCCTCTCCCAAAAAAAAGGCGTCAACCAAGGGTGCCAGGGGTTCGGGATTGAGAAAGGTGGCCACCCCCCCGGCCAGGACCAAGGGGTCGCCGGGGCCCCGGTCCGCGGCCCGCAAGGGAATACGCGCTCCCTCCAGGATTTGCAGCACCTGGGGATAATCGCCCTCGAAAGAGAGGGAAAAGGCCACCGCGGCAAAATCGCTGAGGGGCCGCTGGGATTCCAGGGAAAGCAGGGGAGTCCCGGTGCGGTGGTGCTCCTCCCATTCCTGGGGAGCGGGCAGAAAAGCCCGCTCACAGACCAACCCCGGCTGGGCGTTGAGCAGGTGGTAGATCACCTGGAACCCCAGGTTGCCCATGGCCACCGGATAAATATGGGGATAAACCAGGGCCACGGGCCAGCGCGCCCCCCACTCCCGCACCTGCGCGCCTTTTTCCTGGGACAGAAGCTTTTTCAGGTGGGCTTTGATTCTGGCGGACATAAAGTGGCAGGCCTCACGCAAAGACGCAAAGACGCAAAGGCGCAAAGCAAAACGCAAGAATATAGTTAACTTAACGAATTACCTTAAAAAAAACAAGGGGCGTGAATTAATCACGCCCCACTAAAAACTAAAAACTAAAAACTAAAAACTAAAAACTAAAAACTAAAAACCGTCTTTTTAATGATCCGCCCTTCTCAGGAAAGGAGGAGTATCCAGTTCGTTTTCCTCGTATTGCAGGTCGGGGTGGACGATGTATTTCTTGGCGGCTACCACCCCCAGGTTGGGGGCCGGCCTTTTATCATTATTGCCGCCTTCCGCCGCCGCCCCCGGGATTTCCGTGGGTTTCCGCAGGATGGTGGGAATCTCCAGGTCGTCCATCTCGGCCTGGCTGGTGACCGGCGGCGACCAGATGATCCGCTCGGCTTCCTGGCGCCGGCCCAACCCGGTGGCAATGACGGTGACCCGGATTTCTTCGTTCAGGCTCTCGTCGTAGACCAGGCCCCATTTGATGATGGCGTCTTCGTCGGCCTCTTCCTGGATAATGCCGCAGATTTCCTTCAGTTCTTCCATGGAGATATCCGGAGTGGAGGAGATGTTGATGAGGATGCCCCGGGCGCCCCGGATGGAGACGTCCTCCAGGAGAGGGCTGGAGATGGCCTTCTTGGCGGCCTCGCAGGCCCGGTCGGCGCCGCCGGACATACCGGTGCCCATGAGGGCCATGCCCCGCTCCCGCATGATGGTGCGCACGTCCGCGAAGTCCAGGTTGACGAAGCCGGGCACCATGATGAGGTCGGAGATGCCCCTGACGGCAAAGCCTAGAACCTCGTTGGCCATGGAGAAGACGTCTTTGATGCGGGAGTTTTTACCGCTCAATTTGAAGAGTTGATCGTTGGGGATGGTAATGATGGTATCCACCACTTTGCGCAGCTCTTCGATGCCGTTGTCGGCCAGGCGCTTTTTCGTCTTGCCTTCGAACTCGAAGGGTTTGCTTACCACGGCCACAGTCAGCGCACCCAGGTCCCGGCTGATTTCGGCGATTACCGGCGCGCCGCCAGTGCCGGTGCCGCCGCCCATGCCCGCGGCGATGAAGACCATGTCCGCCCCTTGCAGCACCTGTTTAATGCGTTCGCTTTCCTCCAGGCAGGCGTTGCGACCCACCTCCGGATCGCCCCCGGCACCCAAGCCCCGGGTGACGCCCGGTCCCAATTGGATTTTTACCGACGCCAGGCTCCGTTCCAAGGCCTGGGCATCAGTGTTGGCGGCCATAAAATCCACCCCCGCCATCTGGGATGCGATCATGTCATTGATGGCATTCCCGCCGGCGCCGCCAACTCCTAACACCTTGATTTTAGCCGATAATTCATTGGTGACTAACTGGATCTTCATACCCACCACCCCCTTAGCAGCGTCTTTCCGGGCCGTTTCCCGCAGGCCATGCGGGCCAGTAATAATTCACATTATGGCCAGGAATTTTATCTTCCCCCCCTATCCCGGTCAAAGGGGGTGAAGCCAAATTTAGATTACCCCGGCTCCGTCCCCGGTCTCCCCGGAAACCCTCCAGGGTTGGCGCTGGCAGTAATTCCTTAGACATAACGATTAAGTTAATAATAACAGATAGATAAATGAGGCTATCCCCGGCTCCGGGCCTTGCCGGGGGATATGCCGGGTCTTTTGCCAATCTTTCGATTCCTGGGATTTTCAGCGATTTTCATAGGGGTCCAATCAAAAAGAGTCCAAAAATAGCTATCTGTTGAAATCTAAAACTAATTTATTTATTAAAGATTTTCCCGCATCCTAAGCCACCCCGGCCTGACCATGCTGTGGGGTTTATTGCGAAGACTGTTTATCCCGTTGTTTGCCGGTTAAATCAGGTTCTTATTTCCCGGAAATTACACCACTTCGCGCAGCCAGTTTTTAAAGCGCGCCCAAAAACCACTGCCGGAGCCGCTGCGGGGGCGGTTGCTCCGGCCGCGGCTGACCCGGCGAGTCTGTTGGGTGCGATGGGCATTTAGTATCAGGCCCACCGCGGTGGCATAGGCCGGGTCGTGAATAATATCCTTGAGGCCCCCCACGCCCATGGGATAGCCCCGGCGGGTGGGCAGGTTAAAAATTTCTTCCGCCAACTCCGGCAAGCCTTCCACCAGGGAGGTGCCCCCGGTGACCACCGCTCCGGAAATCAAGGGATTGGCGAATCCGGCCCGGTTGATCTCTTTGGCCAGGTAATTAAGGATTTCCGCCACCCGCATATGGACGATTTCCGCCAGGCGCTCCCGGGGCAGAGTGCGGGCTTTCCTTCCTCCCAGCCCCGGGACTTCCACCTCTTCCTGGGGGTCCCCCAGGACATTGAGGCAGCAGCCGTAGTTTTTCTTCAATTGTTCGGCATTTTGCAGGGAGGCGGACAGGCCGATGGCAATATCGTTGGTGAGGTTGTTGCCCCCCACCGGCAGGACGAAATTATGGCGCAGCCCGTTTTCCGCAAAGATAGCCAAATCGGTGGTGCCGCCGCCGAAATCCACCAGGGCCACCCCCAGCTCTTTCTCTTCGTCGGTGAGCACCGCTTCCGCCGAAGCCAGGCTTTGCAGGGCGATGCCGCTTACTTCCAATCCGGCCCGGTTGGCGCATTTGATGATGTTGTTCAAGGCGGTGACCGCGCCGGTGACGATGTGCACCTTGCATTCCAGGCGGACGCCGTGGATGCCAATGGGGTCTTTGATGCCGTCCTGGCCGTCGATCATGAAGTCCTGGATCAGGGTGTGGATCACTTCCCGGTCCGAGGGGATGGCGATGGTGCGGGCCGCCTCGATGACGCGTTCCACATCGGCCTGACTCACCTCCCGGTCCTTAATGGCGATGATCCCGTGGCTGTTGAAGCCCTTGGTCTGGCCGCCTCCCACCCCGGCATAAACCGCGCGGATTTCGCAGCCCGCCATGGTTTCAGCTTCTTCTACGGCTTTGCGGATGGAGCGGACGGTGTTTTCAATATTAACCACCACCCCTTTGCGCATCCCCCCGGCGGTGGGGGCGCTGCCCAGCCCCAAGATCTCCACCTGCTGGTCCCGTACTTCCCCCACCACGGCGCAGATCTTGGTGGTGCCGATGTCCAATCCAACTATTAAGTCCTGGGGCACTTTGCTAATCCTATTCTAGTTCTTCCGTTGCCTTGAGGGTTAAGAGCACCTTCCGGGGATAGTCCAGGCTGATGCGTGCGGCCCGGGGCAGGTAGCCTCTTTTGGTGATGGCGGGCCAAGCCTGGGCCAGCCGTTGCAATTTTTCCGGATAACGGTCCCGGCCCAGGTCCACCCCGGCTCCCAGGCCATTGGCAAAAAGGGTGAGTCCCCTCTCCAGGTCCACGTGGATTTCGGAAATGTTCTCCAGGTTGAGGGGGGGTGATGAATTTTTCAGGATATCGATCAGTCCTTTGACCCGGGCCATGGTTCCCGGCAACGCCACCTCCTGGGGGGAGAAGAACTTCCGGGGCAAACCGGTGATGATGGGAAAATCATGGGGGTCGCCGGCGGAAAGAGGTTTAAAGAGGTAACCCCGATGATCCAGGTAATAGAGCTCTCCCACCTGCACCAGGGCCATGGGTTCCCGTTCCTGGATGTGGAGATGCACCCGTTGGGGCCAATGGCGGGTCAGGGAAGCCCGGGCGATCCAGGGGTGGGTTTCCAGGGTCCGTTCCACCTGGAAGGGCTTCAGGGCCAGAAGATTGGTGCCGGGACCGATCTTGGCCAGTTTGAGGACAAGTTCCGGTTGGAGCCGCTTCAAGCCCGTGATCTCGATATTTTGGGGACTACCAATAACAAAGCCGTCCCAGGTCAAGACCTGATAATACAGGAGGGCCAGCCCCAGACCCAGGCCGGCCAGCGATATAACCCCGACAGTAAAAAACGCGGCCCAGCGCCAATACTTGGGCGCCTCCTCACTCTGGCGGCGGCGCAAGTTGTTGTTTTTGCGCCTCAGGCGCGCCGCTTTTTTGTCCGGGCGTTGGGGTTTAAGCTTCGAACTCCAGGTCATTACTAGTCTCCCGGCAAATTAGGGCCGGTTTCCGGGGCGTTGCCTGCCAGCCGGGCCAACAGCTCTTCCCCGGTTTTCCAAATGTCCCCCGCCCCCAGGGTGAGAAGCAAATCCCCGGGGTGCAGGTGCTCCAGAATAACATCCGCAGTTCCGGCTTTATCCCCCACAAAATGCACGGCAGGGTGTCCGCTATGAAGGATGCCTTCATAGATGGCCCGGCCGGAAAGACCGGGCAGGCTTTTTTCCCCGGCCGCGTAAATCTCGGTGACGAAGACCACCCCGGCCCCGCTGAAGACCGGAAAGAAATCCGGCAACAGGGCCTGGGTGCGGCTGTAACGATGGGGCTGAAAGGCCACCACCAGCCGCCGCTGGGGGAAGGCCTGGGCCAGGGCATTGATGGTGGTGTTGATCTCCGTGGGATGATGGCCGTAGTCGTCCATCACCAGGATGCCCCGGGCTTCGCCCTTGGGCTGGCAGCGCCGGTGAATCTGCCCCAATTCTTGCAAGCCTTGCCGCCATACCGGGAAATCCAGGCCCAAGGTGTGGGCTACCCCGCAGGCGGCCATGGCGTTGAGGACGTAATGCCTGCCGGTTAAAGGCAGAGTCACCCGACCCAGGTCCTGACCCTGGAGATGGAGGCGAAAGCTGGTGCCCAATTCCCGGGTCTCAATCTTCGTGGCCCGGAAATCGGCCCCTGGTTGGTAGCTGTAAGTCAGCACTGGATGGGTCGTTTCCTTTAAGATAGGAGACAGGTGCGGATCGTCACGCCAGGCGATCACCCGGGCGCCTTCAGGGAGCGCCGCCAGGTAGCGGGCAAAGACCTCCTGGATATGGGCCAGGTCCCGGTAATAATCCAGGTGTTCCCGGTCCAGGTTGGTGATCACCGTGATCTGGGGCGTAAGATAGGCAAAAGAGCCGTCGCTTTCGTCGGCCTCGGCCACGAAATACTCCCCCCGGCCCAGGACCGCGTTGGAACCCAAATTGTCCCAGATGGCCCCCACCAGGACCGAAGGGTCCAGGCCCCCGGCCCTAAGGATGGCGGCCACCATGGCGGTGGTGGAGGTCTTGCCGTGGGCCCCGGTGATGGCGATCTGGAAGTGCCCCGCCATCAGCTTAGCCAGCATCTCCCCCCGGCGGAGCACGGTGAGCCCTTGAGCCCGGGCCGCAGCCAGTTCCGGGTTGTCTTCTTTCACCGCGGTGGAGTGGACCACCACCTCGACGTTCTCCACGTGCTCGGGCCGGTGTCCCTGATAAACCTTAACCCCCAGGGCTTCCAGCCGCGCGGTGATGCCGTTGGCCGCCAGATCGGAGCCGCTCACCCGGGCTCCCGAGCGAGCCAAAAGCTCGGCCAAGCCGCTCATGCCGATGCCGCCGACGCCGATGAAGTGGTAGGTGGTGTTTTTAGTCATACTTATAAGGAATTGGTGGGCAGTGCCCACCCTACATTACTTCCACCAATTAATAGTCTCATGCCTGAAACGAAAGTACTTTATCTCCAGATCGTTTTCATAATGATCAAGCCACGTCCGGTTCATTTTCCAACCCGCGGCCGTTTCCCGACGAGGGAATAAAGACAAAAAATGAGTCATAGACGTTATGAATGCATGGATATCGCTGCCTTCATCGACAACTGCTGCAATGTACGGAACGCAGTTAATGTAGGTTGGGCACTGCCCACCAATTCCTTTAAAAATTATTCTCCAAAATTCAAATCAGGATCGAATTTGATATTTTCTCCCCAATTATCATCGTAATAATCCCGCCTGACGTATTCCCGGAAACTGGAATAAGGCCATTTCTCCGGAGAATCAACCAAGCCATGCTTCACCGGGTTAAAGTGAATGTAATCCAGGTGCGCCCCCAAATCACGCTCATCTCGAATCCGGTGTTCCCAAAAGCGCCGTTGCCAAATAGTGCTTTCTCCGTGCCGGACTCTGGAGCCGGTGAGCAGGGCGGATCGTCCCTGCTCCTTGGCTGTCGCCTTGGTGAATCTCGCTTTGATCAACCCCCAGCGCTTGGAATAATCCGTCTCCTCCGGTGGGAGGGTCCAGAGACAATGCAGATGGTCGGGCAAGAAGACCCAGGCGTCCATGGTAAAAGGGAATTCTTTCTGGACCCCGGTAATAATCTCGCTTAAAATTTTGATATTTTTTGGATTGTAAAATAATCTCCTTCTTTAAAAGGTAACTACGGTAAAGAAAAAGGTGCCGCCCGGTTCTCTTGATCTTATGTAATTTGGCATTTTTATAATGTTTTTGGGGTTATAAGGAATTGGTGGGCAGTGCCCACCCTACATTTTTTCCTTCAATCAAATTGGTCTCTCAATCAACTCCAGACACCCCTTAACGATCTCCTTGGCCGCGGCCGGTTTGGCCAGGGAGCGGCTGGCGGTCTCCAGGGCCGCCAAAGAATCGGGGGACGACATAATCTCCTTTATCTTACCAGCCAAAATCTCCCCGGCAAAATTTTTATTCAAAATTAATTCCGCCGCGCCCCTCTCCGCCAGGAAGCGGGCGTTAAACTCCTGATGGTTGTTGGCCGCGAAGGGGAAGGGCACCAACAGCGCCCCCCGGCCCAGCGCGGTCAACTCCGCCAGGGTGGAGGCCCCGGCCCGGCAGACCACCAGGTGGGCCTGAGCCATCCAGGCGGGCACCTCCGGGGTGAAGGCGGCAACTTCCGCGGCAAAACCGGCTTGGGCGTAACCTGAGTCCACCTCCTCCCGGTCCTGGTCGCCGGTGATATGGAGGAATTTAAGCCGGTCCTGAAAATCCGCCAGCATGGGCAGCGCCGCCAGGGCCGCCACATTGAGACTGTGGGCGCCCTGGCTCCCCCCCATGAGGAGCACCGTGAAGGGGGTGGCGGGCCGTCCGGGATGCGCGGCAAAAAATTCGCCCCGGATGGGATTACCGGTCCACACCGCCCGGCCCCGGGGAAATTGGCCGCCGCTATCCGGGAAGGACAGGAACACCCGGCCCGCCAGTCTGGCCAGCCAGCGGTTGGCCACCCCGGGGATGGCGTTCTGCTCGTGGATGGCCAGGGGAATCCCCAAAAGATAAGCCGCCACCCCCACCGGCCCGGAGGCATAACCCCCCATGCCCAAAACCAGATCGGGTTCCAGGGCCCGGAGCCTGTTAACCGCCTCGCCCACGCTTCCCGGCAGACTCCCCAAGGTGCGGACCTTGCTCCAGAGTCCTTGGCCCTTTAAAGCCCGGCTGGCGATGGCCTCCCAGGCAAAGCCGTAGCGCTCTAAAATCTGGGCGGTCACCGCCTTGGGGGAAGTGAGGAAAGTCACCGCCGCGCCTTGTACAGCCTGGAACTCCTGGGCCACGGCAATCCCCGGAAAGAGATGCCCCCCGGTGCCCCCCCCGGCGATGACGATCTTCAGATCCATGGGGCTCCTTTTTTTAGAGTAATAAGTAATAAGTGATCAGTGATCAGTGAAAAAAAGTTTTTACTTATTACTTATTACTTATTACTTATTACTTATTACTGCTCCCCGGCTCATCCTTCTCCACCTTTCTCTTCCCTCCCGCGGCCAGAACCGGACGTTTCACCTGTTTGCTGATATTTAGCAGGATGCCCACGGCCAGGAGGTTGGCCAATAGTGAAGAGCCGCCGTAGCTGAGAAAGGGCAGGGAGAGTCCCTTGGTGGGAAAGATGCCGGTCACCACTCCCAGGTTGATGATTGCGGGCAAGCCGATCAACAGGGTGAGGCTCAAGGCCAAATAAGCGCCGAAACTATCCTGGGCTTTGAGGCTGAGACGAAAGCCCCGGTAGATCAGAATGGCAAAGAGGGCGAGGATCAGCATCACCCCCAGAAATCCGGTCTCCTCGCTGAAGATGGAGATGATGAAATCGGTATGGGCGTCAGGCAGGTAAAAGAGTTTGGCCCGGCTCTGTCCCGGCCCCAGGCCCCACAAGCCGCCGGAGCCGATGGCCAGAAGGGACTGCTTCAGCTGATAGCCCACATCCTGCCCGTGCTTCCAGGGATCCAGATACGAGAAGACCCGCCCCAACTTCTTAGGGTCCCTTAAGACCATGATCACGGCCATGGTCACTCCGGCTGTTAGGGCCAGGAGGATATGGGTGAGGCGGGTGCCGCCTATGAAGAGCATGGTGAAGACGATGGCGGAGATGGTTATGGCCGTGCCGAAGTCCGGCTCCAGGCCCACCAAGACGATGAAGATGCCGGCCACCGCCATATGCGGCACAAAGCCGATGGAAAAGACCTTCATCTTCTCCTGTTTTTTCGTCAGGGAATAAGCCAAAAATAAGGCAATGGCCAGTTTGGCGAACTCCGACGGCTGCAGATTGAAGGGACCCAGCCTGATCCATCGGGCTGCCCCCCGGATTTTGCCGCCGATGCCGGGGACGAACACCAAAACCAGACAGATAAGGGAGATAAAGAGAAAGGGATAGGCTAAGCGCCGGTAGTAATGGTAATCAATGGCCCGGCCCAGGAGGAGGACGCCGATACCCAGCACGGCAAAGAGGAACTGGCGTTTAATGAAGAAATAGGGATCATTGTATTGGGACTGGGCCATGACCGTGCTGGCGTTAAAGACCATGGTCAGGCCCAGGGCCAAGAGGGTCAGGGCGCTGATCATGATGAAATGGTCGTAAGACCGCGAGGCGTCCTCAGGATTTTGTGCCATTCCCTAATTCCTCCACCAATTTCTGGAAGGTTTCACCCCGGTGGGCGTAGTCCCGGAACATATCAAAACTGGCGCAGGCCGGAGACAGGAGCACCACTTCCCCGGGTTCGGCCAGTTCATAGGCCCGGGTAACTGCGGCCGCCATATCGTCGGCCAGGTAGGCGGGCGCCAGTCCGTTCCAGGTCCGGGCCAGCAGCTCCCGGGTCTCCCCCAGGAGGACCAGGGCCTTGACCCGCTCCCGGATCAGGTTGGAGAGCAGGCGAAAATCGCTGTCTTTATCCCGGCCGCCGGCAATGAGGATTACCGGCTGCTCAAAGAAGGTGAGCGAGCGGGCCACCGCGCCCACATTGGTGCCTTTCGAGTCGTCGTAAAAATCCACCCCGCCAATTTGGGCCACCCGCTCCAGGCGGTGGGGCAGCCCGGAAAACCGGGCCAGCGCCTCCCGGCAGGCCCCGGGCGCGGCCCCGGCGTCCAGAGCCAAAAGCAACGCGGCCATGACGTTTTCCAGGTTGTGGCGGCCCGGCAGCCGGATTTCTTGTAGGGGGAAATTTTCCACCAGCTTTTCCGGGAGCAGAACCCGCAGTGTCCCGTTTTCTATCCAGGCTCCTTTTTTCAGGGGCTGGCTGGAGGAAAAGTAGAAAACCCGCCCTCCCGTTTCTCCCAGGGGCCTTAGGGCCGGGTCGTCATAGTTGAGGACCTTGAGATCGTCAGGACTCTGGTTGCGAAACAACGCGGCTTTGGAGGCGATATAAGCGGGAAAATCCGGGTACCGGTCCAGGTGGTCCGGGGAAATATTCAGCAGGGCCGCGGCCTGGGGGTGGAAATGGGGCGCGGTGTCCAACTGGAAACTGCTCACCTCCAGGACTAGAAAATCCGCGTCTTGCTGCTGCTCCAGCAAAGAGATCGCCGGGGTGCCGATATTGCCCCCCACCAGGGGCTTGAGGCCCGAGGCCCGGAGCAGTTCTCCCACCAGGGTGGTGGTGGTGGTCTTGCCGTTGGTGCCGCTCACCGCCAGCAGCGGCCGGGTAAAAAAATGGGCCGCCAGCTCCAACTCCCCCCATACGGGGAGACCGGCCTCCTGGGCCGCCCTGATCCAGGGAAGCTCCGGGGGCACTCCGGGGCTGAGAAGCAGGAGGTCATAACCCTGCCAGGAGGGTTGGGCCACCCCCAGTTCCTCTTTAATCCCCAGACCCTGGATCTCCCGCCGCGGCTCTTCCAAGTCCGCAGCCGGGGCCAGATCGGTGACCGTCACCCGGGCTCCGGCCTGGTCCAGGAAACGGGCGCAGGCCACCCCGGTCCGGGCCAGGCCCACCACCAGAATTTTTTTGCCGGTTAACTCCATTTTCCCTCAGTAAGGGGAGATGTTGCGCAGGCCGCCCTAAAAACGCCTGCCTCCCCGGGGCAGGTTTATTTTTCGCCCTGCCCCGGGCAGGATTGAGATTGGGTTGCGCGTCCGTAACCTCACATCACCCAAGTTGACATCCCCCTTATGAGCCAACGCCCGGCGGCCACCCAGAGGCCGAAGGCGATACTACCTCGACTTCAGGAGAATCAAGGAGATCAACCCCAGAATCAGGGATAAAAGCCAGAAACTGATGCTCATCTTGGACTCCGGTCGTAGGCGGCCACGGGCCGCCCGAGAATGCCCGCCTTCCTGGGGAAGGGGTCTGTCCCCCCTTCCCCGGGAAGGATTGAGATTAGGTTGAGCGTCCGTAACCTCACATCCAGCAAGTTGACATCCCCCATGTGAACCAACACCCGGGGCCGCCCACAGGCCCAGAGCGATGCTACCTCAGCTTCAGGAAACTCAAGGAGATGAGCCCCAGGATCAGAGACAGGATCCAGAAGCGCACGATCACCTTGGGTTCCGGCCAGCCTTTCAGTTCAAAATGATGGTGCAAAGGGGCCATGCGAAAGATGCGCTTACCGTTGGACACCTTAAAAAAGGAGACCTGGATGATCACCGACAGGGCCTCCACCACGAAGATGCCGCCGGCCACCGCCAGCAGGAATTCCTGCTTGGTGGCCAGGGCCACGGTGCCCAGGACGCCTCCCAGGGCCAGGGCCCCCACGTCTCCCATGAACACCTGGGCCGGGTAGGAGTTAAACCAGAGGAAACCGACCCCCGCGCCCACCAGCGCGCCCAAAAAGATGGACAGCTCCCCCACCCCCCGGATATAGGGAATCTGCAAATACCCGGCGATGATTTTGTTGCCGGCCAGGTAGCACAGGATCATGAAAATGCCGGCGGTAATGGTCACCGGGCCGATGGCCAGACCGTCCAAACCGTCCGTCAGGTTCACCGCGTTGGCCGCGCCCACGATGATAAACACCGCCATGGGGATGAAGCCCCAACCCAAATCCGGCTGCAAATGCTTGAAAAAGGGCAGCGTCAGGGTGGTGCTGAACCCGGGGCTGTAGTACAGGCAGAAAGCCACTACCAGGGCAATGGCGCTTTGGGACACGAGCTTGGCCCGGCCGCTTAGGCCCCGGTTATGTTTCTTCACCACCTTTAGATAATCGTCCACAAAACCGATGGCCCCGAAACCCAGGGTCACCAGGATTAAGAGCCAGATATACAGATTGGCCAGATCGGTCCATAGCAGGGTAGCCACCAGGCAAGTGACAATAATCATCAGGCCCCCCATGGTGGGGGTGCCGGCCTTGGAGAAATGGGACTGGGGGCCGTCTTCCCGGATATACTGGCCCACCTGCATCTCTTTGAGCTTGCGGATGAACCAGTTGCCGATGAAAAGAGTAAGAAGCAGCGCGGTGAGAATCGCGAAGATGCTGCGAAACGTGATGTAGCGGAAGACGTTGAAACCGCCGAAAACCGTCTTTAAAGGATATAAGAGATGATAAAGCACTGATTTTGTTCCCCCCCGGGCAGGTCAGCCAGAAATGGACCTCGCAAACCCCGCATTAACTAGCTTAATGAGACCCTTCCCTGGGCATGAAGCCGGAGACTCTCTCCTGAGCCGCTTGTAGGTGGGCCGGACCCACCTGGCATTGTTACTGTGATCCCCCCAGCCCGGCGATGAGCCCTTCCATATGCATGGAGCGGGACCCTTTCACCAGGAGCCAGTCGCCGGGCTGGAGAACATCTTGTAATACCCTGGCTCCTTCGGCCGGGCTGTTCACCAGCATAATCCGCTCCGGGGCCAGACCCCCTTCCTGGGCCCCGGTGGCTACTTCTTTATTGAAGTTACCGTAAACCACCAGGAATTCCAGGCCCGTAGCCGCTGCGGCGCGGCCCAAGTCCCGGTGGGCCTGGGCGGCGCCGTGGCCCAACTCCAGCATATCCGCCAGGGCCGCCACCCCCCGGGCCTGACCGCGCAGCTCTTTTAAGGTATTCAGGGCCACGGCCATGGACCCTGGGTTGGCGTTGTAGCAATCATTCAAAAGATGCACCCCGGAAGAGAGCGTGGAAATTTGGGAGCGCCGGTGGATGGCCTGAAAATTCGCCAGGGACCGGGCCGCCGCTTCCGGGTCCAGGTCCAGGGCCAGACCCACCGCGGTGGCCGCCAGGGCGTTATACAACTGGTGCAGCCCCGGCACCCTCAAGTTCAGGGTCCAACTGCGCCCGGCATAAGAGACGCGGGTTACCTGGCCGTCCCAGCCCTTAACCTGGCGTCCCAGGGCCCGGAGATACGCCCCGGGCTTGAGGCCGAACCCCAAGGCCCGGCCCGGAAAATCTTTGGTCAAGGTGGCCAGCCAGGGGTCGTCGGCGTTATAAATCAGGGTGGCGCTTTGCTCCAGGGTTTCCAGCAACTCCCCTTTGGCCCGGGCCACCCCCGCCACATCCCCCACCCCTTCAGTGTGGGCCGGATGCACATTGATGAGCACCCCCACCGTGGGCCGGCAGATTTGGGTCAGCCGCCGGATTTCCCCGAAGCGGTTCATGCCCATCTCCACCACCGCGGCCTCATGGCCCCCATCCAGCCCCAGGAGGGTGGCGGGCAGGCCGATGAGGTTGTTCAAGTTCAGGGTGTTTTTCAACACCCAATACTCCGAGGAGAGCACCGCGGCAGTCATCTCTTTGGTGGTGGTCTTGCCGCAACTGCCGGTAATGCCCACCACCGGCACGTCGAAGCGGTCGCGCCAGGCCCGGGCCAGGTCCCCCAGGGCGGTAAGGGTATCGCCCACGGCAATGACCGTGACGTCTTTGGGGGGCTTGAGATGCGCGGCGCTTTCCCCGGGATGGCACTGCCGGCCCGTCAACACGCAACGCGCGCCCCGGCGCAGGGCTCCAGGGATATACTCGTGGCCGTCGTGGTGTTCCCCGCTCAAGGGAATAAAAATTTGCCCCGCCTGGCAGGTGCGGGAGTCGGTGCTGACGCCGCAAAAAGTCTCCGTCACCCCCCGTTGGACCAAAGTGCCGCGGGTGGCCGCCAAAATCTCCGGGGTGGTGAACCAGGTGGACATCAGCCGTGATACTCCCTCAGGGCTTCCTGAACTTCTTCCCGGTCATCGAAATGGAAACGCTGGGTCCCGCGAATCTGGTAATTTTCATGGCCCTTGCCGGCCACCAGGACCGCGTCGCCAGGACGGGCCAGGGCCACGGCCAAGCGGATGGCTTCCCGGCGCTCCGGGACCACCAGGTACCCGGCATCTCCCTTCCTGGCCTTGGCCAGGGTGAGGCAGGGGACGTTCCTGGCTTTTAGGCCTACTTCGATTTCCCGGATGATGTCCAGGGGCTCTTCCCTCCGGGGATTGTCGCTGGTAACCACCACCAGATGGGAGCCCGCGGCCGCAGCCTGGCCCATCAGGGGGCGCTTGCTCCGGTCCCGGTCGCCGCCGCAGCCGATGACGGTAATCACCAGGGAAAAATCCAGGGTCTTCAGTGCCTTGAGCGCCTGGGCCACCGCCGCGGGGGTGTGGGCGTAATCCACGAAGACCGCGGGACCTTTAAGGGGGCCGAAGCGCTCCAGGCGCCCCGGCACGCCTTTCAAGGCGGCGATGCCCCGGGCCACCTCCTCCGGGCTCAAGCCCAGAGCCAGGGCGCATGCTACGGCCGCCAGGATGTTCGACAAGTTAAACGGACCCACCAGCCGGGAGTTGATCTCTATCTCCCCTTGGGGGGTGATGAGCCGGGCCTCCAGGCCGTGGGGCCGGTAGCGCTTCCTTATGGGCCGCACCTGGCTTGAGGAATGGACACCGTAGGTGAGCGTGGGGACAGTCACCCGGCGGTGCAGTTCTTCTCCCCGGGGATCATCCAGATTGAGGACCGCAGTGCCGCCGGGGGCGCGGCCGTTGGCCAGAAGCTCCAGAAAGAGTCGGGACTTGGCGGCAAAATAGTCGTCCATCTCCCGGTGGTAGTCCAGGTGGTCCTGGGATAAATTGGTGAAGACCCCCGCGGCAAAGGCGACGCAATCCACCCGCTTTAAATCCAGGGCATGGGAGGAGACCTCTAAAAAGACGTGGCTTACGTCCTGGCCCCGCATTTCCCTAAGCAGCCTCTGGAGATCCAGGGATTCGGGGGTGGTCACCGGCGCCGGCCAGGTCCGGGAGCCTACCCGGTAATTAACGGTGCCCACCACCCCGGTGCGGTGGCCGGCCGCGTCCAGAATGGCCTCCAAAAGGTAGGTGGTGGTGGTCTTGCCGTTGGTGCCGGTGATGCCCACCAGCACCAGTTCCCGGCTGGGATGGCGGTGGAAGGCGGCGCTCAGGTGGGCCAGGGCCAATCTGGCGTCGGGTACCCGCACCACCGTGACGCCCGCCGGCGGGGCCAAGTCCTGTTCGGTGACGATAACCCGGGCGCCCCGGCTCAAGGCTGCGTCCAGAAAGAGATGACCGTCGGTAGTGGCCCCTTTCAAAGCCACAAAAACTCCCCCGGGGACCACCTCCCGGGAATGATAGGCCACCCCGGGGACGGCCACCTGGTCATCCCCCGCCAGGCTCCATCCTTCCAGACCGGCCAGGAGTTCTGTCAATGTTTGGGTGCCGTCTTGCATTCTCCGTACCGGTCCTTGTACTGTCTATCTGCGGCTAAGGCCAGGGCGTCATCCCCCCAACTCCCTGGGGGATTAGAGTGCTGGCGAATTTTGCTAACCGGCTTTCATAATAATCCTATAAAAACTCGATACCCTTCGCAAGACGCCTGCCTGATAGCCCCTGGAGCTTCAATGGGCGCGAAATTTCACCAGACAGGTGGTGGTTGGGGTGATAGCCGTCCCCGGAGCCGGCTCCTGACTAAAGGCCCGGCCACTGCCCTCAAAACGGCAACGCAGCCCGGTGGGGTGAAGCAGATTCAAAGCCTGGCGGAGAGTCATGCCGTTTAAATCCGGCATCACCTCCAGGCGCTTTTGAGGAACCGGTGACCGCAATTTCCGGGGAGGCGGCGCCGGAGCCTCCTTGGGAGGCGGGGCCTTGGACGCTGCCGGTGCCTTGGCCGCCGCCGGGGACTTGGCCCCGGTGAAAGTGGGCAGCATGCCGGCCAGGACCGGTTGGTTTTCTCCCTGGGGATAATGCCCCAGAAAGCGCAGAGATTGGGCGGCTATTTCCCGGAAAACAGGCGCGGCCACCACTCCGCCATAAATGGCGCCCTTAGGTTCATCGATGATTACGGCAATGGCCAATGCCGGCTTCTCGGCCGGGGTCAGCCCCATGAACAAAGCCATATATTTACTGTGAGAATAGGACCGGCCCACCAGTTTTTGGGCCGTGCCGGTCTTACCGGCTACGGTGAAGCCGGGAGGCACGGCTTCCTTGGCGGTGCCGCCGGTCTGGGTCACGGTTTGCATAATCGCCAGCATCTGCTGGGCGGTAGTGGCGGAAATTACCCGGCGGATGGGTTGGGGCTGAAAGGACTTCACCACCTTCCCCCCGGGGCTGACAATTTCTTTGATTAGTAAGGGTTCCATGAGAACCCCGTTATTGCCAATGGCTGACAGAGCCATGGTCAGTTGCAGGGAGGTGACGGAAATCCCCTGGCCGAAGGCCAGGGTGGCCCGGTCAATGGGGGAACGGGAGAGACGCAGGTTTTTCAGGAGTCCGGCGTTTTCCCCGGGAAAAGCAATACCGGTGCGGCGGCCGAAGCCAAAAGCCCGGATATAATGATCCAGACGGGCCGAGCCGGTGCGGCTGGCAATCTTTGCGGCCCCGATGTTGCTGGACTTTTGGATGATCTGTTGTACCGTCAAGGTCCCGTAAGGATGG
The DNA here is from genome assembly GCA_049322315.1 of Thermodesulfobacteriota bacterium. GTDB lineage: Bacteria > Desulfobacterota > Desulfobaccia > Desulfobaccales > 0-14-0-80-60-11 > SURF-52. The sequence goes on along the minus strand of JBMORF010000004.1, from coordinate 13,513 downwards.
GCGTCATGGATCACTTCCTTGGCCCCCAGGCGGTACACCCCCATTTCGCAATTGAAGCGGTCACCGGGGTTCACTGCATGGGCGTCCAGGGCCGCCGCGGCCACGAACACCTTGAACGTGGAGCCTGGCTCCAAGGCATGGGTAAGGTGGCGAATGCGGCGGTTTTCTTCGGGATACTTGGCAAAGCGATTAGGGTCCACCCCGGGACATTGGGCCATGGCCAGAATCTCCCCGGTCCGGGGCTTAACCACCAGGGCCAGACCGCCGGCGGCTTTCCAATGGGCCACACCCCGACTTAATTCCTTTTCGGCGATATATTGCAAGGTGCTGTCCAGGGTAAGAATCACGTTTTTACCCATGACCTCCGGGTCCCAGGCCTTCTCACCGGTGACCACAATCCGTCCCCGGGCGTCCAGCATCTTCATGCACTTCTTGGGCTTGCCATAAAGATATTTGTCGTATTGTAGCTCCATTCCTTCCAGACCCTGGCCGTCCACGTTGCAAAACCCCAAAACCGGCCCGGCCAGGGCAAGTTGGGGATAATAACGGAAGGCCTCGGGGATCAGATAAATGGCGTCCAGATCCCGGCGGTATCTGGCCGGCCATTTGGAGGCGGCCTTCTCTGCGGCCGCCTGCCAGGTGCGAAAGGCCTCTTCTTTTTCCGGGGTCAGGTGGCGCCTCACCCAGACAAAGGGACGGGCCCGGGTGAGGATCTCCTTCATCTCCCGGACATCGATTCCCAGGATCGGGGCCAGTTCCCGGCTGAAATAGCCGGCGTTTTTAATTTGGTTGGGATGGGCTACCAGGGAATGGACCCGGGTGCTGATGGCCAACTCATTGCCCCGGCGGTCCCGGATCTGGCCCCGCACCGGCAGGACGGGACAGAGTTTCTGGGATTCCCGGACAGCCTTGTCCCGGAGGTCCGAACCCAGGATGGCCTGGATATAGAAAAATCTGGCGACGAGCCACAGACCCAAACAGGCCATCCCCAATCCCACCAGGATGATGCGCAGCCGGGTCCATTTGTCGAGGCCTGGCTTCATGGCAGTTGCACGACTTGGGAAGGTTGCGGGGCCACCATGCCATATTGTTCTTCCGCCAACCTTTCCAGACGGGAGATGGAAATCAAACTGGAATGCTCGATGCGCAGCTTGCGATTCAGCTCCAGATATTGTTTCTGTACTTCCTGAGCCTGGGAAATCTGGTAGTTCAGAGTAACTTGCTGGAGATTGGCCCAGGCCCAGACCACCGAGGCGATGATGAACCCCGCGGCCACCAGGACCAGAAACACGACGCCAGCCCGCCCCCAGGGGGATGACTTTCTGGCCACCTTGCGATTGCGGGACATGAAAAGTTGCTCAACGCTACTTAACCGAAGGGTCACCTGCCTGGCCATATTGTTTCTCCTTTGCACCGACCTTCTCAGCCACGCGCAATTTGGCGCTCCGGGACCGGGGATTCCCTTGGACCTCCTCCCGGGAGGGAGCCAAGGGCTTCCGGGTAATCCGGCGCATCAGTCCCGCTCGGTCCCAGGCCAGCAGCTTTTGCTTCACCAGCCGGTCTTCCAGGGAGTGATAGGAGATCACCACCAGGCGCCCACCCGGCTCCAGCCAGGCCGGGGCCTGCCCCAGAAACAGGGCCAGTTCCTCCAGTTCCCGGTTCACCGCAATCCGCAAGGCCTGGAAGACCCGGGTAGCGGGATGTCTCTCCCCCGTCCGCCGCCCGGGTCCCTGGGCTTGCTGCACAAGTGTTACCAACTGCTGGGTAAACCGGAATGGTTGCTGCCGTCTGGCTTCCAACACCAGGCGGGCGTAACGCCGCGCGCGCGGCTCTTCGCCATACTCTCTAAAAATTTTTTCCAACTCGGACGGAGTGGCCCGGTTCAGGAGATCCGCGGCCGTTTTCCCCGGCTTCTCAGGATTGAACCGCATATCCAGGGGCTCATCCCCCTGGAAACTGAAACCTCGACCGGAGCGCTGCAACTGATGGAGTGACAGGCCCAGGTCCAGGAGGATACCGGCCACCGCCGGTTCTCCGGCTTCTTGAAGAATCTCCCCCAATTGGGCATAAGAACGATGGAATAAACGAAATCTGGAGGTGAAGGGGGCCAGCCGCGCCGCCGCGGCCTTGAGGACCACCGGGTCTTGGTCCAGGCCCCAGAGGAGACCGTCCGGGGCGGTACGATTCAGGATGGCCGCAGCATGCCCCCCCTCGCCTACGGTGCCGTCAACGTACACGCAGCCTGGCCGGCAATCGAGGCCCACCAACACCTCCTCTACCAAAACCGGTTCATGTACCGGGTTGTGGTCTGTCTTTAGAAATCCAACCGTTGTAAAACCTCTTCGCCAATAGTCTCATCCATCTGGTTAAAATTGTTGTCAAAGGCCTGGCGGTCCCAGATCTCAAAGGATTGGCCCACTCCCGCCAGGCTGAGGTCCTTGGTGAGACCGGCATAGTCCCGCAATTGCGGGGAGATAAGTATACGCCCCTGTTTGTCCAGGGGGCAGACCTCCATTCGGGACATCAGGTAACGCCGGAACTCCCGGGATTGCGGATCGAAAGTCCGGCCTTCCAAGCCGGCGGCTTTGGTCAACCATAATGAGTGGGGCAAAGCCAGAAGATACCGGTAGGCGCCAGCCTGGTAAATGGTTAGAGCAATCTTGGTATCTCCCAATTCTTGTAAAGACTCCCGGAACTGGGCGGGGATACTGACCCGCCCTTTTTTATCCATGGAGTATTGATGAGTGTTGTAAAACATCGAAAAATCGGCCCTCTTCCCACTTTGCCCCACTTCTCCCCACTTAGATGCAAAAATACGCTCTTTTCTAGGTAGATGTCAAGTAAAAAAAAAGTGGTAAGGAGTTATTCCAAAAAGTTTTTTGCCTGGGCCAGATCGGACTCCGGAAGAGGTGGGGAGGATATTACTTGGAGAGGTGACGGTATTCCAGATAGGATTGTAAAATGAGGACCGCGGCCACCTGGTCCACCACCCGGCGGCGGCGGCGACGGCTCAGGTCCGCCTGGATCAGGACCCGTTCCGCCTCCACGGTGGTGAGCCGTTCATCCCAGGGGGTCACCGCGACGCCCAGAGCGTCCCCCAGGGTCTGGGCCAGCTCCATAATGGCCGGAGCCTGGTTACTCTCCCGGCCGTCCAGGTGGCGGGGAAGACCCACCACGATTTCCTGGACTCCATATTCCCGGCCTAATTCCAGGAGCCGGGCCAGGTCGGTTTCCTGGTTTTGCCGGATCAAGACGCCCAGGCCTTGGGCGGTGAAGCCCAAGGGATCGCTCACCGCCAGGCCGATGCGTTTCTCGCCCACGTCCAGGGCCAGGATGCGAATTTCCCGGGGCCGCGTTTGCTCAGTATTGTTGGAAGACATGATTTCCTTTGTATAACTTATATTTTGCCGGGAAGTAACCTTTAATCTGCTTCTAAAAAGTTCACAGTCCTAGGTTCACAGTTCAGGGTTAAGGTATCAGGACCATGGCGGGTGAGAGGCCCGCCCTGCGCACTTTTCATGCTTTGCGGATAGGCCAAAAGCCCCAGAAGAACTGCTCCAGAAAAGTCCTCTACTTGGAAAGAAGCCACCCCGCGGCCAGGGCTAAAGCGATGCCGGCCAGGTGCCGGGGGGTCATAGCTTCCCGGAGCACGGCCCAACTCAGGACCACGGTCACCAGGGGATAGAGCGCGGTGAGAGGAACCACCACCGTGGCGGCGCCCACGGTCAGGGCCTTATAGAAAAAAAGGAGGCCAAAGGCCATGGCCAGGCCCGCAGCCAGGGCCGCCACCAGCCCCCAAAAGTGGCCGGGTACGGCCAGGGCGCCAGTCAACCATAAGTAACTCAACACTGCGCCATGGCCGCAGACGGCCAGGAGATAAACGGCCGCGTACGGCAACTGCCGGGAGGCCACCTTACTCAGAAAACCCCAGGCCCCCCAGAAAAACAGGGCCAGCAAAGAAAAACCCAGCCAGTTCACGTCCCCCTCCTCCCTCCTTGCCAGTTGCCCGCGTTTCTTCTAATATAGGGGCAATCATATATGTATCACAAGGGGTTGAAGACGGTTAAAGAAAAGAGGCGAGGGTGGGGGGACGTTTGTTAGTAATCAGTAATCAGGGATCAGTGATCAGGGAAAAAGCCGTGCTGTTAACACTGATTACTGATTACTGATTACTGATCACTTCTTTCTACCTCCCTCCCTCAGCAACGGAGTATATATGACTTACATCATCGGCCATCGGGGCGCGGCCGCGGCGGAGCCGGAGAACACCTTGCGCGCCTTTAAGCACGCCCTGGACGCGGGCGCGGCCGCGGTGGAGCTGGACGTCCAGTTGACCAAGGACGGCCGCTTGGCGGTGATCCATGATGCGACCGTGGACCGCACCACCAACGGCCGGGGCCGAATTAAGGACTTGACCCTGGCGGAGTTGCAAAAACTGGACGCGGGTCAGGGGGAGCGCATTCCCGCCCTGGAAGAAGTGGTGGACCTGGTTAAGGGCCGGGGCCAAATTCTGGTGGAATTGAAACAACCCGAGTCTGCCCCGACGTTTCTGGCTTTGTGCCGGGAACGCCTCCTTTTCGACGACCTCCGGGCCATTTCCTTCTGGCACCCGGTCATTAAGGAACTGAAAGAACAAGAACCCCGGCTGCGGACCGGCGCCCTTATGGTGGGCTGCCCCGCAGACCCCGGGGGCCTGGCCCGGGCCGCGGCCACCGACACCCTGGTCCTGAACTACCGCTACGTCAACCGGGAGCTGGCGGACGCCGCCCACCGGCAAGGACTCAAGGTCAGCGTTTGGAATATCGACGCCCCCGGGGAGCTGGCGCCCTATCTGGCCATGAAGGTAGAGGCTATTTGCACCAACCGGCCCCAGGAGATTATTCGTTATCTTAAAACAGTGAGCAGTGAGCAGAAGTTATGGATGACGCGACGCAGACCTTGACTGCCCAATTTGCCCGGGTGGCCCGGGAAGCAAAAGACCAAACGGCCATCCTCTTCCGGGAAGGGGAGGAGGTGCGGGAGTATACTTACGGCCGGCTTTATCAGGACAGCCTGGCCGTGGCCCGCTGGCTTAAAGCCCAGGGCTTGAAAGAAGGAGACCGGGGCGTCATCTTGCTGGAGAACCGCCCGGAATGGCCCATGTGCTACTTCGGTCTGCTTCTGGCCGGGGGCGTGGCCGTGCCCCTGGACCCGGTCTCCCGCTGGGACTTTATCCATCATGTCCTGCAAGAGACCCGGGCCCGGGTCATCTTCACCTTCCCCCAAGCGCCTCTGCCCCAGTTGGGTAAAGTCTCCTTCCTGGAAAAGATCGTGGTCATTGGGGCAGGAGGAAAATCTGGTAAAAAAACCATCACTTTCCCGGAGGCGCTGGCGGCGGAGACGGGCCGCCGGCATTTGCCCCAGGCCCAGCCCCATGATCTGGCCTCCATTATTTATACCTCCGGCACCACCGGGATGCCCAAAGGGGTGATGCTCACCCATAAAAATTTTTGCGCCAACTATCAGAGCATCACCAAACTCGAGATCACCCGGGAGGGGGACAATATCCTCGCCATCCTGCCCCTGTTCCACTCTTTTCCTTTTACCGCCACCCTCCTTACGCCGCTTTTTTCAAAATTGAAAATTACTTATCTGGACACCTTGAAGGCCGATGCCATATTGCGCTGCCTTAAGGAGCAGCAGGTCACCCTCATGGCGGTGACCCCCCAGGTGCTCCAGCTTTTTTATAGCGGCATCCAGAGGCAGTTGCAGAAAATTCCCTGGCCGCTACGGCCCCTGTTGCTGAGTTTTCTTAATTTTTCCTGGAAGACGGCGCGATTAACGGGGATCAACCCCGCCGACCCGCTGCTGCGCCGCTTCCGGGGCGCCCTGGGGGAGCAGTTCCGGTTTTTCGTCAGCGGCGGGGCCAAACTGCCTGAGGACTTGGCCGCGGGCTTCGCCCGTCTGGGTTTCACGGTCCTGGAAGGTTACGGCCTCACCGAGACCGCGCCGGTGGTGACCATGAACCCGCCCGAGGCCCCCCGCCTGGGGTCTGCGGGTAAGCCCGTGGAGGGGGTGGAGGTCAAGATTTTCGATCCCGATGGGGAGGGGGTAGGCGAGGTCCTCATCCGGGGCGATAACGTCATGCCGGGGTATTACCTGAACGAAACCGCCACCCGGGAGGTCCTAAAAGACGGCTGGTTTCACAGCGGCGACCTGGGTTATCTCGACGCAGACGGCTATCTCTTCCTTAAGGGGCGCCTCAAAGAGATCATCGTCCTCAGTTCCGGCAAAAACGTCTCCGCCGAGGAAGTGGGGCAATATTATCTCCAGGCCCCCTCCATCAAAGAAATTTTCGTGACTACTGACGCCAAAGCCGAGAAGCTGGCCGCGGTGGTGGTCCCGGACCTGGATTTTTTCCGGCGGATCGGGGAAACGGATATCCCCGGCAAGGTAAAGTGGGACCTGGAATTGCTGTCCCAGGACCTGGAGCCCTACAAGCGGGTGCGGGACTTTGTCCTCGTCAATGAAGAGTTGCCCAGGACCAGGTTAGGAAAAGTCAAAATCCACGAAGCCCAGCGGCTTTACCGGGAGCGGGCCGGCAAACGTTACGAAAAGAAACAGCCAAGCCGGGAAGAAAGGCTGTCCCCGGTGGGAGAGATCGTCGTGGAAGTTTTGGCCCGGCAAATCGAGGACTCTCTGATTGCCGCGGACGACCATCTAGAACTGGACCTGGGAATGGACTCCTTAGCCCTGGTGCAGTTGCTGGCGGCCCTGGAAAACCGCTTTAGGATAAAAATTAGGGACGAAGAATTTACCGGGGTCATCACGGTAAGAGAGCTGATTAAATTTATCGAAGAGAGGAAACCGGAAATAGCCAAGGAACCCGAGGAAAAAAACGCCGCCTGGGACCATATTCTCAGGACCGATCCCCCGCCGGGCCTGCTCCGGCGCATCGGTATGGATGGAGGGCTGGGGGCCAGGATGGCCACGGCCGGGCTGACCATGGTCTTAGGCGCCTGGTTTAAAGGGATGTTCGACATCCAGGTCTATGGACAAGAAAGGCTGCAAGGCCAAGGGTACATCTTGTGTCCCAATCACGCCAGCTATCTGGATGGCTTCATCATCGCCTATGCGGTGCCGGGATCGTTGCGATTGCGGCTCTTCTCCCTGGGATACAGCGGCTATTTCGATGTCCCCATTATTCGACACCTCATCAAGCTGATCCGGGTCATCCCGGTGGATACGGTCAAGAACTTAGTGGCTGCCATGCAGGTGTCCTCCTATATTCTGAGAAATGGCCAGGTCCTGACCATCTTTCCCGAAGGCTTCCGCACCCCCAGCGGAGAAGTGCGTCAATTCAAGAAGGGGGTGGCCATTCTGGCTAAAACACTGGACGTCAAGATGGTCCCGGTTTACATTCAAGGTTCCTATGAAGCCTGGCATCCAGGCATGATCCTCCCCCGGCCTCGTCCCATCCAGGTAATCTTTGGCCAGGCCCATTCCTGGCGAGAGTTGAAAAAGCTGGGCCTAGGGATCGACCCGGCCGCAAGCGATTATGCCGCCGTCAGCCTGGGCCTTAGGGAAGAAGTTTTGAGGTTGAAGGAAGATTTGAGGCAGAAGCATTAGTCAGTAATCAGTAATCAGTAATATCTTTTCGTCAAGAGGCGAAGACACGCTGTAATAAACATGCCTTTCGTCTTTGCGCCCTCACAATAAGTTTCTTTCTGATAACTGATAACTGATAACTGATAAACTTTAATTCCCATTTCCAGTAAGGAATGAATCATGGCAAAAACCATTGTCGAACAAATCATGGCCGCCCACCTGGTCTCCGGGGAGTTGGCCCCGGGCGCGGAGGTGGCCTTGAAGATTGATCAGACCTTGACCCAGGACGCCACCGGCACCCTGGCCTATCTGGAGTTTGAGGCCATGGGGGTGGAAAGGGTGCAGACCGAGGTGTCGGTGAGCTACGTAGATCACAATCTTTTGCAGACGGATTACCGCAACGCCGACGACCACCGGTTTTTGCAGACCATTGCCGCTAAATACGGCCTCTATTTTTCGCCGCCGGGGAACGGCATCTGCCACCAGGTGCACCTGGAGCGTTTTTCCCTGCCCGGCAAGACCTTGATCGGCTCGGACAGCCACACCCCCACCGCCGGGGGCGCGGGCATGCTCTCCTTCGGAGCCGGGGGGCTCGACGTAGCCCTGGCCATGGCCGGGCAGCCTTTTTATCTGGTGATGCCGGAGGTCCTGGGCGTGCGCCTCACCGGGCGCTTCCAGCCCTGGGTGTCGGCCAAGGACGTGATCCTGGAGCTGCTGCGCCGCCTGACGGTGAAGGGCGGCCGGGGCAATATCCTGGAGTTTTACGGTCCGGCCCTGCGTTATCTGACGGTGCCGGAGCGGGCCTCCATCACCAATATGGGCACGGAACTGGGGGCCACCACCTCCATCTTCCCCGCGGATGCCCAGACTGAGCGCTTCCTGGCCCTGCAAGGCCGGGCCGGGGATTTTCGGCCCCTTAAGGCCGAAGGCAGGCCCCGCTACGCCCCGGTGGAGGAAATTGACCTGGGCCGTCTGGAATCCCTGATAGCCGGGCCGGGCTCCCCGGACCACGTGACCCCGGTCAAAGAAGTAGCGGGCACCCCGGTGGAGCAGGTGCTCGTCGGCTCCTGCGCCAATTCCTCCTTCCGGGACCTGATGGTCCTGGCCCTGGCGTTGCAAGACCGGCGGGTGCATCCCCGGGTGCACCTGGAAGTCAACCCCGGTTCTCTGCAAGTGTTGGAAAACCTGGATCTCTCCGGCGGGCTGCTGACGTTGCTTAAAGCCGGAGTGCGGGTGATGCCCCCGGGCTGTTGGGGCTGCATCGGCATGGGCCAGGCCCCGGCCACGGGCGCGGTGAGCGTGCGCACCTTTACCCGGAATTTCCCCGGCAGAAGCGGCACCAAGGGCGATCAGGTCTATCTGGCCAGCCCCGAGACCGCGGTGGCCGCGGCCATCTTCGGAGAGATCGTCGATCCCCGGCGTCTGGGGGACTACCCCCGGGTGACTGCGCCTCGCTATTTTCTGGTTAATGGCCGCTGTCTGATGCCGCCCTTGCCTCCGGAGGAGAGCAAGAATGTGGAAGTGCTCCGGGGCCCCAACATCGTCGCCTTCCCCCAACTCTCCGGCCTGCCGGATTCCTGGACCGGCGAGGTCTGGCTGAAAACCGGAGACAACGTCACCACCGACGACATCCTGCCCGCGGGCAACCAAATCTTACCCTTGCGTAGCAATCTCCCGGCCATCAGCCAATTCGCCTTTACCCGGCTGGATGCGGATTTTCCCAATCGGGTCCAGGGCCGGGGGGAAGGGGCCATTATCGGCGGCGAAAATTACGGCCAGGGGTCATCGAGAGAACACGCGGCCCTGGCCCCCCGCTATCTGGGGGTGAGGGTCAAGCTGGTGAAGAGCTTCGCCCGCATTCACCTGGCGAATCTCATCAATTTCGGCATCCTGCCCCTGACCTTTGAGAACCCTGAGGATTATGACCTCCTGAATATGGGCCAGACCCTGGAACTTCCCGGCGTGCGCCAGCTCATCCTGGAGGGTGCGCCGCGCCTGCCTCTAAAGGTGGGTGATAAAGAAATCTGGGTACGCCTGGACCTCTCTGCACGGCAGCGGCGGATGCTGGCCGTGGGCGGCGCCTTGAATATGGCCAGGGAGGGAAAGAAGTAGATGATTGAGGGGAGGGCCGGGGGACCTGAGGTCCCCCGCCCTCTCCTCAAACTCCCCTCACAACCCCCGCATAAATTTAATTTGTATTTCTTCTTCTCTATTTTTCTTTAGTTTTTTTGTAATCGTTCAGGCCACCTCTGCTACCAGCAGAGGTACGGGTAGAAGAGACGGAGCAAGTTGACCCATCCGGTGAGCTTGGATAGCCGCCACGACATACTCCACGATATTCCGATGTTGCCGCCTCAAGGTGGCAACCGTGGTCAGGATTCTTTCCGGAAAGCGAGAGCCGTTATCGCTTTGGTTGCCGAAGCATCCCTTACGCCACAGCGCCGCCCCACGCAAGGCTCTCTCGGCCCGGTTGTTGGTGGGCTCCGCTCCCGGGACCAGGGCGAAGGGGAGCAAGGCCGGCCACAGCTTCAAGAGATTGCGGCACAGGGCTGCGGCCTTGGGGTCGCCACAGGAGGCTCCCAAGCGCAAGAGTCTCCCCCAACGGGTCCGAACCGGCGCCAGTTCCCACTGCATCTCGGCCCAGGTGATCTCGCCGGCCTGATAGCGGCGCCAAGCGGCAAAGAGTCTTTTGACCTCCCTAAGTCCCCATTCTCCCAAAGGTCCGGCCCGGGTCTGCCGCTCGGAGAGCGCTTGAAAATCCCGCTGCAGGTGCGCCCAACAGAGCTGGCGCTGCAGGGGATCGACTACGTTATAGGCGCCCCAGCGATCGCTATGGAGAATGCCCTCAAAGGATTCGCCCATCAGCTCCTTGAGGGCCTGACGGCTTCTGCTGCACGAGACCAGGAAGACGGTGGCCAGCCTGGTCACCGCCACCCACAGCCAATGGCGTTTCCCCTTTTCCTTCCAGCCCGTTTCATCCAGATGCGCCATCTCGGCCCGGGCCACCGCCTCCTTGGCCTCCCGGCAGGGGACGGCCAGGGCCTCAGAGGTTTCTTCACACAGGCACGGATGCTTCCCAGGCTGACACTCACGCCGCACAGTTCCCGCAACAGTTCCACCACCTGCTGGCGGCTTTGGCGGAAGCGACCGGTGAGGATGGCGACCCAGGCTTGCAGCCGGGGGCCGAAGGCGTTTCTGCCGACTTCCGCCGGCAACTCCGGTTTCACCCAGGTCTGACAATGGGGACACCAGCCGGCCAACAACCGGTGTTCGGTAATGACCGGTTGAATTTCGGGCAGTTCCCAGACCTGGCGCCTTTCCACCGGAGAGGCTTGCCTGGCCGCCGCGTGCTGCAAGGCACTGCGGCAGTGCGGACACTCTTCCGCCCGGTGCTCCACGATCTTATTCACTTTCTCAGGCGGCGCCATCTCCCGATGGTTTCCTTGGTGTCCTACCTGACCACCCGGTTTGCGTCCGCTCTTTTGCTTTTGGTTCCTGGGAGCCTGGGGCGGGTCGTGCGAGGGAGGCTGAGAGGAGTTGCCGGAATGGCGATTGAGCCTGGCCTCCAATTCGCTGACCCGCTGCTCCAGTTGGGCAATTCTAGCCAAAGACTGGCGCAGGGCGTTCTCCAAGAACAGGATATATGCCTGCACCTCTGGCGGAAGTTTCTGCCAAGTCTCTGGAGCAATCGGCCTTGTTTCCACAAGAACTTGAATACACTATTATTCAAAAAAAATCGCGCCCCCAAGGCCATTTTTTTCATTTTTACAAAAAAATTTCGCCTTTCCCGATAAGGGGGACTGAACGGTTACAGCAGATGATGGTTATCCCCGGTTTTGGTCCAAATATAGCCACCGGATTAGTAATACCCAAGTTCTACAGTAAACGCCTATTTTTTGGCGTAAGTATTTGATATTATTGCACCGGCATGCAGAAAATTGAAATATGCGGTGCCGAAAAGATAGCGGTATAATTCAATATATTTCTTGATATTAAAGAATATTCTCTGGCATTATTGCGGTGACCTGATGGAGGCGCCGCATGTTTGTCCGAGTCAAGACCAAAGGCCCTTACCGGTATCTCCAGATCGTGGAGAACCACCGGGAGGGCAAACGCACCGTGCAGCGGGTCCTGGCCACCCTGGGCCGTGCCGATGAACTGGCCGAGAGCGGCGGCATCGATGTCCTGCTGAAATACCTGGGCCGTTTTGCTACCCGGGTCCGGGTTATCCAGGACTATGAGGAAGGACGCCTGGAGGCCGGAGCCCTGCGGCATCTCGGCCCTGACCTGGTGTTCGGCCGTCTTTGGAAAGAACTGGGCCTGGACACCGCGCTGAACCACCTACTTAAGGACCGGGGCTTTGAATTTCCGGTGGAACGGGCCGTGTACCTCGCGGTGCTGCACCGGCTGTTCGAGTCCGGGTCGGACCGGGCCGGGGACCGCTGGCGGCGGGACGTCCGGGTGGATGGCAGCGACGGCCTGAAACTGCATCATCTGTACCGGCCCATCTTCCACCAGGGGGACGCCACCATCCAGGGACACGTCTTCTGCTCTTTTCTGGCCCTGGTGCTGCGGGACGAGCTGCAGCGCCGCCTGGCCCAGCGGGGTGTAGAGGCAGAATGGGCCGACATCCTCCGGGATCTCCTGGCCCTGGCCGAGGTGGAGGTTAAAGACGGTGAGCACTGGTATCTCCTGCGCACCGCCCTTCAGGGAGTGGCCGGAAAAATCTGCCAGGCTGCGGGGGTAAGCCTCCCGCCGCCCATGCGAACCTAGGAAAATGTGGTGCCGACAGATACTTGCGTCCTTACAACTAACTGATTTTACATTATTATACGTTATTGACTGTAGAACTTGGGTCTGTCCGGCTTCCCAAACTCCGGGCTTAAACGAAAAAGGCTGCCGTTCCTTCAGGTTCGGGCAGCCTTTAAAATTTTGGGGGGCAGAAGATGCCCGCAAAACCGTTTTTTGAAGGCGAGAGACCAGGGCGCCGCCTCATCCCGGAGCCTGGTTTTGCCGCTAATTGACTTCATACCAATTCGGTGCGCCAGGCTAAGCTCTGGCGGTTCTAGATAGATGCAAGGTTCTATCCATGGTAATTGCCTGTTCACCATGAAGTCACGGTTCGGCGCCAGGGGTAACCCGAAGTGTCAAGCGAACCGGTCAAGGTTGTTAAAACCGGGACAGGATGCAGGCCGCAGCGCAAGCGAACTCGATTCGGCCTCGTTAGTATAAAACATGGCGGCGGCGACCCTCCCGAATTATGGGGAAGCCTGCCATCGGCGCCAGGGGATAACAGGAGCGTGGCGCCGGGCCGTCCGGGGTGGTTGGAGGCGGCAGGTATCCAAAGAACCGTCAGGGAACCTGGGAGACCCGGCGGCACGGGTGGGGCAACAGGTAGCCCGCGCCCAAGGAAGGTGGGGAATCCATAACCCGCCTTACCGTTCCGGCCGGGAGTCGGACCTGTCCCTAGTAGCGAGGAAGCGGCTAATCCCCGGGGAGCCAAGGGGCAGGACTTTGATCCCGTTTTCATCAAGAGAGGGAATCCCGCTTGAGCAAAAGCTCCCCTACGGGAGAAGGGTTTCAGCCGGAATCCGGCTTGCCCTTGAAAGTCTCCCTGTTGCGATGGAAACTGGGCCATAAGGCCAAGCTGGAGCCGCAGTTCCGTTTTCTGCGGACACGGAGCCAACGGCGCAGTCGGCAACTCAGCGGCCCTTCGCTGTACGGGGCACTGAAGGCTGCGGGGCTGATTTACCTGTAGGAATAAAGCCGTCAACTCCCGGCGAATGCCTATGGCTGAGTGATCATCGGAAAGCCGGATGCGGGGAATCCGCACGTCCGGTTGTGTGTCCAGCGAAGGCTGGCATGTTCAGCAAGAGTTAGTCTTGCCGGGGTAATAGCCAGAGACCCTGTAGCTTAGATGGCAGAT
>JBMORF010000003.1:0-4456 GCA_049322315.1 Thermodesulfobacteriota bacterium | reverse complement strand
GACATAAATAATTGCGCATTATTAATCTCTGCGCTCTCTGCGTCTCTGCGAGATAAAAAGGTTTCTCGCAGAGGCGCAGAGGCCGCAGAGAATGTCAACCGCGGTTAATTAAGTCGCTCAGTATAGATGGGAACCAAGTGATAAACGGGGGCGAACAGGGGGCGTTCCTTGTCCTCGGCGCCTTTTGCCCTTTTGACTCAGTTTCAGATGTTTACCCCCTGTTGGAGCGGACTCTAGAACCGTTTAGGGGGCTGCAAAGTAAGGAAGGGGACCCAGAGTGGTCCCCCTCCTCTATATCTGACAACTATTGGGTACTACTATAACTTAGTAAGTTCTCAGGCAGGCTTGGCTTTGCGGCGGAAACCCCGCTCCCCTAAACCTTTTTCCTTGGCCAGCTTGCGGCGCTGCTCGGAGTATTCTTTGCAGACCAGGGGGAACTTCTTGGGGTCCAGACCGTATTGCCGGTAGTATTCGGCCGGCGCCAACTTGTGGGCCTTACGCAGATGGGCCTTTAAGGTCCGCATCTTTTTGCCGCATTCCAGGCAGACCACGTACTTTTCTTTGACAATCTCATCCAACGGGATCGAAGGCTTTTTAACAACTGCGGCCTCTTTGCCTTTCCCAGGAACGGCTCCCGCAATTTCTGTCAAAATGTCACCTTCCAGGGTGGATAATAGATTATATATATCTTTAATCTCCTCCACCAACTCCTTGGGGGTGAGTTCGCTCATTGAGGCATGAGAAATTACAATTTGCGCCGTCAATTTTAAAACTTCGCTTGCCATATAAACTTACCTCTCTTATATTTTTTTGAAATACTGATTTGAAAATAGCGTCTAGTAGCCTTTCGAATACTATATAGTTAACTATTAATTATCTTGTCAAGATATTTTTATGTTTTTTTCTACACACCCTATCATTTTATTCCGCATTATATCAACGAATGGTACAAATAATCACCGATCTCATGATTTAGTCCCCTTTGCCATATTCTGTAAAAGTGCCGGCTCAGTGATAGTAATCGTTCCCTTTTCCATCTCTATCGCCCCTAAAGTCTTGAACCGGGTCAAAGTGCGGGACAAGGTTTCACTGATCGTACCTAGATAAGCTGCCAGGTGAGTTTTGGTGGTAGGTAACGCAAAGGTCAATCCCGCCTCAATACGGCCATGGGTTTCCTCACATCTTTCCAAGAGATAACGGGCCAGTCGGCCTGATACTTCCTTGAGGGAGACATCTTCCAGTTGCTTGGTAAGATGCACGAGCAAGCGGCTCATGGTGGCGAGCATATTGCGGGCCAGGGCTGGAGACTCCGCCAGGTGTTGCAGAAATGCCTTCTTGGGGAAGAACAGGGTCTGGCAATCTTCCAGGGCTATGGCGGTGGCCGGATAAGGGCTGTCGGCGAAGACCACGGCTTCGCCAAAAGTCTCCCCCGGCTGCACCAGCCGGATGATGTATTCTTTGCCGTCCGGGGAGCTTTTCACTAATTTAACCAGGCCGGTCACCAGCAAGTAAAAGCCCGGGGGCTCCTTTCCTTCCCAAAAAATAGTGGCCTGCCGGGGAAAGTTGCGGCTGGGGGCCATTTCGGCCAAGACCTCCAGGTCGGCATCATCAATCCCGGAAAAGAGATAGGTGTCCCGTAGGATCTTCTTTTTCTGGATAGGCCCCTCCTTCCTCCCCGGCAGCCGGGATTTGAGTTGTGACTAATTTTGCAGTAAACGTAATATTTTACAAGAGAAATATAATATTAGGAAGAAGGGGTTGCAAGGAAGGGGTCGGCCCCCGCCTTTGCTGTTGACGGAACCGGAGCCGGTTTGGTAGATTGCAGAGGCTGCGGGGAACGCGAATTTGGAAGACGATCCTCCGGTAATTTTCCAATCTATTCCTGTGACTTATTGACGCGGTTTTTTAATTGACCATTGCCGACGTTTTTTACTGAAGCTGCCTCCCTGAGGCGCGGTCCATATCACTGCAAGGAGGAAGGAGATGATGTGGCTTAGGTGGACTATGGCCGTATTACTGGCGCTTTGCTGGCTGGCCGCCGGCTGCGCTTCCAAAGAGGAAAACGCCGTTCGCCTGGGGGTCAACGCCGAAATCACCGGCAGCAAACCCACGGTGGGCGACTCCTGTAAGAAGGCGGCGGAGCTCCTGGCCGCCCAGGTGAATCAGGCCGGGGGCCTCAAGGTGGGGGAGAAAAAATACCCCATAAAACTCTTTATCGAAGATAACGAAGATAAGGCCGAATCCGCCGCGGCCGTGGCCCAGAAGCTCATCAGCCAGAACAACGTCCTGGCCATCATCGGCCCCAACGCTTCCGGCAACGCCATCCCCGCGGCCCGCATCTGTGAAGACGCGGGAGTGATCATGGTTACTCCCTGGTCCACCAACCCCAAGACCACGGAGGGCAAGAAATTCGTTTTCCGGGCCTGTTTTATCGACGACTTTCAGGGCCAGGTGATGGCCAAGTTTGCCCGGGAGAACCTCAAGGCCCAGAGGGCGGCGGTCCTCTATGACGTGGCCTCGGAATATAACAAAGGTATTGCCGAATTCTTCAAGAAATTCTTTGAGGCCGCGGGAGGCAAGGTGGTGGCCTTCCAATCCTATACCAAAGACGATAAGGACTTTTCTTCCCAACTTACCATTATTAAGGCCGCCAATCCCGACGTGCTCTTCCTCCCCAACTATTATAACGAGGTGCCCCTCCAGGCCCAGCAAGCCCGGCGCCTGGGAGTTACCTGCCCTTTTATCGGCTCCGATTCCTGGGGCAGCGAGGAGCTTCTGCGCCTGGGGGCCAAGGACCTGGAAGGCTCCTATTTCAGCACCCATTACGCCCCGGATATCGCCACCCCCAAGGCCCAGAAATTCATCAAGGATTATGAAGCCAAGTACGGCAAGAAACCCGATGACGTGGCGGCCCTGACCTACGACGCCGGCCAACTGCTGTGCGCCGCCATCATCTGGGCCGGAGCCCTGGACCGGAAAAAAGTGCGGGACGCCCTGGCGACCATCCAGAAATTCGAAGGGGTCACGGGCCAGATGAATTTTAAAAACCTCTGCGACCCCATAAAGAGCGCGGTCATCCTCCAGATCAAAGACGGCAAGTTCAAATACCACGCCACCGTGGAGCCGTAGCTACTACTTAAAGTTAAAAAGGGAAAAAGGGAAAAAGGGGAAGGGCCAATTAATAGTGATTATGCTCTTCCCCCTTTAACCTTTTCCCCTCTTCTCCTTGTCCCCCTTGGACAAACGCAGGCCAAACATCCATGCTCCAGATATTGGGACAAAACGCCTTAAACGCCCTGCAACTGGGGAGCGTCTATGCCCTCATCGCCCTGGGCTATACCATGGTGTACGGCATCCTCACCTTGATCAATTTTGCCCATGGCGACATCTTCATGGTGGGGACCTACCTGAGTCTGGCGGCTGCGGTCTTTCTCTTGGGGCTGCCCCTGGGTCTACCCCTGGTAGTGGTGTTTGCGGGCGCCCTGTGTTTCAGTATGGTGCTCACCGCGGTTTTAGGGGTGGTCATCGAGCGCCTGGCTTACCGGCCTCTGCGCCAGGCGCCCCGGGTCTCGGCGGTGATCACCGCCTTGGGGGTGGGCCTCTTTCTGGAGAACTTCACCTTAGGGATCCTGGGCCCGGAGCCCCGGCATTTTCCGGCCCTCATTCCCCTGGCCTCATGGGAGGTAGCCGGTCTCACCATTTCCCTCTTGCAGGTCCTCATTATCGTCATGGCCGCGGTCCTCATGGTCCTGTTAGACCTCCTGGTGCGCCGCACCTTGCTGGGTATGGCCATGCGGGCCATTTCCTATAACCGCCCCATTGTCCCCCTCATGGGGGTGCCGGTGGACCGGGTGATTTCCCTCACCTTCGCCATCGGGTCCGCTATTGCCGCCGCCGGGGGGCTGATGTACGGCCTGGCCTACCCGGTGCTGGACCCCTACATGGGCATCCGCATCGGCTGGTGGGCCTTCATCGCCGCGGTGGTGGGGGGCATCGGCAACATCCGGGGCGCCATGCTGGGGGGCTTCATCCTGGGCGCGGTGGAGATCTTCACCCCGGTGCTGCTGCCGTCTTCCACCTACCGGGACTTCGTGGCCTTTTCGCTGCTGCTTTTGCTTCTGGTTTTCAAGCCCACGGGTCTGCTGGGGCGGCCAGTGTTTGAGCGGGTGTGATGATCAGGGGTCAGGGGCCAGTAATAAAATTCTAGGTTCCGGTAGCTACTGAATACTTATCACTTATCACTTATCACTTATCACTTATTACTTATTACTTATTACTTATTACTTATTACTTATTACTTATTACTTATTACTTATTACTTATTACTTATTACTCAAGTTTCGCACCCCTGCAAGGGGAAGAACTGGTTAAAACTATTGGCAATAATGTCCAGACAAGACCGAAATGCGGGGTCTGGATTAAAGAAATCGGCCAAGGTGTCTAAAACAGATTTCAG
>JBMORF010000002.1:0-4487 GCA_049322315.1 Thermodesulfobacteriota bacterium | reverse complement strand
CAACAATCCTTATGATGAACGGCGTTTATCGGCGTACATCGGCGGTTAATATTTAACCGCCGATAAACGCAGATGGACGCCGTTTGCTTTTGCTGTTTTAATGCATGTGAATGTGAATTTGGTATTAATGGCGGCGGGCAATGCCCGCCGCATCTTTATCGCGCATCCAACCCCAAAGCCCGCCTCTTTCCCTCCACGTGGCTGATAATCAGGGCCGCGGCTTTGGCCGGGTCCGGCTCCACTGCGAATTTGGCCCCCAGGTGCGCTTCCAGGCCGTTCAAGAGCAAGTCTGTCACCGCCTTACTCCCCAGAACCGGGGGAGTGACCCCCAAAACCGTGAAAATACCGCTGGCCACCGCGTAACTGGCGATGGCCGCGGCCTTCTCCGAATACCACTCCGGCGCGGCCGCGGCCACCGGCAGCAGATCCACATCCACCCCTAAAGCCCCGGCCAGGACCGCGCAGAGGTTGATGATCCGGGCGTTGTCCACGCAGGAGCCCATGTGCAGTACCGGCGGTATGCCCAAGGCTTGGCACACGGCTTTGAGACCCGGCCCCGCCAGCGCCGCGGCCTGGGGCTCTTTGAGGCCCGCCTTGGCGTTGGCCACCGCGGTGCAGCCGGTGTCCAGAACCAGGATATCCGCGGCAATGAGGGCTTTGGTCAAAGTCACATGGCCGTAGTCCTGGGTAATTTTAGGATTGTTGCAGCCCACCACTCCCACCGCGCCCCGGATCTGTCCGGCCTTGACCGCCTCCAGTAAGGGCGCCGGGGTGCCCCCCAAGGCGCCGACAATGGCCTCGATGGAAAAACCGCTGACCTGGGCCTGGGGCTCAACCGGAATGGAAACCCGCTTCGGGTCGCGACGGGCAAAATTTTCCACCGCCTGGGACACCACTTCCCGGCCCAAAGCCGCGCCGTTTTCCGGGTTGAACGATAGGTGCCGGGCTTTGGGAAACTTGGCCTTGTCGTAGGTGGTGAAAAAGAGGGTATGGTAGCAGGAGGCCACATCCCCCAGGGAAGGCATGATGCACTGGTAGTCCACCACCATGGCCTCCACCGCGCCGGTGATGATTGCCAGTTCCTGAACCAGGTGGTTCCCGGCCATGGGGATGCCCTGGCGCATGAGCACTTCGTTGCCGGTGCAGCACAGGCCCGCCAGGTTGATGCCTTTAGCCCCCAGGGCCTTGGCCCTGTCCAGCAACTCCGGTTCCTGCGCGGCCTGGACCACCATCTCCGAAACCAGGGGGCTGTGGCCGTGGAGAATGATATTGACCTGATCCGCTTTCAAAACGCCGATATTCACCTGGGAGGCCACGGGCTTCGGCGTGCCGAAGAGGATGTCGGAGACCTCGGTGGCGATCATGGAGCCGCCCCAGCCGTCTCCCAGGGCCGCGCGCAGGGCCTGGAGCAGGATGTTCACCGCGTCGTTGTCCACTCCCATGTGGGTGCGGTGCATGATCTCCGTGATCTCCCAG
Source organism: Thermodesulfobacteriota bacterium (assembly GCA_049322315.1). GTDB lineage: Bacteria > Desulfobacterota > Desulfobaccia > Desulfobaccales > 0-14-0-80-60-11 > SURF-52. The sequence continues at coordinate 3,011 of JBMORF010000002.1, read as the reverse complement.
TCGATGCCCCGGGGGGTGATACCCAGCTGCCGCCACTTCTCCTGGCGGGCGGCGGGGACGCGTTTGGTGAACTGGAGGAAACCCTTCTTGATACCGTATTCCTCCATCAGGGCCAGGGCCAGTTCCCTGGCCTGCTCCAGGGGCGGCAAATCCTGGGCCACCCCGAATTCGGCGGCCACCCGGGAGAGCTTCTCCAGGTCGGTGAGCTTATACCCTGGGGCTTTGCCTTCGGCCACGGCGTACAAGGTCTCCACCAGGTCCCGGCCGTGGTCGGAGTGGGAGGCTGCGCCCGCGGCCACCATCCGGGCCAGATTGCGGGCCACCATGATGTCCGCGTCCGCGCCGCACACCCCCCGCTGGGGGCCTTCGCCGAAGGGATCGATGCGGCAGGGCCCCATGACGCAAATGCGGCAGGAAAGTCCCAGGTCACAAAATCCGCACTGGGGCTGCTGGGCGTGAAAACGGTCCCAGACTGTTTCCAGCCCTTCTTGGCGGGCTTTCTCTTTTAAGGCCAAGGTGTCGGGTTGGATGGAACAAGGGGAAGAAGGCTGGTTGGGGGGCTTCATATCCATTATGAAATTCTCCCAAAATGATTTTTTATAAGGGTCTTAGGTGGGTAAGGCCTTCATGGCCGTGAGGCAAATCTCTCGACTCCAATTATTTCACTTTTCCATAAGCCGGGTCAATAAAAAAGCCGGGGGTCCGGGGAACCGGCTATTTCCGGATAATGATTGCATGGATTGCTCTCAGTTGAATATAGCCAAATATTGACATAACAGATAGGAAGAGGAAAGAGATGAAAACTTTGTTTACAATACACGCAGGAGAGTTTTTGGTTGGCTCGGAAATAGAAAGAAGAATCCCTGGAGCTAATGTTTGGGTGCCTTCGAAGGATAAAGGGATTGATTTACTTATATCAGATTCCCAAAATACGCGGTTTGTAACAATCCAGGTAAAATTTTCGCGCGATTTCTTGGTAACACATATGGAAGATATTTATCATAAAGGACTGTTGGCATGTGGGTGGTGGACTCACAAGCAGAAAAATATTCAGGAAAGTAGAGCAGATTTATGGATTTTTGTTCTCCAGGTTTTTGATCCCAAAAAAGCTTTTGATCCCAAAAAAACCCAATATATAATAATTTCACCAACAGAACTTGAAAAGCGTTTTTCAAAAATTCATGGGACTATTGAAAGAATTCAATCCTATTTATGGGTAACAGAAAAAGGGAAATGTTGGGAAGCTCGGGGACTCTCAAAGAGGGACCACATTCTTATTGCTAACAATGCCTTTGAAAATGAAGATAGAAATCTTACAAGGTATTTGAATGCTTGGAATATTTTAGAGGAAAAGTTAAAATAGATTTATCGATTATTGCCTTTGCTCCTATTTTGATTATAGTTTATGGTAATTTTACGCATAAATCCCATCCGTTTATGGGCCGACTGTTGCCCCTAATTTTGTATCTTAGCGATATACCGGGCATTTCCCTCTCCCCCCGGGGGAGAGGGCAGGGTGAGGGGGGCATCTTGGGGCATCTCGAAGTCGCCATCCCCACCCCGCCCCTCCCCCAACGAAGGGTGAGGGGGTTCTTTATGCTCCTGAATTACCTAACTAAATTAATTCCTTCTAGTCTTCGGAGTTGAGGCAATAAGCGAATAGATTTTTTAACTCTTGGAAGGCTTGAAAATGTATGGAGGCGAGCATGTATAACGAGTTTACGGCCATCATCGAGAGAGATGGCGATTGGTATATCTCGTACTGTCCCGAGGTCCCAGGAGCAAACGGCCAAGGCAAGACCATAGAAGAATGCAAGGAGAGCCTAGCGGCGGCGATTTCCCTTATCTTGGAGGATCGGCGTCAGGATGCCATACGCGGTTTGCCGACAGACGCCATTCAGGAAGTGATAGCCGTCTCATGAAGAGGGAAGCTCTTCTGCGGCATTTGCGCCGGCACGGCTGTTACCTGAAAAGAGAAGGAAGCGCGCATTCCCTCTGGATCAACATGCTGACCGGCAAGGTGGAGACTGTGTCGCGCCATGCTGAAATCCCCGATAAGCTGGCCAGAAAAATTTGCCGGGGATTGGGAATCCCTTATCTCACTGAACGATAACTAAATTCATGGCCAACACCTTCCTTTCCGTGTAACACCTCTGTGTTCTCTTTCGCTAAGACATAGCCTCCACACCATCATACCGGATTATCCTCTGGTCCGCGGTCACCAGGGGCAGGCCCAAGACCCGGGAGGTGGCCACAATCATCTGGTCCGCGCGGTCCCGGTGAAACTCCTGGAGTTCGGTACTTTCCACCTCGATTTCCGGCGTCAGGTCGGCGAGGCGGAGATTATTTTCGGTCAATGATCTGCGCATCCAGGTCAAAACGGGGATGGTGAAGCCGATTCGCCCCTTTTTCACCAATTTGGCCAATTCCCAGCAGGAAATGGCCGCAATCCATTTCGGTGTCTCCGGAGCCATTACCTTCCTGGCCTTGGCGGAAAGGGAGGACAAATCACCGAGGCTCAGCCAAATCCAGACGTGGGTATCCATGAGGACCGCCTTCACTTCAGGGCCTCCCAGTCCTCCGCGGCCACCGGTGAGATGATATCTCCCACAAACGCTACCGTGTCTTTCAGGGGTACCTGTTCGGTTTCCCCTGCATAAGGAATCAACTCGGCGATGGGCTTACCCCGTTTGGTAATAATCACCGGCTTCTTTGATTTGGCCACCTCCTCCACCACCGCCAGACAGGTGGCCTTGAATTTGGAAACCGTTAATGATTCCATAGCCTCTTCCTTTTAATAACTCATCTTTCGCACCAAGTAACGGTGAAAAGATGCATAACATTATTTAATTAATTGAGAATAGCAATGGAAAAGGCTCCAAGCCTGTGGTAAGTTAACATTGTAAGATGTTTAACGAAAACCACAAACAAAGGAGCCTTACTTTGCATAACAAAAAACTTGCTCTCTTTCAAGGGCAAATCGAAACGGCGCTGAAAATGTTCCGCGCCGA
>JBMORF010000001.1:0-34283 GCA_049322315.1 Thermodesulfobacteriota bacterium | reverse complement strand
AACACAAGGTTCGCCCCTACAGTTCAACGTCCTTTGAATGCGAATTGGTATTATAGCGATTGCCAAAAGTTTCTTCCTCTTATCCCCTCTCCACCCGGCGGGGGGAGAGGGTTAGGGTGAGGGGGGGGGCGGAAAAAACTTTTGGCAAACAGTATAAAATAACTTAAGACTGAATACCTGGTTGCAATTAAAGAGTTATTGAACCATAGCGAACCTAGTGTTCGCCCGGTGGCTCCAGGGCGAACACAAGGTTCGCCCCTACGACCAAATAACCGTATTTATCCAGAATTGCCTACCCCGGCCCGTAGGGCCGCCAGGCCCATGGCCCCGGTCACCCCCAAAATCAGGTCGTACTGGCTCTGATCGATCCATCCCAGGCCCCGGGCAAAAGTGGCCAGGGCCAGCAAGGCCGCGCTGATATAGGTCTTTTTCCCTTCCAGCATCTTATCCCCTTTTTTAAAAGATGGTTTTTACCAGATGGCATGTTGAATATCAGGCTATCTCTAACGGAAAACAGAAAACGGAAAACAGAAAACTGCCTTATTCCTCCCACCCGGTTATTTGCACCGCCTGATTGGCGGTGTTTTCATTATTGAAATAAACCCGGCTCCCTTCCAGGAGACGGCAACTGAAGGGCACGGCCCCCCGCACCCCCTGGAAGTCCCCGGCCGGCGCCGCCCCATGCACGATCAAGGCGGCACTGCTGCCGTCATAGGATACGGCCAGTTTCACTTCCGCGCCCCCGGTTGCCCCGGCGTACCCCCGGAGCCGCCGGGCCGTCGGGGGGATCAGCAGCCCCAGGTCGACCAGGGTGTAACCGTTGATGGCCCCGGAGGCCGCTTGCCGGGGGGTCTGGTAAGTATAGCGCCCCCCTTCCTGGTAAAAAGGAATCAGATTGCTGTCGCTGCCGTTCATGACCATACCCAGATACCGGAAATTGGTATTGGGCAGCGCCACGAACCAATCTCCCTGGGCCAGGGTTAAGGCGCTGCCGCCGTAGGTAATGGTGCCCCCGGCGCCGTTATCGCTGTTGTTGGCGGTAATCAGGCGCACCAGCCCTTTGGAAGCGCCGCTGAGCACCAGGATTTTGCCCTGCGCCAGTTCATTGGCTGTAAAGCCGTAGCCGATATCTCCGGTGTTGCCGTTATTCCTCAAGGTAATGATCTGCGTCGCCTGGGAAGAGACCCGCATCACCGGCATGGCCTTGAGGGTGAAGCTCGTGTCCCCCGGCCCTGCCAGGGCGTACACCGCGTACCATTGGCTGGCCTTTTCCGTCCCCCAGATATGGCTGGAAGTAGCGAAGTTAAGGGTCAGGGACGCGGAATTTCCCCGGTAGCGGCCGTCCGCCAGCTCCCCGGAGACCCATTGCCCCGGATGCACCGGGTTAGGAAAGCCGCAGAGCAGCGCCCGGGCCTTGCAGTCGGCGGTGGCATGGACCCGGATGCTGGCTGCGTCCACGTACTCCACCGGCGGGGCCAGGGCCAACTGGAAACCTTCCAGCACTGCCTCCTCGATCTTTTCGAAATCGCTCTTCAAAATAACCTGGCGGCCTGTGCCGCTGGCCCATTTGGCTTGGGGTAGATGCATTAGGGACATGTGGTATCCTCGCTCTGTCTAAAATTTTGGGGACCAGGGGTAGCGGATAGTGATCAGTGATCAGTTGTCAGCAAACATAAAACCTACTGATCACTGATCACTGATCACTGATTACTGAAATCCTCTCCCCAAGTTATCCTCCATAAGCCCGATACTGCCAGTTGGCGTCATAAGGGCTGTTCTGGTCGATGGCGTAGTTATCGTAAGCCGTGCCGGGTTCGTCCACGGCCCAGGCCCCTAGGCGGTTCAGGGGCCTGTTTAAGGTCAGGCGGGTGGTGCGGCTCCCCAGGTCCAGGTCTTTGCCGGTTACGAAAAACTCCTCCCGGTCCAGGCCATGGAAATCCGAGGACACGGCCACCGTATCCCCCAGTTCGATCCGGGCGCCTTCCAACCAGGTTTCCGCTTCCGCCGTTTCCCAGGGGCTAGCCAGCCGCTTAAGCAGGCGGGAGGCCAGCAACTGCGCCACCTCGGGGTTTTCCAGGATCACTGCCCGGCCGTAGCGGCAGTCCAGGTCCGCTGCCTCTTCCCCCCAAGCGGCGATGGCTTCCTCATCCCGGGCTTCGGCGTATTGGCTGTTGTTGCGGTCGTAGTCGGCGTAACGCAGGCGCACCAGGTTTTTCACTCCCTCCAGGTCGTAACTCATGATGAGGGAGCGGATCTGCCCAGGGGCCAAGGCCACCAGGTTATCTGCAAGGATGAACCCCAGGAGCTTCTGGAACCAGACCCAATCCCCCTGGTGCTTGGCGTATTCCAGGGCCGCGCCCAGCATGAGCACCACCCCTTCCAGGGAGCCCATCTGCTGCAAGAGCAGATAATGGGGGACGTAGTCCCACACGTCCGCGGCCTCGGTATAAGAAAAGGGAATAAGGTCGGCGTTGAGGACGCTGGGTTTGCCATCTGCCGCATGGCTGAAAACCCAGGCCATAAGGGCCTCGAAATGGGCCTCGTCCTGGGAGGTAGTGGAGAAGGTATAAGCCTGGCCCGCGGCGCCGTTCACCGCCAGACCGAAGGCCTGGAGGACCAGGCCGTTCATCCAGGCATAATGGTAATCGGATTGGTAGCCGCCGAAATCCTGGTCGCCCCGGTTTTCCCGGAGATCGTCCAGGAGATAGCGGGCTATAGTCCCGGCCCGGTCGTCGCCGTTGCGCATAAAGATATAGAGGCCCCCCAAAACCAGGGACGCGGCCATACCGGGGTCATAACCGGGGCCGTAAGTAAAGCCGTATTCCGAGAAATTCTGGGGAAATTTCCACCCCGAGCCGTCCGGCTGGGTAAAGGTATCCAGCCAGTTGACCCAGTTATCCAGGACGGCCCAGGCCTGGGGATCGTTAGTAATGAAGAAATACTGGGCCAGGCGCATAAAAGCCCAATACTGCCCCAGGCCGCAGCCCACCTCCGGGTAGGCGCTGCCGTTGACCGTCCCCTGGACGATGGACCAGGCGTTTTCGTACTCCGACGGGGGCAGCACTCGGCGCTCATACTTGAAATAATCCAGGGAGAAGGTCCCGCTGGAGCCGATATTGAGGTAGGCGGTATTGGTGAGGCCATCTCCCACTGCCAGGTTATCGCTCCCAACCAGGTCGCCGTCCTTGACCTTATAGATTTTGCCATCATCGGGAGAGACCATCCAGGTGACCAGGTGCCAGTCGCCGTCCAGCACTCCGGGAATGTCGGCGTAAGAGTCTCCGGCATTGGTGGTCACCTTGAGCTGCAAGGCCGTGTCCCCGGCCTCCTTGGTCTGGATCACCCACCCGTCCGCGTCCATTTTATCCAGCAGCCAGAGCCAACTGCTCCCCTGGGCCGTGCCCTTGATAATCAGGGTCAGAGAAAAAGGTTGGGTGCCCGGCTCCAGGAGGGAGTTGCTGGCCAGATTTGCATGGGCCGTGCCGTCAAAGCCCACCGCGGTGTTCCCCGGCTGGCAGACGCCGGGGACGTAGGTGGGGCTGCCGCTGCTCCACCACAGGGTGTGACCGTGGCCGGAGGCATCGGTGAGGGCCTCGTTAAAATGCCAGGCTCCACTAACCAGGCCGTAATTCCGGTATTGGGGCCACCAGGAGAAGCCGGTGAAATCCTCTTCGCCGCACAGGGCAATGTTTTCCACGTCGTTCCGGGTATGCGCCGGCAAGATGGGGCCTTTGGTTCCCCTATAGCGTTGCTGGAATTCGTTCTGGGCGTCCCGGTGCAGATTCAGGTAATTTTGGGTCAGGTTCAAGGCGCCCACCAGATAGGAACCCAGGGGGTGGGCGTAATGCACCAGGGTGGGGCCCCGCCAGGGGTTTGGGCCATAGGGGGTCAGGGAAATGGCCAACCGGGGGGCAAAAGGGTAGGGGTCGGCGGCCTCCAGGTTCAGGCTCACCTCGTCCAGCCACCATTCATGGTCCGGCAGGCCCTGCTGCTCCACCTTGAATTCCAGGAGCCTAAGACGCTCAGCCCCGGTAAAGGTGAGGTGGTCCCCGAACTTGAGGTCCGTCAGATAAAAGACCCCGTTGCTGGGAGGGGCGGCAGGAATACTGAAATCCACCACCTGCAGGGGATGGGTGAGGGGATAGCTGCCCCAGTCCAGGGTCATTTCCTCCAGGTTCACCGTTACCCGCTGCCAGGCATTGACCTGGACGGTGACATCCTTATAGAAATAACTGCCCTGGGCGTCTTTGACCGTCACCCGCAGGTTCAGGTAATTGGCCCCGGAAACCACGGGCTTAATGAGGAAATTGACCTGGGTGTGCCCGCTGGAGTTGCAGCGTTGGGGGTCGATGCCCACCCAGGTCCCCCAGCCCGTGGCCTGGGGAGAGAGGTCCCAGGTCACCTGCCGGGGGGTGTAAAAAGTCTCCCCGGCGAATGCCACGATCTCTTCTAAGTCGCAGATGGTGATGTCGCTGTCATCCGGTGCGCCCGCGGAATACCAGGCTCCCCACATGGCCTGTTCCCGGTCGCCGTCATGGATGATATTGTCCCGGCGCCAGAATTGGCCAAAAGGCAGGTCGAAGGCCGCGGTTTCGGAATAACGGTCCGGCAAAGCGTGGACGAAAGTATGCTGGGGTCCCCAGGGGTCCGAATCGGCCGCGGTGGAGTCATTGAGGCTCACCAGGAGACGGCGGGGGCGCTCCAGGGGGTCTCCCCCCCAGAACTGCCAGTAATCCCCGGCCACCAGGTCCGTGCCCGAGCCGCTTTCCCAATAAACCTGGATACCGCCCCACAGGCTCACCGGATGATCCCGGTCCCCGGTGATCACCCCTCCGGCTTCCCAGGTTTGGCCCGCATCCTTTGACCAGCGGCAGGTGGCCTGGCCCACCTCTCCGGAGGTCTCGATCTGCACCACAAACTTGCGTTTTTCCTGGGGGGTGTAATCCCCGGTGATCACCAGGGTGGCGCTGCCGCTGCCCACCTTGGTGAGATTATGCAGCCGCCGGCTGCCTTCCGGTCCCCTTAATTTAAGCTGTACCCGGTCCACCCCGTCGAAAGGGCTGCCCAGGAGGGACCAATCCAGGCCGTAGCCGGCCCAGGCCGCGTCCTGGGTGGTGGGCAACTCCACCTTAAAGTTCAGCTCCCGGGTGGGAGAGTCCGGGGCCGGTTCGATTTGGAAGGCCTGAAAGGCCGCATCCCCGAGGGTGGAGCCCCGGTAGAGGAGAAACGGTCCCCGGTCCCAGCGTTGCCGCTCAAAAGAATCAAAGATTAATGGAGAAACACAGCTTTCTTCCCGGGGGTAGAAGGAGTCCCACAAAAATTTCAGTTCGGGCTGATAATCCCGCACCTGCTCCCGTCCGGCCAGGTGCAGCAAGGCCATGAGGTCCAGGATGCGGTCCACCGCGAAATCATAGGTGTAGTCGTCCCGGGAGCGGTAGGCCCGGCGGATGCAGGGATAATTGTTCAGCGCCTCGTATTTAACGGCCTTTTCACCGGTGAGATAGATGTAGTAGATTTGGACCGGGGTTCCCGGGGAGAGGGCCGTCCCCAAAGTGATAATGGTGCTATTCCCCTGGTTGACATAAGACCCGTCCTGGTAGTAGTTGGTGAGGTCCCCGGACAAGGGGTCGGCCCAGAATCCTTCCCAGGGGAAGACGGTCTCCGCCAGCCATACCCCCCGGATCAGGCAGACTTGGCCGCCTCCGGGGTTGGGGCTGGCGATGTTGACTTGGCCGTCCGCCGCCACCAGGGCGGTGGCGCTGCTCCAGTTGCCGGCCACCGCCTCCTGTAAGGGGGCGCCCCCCATATTGTCGAAGACCCAGTTGAACTGGGACGCCCGGGCCCACTGTATGCGCGCCATTAATGCTCCTGTTTAAAATAGTTAAAAGTTCAAGGTTCAAAGTTAAGTCTGCGATTGTTATGATCTTTTCATCAGTTACAGGTTAAAGTATGTCTTATAAATGACTTTCCAGCACAGTTACCCCTGGGTCTTTTCCACTCCCATTAATTATGCGGAGTGCATATAGATAGCCCTAACCTTGAACTTTGAACTTTGAACCTTGAACTTTTAAGGACAGAAAACATAATAATTTTACTCCTCTCCTAAATACGCCCTGATCTTAATCTCCCCGAAGTCCACCCAGAAGTCGTAGAGGCAGCGTTTCAGAACCTCCCGGAGGGCCTGGGCTGCGGTGACGTTTTCGAAACAGACGCCGATGGCGTAGTCGGGGGTCAGGCTTTTGGCCAGATCGAAGCTGTCTTGCTGGATAACCGTACCCAAACCCACCGCGGCCAGAATATCGATGATGATATCCACCGGGTGGGTGGTGGCGTCTTTCACCAACCGGGCCTCAACGGTGGCGGAGCGGCCGGTGACGGTAATCAAGCCGGTATCCGGGTCTGCCGCCACCCGGTCCTGGGTCTCTTCGCCGTTCAGATAGATGGCGGTGATGCCGGCAAAGGGGCCGCCATAGACCTGGTAATGATAGACCGTGGCTTGGGCGCTGAAGCTCCAGCTATCCCCGGCCACCAGGTCCGTGCCGGAGCCGGATTCCCAATAGACCGCCAGGCCTTCTTCCAGTTCCACCGGGTTCTCGGCGCCGGCGGTGCCCTGGCCCGTCTGCCGCCAGCTTTGGCCGTTATTGGTGGACCAGCGGAAGCTGACCCCGCCCACTTCGCCGCTGCTCTCCATTTGCAGCAAGTAGTCCTGGTTAAACTCCCCCCGGTAGTCTCCCGCCACCTGTAAGACCGCGCTGCCGGAGCCGGACTTCACCGGCTCGCTCACCTGGGCGGAGATGGTCTCCACCAGTTCCGCCTTGGCCCGGAAAGGGCCCCGCATAAAGGGCTGCCTCTCTCCCTGGGCCGAGGGCGCGCCCAGACGGGTTTGCAGCCGGGAGGCCACCCAATCCCGGCTTTCCAGGCGCACCCGGTGTTCCTCCTGCCACCCGTGGGCCATCCCGGCCAGGCGTTCTAACTCACCCTGATAAACCAATTGCCACTCCACCTGTCCGTGGGGGAGTTCCCAACCATGGTGCAGGGCCACCTGTTGCTGCCTCCAGGGCAGGCCCAGGAGATAAAAATTTTCCCCGCCCGCCAGCCATTGCCCCCGGCGGTTGTCCAACAGCAGGGTGTGATCCCCGGTCCGGAGTTCGCTAAAGTCCCGGGCCAGTTCCACCCGCACCGCGCCGGTATCCAGAATCTCGCTCTCCGGCAGGCTCAGGCGTCCCTCCAGGCGCAGATTTGCCAGATAACCGGGAAACTCGCCCTCCGGGGAGTAGCTCTCGTACCCCGCGTCCGGAGCTTGGTCCACTCCGTAAGCGGTGAATTCATCCGCCTCTTCCTCCGCGTCCACGGCCCAATGCCTTTCTTTTTCCTGAAATGCCACCTGCACCTGGAAATAGGGGAGCAGAGGATATTCTTCCCCCGGCGCCAGAGACACATAGCCGGCGGCGTCCACTTCCTGCTGGTCGGCCGCGGTCCGTAAATAGACCCGGGCTTCCATACGCCCGGCCAAATCCTCCCAGGACGCCGCCACCAGATTGAGATAGGGCGAAAAGGTGTGCATCACCGGGGAGGTCCAGGAGGCGGTGGGGTAATAATCCTCCTCCAACACCAGCTTGCCCGGTTCGCCGCCATAAACCGTATGGACGAACTCCCCGGAGCCTGCCGCCAAGCCGTAATCCAGATCGAAAGGATAAAGCACCGCCTTCACCCGGGGCCGAGACCCGCGGCTGCGGTTTTCCTCTTGGAGGTATTCGCTGCTAGTTGTTCTCATAGATATTGGCCAGTGATCAGTTTTTATCGGTTACTGATTACTGATTACTGATTACTGATCACTGATTACTCCTCCTCCCGGGACTATCCCCCACACCTCATATTTCCTCCAACACCATGCTCCCACTCCAAGCGCCGGGCGCCACTTCCCGGAAGTCCAGGTCGTTGGTCCAGACGCCGGTAAACGTCTTGGCGCCGCCTGCGTCCCGGAAAAAGTCAATATCCGCCTGGGCCTGTTTGATGGCGGTCAACTGGTCTTTTTGGGCCGGGGAAATATACTGGAACTTCACAATCCAGCGTTGTTTCAGACCCCGGGAGTAACTCCTTAAGGTGCCGTCCAAGGCCCGTTCCCGTTCCGTCTCGTCCTGGGACAACTCCTGGTAATCCCAAGAGAAATTGACCGGCAGAGTGTAGCTCTGGCGGCTGCCCCCTTGAGGGGTCCACTCCAATTTGGCGTTGGCCATTTCTTAATCCTCCCTACCAGCGGCGAGCCGCTTCTTTCTGGAGTAACGGGAGGATGTGCCGCTGCACCAGGCGGTCCCAATCCACCCGGTTTACCCCCGCGGCATCCAGGCTTTGCACTTGAATGGTGAAATCCAGGTGAGACCCTCCTGAGGGCTGCGTCAATGCAAACCGTCCGGTCCGCAGCGCTTCGAAATTCTGTTCCCCCAGGCGGGACATGCTGTCCCGGGGCAGGATGCCTTCCCCGGATTGGGCCAGGATCAGTTGTTCGTCGCTGCCCCCGGCCCCGGAAGAAACGGTTAGGCCCTGGTGCGCAGCCACGATGCCACCCTGGTGGAACAAACCTCCGAACCCCAATCCTCCCAGCCAGGAGAGCCAACTGTCCCCGCTGCCACTGCCGCCAAAAAGGCCCAGCCAGGACTGGCCCACCGTCTCCAGGTTCTTAAGGAAATTATCCACCCAATCTTCTAACTCTCCGGAGATCTCCCCCAAGGCCTTCCGCAAACTTTGGCTCAGGAGGTTGCCCGTAGCCTCCCCCGTGGCCGCCAGGTCGTCGAAGCCGGTCTGGGCCAGGCTGGACATCTCTTCCCAGGAGCTTTGCCACTCCCGATTGAACGCGGCCCAACTCTCCTGCATCTGCTGCACCTCGCTGTTCCAGGCGGCCAGGCGGCTACGGCTGTACTCCCGGCTGAGATTCAGCATCTCTTCTTGCTGGGCTTGGAAGGCTGACACTTCCTGCCGGTTAGATCCCGTGGTTCTGTCTTGGGGCATTTTTTCCTCGCTGGGTGTCCTCCAGGACTTTTTGCACCACTCCCAACAGCAGCCAGGTTTCCAGGCTCAGGTCACTGGCTCGGAAGGGATACCCCGCACGTTGGAGGCGGTAGAGAAATAAGAGGTGCCAGGTCCAGGGAGAGAGGGCCTCAGGCCGCAAATATTCCTCACAGGCCGCGCAGGCCCAGGCCGCGAAGGGGCCGCTGGCCGTACGGCAGCGGCGCTGCTCCTCCGCCCCGCAGAGCCGCCCCCCGGCCACGGCCCTAAGCTCCCGCAGCAAGGGCCAGTCAGTTAAAATGCCGGGTTTGGGAGAATCGAGATTCACACTCATGCGTAGTCCCGCTCAAGAAGCGATGTTGTTAACCGCAGGCTTAACCATGAAAATCAAAATCCCCCTAAATCCCCCTTTAATAAAGGGGGACTTTTTATACCAATTCGCATTCAAAGGACGTATAGTATCTTTTTGACTGCAACTCGGTATTAAACCCCCCTTTTTTAAAGGGGGGTAGGGGGGATTTTTCAGCCCCGGAGGTATGAAATTTGTGGTTCATGAACGTTCAGCCTCTATTTGTGTAAACTTGAAAGTCTGGGCCATCTGCTGATTGAAATTGGGCCTCAGAAGCACTCCTGCTCCTCCCGGGGCACCACCCGCAAGCCTTCGAATATCTGCTGGGCCAGGTAGGAGACCAGGTCCGGAGCGTGCTCCTTAATCCGCTCTTTCCAGTCGGGGTGGCGCTCCGGGTCCAAGGGCGCCTCTCCGCCCTCCTCTGCCACCAGGAAATCTCCCAAGCCGAAGCCGGTCAAAATCTCCAACCCGAACCTAAGGCGGGTCTCCCCCAGGCAGAAACGGCGCTGTCCCCCCTCCAGACGGAAGGCCGACAATTGATAAGCCACCCTTTCTTCGGAAGTGGGACGGCGGTAATGGAGAGTCACCTTCGACCCGGAGACCGGATCATGGACCGCTAAAGAATGACTTTCTTCCCCTAAAACCCTGGGCATGGTCGCTCCTTGCAAAAATGACTTGGGAAATGACATTTCCGGGGGAAGAGGGAAAATGGGGAAAAGGACAAAAGGGAAAGACTTCTCCCTCTGTTCCCCTTTTCCCCCTCCTAATCCGCGTATCCGCTCACTTTATTCTGTACCCGGACGATGACGGAGCCATAGGTATCGTCTTCCAGCACGGTGAATTCCACGGTTTCGCCTAAGCGGCGCTGGGCCACCCGCACCGGCGCGGCCAGGACGCCCACCCGGGGGAAGATCAGCTCTACCTGGTAGTGGTATCCCGTCTCGAACTCCGGCCCTTGGGCCAGGAGATGGATGGTCAGGGTGTCGTTGTCCTGGAGATGTTGGGCCAGGAGGAAGTCCCGGAAGTCCCGGTCGAATTCTATTCTTTGCTCCCGTCCGGTCCGAAAGGCTCGGTTGGCATAGCTCACTCCTCCTCCCGGGGTGCGTTCCGGGGTCAGGCGGTTCTCCAGGGTCCAGGTGAGGCGGCTCAGTTCGGAGGACAAGAGGTGTCCTCCTAAAATAGCGCTGCCGTCCCAGCGCCCTCCCAGATTTACCTGTACCTGGCTGACCTTCAAGGGCGGCTCTTCCACCCGGGGAGGCAGCGTCATCCAACCGCTTTCTGCTGGCAGATAATAGACCCGGAAATTAGTGGTAGTTTCACTGCTTCCCGGGGGAGTAACGGTGATCACCGCGGGGGCCTCCCCGGAGACTGCGCTGTAGCTCACTTCCTCCCAGGCCTGGGTCTCAGGATTGAGCGCCTGGATGGCCTGGACGTTGCTCAACCTCTCGGCCGCATCTTCCCCGGCCACGCCATTGGCGGCCAAGGTCAGACTGGCGGTATTAAACAGCGCGGAGATATCCTCCACCGCGGTGTTGTCGCTCACCTTGCCGGTGCCTTTCACCGTGGCGCTGATTTTGGCCCAGCCGTCCTTGGGAAATTCCGTCCGCACCTGATCGATGAAACAGGAAGCAAAGCGCCTTTTTATAACCTGCCGTCCGAAGCGCATAGCCGCGGTGAAACTGGGATTGGACCGGGCCGGGTCCACTTCCCCGGACCGGGGGCGCACCAGGTGGAGGAAACCGCTGCTTCCCAGGGAAGCGGTCTCCACCTGCCCCAGGCCATAAGCCAGCAGGAAGGCGAAATGCTGGGGCTGGGCCCGGGAAAAGCTGAGGGAGCCCCCCACGGTCCCCCCCAGATCATGGAGCCGGTCCGCTTCTTCCTTGCCGGTCAACTCCTCCCGATTGGGCGCCTTCAGGGCCCGGTAATTGAGGATGCTGTTCAAATCCGCCAACAGCAGGGTATCCAATTCCTGTTCGCTGTTGATGGCCGTCTCCTGGAGTTGCGCCGAGACCGCCAGCAGGTTGTGGGTGGCCAGAAAGTTGCGGATGGACCGGGTCATAAACGCTTCTCCTTTGTTGCTGCTTCAAAGAGGACTCAGAAATCTTTCACCAAACTGGTCCGATATTCCGCCCCGTAAACCGCCAACTCCCGGGTGGTGAGCCAGGGCTCTTCCTTTTCCAGGGAAAAGGGAGTTATTGCCAGCCCCAAGTCCTGGAGCCACAAGGCCCGGCGCACCCCCTCCAGAATCTGGTAGATCCCCCCTGCTTGCACCCGGGCCTCGGTTTCCCCCCTTAAGGGGCGCACGGCCACCAGCACGACAAAATCCAGGATCAGATCGGAGGAACGCAGAGCCACCTGTTCGCCCCGGCTTTGCCGCCACCTCACCAGCACCGCGGGCAGCCGCCGGGCCTGGCTCTGGAGGTCCTCCAGCCAATTGCCCTGGTGGGAGGCCACGCTCTGGACCAGGGAGCCGAGTTCCGCCTGCAAAGCCCCCAGTATGGCCTTCTCCACCGCACTCCAGGAGAGATCAGCCATGTCAGTTACCACTCACCCCGGCTATCCCGGGAGAAAACGCGGTTGGCGCTGATAAAATCCGGGGATTGCCGCTCAGCCGCCGGCGGCTCGCCGCTACTTCCGGCCAGGGTCGCTTGACCCCCGGCCACTTCCTTTAAGAAAGCCAGGGCGTCCAGGTACTTTTGCCGCCAGACTGCCGGGGCCACCCCCCGGCGGCTGTAAAGATGGTAAAGGGCCAGGTCTGTGGACAGGGACTTCACCCGCTCCGGCGCCGGAGCAAAGGGCACGGTATAACGCAGACCGCAGGCCGCGTCGATTTCCGCGTCCGCCCGATTGATGGCTTCGGCCACCACTTGGCTGTCGGGCTCGTCGCCGGTTTCCGCGGTCAACGCGGCTAACTCCGTCTGGGAAATCATGGTGAGCAGGTCGTCTTGGGTTGAATAGGGCATCACTTCCCCTCCAGGTTGATCGTCTTTCGCCCACTGGTCACTAGGCCGTCACCGCCCGTTCAATGCTCACCGCCAGGTCGCCGCTCTTTTCCACGGTGACCGGGGCCTCGCCCGGGAAGATTACTTTCAACTCCCCCACATAAGGCCCGGGACTCTGCGTGGTATCGGTTTCCTTTAGAAAGACGGAGACGATGCCTTGGCCTGCCTGGCTCAGGTTGAAATCGGCATGGTTTTTCGAGAAGACGTAATCTTCCCCCTTTGGCGTCTTCACGCCCAGAAAAAGGGTGCATCCACTTAGATCCACGGCCGCGCCGCTCGCATCGGTCACGGTCAGAGTGAGTAGCTTGGCCTCGCCTTGCTTAAGGGTTATTGTCTCAGCCATCAGAAATCACCTGCAATCTGCGAATTCGGGGAGTTGTAGCCAGGCGACGGATATTAACGCCATAAGCCAATTGGGGGATATCCGTATCTATGGTCAGTTTTTGGGGAATCCGGAAGATCCAGGGGGTCCCCCACGCCTGGGCTGCAGGAATATTTCCGACTCCAGAGATAGTCAGCGGCCCAGGATTGAATGCGGGCATCCCCAAGGCTGCAAGGCTGGGAATATCACCCACTTCCAGGAGATATTGGGGGTCCGCGCCGTAAAGCAGATCGGTGGCATAGAGTTTTCCGGTTCCGTATTTAGCCATGTTATTTCTCTGGGCTTTGGGAGCCCTCCCCGCGGCTCAGCAACTGGTTAAGTTCCTGCTGGCTCTGCTGCCGCCACTGGGTTAAAAGCTGTACCTGAAAGTCAAGGCGGGTGATCCGCTCCTTGAGCAGCTCACAGGTCAAGCTTTCTACCTGCTCTTTTAGTTGATCAACATCCTGATCCTGATCCTGGGACACAGATTTTTGAGGCACTTTTACCACTCCAGGCAATATATGAAAGCCTTAGCTTAGAGATACCGAACCGGTTTTCACGCTCCCGTCATTTTGTTTGGCCTTAATCATCAGTTTTGAGGCGCCATCAGTCTTATCGAACCATAAAGCGCACTCCCCAGCAGCTAAATCCCCGTCTGCCGGGGCGGAGTTAAGGGTGTTAAAAAGGCCGACACCGCGCAAGTATCCGGATACATCCAGTTTCTTGTTCGAACTTACCGTGCCGATGCCGATCTTACCGTCCTTGAGGTTGAGTACGTTGCTATTCGTCTCCCGATACTCGTAAATCGAAAAGAGATTTGCAGAGGGCTGGTACCTGAAGGCATATTCTGAAGTGCCACCTGAAGTCACGAACCTCATGTATCTTGGGTTAACATCAACAGCCTGAAAATGTTGGTCCCCGAATACCCGGAAGAGCCGGGCAGCGCCTTCGCCGCCAACATCTAAATTCCCTTCGATATCAAGAGTGACAGAAGGATTTAATGTCCCGATGCCGACGTTGCCAGCCGCGTCCACGGTCACCGCTTCGGGGCTGCCGTCTGCAGCCCAAAGTTTGCTATGCCTATGGCCGGGATTGATACTGGCCGGGTTTTTCAGCAAATAATCCAGGGAAGTGGGCGCCGCGGAGTTGTCTATCCCCACTTTGGCTTCCAGGTTGTTGAGGTGCGCGGCCACGATTTCCGTGACGCCGTCAATGGCATTAGTCAATTCTGCTGGAAAAGGCATAATAGGAAACCTCTTTTACAGCTTGAAGATTTTGTTGTCCCCATCATCCCAGGCCACGTTAATATTCCCGCCGTTGGGGGTTACCGGCAGACCGGTAGCGGTGTCGATATAAGCGATGAGCCGGGAGGTGCTTTCGGAACCGGTGTCTTGATAAATCACTAACGCCTCCGCGGGATCGCCGCTCACTGCGGGAAAGGTGAAATCAGCGGCGTCGGCCACCCCAGCGGTCACCGTCTTGCCGGTGAGCGCCTCGCTGGTGGCCACCCGCGCGGCCGTGGGGATTTCGCTCAAAAACTGGTGGGTCGCCAGGTTGACGGGGTAGTCCGCGGTATCAATAAGCACCGCTTTGATGACATCCGCATCCCAATCAATGTCGCCCGCCAGGAAACCTTCCCGGCCCTTATCGTAAAGCGCGTTGGGCATCGTGATTTTCCTTATGTCGCCAGTGGCTTTCGGTTTCCTGTTTCCCACCGAAAACAGAAAACCGAAAACTTCTCTTTTAAGCTAACTCCGGCACCACCAGCAGGTCCGCAGTGCCCTGCCAGACGTTGGATTTGCTGCCGCCGCTGGTGGGGTCGCCGATGATGAACTGGGCCTGGAGAATCTCCCGGGCGTCGGCTTCCAGAGAAGGCGGCACCACCATCAGGTTGGGCTTGATCCCCAGGGGCCGCCCCTCGGCGTTGGTCAAAGACATCATGGCCGCCCGGGTGGAGGCGTAATTGGTGGCATCCAGGGTTTGCTTGGAGGCGTATGCCAACTGCCAGAGGCCGAAGGCCGCCGCTCCCCGGTAGTCCACGCCGTAGCGGAACTTCTTGCGCATGAACGCGTGCTCATCATCGGGCCGGTCCATGCGTACCAGTTCCACGCCCCGGCGTAACTGAAAGATAAAAGGCTTAACGGCCCGGGAGGTATCCAGTAGATACCAAGCCGTCCCGGAGCCCCCGGCGTTATTGGAGGCGGTGCCGTCGCCCACCGGATGGCCGCTGTCAAAGAAATTTTCGCCGTCGTAGCAGGCGCTGGTAAAGCCGGTGGTGAGCAAATCGGCGATGAGCTTTTCCGGATGCTTCCGGGCTTCCTGGGCCAGGGCGGCGACAATGGGGTTATAGAAGCCCAATTGTTCATCCTCGATGTCGTTCCGTTCCACCTCGATGGTGGCTTCCCAGTCCTTGCTTTCGATCTGGTAGGCCTTGGGCTCTAAAGAGCTGATCTGCCGGTCCCCCAGCCATTCCCGGACCATGGGAAAATCCAGTAAAAATTTGTAATCCATGATGCGGGTATTGGCCGGTACGGTCATGGCCACCCGCTCGTACCAGGTCTCGGTCTCCTGGAAGGCGGCGTTGAACACCGCGGTGAAGGCCGTGTATAATCTGGCTAAAGCCTCAGCATTGACAATCATGCAGTACCTCCCCTTATCTGGCGATATCGATCCAGCCCTTGGTGGCGGACCCGTATTTGACCAGAACCCCCACTTTGATGTCATGGTCGGGTCCGGCCGCGTCATCAAAGGTGTGGTCGTCCACCGCGTACATGGGGTCCCCCACCATGGCCTGGGTTATGCTCGCCGCGTCGAACTCAAAGACGCCGTGCCGCCGCACCCGCACGCTTTTGGCCCCGTCGGCCCCGGTGGCGTTGTCCACCTGCTCCAGGGCCACGCCCGCAAAGCGTAAGCCGCTGGTATCGTTCGCCGGTGTGGCAAAGCCGTCGGCGTCGGTACACACCAGGGAACCGGCGTAAATCTTTGTACTTGCGGCCACCGGGTATTCCACCTCCACCCCTTCCCGATAGGGGGTGGCCCGGTCTTTAGCTAAAGCTGTCATTTTTCCTCACCTCCATTTCTTGCCAAGTTCGCTCTCAAAGGAACAAACTTATAATATAACTTATTGATAATATTGTTTCTTTTAACGGAAAACGGAAAACGAAAAACGAAAAACGGTATTAATGAGTCCGGGCCTTGGCTTGGAGATATTGCTCCGGAGCCAGATTGAGTGACCGGCACAAGACCAGTTCCTCTGGAGCCAGGTGCCCTGGAGCCCGGCCGTCTTCCCGAAACAGTTCCAGTTCCCTGCCGGTGGGCACCAGTTGCGGAGCCCGGGCCACAAAAGTTTGAAACCCCCCCGGGTCCTGGCGGTAATATTCCAGGGCCCAGGTCCTTTGGGCCGGGGTGATCTTCCCCGCCTTCAGGGCCTCTTCCACGGTTTTTTCCGTGGTCTCCGCGGCCAGCCGGGATTTAAGCTGCCGCAGTTCCTCCTCCGCCTCGGCCGCGCGTTGGGCTTTCTGCTGCAATATTCCCGTTGCTTCCAGGATTTGAGCGGCCGTGGCCTCCTCCGGCAGCTTCAAGGTGGTGGCCAGATTCCGGCAAAGGTCTATAACTCCGGTCCACAGGGCCTCATCCCCCGCCTCCCGGCTCAGCCCCAGCAATAATCGCAGTTGCTCCATCGGCTTGTCCTTTCCTGCTTCTCCCTCCGGCAAGGTCCGGCGCGGATTTTGCTCCTGCGCCTGGGGCCCCGGGTCCTCCCACTTGGCCACCAGGGGGGCCAAACGTTTGATGGCCGGCACGTTGGTCAGGCCCACCTGCATCAAGGCCAGGGGTTTCTTGGTCTCCGGGTCCAGTTGCAACACCGGGGAGAAATAGCGGTACTCCCGGTTGCGCAGATACTCCCGGGCCTGGGGAGTCCATTCCACCCGGCCCCAGAGACCGTCCCCCCGGGCCTCCAGGTCCTTGATCCAGCCCGCGGCCGGGGCCTGCCGGCCTTGCAGGGATTGATGTTCATAATCGATGACCAGATCCACTCCCCGGGAGCGGAAGGCGGTCACCATGGCGGCCAGGGACTCCGGGTCCACCTGCAAAGGCTCCGGCCGGTCCAGCAGTTCCACCCGGCCCGCCGGCAGCAGGAGGATCCATTCCGGTAAAGCTGCGCCTTCCTTTTGTTTGGTCATAGCCCTAGCCCTCGCGCCTTATTTTCCTGAGTCCCCGGCGCCCTCCACACCCGCTTCCTGGGCCAGGGCCTGGGCTGCCTTAACCTGCAATTCCAACTGCTCCGCCTGACTCGCCTCCGGGCACCACTGATTTTGCAGTTCCCCGGCCAAAAGCAGGGTGGTGTCCGCGGCTACCACGGCCCGTCGCAGGTTTTCGTCTTTTTGCCAGTCTGCCGCCAGCAATGGTCCGTAGTAGCCCTGCACCGCCTCCAGGGAACGCTGCACCTTCTGGAATAGGCCGGGGTTCTGGCAACAACCGGCCGCCAAAATCAGGGCCAAACCCACGGCCCCCAAACTCTTTCTCATCATTTGCCTCCTTCCGCAGACATGGATTTGTCCCCCTGGGGCCGGGGCACGCCGAACCGTTCCGCCACCTGGTCCCCTGGCAGGGTTACGCCGATTTCCTTTAGATTGCGATAGACTTCGGACAGGGTCTTGAGGTCTTCTTCCTCCTCCAGCTTGAAGCGGAACCAGGGGCAAGGCCGGTCCCAGCCGAAGTTGAAGCCCACCAGGGGCCGGAAGAGCTGCTCCCGCAAGGTCACCGCCAGGGTTTGGGCGTCCGCCTCCACCAGGTCCCGGCGCACCTGGGCGTGGACCCGGGCGGCGCTGTAGGTGCCAGTAGCTCCCGCGGTATCCGTGGTCAAGGTTTGCCCCAAAATGGCCTTGGACATCTCCCGGTTGCAGAACTCCGCCAGGGTCTGGTAGGGATTGGCGTTGCCGGCCAGGCGCGACGCGGCCTCCACGAATTCGATCTCCGTGTTTTTGCTGATCACCCCCGCGGCGTCGGACCCCAGGCTGCGGATGGCCCGGATCAAGGCCTCCCGGTCCGCGGCCGAGGCCCCCGGATCGTATTTCCCCAGGCGCAGGGGCATGCCGAAAACTTCATTGAACGCCGCCCAATCCTTCAGCGCATAATTTTTCAAGAGATACATCCAGGCCACCACCCGGAGCACCCCGGCCCGGGGGGCGTGGCCGCTCCGGGCCTTAAAGCGGTGGTAGATCACCTTCCAGGGGGGCGGCTCCTCCCCCTGCCAGGGGGCCTCCGGGGTCAGCAGCCGGGGTTTTAGGTCCTGGATAAAGGTCACCCGTTTTTGGGGAATCCACCTGATCTCCACCACCCGGGCCCGGCCCCCGGCCACCTCCCAGAGGATTTCCGAGCACGCAAAACCTTTGCCGATGGCGTCCAGCAGGTCCAGGAGCGCGCTCTCCACCTCGGGCAAAGCCTGGATGGTTTCCCGGACAAAGCTGGCGATGCCCTCATCCTCCGGAGACTGGGAATAGGGCAGCACTTCATAGTCCAGACTCAAGACCGCCATCTTCCGGGTCTGGAGCAGGGAGGCCAGATGCGCGTCCTTTTCTTCCATCTCTTCGAAGAGTTCCATCTGGCGATAGACGTCCCCCTGGTCTGCCAGCCGGAAAATCTCGAAGAGCCGTTCCGGAGTGAGCCCGGCGCTGGGGTAGGTGGACCAGCGTTCCGCCAGGCTCACCGCGGCCAACTCCCGGGTCTCCGGCTTGGCCTGGGATTTAAAAACTCTGCCGAATAAATCCTTCAGCCCCATTTTTTCTCCAGTAAAATGTAGGGTGGGCACTGCCCACCAATTCCTCAGAGCAGGTTTTTTTTGCCCAATCATGGCGGGCAGTGCCCGCCCTACATTTCTGCTTACTGCTTACTCTCAAAACGCCCCCCGTCCCTGAAAGACCCGGGATTTCACCGGCTCATAATCCGGCGCCCCGGCCCCCGGCAGCTCCTGGGCCAGGCGGATGGCCCCTTCCAGGGCGTCCGGCCCGTCGTCGTGCAAGGTCCGGGAGGGAAAATAGAGCATCTGTTCCACCAGCAGTTCCTGGTCCGAATGCCCCCGGATGAAGCGGATCTTGCCCCGCTCCAGCAAGGGGGAGAGAGAAGCCACCCGGGTCTCCTTGGCCAGTCGGCTGGTCACCCCTTTCACCGGCAGCATTTGGCTCCGTTCCTGGCCCAGACGGTCGAATTCCTTGAGCAGCAGGCGCTGGAAGAGATTGTCCTCCACTCCGAAAAGCTGATAGCCGTATTCCTGGTGCCGGTTAAAGATGGCTCCCAGGGTTTGCTCCAGGGTGGTTTTTTGAATGAAGGCGTCCATCACGTAAAACACCATCTCTAGGCGGTCCCAGCCCACGGTGATGGCAGCCTTGTAGTCGGCGCCCGCCCCGCTCTCCAGGGAAGGATCGAAAAACCCCACCACCACCAGGTCCCGGTCTTTCAGGCTGTCCGGGTGGTAGTAGTGAATCCACTCTTCCTTGAAAAACCCCGATTCCGGCACGGGTTCGTTCATCTTTTCCCGGTTGAAGGCCAAAGACCCCATCATCTGCTTCTGTTGGGCCAGCTTGGTGGCGGGGTGGCGGGCTTCCCACAGGGAACTGCCGTCTTCCTGGAAGGCCCGGAAAATGCGCCGCTCAAAATGGCAATAGGGTTCCTCCGGACTGGTCAGCATCAGATGCAGGGCGCTGCGCCACCTCAAAATGGTGCCGATGATCATCAGGGTGCCCCCGGCGTCCAGGGCCGGATAGACCGCGGATTTCACCCAATCCAGGATTTGCTGGACAATTTCCGGGTTGCGGACGTTGACGTCGTTCTCCAGGTCATCCAGGACCACCAGGTCCGGCCGCCACTGCTTATGCTTCAGCCCCCGGAGCCTTTGGCCCCGGCCCCGGGCCTTCACCCGGATGTCATTTAAGGTGACAAAATCATCCACCGCCCGGTTGCTCTTCACCAGTTGCCCGAAGTCCTGGTGCAGCCTCTCGTTGTAGAGGAGTTCCAGGTAGAGATACCCAGTCAGATCGGAGGCCAGGTCTTCGCTGTCGCTGCCGATGAGGATGAAATGCCGCCGTTTAAAGCAAATTTGGTGCAGGACGTAGCCGAAGGCGCACACCGTGGTCTTGGCGAATTCCCGGGGCGCGGCCACAGCCACCGGGGTGACCACCTCTGATCCTCGTTGCTCCAGAAATCCCACCAGTTCAAAGTGGAAGGGGGCGGGGGCCTTGTCAAAGTAGTGGGGGAGATAGGTGCGGCAGAAATAAAGGGGATCGGCCGCGGCCCGGGCCAGCCTGGTTGCCTGCTTTTCTTCGCTGTCGCCCCAAAACGGCGTTACCTCCAGGGTGAGGCGCATCAGCAGGGCGTCGGCCTTCTGGCGGAACTCCGCCTTGGTCAACTTCTTCTTCAAAGTCATCGGGTCTTTGGCTCTGTTTTCCCGGTTAGCCGTCATTTTCCAAATTCCGGAAAAACTCCTGAATGCGGGAGGTAATGATCTTTAATTCCTCCGGGTCCGTCACCCAACCCCGTAAAAACTCGGTGAAACGGTCCATCACCTCTAAAGAAGCGGCCTTCAGGTCCACCCCCTGGGAACAGAGGCGGTCGATCAAGGTGAGGATCTTGGTGAGTTCATCCAACTCCTGGGGTTTCAGCTCGCCTTGGATCAGCAGCCTGCCGGTCTTTTCCCGGAGCACCCCCTTCAGGGCCTCCCCCAGCCACCGGGGCGAGACCAGCACCTGTAAGCGCTTTTCGTCCCAATGGCCTTCCCGGCGCCAGCGCTGTAAAGAAGATAGGGACACGGGAAAGAGCTGCTGAATTTCTTCCAGGCTCTTTCCGGCCAGGTAAAGGGATTGGGCTTCTTCCAAGTAGAGGTCTCTCTTGCCGGTTTTGGGTCTCTTCCGGTTTGCCGTCATGGTCACCAGGGTATAGGCGAAAACCGCCAAAACCTCCAGCACACCTGGGACGCTTGACTTGGGAATGGAGTTTTCCGACTATGGGAGTGATAATTTCTGATCCTCCCCCCAAATCCACCTCATTAACTCGCATAAAAGTGGTATGTGTTTTCATTTCTTTTACTGACCACTGACCACTGATCACTGCCCCCTGCCCCCTGCCTCTCAATCCCCTGCCGCCAGTTTCTCCAACACCGCGCTCTCCAAAATGCGCACCGTGCCGCCGTTTAATTTCACCCCCCGGAGCCTGCCCTCCCAAAACCAGCGGTACACCGTGGACCGGGACACCGCCAGTTGCCGGGCCACCTCCCGGGGGCGCAACAATCGTTCTTGGGCCATTTGCTTTACCTCCGCCGGACTTTATCCCCGGCCTTTCAAGAACTGTGGCGTCCACCGGCACAGATGTCCTTAATTGTCCCGGAAGTGCTTTTTCGGGAGGGGGCGGAGAGGGAGTAAATCACGGTGGCCCCCGGCTTTCACCAGGGAAGGCAGGATGGATATTCTTTAAGCTGCATTCTCCGGGACGGGACGTTTTAATCCCCCCCAAATCCCTTTTAGCCCTGGCCCCACCCCTGATTTATCTAGATCTATTTACTGGCCCCTAGGGGTTAGCCGCCGACACCCCGTAATTAATCCGGGGGGAGAGTATCGGGAAGAACTTTCTTCCCGCTTAAATTAAGGGGTTTCCCGGAGGGAAAAAGATGGTCTCCCCTTTGCATCTCCAGCTAAAAAGCCTATTTTTAAAAAGGGAGAAAAACATGGAATGGCGGTTAAGCAAACGGTTTTTCCGTCCTGACGAAGTAGCCCGGCTTCTGGCCCTCTCCCGGCGCACCATCTATCGCATGATCCGGGATGGCCGCCTCCAGGCGATTAAATGGGGCTCCGGCCCCTGGCGCATTCCCCGGGAAGCCTTGCTGGCCTTATTACCGGCGGATAACTGGGAGATTTAAGAGAGAACCTGCCCCGGTGGGGGCCTCTAGAGCTTAAACCTAAGGTGGGTGCGGGGTTAAGTTCGCTTATAGATTTTCTAATTCTTCTGATTTACTGTGCCGATGATTAATCAGAACCATTTTGCTCCTGAGCGTTCTCCAAAACTATGGCCACGTCCAAAAAACGCAAACAAGCTAAAATCGGGAACAACCACCTTTTTGCCCCTTTAAACGTGCTGGTGGTGGATGATGTGCCGGGTATCCGCCGTATGCTCCGGCAGATGCTGCTTATGCTGGGGGTTGACGGTCGTATCGGTGAAGCCAACGACGGCGTGGAAGCCTGGGATATCCTCCAGGACATCCCCTATGACGTGGTGGTCTGCGATATCAACATGCCCCGGATGAACGGCCTGGAACTCCTGCGGGTGATGCGCGCCAACCCCCGTTTTGAGACCACACCTTTTTTAATGATCACCGGGGAGGTATCCGAAGACGTGGTGGCGGTGGCCGCGGAAAGCGAAGTGGACAGCTATCTGCTCAAGCCTTTTCAGGCTGCGGCTCTAGAAACCCGCTTGTTGGAGATCATCAGAAAGAAACTGCGTCCCAGCGGCGGGGAAGGTCTTTTCCTGCAAGCCCAAAAACTCAAGATGGCCGGACAACCGGATCAGGCCCTGCCATTGCTGGAAAAGCTCCTTAAACCTCCTTATAAAAAGCAGGCCAAGACTCTGAACCTGGCGGGGGAGTGTCTCCAGGTCTTGGGTGATCACCTCCAGGCCGAGGAGTATTACACCCAGGCCAGGGAAATTAATCCCAAGTATCTGAAAACTTACCAAAACCTGGCGATACTGATGGAGAGCAGCGGCCGCCTGGATGAAGCCCGTCAATATCTGGAAGAGGCTCACGCTTTAAGTCCCTTAAATACCGATCGCCTCTTTCATCTGGGACAGATCTGTCTCCAAACCGGGGAGCAAGAGCAAGCTCAAGACTATTTGCAGAAGTGCCTGAAAAACGGCCACAATTTTTCCAACTCCCGCCGTCAGGAGGCTGCGGAAATCTACCTGGAAGCCGGAATGTCGGCTGAGGCTGAAAAGCTTTTCACCGAATCGTTGGTTCAGGACCCCCAAAACATTCAACTTTACAACCGCTTGGGCATCGCTTTGCGGCAGCAACAGAAACATCAGGAGGCCCTGGAATGCTATCATAAGGCCCTGAAAGTAGACCCTAAAAGCGAAAAGATTTACTATAATCTGGGTATTCTCTATTTCGATCTCGGGGAAAAGGAAAAGTCCCTGGACGCCTTCCACCAGGCCCTGAAAATACGCCCCAATTTTCCGGAAGCCAGTGATTTTTTAAGGAAACATTTCCTCGATCAGAAGTCTGCTTAAACATCGGTCCCGCACATCCTCCCGTCCTTTCTCCGGGTATGCCTCTCCGGGCTGGTCCTCCCCCGCTCCCTTTATCCCGGGGTCAACTCTAAGATTCGACTTGCTTTTCCCCCCTATTCAGCATAAATTAATAATAGCCAGCAGCAATGCGGCCTTTGTTTACCTAAAGCAAGGTTGATAATGAATAATCGCTTAAGTCCATTTTATAAGAACATTGCCCTGTGGTTGCTCATCACCCTGGTAATGATCTTTCTGTTTAATTATTTCAATAGCGCCGAGCATGCCCGGGCCCGCGCCACCATCAGCTACAGCCAGTTCCTGTCTCTGGTGAAGGCGGGGAAAGTCAACCGGGTCACTCTCCAGGGCGAGGAGATCGCCGGAGAACAGGCCGATGGCAAGCCTTTCAAGAGCTATGCCCCGGCGGATCCGGATCTGGTCAAACTCCTGCAGTCCCAGAAGGTGGAGATTACCGCCAAGCCCAAGGATGAAAACTCCTGGTACACCACCCTGTTGGTCTCCTGGCTCCCCATGCTGGTCCTGGTGGGCATCTGGATTTTTTTCATGCGGCAGATGCAATCCGGCGGCGGCAAAGCCATGTCTTTCGGCAAGAGCCGGGCTCGTCTGATGACGGAGAGCACCATCAAGATCACCTTCAATGATGTGGCCGGGATTGAGGAAGCCAAGGAAGAGACCTCGGAGATCATCGAGTTCTTGAAGGATCCCAAGAGATTCACCCGTCTCGGGGGTCGAATCCCCAAGGGCGTGCTCCTGGTGGGCGCTCCGGGTACCGGTAAAACCCTGCTGGCCCGGGCCATTGCGGGGGAAGCGGGGGTGCCCTTTTTCAGCATCAGCGGCTCGGATTTCGTGGAGATGTTCGTGGGCGTGGGCGCGGCCCGGGTCCGGGACCTCTTTATCCAGGGGAAAAAGAGCGCTCCCTGCATCATCTTTATCGATGAGATCGACGCCGTGGGCCGTCACCGGGGCGCGGGTCTGGGCGGAGGCCATGACGAACGGGAGCAGACCTTGAACCAGCTCCTGGTGGAGATGGACGGCTTTGAGGCCAATGAAGGGGTCATCCTCATCGCCGCCACCAACCGCCCCGACGTTCTCGATCCGGCGCTGCTTAGGCCGGGCCGCTTCGACCGGCAGGTGGTGGTGCCTATCCCCGACCTGAAAGGCCGGGAAGCCATCTTAAAGGTGCACACCCGCCGCACCCCCGTGGCCGAGACCGTGGATCTGTCCATTTTAGCCCGCAGCACTCCCGGCTTCTCCGGAGCCGATCTGGAAAACCTGGTCAATGAAGCCGCCTTGTTTGCCGCCCGGGCTAACAAGGAACTGATCACCATGGATGATTTCGAACAGGCCAAGGACAAGGTCCTGATGGGCTCGGAACGCAAGAGCCTGATCCTCAGTGAAAAGGAACGCTGCAACACCGCCTACCATGAAGCCGGGCATACCCTGGTGGCCAAACTCCTGCCGGGTACCGACCCCATACATAAAGTGACCATCATTCCCCGGGGCCGGGCCTTAGGGCTCACCCAGCAATTGCCCATAGATGAGCGGCACACCTACCCCAAGGATTACCTGGTCGCTACTCTCACCGTCCTCTTGGGGGGCCGGGCCGCGGAGGAGTTGGTCTTCCAGCAATTCACCACCGGCGCCGGCAACGACCTGGAACGGGCCACGGACTTAGCCCGGAAAATGGTGTGCAACTGGGGCATGAGCGAAGAGTTGGGGCCGGTCACCTTCGGCAAACGGGAAGAGCATATCTTCCTGGGCCGGGAGTTCGCCCAGGCCAAGGATTTCAGCGAAGAGACGGCCCGCCTCATCGACGGCGCCATCAAGAACCTGGTTCTCAGCGCCGCCAACCATGCCATGGAATTGCTCCGGACGCATCGGGCCACCTTGCAGGCCCTGGCCCAGGCCCTGCTGGCCAAAGAAACCCTGGACACGGCGGAAATAGACAAAATCATGGCTGAGTACCAGGACCAGGACGCCAAGCCTGACCAGGAGTCCCCAGACACTGCGGTCGATCTTTCCTTAAGTCTCCAACAGGCCTAAGCATGAGCAACACTCCCCGTGCCTCCCGGAGTCCGGAGAGCGGTAAGCGCCGCGCGGCTTGGGCTACTCTTCTCCAGACACCCCGCCCCTTGATCATGGGAGTGATAAACATCACTCCGGATTCCTTCTCTGACGGCGGCCGTTTTTTCGAGCGCCGCTCCGCCCTGGACCAGGCCCGGGCTCTGGCCGCGGCCGGGGCTGATATCCTGGATGTGGGCGGCGAATCCACCCGTCCTTATGCAGACCCCGTGCCTTTAGAAGAGGAGCTGCGCCGGGTGATTCCGGTTATTGACACCCTGGCCGCGGAGGTTGATCTCCCCATCTCCATCGACACCTACAAAGCCCCGGTGGCCCGGGCGGCCTTGGAAGCCGGAGCCTCGGTGATCAACGATATCAGCGCCCTGCGCTTCGACCCGGAAATGGCCCCCCTGGCTGCGGCGCAACAGGTGCCGGTGGTCTTGATGCACATGCGGGGAAGCCCCCGGGACATGCAGGTTGAGCCCCGCTACGACGATCTTCTGGGGGAGATCAAGGCCTTCTTCCGGGAACGTCTGGAATATGCCGCGTCCCAGGGCCTGGACCGGGATTTGCTCGTCCTGGACCCGGGGATCGGCTTCGGCAAAACCTTTCAGCACAATCTGGAAATCCTCAATCATCTGGACGCGTTTTCGGACCTGGGCTGCCCCCTGCTGGTGGGGCCTTCCCGGAAGGCCTTCATCGGCCGCATCCTGGATCTTCCCAACGGCGAGGTCCGGGATATCGGCACCCTGGCCGCCTTGGGAGTGGCGGTGATGCGGGGCGCCCGTATTGTCCGCACCCATAACGCCGCCTATGCCCGGCAGTTTCTCACGGTTTTGACGGCTATCCAGTCGGGCGAGCTGCCCCCCGCTGCCTCCGCCACCGGGGGTTAGCCATGTGGACCTATTTTACCCAATTACGGTGGCAGGATTTCGCCGACATCATCCTGGTGGCCATCATCATCTACCAGGTCCTCCTCTTCCTCAAAGGTACCCAGGCCATCCAGGTGCTGGCGGGGATGTTCCTCCTTTTTTTGCTGTATCTGGGGGCCAGGCGCCTGGAACTTTTCACCCTGGAATGGCTCCTGGACGGCGTGGTCAGAAGCTTTCTCCTCATTGTCATCATTCTCTTCCAGGCCGATATCCGCCGGGTCTTAAGCCGCATGGGCCGACGAGCCCTGGCCTCCGCCGACGCTTCGGAACCCATGGTTCTGGAAGAGATTTGCGACGCCGTGGAGACCCTGGCCAGTCAGCGTATCGGCGCCCTCATCATCCTGGAGCGGCAGATCGGGCTGTCCGATTATCTGGAAGGGGCCGTGAAGCTGGACGCCATGGTCACCAAAGAGCTTCTGGTTTCCCTCTTCTGGCCCCATACCCCCACCCATGACGGCGCCGTCATTATTCAAGGGGACCGGATTATTGCCGCCGGCTGTCTGCTCCCCCTGTCTTCCAGCGCCGAGTTGGACCCCACCCTGGGGACCCGCCACCGGG
Organism: Thermodesulfobacteriota bacterium; assembly: GCA_049322315.1. Lineage (GTDB taxonomy): Bacteria > Desulfobacterota > Desulfobaccia > Desulfobaccales > 0-14-0-80-60-11 > SURF-52. The sequence continues at coordinate 7,730 of JBMORF010000001.1, read as the reverse complement.
CCGCGGTGGGGCTCACCGAACACAGCGACGCCCTGGCCCTGGTGGTCTCCGAAACCTATGGCCAGGTCTCCCTGGCCCGGGGGGGGAAGATACTGCGCAACCTTTCGCGCTTGCAATTACGGCAGACCTTAAAAGATCTGGTGGAACCCGCTGCCGGGAAAAGAGGCACCTGGATTGAAAGGCTTTATCGGTTCTTTGGGGCGTAATAGAGGCCTTAAGCTCCTGTCCCTGCTGCTGGCGGTGTCCCTGTGGGCCGCGGTGGGCACGGAAGAGCCCACCGAAACCACCCTGAGCATGGCTCTGGAATTGGTCAACCCGCCCCAGCACATGATGATCACCAGTGAGATTCCCGCCTCCCTCCAGGTGCGGGTCATGGGTCCCGGCAGCGTCGTCCGCAGGCTCACCCAGTCCCGTCTGGTCCAGACCATCGATCTTGCCGGGTATAAGAAGGGGCGCCACGCCATACCTCTGGGGCCCAAAAATTTTAACTTACCCCGGGGGGTGCAGGTCACCCGGGTACAGCCCAACCCCCTGATGCTTACCCTGGCCACGGCTATGGTCAGGACTTTGCAGATTCATCCGGTCTTGGAAGGCAAACCCCCGGAGGGTTATGAGATCACCGGCGTGCGGGCCCGGCCCTCCCAGATCAGCATCAAAGGTCCAACTACGGAGATTGCCGACCTGAAGTTTCTCCCTACTATTCCTCTGGACGTGAGCCAACTCACGGTGAGCGCCACTTTGGCCAGCGAACTGGATTTAAAGAACCTGCACCTGGCCCTTCAGGATCAGTCTCCCATTTTGGTGGACGTCGAGGTGGCACCCAAGAAAATCACCCGCAATATCTTCGGAGTGCTGGTGGAGGCCGTGCCGCAAAAGGCCCATCTCAGCCCCTCTAAGGTGAGTCTCACTCTAAAGGGGCCTATGCTGGAGCTGAGGAACCTGAAACCAGCCGAGCTGAAGGCGGCGGTGGACACCAGTAATCTGTCCCCCGGCCGCCATCGCCTCAACGTTTCCGTCAATCTGCCCTCTTCTCTTGAACTGGTGCGCATCCGCCCTGCCACCATCACCGCCCGCATCGTAAAATCTCCTTGATGGGGGAACCAGTGGTCTCCAAATTTAAATTTTGCCCTCTGAAAACCTATTTGATCTATTAAATATTATTCATACATGGAGGCAAAAGTCCCTCTGTTCCCACTGTCTGAAAAATTTGCCTTCTAGAAAAATGCCCCATGCATTGAAAAGAGGTAAGAAAGAATTATTTTGACATACAGTTGGATAGAGTGGTAAAAGCCAGATTATGTATATAGGATATTTTTCACAATATGTTATCAAAAATCTGGTATATTAATTAATTAAGATACTTATACCGATATTCAAAGGAGATTCTTTTGGCTATTTTCCTATGTCTGCTTTCAGATTATTTTGAGGAAGGAAATAAATGACAATTTGCGTGAGCGTCAAGGTGGCGGAAGGTCTAGTTCTTGCAGCTGATAGTGCTGTGATGCTTTCGGGGACAATCAGAACCCCTCAAGGCGAAGCAGAAGGCATTATTCAGACATTTCAATATGCAAATAAGGTTACACGTTTTAAAGATTATCCTATCGGTATTATGAATTGGGGGTCAGGAAGCATTGGTGATCGATCTTTACAAAGTTTAATTATGGAATTTGAGTACGGATATGAAAGTAAAGCCAAAAATAAATTATATAATGTTAAAATGATTGCCGATGAGTTGTTACTTTTTATAAAAAAGCGTTATGATGCAGCATATCAAACAGAGATAAAACCACAGTTGGGTCTATTTATTGGAGGATATTCAGCTGATAAATTTTTTCCAGATACATTATTTTATAACTTTCCCCAAAGTAAAAAATGGGAAGAAGTTCGACCAGATAACCCTGATGGGAGACCGTCTTTTGGGTCTAATTGGTTTGGTCAGATAGACGCTCTTGTGAGATTGTTTAAAGGTTATGATTTTGAATCACTGGAAGTACTCGTTAAACGCGGTGTGGATGAAAAAATAATTGAAAAATGGGTTCAAGATGCGGTAAGCGAGTTATTAATTATATTTGATGGTATGCCACTTCAAGATGCAATTGATTATGCCGAATATGCTGTGCAAGTTGTTATTGGACGATTTAGGTTTGGACCGGGTCCACCACTTTGTGGTGGGGATATTGATATTGCTGTAGTGACACCCAATAATTTTGAATGGGCAAAACGCAAGTTGTGGGCAATAAAGGAATAAGGAGTCATCGTATGCTTAACTCGCTAATCAACAATAAAATAATGTCTGATGTCAATGGTACTTTTGATGTTAATTTTTGGGCTACGGGAACTATTGAGCCATGGTTAGCTTCTTGTAAAGAAAGGCCAGATCCACAAAAGATAGTTGATAAAGCGGTTCAAAAATATAAAGTACGTTTTAAAGAAGCCTGGGAAGAATTGTCTGACAGATGATCTATCTAACAAGGGGGCAAATCATATCTATAAATCATGATATGATTTTATCCTTTGGGGGATCATATTATAAGGGTGTTTGCAATATAAAAAATGACAATTCTTTCGGGTACCTCTTATCAGCTCCAATTCAAGAAATTTTTGGAATAGAGAGATATCCAAGTATCTTTAAGAAAGCAGCAGCTTATCTGTTCTATATCATCAAGGACCATATTTTTTGTGATGGTAATAAGAGAACAGGTATGGTTGCTGCTTTTACTTTTCTAGATATTAATGGAATTGAAATAATGGAAGATATTAAGATTAATCGTATTGTAAACTACGCAGAAAGGATAGCTAGTTGCAAACCAAATATTGATAATATCTCTAAATGGCTTAGAAGGATATCGATACTTTAGAAATATTGAAATATTTCTTGCTAATTTAAGACAAAAGCTTAGTCAACAACCCTTGCCCTTTCCCCTCCTGCGTGCTAAATACTACCGATGCACCCTCTATTTGCCATTTTCTTAGGTCTGGTCCAGGGCCTCACCGAGTTCCTGCCCATCTCCAGCTCCGGCCATCTGGCCCTCCTGGAACACTACCTCAAACTGCCCGGAGCCGGCTTGAGTTTCGACATCCTCCTCCATCTGGGCACCCTGGCGGCCCTGGTGGGGTTTTTCTGGCGTGATTGGCTGGCCATGGCCCACGCCCTGGTGCGGCCCTCCCCCCAAAACGTGGGGGAACGCTACCTCTTTCTCTACCTGGTGGTGGCCACCATCCCCGGCGGCCTGGCGGGCCTGCTTTTGGAAAAAAAGGCGGAAACCATTTTCCGGGACCCCTTGCACATCGCCCTGCTCCTGGGTTCCGTGGGTGTTCTCTTGTTGGTGGGGGAGAAGGTGGCCCGTCATCACCGGGATTTCTCCCGCCTCACCATATTCGACGCGGTGCTCATCGGCCTTTCCCAGGCTTTGGCCATCATGCCCGGGGTCTCCCGCAGCGGCATCACCATGACCTGCGCCCTCTTCCTGGGCTTCACCCGGGAGGCTGCGGCCCGCTTCTCCTTTCTCCTGGCCACCCCCATCATCGCCGGCGCCGGCTTGCACCATCTGCCCCATTGGCTCAAGACCCCCCCGGAGGACCTCTCGAAAACCGCTGCGGCTTTAGGCTTTCTGGCCGCGCTTATTTCCAGCTATCTTACCATCAAATACCTGCTCCGTTTTTTGCAGCGGCACACCTTCAAACCCTTTGCTTATTACCGCTTGGCGGTGATGGCTCTGGTGCTGTTCCTCACCTTCCTCTATCCTGCCTTTTGAATTTAGCGGGGCTAAGTTGGGAGGCTCTGTCCTCACCCTTAGCCCCTAATCCTTCCCTTAAAAAGTAGCCGATACCGAGTTGCAGTCAAAAAGATACTATACGTAGGGGCGAACCTTGTGTTCGCCCTGGAGCCACGGGCGAACACAAGGTTCGCCCCTACAGTTCAACGTCCTTTGAATGCGAATTGGTATGAAAAGATGGAAACGTCCTGGAAACCAAACCCTTGACATTTATGATTGGCCATGTTAACAAATTTGATTAAAATTTAATAACTTAACCATATAATGACTGGCAGCGGCGCCTTATTCGAGAAAAGGCAACCGAAGGAGTCTCTTCCAGGTTCTAACCTGAGCGCCGCCTTTCCTGCGGTTAGGCCGCAATAAGATGATAATTGATTGCAGGATCAGGGCTATTAATCTCCCATAAAGGACAAGGCTCATGGTTGACCCCAAGAAAAAAAACTTGCCATCCGAGCCCCAGGCTGCCGCAGATGAGGTCATTGAACTCACCGAGGTTTTGGAAGAAGGAGCCAGTGAAACGGTCATCGAAATCTCCTCTAAGATGGATGAACTGGATTCCCTGGATCTGAAGGCCTTGCTTTCCCAGGGGGGCGAGGCCGAACCTGCCGCTGGTGAAAAAGATGAACCAGGAGGAAGAAGAGAAGAAGAAGAATCCTCCCTGGATGATCTTCTCTCTTCCTTAAAAGAGTCCCCTGAAGAGGCCGTCGCCGCCCCTGCGCCTGAGGTGGAACTGGAGCCGGAGCCGGCTCCGGAGCCTGAGTTTGAGCTGGGTCCCGAGCTGGAGTTGCCCCCGGCGGCCCCAGCCTCGGCAGTGGCAGAAGCCCGGGAGCAGATCCAGGCATCCTTGAATGAAGACCAAATTCGCCAGATTGTCCGGGAGGTGGTCCTGGAAATCGCCGAAAGGCTGTGCCGGGAGCTCTTCCCGGAAATAGCCTCCCAGGTGGTGAGCCGGGAGGTCGAGGCCTTGAAAAAGAGCCTGGCAGAAGAAATTTAACCTCCGGGGGCTGTTATTCCAGCGCCACTATTATAAAATTTATTATTGAACTTTTTATCGCGGCCGGAAATGGCGGGGCCGAAGGTCTTGTCTTTTCCGGCTAAAATATATGGATGACATCTTGATTTTTATCGTTTTCCTTTTCTAACTGAGGCTGAAACGCGCATCCCCGGAACGGAAAACGAAAAACGCAACATGGAAAACGTTAAAAATGGCGGAAATCTTAGATAAAGTTTACGATCCCCAAAAAATCGAAGGCAAATGGTATGCCTATTGGGAAGAAGCCGGGCTCTTTCGGGCCCGGGCCGATGGCAAAAGGCCCCCCTATTGCATCGTTATCCCCCCCCCCAACATCACCGGCTCGCTCCATATGGGCCATGCCCTGAACAACACCCTTCAGGACATTCTCATCCGTTTAAAGCGCATGCAGGGGTATGACACCTTGTGGATGCCGGGCACCGACCACGCGGGCATCGCCACCCAGAACGTGGTGGAGCGGATGTTGGCCGCGGAAGGCGTCAACCGGCATTCGCTGGGCCGGGAGGCCTTCATCAACCGGGTCTGGCAATGGAAGGGGACCTCCGGCGGCGCCATCATCAACCAGCTCAAGCGCCTGGGCTGCTCCTGCGACTGGAGCCGGGAGCGCTTCACCATGGACGCGGGCCTTTCCCGGGCGGTGCGGGAGGTCTTCGTCCGCCTTTATGAAGAGGGCTTGATCTACCAGGGCGACTACATCATCAACTGGTGCCCCCGCTGCCTCACGGCCCTGGCTGACCTGGAGGTGGAGCACGACCCCCACGACGGTTACCTCTATTACATCAAGTATCCCCTGGTGGGCAAAGAAGGCGCCCTCACCGTGGCCACCACCCGGCCGGAGACCCTCCTGGGTGACACCGCGGTGGCGGTCAACCCGGAAGACAAGCGCTACCAGGCTTATCACGGGGCCAAGGTGCGCCTCCCGGTTCTGGGCCGGGAGATTCCGATCATCACCGACCCTTACGTATCGATGGAATTCGGCACCGGGGCCCTGAAGATCACTCCGGCCCACGACCTCAATGATTTCGAGGTGGCCCGGCGCCACCACCTGCCCGCCATCAAGGTCATTGACGAAGAAGGCTTGATGACCGCGGAGGCCGGCAAGTACCGGGGTCTGGACCGTTTCGGCTGCCGGGAGAAAATCGTCAAGGACCTGAAAAGCGACGGCTTACTGGAAAAAAAGGAGCGCTACCAGGTGCCCGTGGGCCACTGCTACCGCTGCCGCACCGTGGTGGAGCCGCTGATCTCCAAGCAGTGGTTCGTGGCCATCAAGGCCCTGGCGGAACCCGCGCTCCAGGCGGTCCAGGACGGCCGCACCCAGCTCATCCCCGCCAGTTGGGAGAAGAGCTATTACGATTGGATGACCAATATCCGGGATTGGTGCATCTCCCGGCAGATCTGGTGGGGCCACCGCATCCCCGCCTGGACCTGCAAAGACTGCGGCCGGGTCATCGTCCCCCGGGAAGACCCGGAATTCTGCCCCGAGTGCCACGGCTCCCAGTTGGTCCAGGAAACCGACGTTTTGGACACCTGGTTTTCTTCGGCGCTCTGGCCCTTCTCCACCCTGGGCTGGCCGGACGCCACCCCGGAACTCAAGCTCTTTTACCCCACCACCGTCCTGGTCACCGCCTTCGACATCCTCTTCTTCTGGGTGGCCCGGATGATGATGATGGGCCTCCATTTTATGGGGGAAGTGCCCTTCCACCAGGTCTATATCCACGCCCTGGTCCGGGACCCGGAAGGCCAGAAGATGAGCAAGTCCAAGGGCAATGTCATCGACCCCCTGGACCTCATGGCCGCCTACGGCACCGATGCCTTCCGATTCTCTTTGGCCGCGTTTGCCGCCATGGGCCGGGACATCCGCCTCTCCGAGGAGCGCATTTCCGGTTATCGTAATTTCGCCAATAAGGTCTGGAACGCCTGCCGCTTCACCCTCATGAACCTGGAGGACTACGACCCGGCTGCGCCTGGCCCGGACCAACCCCTCACCGAGGTGGAGGCCTGGATCTTAAGCCGCCTCCAGCAGGTGAGCCGGGAAACTGCGGCCCATCTGGACGCCTACGACTTCGACCAAGCCGCCAATACCCTTTACCAGTTCATCTGGCACGAGTTCTGCGACTGGTACCTGGAACTCATCAAACCCCCCCTCAATGACAAAGACGCCCCCGAGGCGCGCCGCCACTGCCAGGAGGTCCTCCTCCGGGTGATGAGCGCCATTTTGCGCCTGTTGCACCCCTTCATGCCCTTTATCACCGAGGAAATCTGGCAGAAGCTTCCGGGTGTTACCGGCAGCATCCTGGCCGCGTCTTATCCCCAGGCCGATGACAATCTTCTCAATCCTCCAGTAGAAGAGGTGATGCGCCTGGTGATGGAGACCATCACCGCCATCCGCAATCTGAGGGGGGAGATGAACGTGCCCCCGGCCTCCCAGGTGGAGGTATATCTGAAGAGCGGCGACGCCTTCTCCCTGGCGGCCCTGGAGCGCCACTGCCAGTCCTTGATGCTGCTGGCCCGGATCAAGGAATTGCATGCCAATGCGGCAGCCACCCCCGCGGCCGCAGCCAAAGCCGTGGTGGGCGGGGTGGAAATCTACATGCCGTTGACCGGCGTCATCGACTTTGCCGAGGAAGACCGCCGCCTGGACCGGGAACTCCAAAAGATCGGCAAGGAACTGGCCCAGGCCCAAAAGAAGATGGCCAACGAGGACTTCCTGGCCAAGGCCCCCCCGGAAGTGGTGCAAAAAGAAAAAGAACGGCTGGAAAACTGGTCCGAAAAACTCACCAAACTCAAAACCCACCGGGAACGCATCAAATCACTGATGGGGTAGGGGAGGGGGAGGCGGAAAGGATGTGCGGGGGGGGGGGGGGGGGGGGGGGGGGGGGGGGGGGGGGGGGGGGGGGGGGGGGGGGGGGGGGGGGGGGGGG